>JBDSMG010000020.1:0-140106 GCA_039915925.1 Sphingomicrobium sp.
GCGAACGGCGCTAGCTTGCGCGCGACGCTGGCCGCCGCCGCGTCCGCCGCGACCAGCCACACTGCCTCGCCCTTGCCCCCGGCATGGATCGCCCGGGCGAACGCCGCTACTTCGGCCTGCGCTGGGGCGAGGTCATCGGCCCACAGGTCATGGTCGGACGGAAAGCCGATCCACAGCGCCTCGTGCGGGGCCCATTCTGGAAGCGGGGTCAACATCGCTGTCTCCTACACGAAAAAGGCGACCCTTGCGGATCGCCTTCTCGTGCATGTCAAAGGCGGACCTTGATCAGCGCGAATAGAATTCGACGACGAGGTTGGGCTCCATCTTCACCGGATAAGGAACCTCATCCAGCTTCGGTACCCGCGTGAAAGTGATCTTCGCGGTGCCGTCGGGAACGACATAATCGGGGATGTCGCGCTCGGCGAGGCCCTGCGCTTCCATCACCAGCGCCATTTCCCTGGCCTTGGGGCCAAGCTCGATGACGTCGTTCACGTCGCAGCGGCGCGAGGCGATGTTGCACTTGATGCCGTTGACGCGGATGTGGCCGTGGCTGACCATCTGGCGGGCGGACCAGATCGTCGGCGCGAACTTGGCGCGATACACGATCATGTCGAGCCGGCGCTCGAGCAGGCCGATGAGGTTCTGGCTGGCGTCGCCCTTCATCCGCTCGGCGTGCTGGAAGGTCTGCTTGAACTGCTTTTCGGTGACGTCGCCGTAATAGCCCTTGAGCTTTTGCTTTGCGCGCAGCTGGATGCCGTAATCGGACACCTTGCTCTTGCGGCGCTGGCCGTGCTGGCCGGGACCATATTCACGGCGATTGACCGGGCTCTTGGGCCGTCCGAAGACGTTCTCGCCCATGCGGCGGTCGAGTTTATACTTGGCGCTGGAGCGCTTTGACATTGGTGATCCTTCAACTGCGTTCGACTTCTTGCGGCTAGCTCTTCTTGTCCGAAAACCGGTTCCCACTTTTCGGGAAGAGCTAGTGTGCCCGGAACCGCGCTGCTGGCTCCTGAGGATCTCAGGAGGGCAGGGCCACCGCTTCACCGGACGTGCGGAGCCAATTGCGAAGGCGGGCCACTAGCGGAGCGAGCGGTGAAAGGCAAGGCGGGCCATCACGGGAAGGGCGCTTCAAAGAGTGGATCGTTGTTCTTCTCGTTAAGCTCGCGGACGCAGCCAAAGTCCTCGGCACACTCGCGGTCGAGAGCTGCCGGCGCGGCCTTGCCAGTCTGTTTGAAATATTCGTCAGCCTGGCTGCGCAGCCGGGAATCGATGTGCACGCTATATTTGGTGATTGCAGGATTGTCGTTGGTAACCGGGGTATCGCACTGCGGAGGAGTGGAGTCCGACGGCAGGCGCATTCCTCCGAACAGCCCCCCGGACGCTCCTGCGGAGGCGATTCTCTCCGCGCTGTAGAAGCAATCGACACGGACCGACCGAGACGCTCCGGCGGCCAGTCCCGCAACACTCTGGCTCGCAGAGCAGAAGTGCTTGTCGCCCGCATAAGCGCAGGACATGAGCGTGAAGCGTCCGGCAGCACCGCCGCCCTGATTCACCACCTCGAACTCCGCCGCGACATCGCCGACCTTGTGAACCGAGCGCACAAACAGATCCGGAAGGTCGCTGCGCTCCATTGGCGGCGGCGAGCTGATAGGCGGGAGCTTCAAACTCTGGAGTTGGGCGGCACTGAGGAGCAGCAATGCGATCATGGCGATTTTCCCCTAAAAAACAGTATCATGCGCCTGTGTGGGCGGCGTTGCAACAGTTTGGATGCGGCTCCCCGCGCACTGGGGTAACGGGCTTGGCAAGGGTTGGGGCGCGGGGCATAGGCCGCCGATGATCGATATTCCTGAACCGGCCGAATGCACGACCATGGCCGAGGTGCGGGCCGGGGTCGACGATGTCGACGCGCGGCTGGTGGCGCTGATCGCCCGGCGTTTCGGCTACATGGACGCAGCGGCGCGCATCAAAGCCCAGCGCACGGCCGTGCGGGACGAAACTCGCAAGGCGCAGGTGCTTGAGCACATTGGGGACGAGGCGGACAAGGCTGGCATCGACCGCGTTGCTCTGATGCGCATGTGGGACGATCTGATCGAGGCATCGATCGCGCATGAGATGCGGGCGTTCGACAAGCTCCACGGCTAGCGCTTCCGGGCTGGCCGGACCAGCGCGCGAATGATGCCACGCATCGCCTTGACCTCCGGCGATGCCCAGCGCGGCTTGGTGAGGATCGTCCGAAGCGTGTTGCGGGTCGCCTCGCTCCGTTCTGGTGGGAAGAAATATCCTTTCGCTTCAAGTTCCTCGTCGAGCTGCTTGATAAGCCCTTCGAGCTCGCCGTGAGGCGCTGTTGGTTCGAGGTCCTTTGCTGGCGGCTGCGCAAGAGTCATGGTCTTCGACCATTCATAGGCCAGCAGGATCACCGCCTGGGCGAGGTTGAGGCTGCCGAACACCGGGTTGATCGGCACAGTGACAATTGCGGTCGACAGCGCCACATCTTCGGTCTCCAGGCCGGAGCGTTCAGGCCCGAACAGGATGGCGGTGCGGCCCGGGTCCGCCGCGATGCTGTCGGCCATCTGCTCCGGAGTGACCACCGGGATGGCCAGGTCGCGCCGGCGGACGGTGGAGGCGTAGATTGTGGAGCAATCGGCGACGGCGTCGGCGACGGTGTCGAAGACCTGCGCTTGTTCGAGCACTAGGTCGGCTCCGCTGGCGGAGGGGCCCGCGTCGGGGTTGGGCCAGCCGTCCCGGGGGGCGACGAGCCGCATCTCGGTCAGGCCGAAATTGAGCATGGCGCGCGCGGCCTTGCCGATGTTCTGGCCGAGCTGGGGGCGGACGAGGACGATAATTGGTCCTTCGGTCCTTCGAGACGGGCCTTCGACTTCGCTCAGTCCGCTACTCGGGATGAGCGGGTCAGTTTCCCCGTCCCGTTCGTCCTGAGTAGCCGGTGAGCTTGTCGAACCGGCGTATCGAAGGAACAGCTTGCGGGACAAAGCTTGGACCCCATCCCAATCGCCTCGAATCAGTGCCTCCTTCTTGGCCCTGTTCCAGCCCTTGATCTGCCGTTCGGCGGCAATGGCCTCTTCGCGGGTCGGAAAGGCTTGCGACCATACGAGCGTAACTGGTCTTCGCGTTTGCGTATGGCACTCGATCTCACCGGACTGATGAGCACTGAGGCGAGTTTCCAGATCTTCGGTGTGACCCGCATAATAACTGCCGTCGGCACAGCGTAGGAGGTAGGTCCAGAAGCTCATTGCTGTCCTTCGATACGGGCCTTCGCCATCGGGGCCCATCAAAGTAGTACCTTGATGGAACCCTCGCTCAGTCCCTACTCAGGACGAACGGATTCGGAGAGTTGCCCTAACTCCCATCCCCGACGGCCCCCGCAATCTCCGCGAAGTCGCCCGGTTCGCTGAAGTCCTTGTACACGCTGGCGAAGCGGATGTAGGCGACGTGGTCAATGGCCTTGAGGCCGTCCATCACCGCCTCGCCGATCTGGGTCGTGGTCACTTCGTCGCCGCGGGTTTCGAGTTGGCGCTGGATGCTGGAGATCATTCGGTCGATGCGTTCCGGCGCGACGTCGCGCTTGCGGCAGGCGACGGCGATCGAGCGAGACAGCTTTTCGCGGTCGAAGCTCTCGCGCTCGCCATTCTTCTTGACGACGACGAGGTCGCGCAGTTGTACGCGCTCGAAGGTCGTGAAGCGGGCGCCGCAGGCCTCGCATTGGCGGCGGCGGCGGATTGCGGCGCCGTCCTCGCTCGGGCGGCTGTCCTTAACCTGGCTGTCCTGCTGCGCGCAAAACGGGCAGCGCATCAGCTTTGGCTCCGAGTCGGCACCAGCCCGCACCCCCACCCGGCCACCCATTCACTGTAGCCTCGCTGGGTGGCCGGGTGGGGGTGCGGGCTGGTGCCGATTGCGCGGTAGCGCATCAACCTAAAAGCCGTCGTAGATGGGGAACCGAGCGCAGAGGGCCCGGACACGCTCGTTGACCTGGCGCTCGACCTCGGCGTTGCCGTCGCCTCCGTTGGCCTTGAGCCCGTCGAGCACGTCGGCGACCATGTCGGCGATGTCACGGAACTCCGCTTCGCCGAAGCCACGCGTGGTTCCGGCGGGCGAGCCGACGCGGATACCGCTGGTCTGCATCGGCGGCAGCGGATCGAACGGAACTCCATTCTTGTTGCAGGTGATTCCGGCGCGCTCAAGCGCCTCGTCGGCGTCGCGGCCGGTCAGGCCGAGCGGGCGAAGGTCGATCAGCGCGAGATGGGTGTCGGTGCCGCCAGCGACGACGTCTGCCCCGCGCTCCTTGAGCCGGCCGGCGAGCATCTTGGCGTTGGCGATCACCGCCTTGGCATAGGTCTTGAAGTCGGGCTGAAGCGCCTCGCCGAAGGCGACCGCCTTGGCGGCGATGACATGCATCAGCGGGCCGCCCTGGAGGCCCGGGAAGACCGCCGAATTGATCTTCTTGGCGATGGCTTCGTCGTCGGTCAGGACCATGCCGCCGCGCGGGCCGCGCAGGGTCTTGTGGGTGGTGGTGGTGACGACGTGGGCGTGGCCGAAGGGCGAGGGGTGCTCGCCGGCCGCGACCAGACCTGCGAAATGGGCCATGTCGACCATCAGATAAGCGCCGACCGAATCCGCGATCGCACGGAAGCGGGCGAAGTCGAGATGGCGCGGATAGGCCGAGCCGCCCGCGATGATGAGCTTGGGGCTATGCTCGCGCGTGAGGCGCTCGACCTCGTCGAAATCGACCAGATGGTCGTCCGGGCGGACGCCGTACTGGATCGCGTTGAACCATTTGCCGGACTGTGCCGGGGGAGCGCCGTGGGTCAAATGGCCGCCGGCGGCGAGGCTCATGCCGAGGATGGTGTCGTTGGGCTTGAGCAGCGCCATCATCACCGCGCCGTTCGCCTGCGCGCCGGAGTGCGGCTGGACGTTGGCGAAGCCGCAGCCGAACAATTGCTTGGCGCGCTCGATGGCGAGCGTCTCGACGGCGTCCGACGGCGCGCAACCCTGATAATAACGGCGGCCGGGATAGCCTTCCGCATATTTGTTGGTGAACACCGAGCCCTGCGCTTCGAGCACCGCGCGGCTGACGATATTCTCCGACGCGATGAGCTCGATCTGTGTCTGTTCGCGGCCAAGCTCGGCTTGAATTGCGTCCGCGACTGCGCTGTCCGCATCGGCGAGCCGCTGGGTGAAGAAGCCTTCGGGCTGAACGTCGTTGAGGTTTGCGGCGGATGCCATCAGTCGCTGTCCTGCAGGAGGGTGGAAAGTTGGTCGACGCGGCGCTGGTGGCGCCCGCCTTCGAAAGGCGTGTCGAGGAAGGCCGAGACGCACGCCTTGGCCATGTCGGGCCCGATCAGCCGGGCGCCGAGCGCGAGGACATTGGCGTCGTTGTGCTGGCGCGACAGGCTGGCCGAAAGCGCATCGTCGACGCGGGCGCAGCGGCAGGCCGGATTGCGGTTGATCGCGATGGAAATGCCGATGCCGGAGCCGCATACGGCTACTCCGCGCTCGGCGGCGCCGCTTGCGACCGCTTCGGCCAGGCGGGCTCCGAAGGAAGGATAGTCGACGCTCTCGGGCCCGTTGGTGCCGAGGTCCGACACGTCGTGCCCCTGCTCGCGCAGCCAGGCGACGAGCTCATCCTTCAAGCCGAAGCCGGCATGATCAGCGGCAAGTGCGATTTTCATGTGATGCCGCCTTTAGCGCCCGCAGCCCTATCGCGCCACCCGAGTCCGGCCGCGAAAAGCAGCGAATGCAGCGCCCCTACGCGTGCGCGTGCGCGAATCCCGGGCGCTTTCGGAGTTGGCGGGCAGGGCAATCGCCAATCGGAATGGGTGGGAGGGTGGGTGTGTCAACTTCGTCAACTTTGTGACCTTCGGGTGCAAGGTGACTCACAAGCGAGTCACTCGATCTTCAAGCATATTGCGAGGGCTGTAGGACAGTGCTTCATGAAGGCCGAAGGTGAATGTCCGATTTCGACCCATTGCGGGCATAAGAGTTTCAGCTACGCTGCGGCCATGAAGCTAAGGTCTGCCCGCTCAGTCCAGCAGATGCGCCTTTGGGTCTATTGCGTCTTGGTGGTGCTCGTCATGGTCCGCATCTGGAGTGGCGGAGGTGGCCTTCCTGAGTTTCTGATGTTCTGCCTCATTGGCGCATTGTTCTACATGGAGATTTGTCCCGTGTGCGGACGCCTATGCTGGTGGGAAAGCGACGCCCTGCGGAAGTGGCCAAACGCTTTGTGGATTGGTGCTGAGTGCAGACAAGGACCCACGGAGACGGACCGCAATTCATCCGCACTGAAACGCGGCTAACTTGCCAATTATTTTAGTGTCCGCTTTCCACGCGTTACGGACATTCGTCCACGCCACAGCAACAGACGAACGCGCCGGCCAAATATTCACAGCGTGAGTGCCCGTTCGTGTCGCTATGGTGCGTCTACTGTCTTCAACCGACCAGACGGGGGCCATCGACGCAGAATGATCGAAGAACGGCAATATCATCCACTCCGCTCCGCGCTTTCCGCGGAAATGCATCTGCGCAAGCTGCCGCCGCTCAAGCCGGGTGTGCGCATGGCCCAGATCCTGCTCCTGCCGGACGAGGATGGCCGTTGGGAGGAGATCGAAGCGCATCTCGGCCTGCTCTGCGCTGGCGCCGCAAATTATTGCGACCCACAGTCGCGCTACTTCCGGGAGATGATCGGCGATACGATGTTCCGGTGGGAGCGTCACAACGAATTCTGTTCGTTCACTTTCATCCGCGAGGCTGCGGAGGCGCCGTGGTTTGATGATACGCCCTTCGCGGATGTGCCGGCGGGTTGGTTGGATGCGTTGCCGGGGCGGGTGCTGAGGGCGACGCGAATCGCCTATGTGGCCGAAGCGCCAGACCCAGACTCCCCGCATTCGCCTTTCGCGGGGGAGGACCTGGTCCTGTGTACGGTGATGGCCGGACGAGGTGAAATTCGCTCGGACTTTCGTCTCCATGCCGATGGATTCGGGCGCCTGTTGCTGATCGATCGCGGCCTGTCCGGGCTTGAGGCGGCGCTCACCGTGCAACGGCTGCAGGAACTCGGCAATTACCGCAACATGGCCCTGCTCGGGCTGCCCATGGCGCAAAAGCTGAGCCCGGAGGTGTCGAACGTCGAGCAGCGCCTGGCAACGCTCACAGCCGACATTGCGGCAGGGCGAGCGGATGATGCCGCCGCCCTCGCCGAACTGTCTTACCTCAGCGCGGAGTTGGCGCGGCTGATGGCAGCCACACGATACCGGATGAGCGCGACGTTGGCCTATGCCGACGTCGTCGCCGCCCGGCTTCGCAGCCTCGATGTCGGGAAGCTGCCCGGCCACCAGACGTTGACCGGCTTCACCGAACGCCGCCTGGCGCCAGCGACGCGAACGTGCGCGTCGTTCGCTTCCAGACTCGAAGATCTGTCACGTCGGGCGGCATGGACCAGCGACCTGTTGCGGACCCGGATCGAGACCGCGACCGCCCACCAGAGTCGCGACCTGCTCGCCTCGATGAACCGGCGGACGGAGCTTCAGCTGCGCCTCCAGCAAACGGTCGAGGGCCTGTCGATCGTGGCCATCAGCTACTACACGCTCGGGCTTGTGGGCTATGCGCTTCCGGGACTTGGGCTTCGCGCTCACGAAGAGATCGTCAAGGCCGCGCTCGTCCCAGTCGTGGTCCTGCTCGTGTGGTTGGGGCTGCGGCGGTTCCGCCGTGGTCTCGAGGGATGACCGAATTCGCGCTTAGGCCGCCTTCTTCATCTCCAGGCGGTCCCAGATCTCGACCAGCGCACCGGTGAGTTCGTCCATCATCTCGGCGGTGTGGGTCGGCCCGGGCGTGAAGCGCAGGCGCTCGGTGCCGCGGGGGACCGTGGGGAAGTTGATCGGCTGAACGTAGAGGCCGTATTCGGCGAGCAGGATGTCGCTGATGCGCTTGGCCTTGGCCGGGCAGCCGACGAGCAGGGGCACGATATGCGTGACGCTGGGCATCAGCGGGAGGCCGGCATCGTCGAACTTCGCCTTGAGCATCGCAGCCGCGGTTTGTTGCGCGGCGCGTTCTTCCGAGGATTGCTTGAGGTGGCGGACGCTGGCTAGCGCTCCGGCGACGAGCACGGGCGACAGGCTCGTCGTGAAGATGAAGCCGGGCGCGTAGGAGCGGATGCAATCGACGATCGTCTTGTCGGCCGCGATATAGCCGCCCATCACTCCGAACGCCTTGCCGAGCGTGCCTTCGATGATCGTGACGCGTTCCGCGACTCCGTCGCGCTCTGAAATGCCGCCGCCGTGTTCGCCATACATTCCGACGGCATGGACTTCGTCGAGATAGGTGAGGGCGCCGTAGCGGTCCGCGAGGTCGCAGATGTTTGCGATGGGGGCGATGTCGCCGTCCATCGAATAAACGCTTTCGAAGGCGATCAGCTTGGGCGCTTCCGGGTCTTCGGCGGCCAGCAGTTCCTCGAGGTGGTCGAGGTCGTTGTGGCGGAACACGCGCTTCTCGCAGCCGGAGGTGCGGATGCCGGCGATCATCGAAGCGTGGTTGAGCTCGTCCGAGAAGATGATGCAGCCGGGCAGGAGCTTACCGAGCGTCGACAGCGCGGCCTCGTTGGAGACGTAGCCGGACGTGAACAGCAGCGCCGCCTGCTTGCCGTGGAGCGCGGCGAGCTCGGCTTCTAGGTCGATATGATAATGGGTGTTGCCGCCGATGTTGCGGGTGCCACCGGAGCCTGCGCCGACATCGTGCAAGGCCTCTTCCATGGCCGCGACCACGGACGGATGCTGGCCCATTCCGAGATAGTCGTTGGAGCACCAGACGGTGATCGGCTTCGGCCCGTTGTGGCCGGCGAAGCAGCGCGCGTTGGGGTAGCTGCCCTTGGTGCGCAGGATATCGATGAAGACGCGGTAGCGCCCCTCGTCGTGCAGCCGATCAATCGCCGCTCTGAAGATGCTGTCGTAGTCCACCCGGTCCTCGTGCGCGCCCTTTACCGCCGAAAGGCTGCCTTTGCCAGACCTTGGAACATGAATTCGCCTCAGAGAGCGACGACCTGTTCGAGACCGAAGCGGGACAGGGCGCTCAGAAGCGGACGCCCGGGTGGGGTGCCTGTGAACAAAGCGATGTCGTCGCGGCGCTGGGATGGCCAGGGCTGCTCGCGGGTCAGCTGTGCGATGCGGCGGGCGATGCCGGCGCCGCCATCGACGCGGGCTACGGAGGGGAAAGCGGCTTGAAGCTCCTCATCGAGCAGCCGGAAGTGGGTGCAGGCGAGCACCATCACATCCATGCGGTCAGCGTCCGGCTGGTCGAACAGCGGTTGGACCGCGGCGCGGACGTCTTCGGCGGTGACCGGGCCGCCGGCCAGCTTGGCCTCGGCGAGGTCGACCAGTTCGGGCGAGCCGTGGCGGACGACCGTGCAGTCCGCGGCAAAGCGGGCGGCGAGGTCATCGACATAGGGCTGGCGGACGGTGGCCTCGGTGCCGAGAACGCCGATGACGCGAGATTTCGACAGATCGGCCGCGGGCTTGATTGCCGGAACCGTGCCGACGACCGGCAGATCGAGTGCCGAGCGGACGTGCTCAAGCGCAATGGTCGACGCCGTGTTGCAGGCGATTACCGCGAGGCGCGGTTTGAAGCGCTCCACCATGCGTCCGAGCAAAGCCGGGACGCGCGACGCGATCTCGGCCTCGCTGCGCTTGCCATAGGGGTAGCCGGCGCTGTCCGCGACATAGACGATTGGCGCATTCGGGAGCAGCGCGCGGGTGGGTTCGAGCACGGAGAGTCCGCCGACACCGGAATCAAAGAAGAGAAGGGGCGCGTCGGGGTTCATGACTGAACATCCTCCCCGAGATTTCTCGGGGAGGGGGACCGCACGACGTGCGGTGGAGGGGTTCTTTGGAGGCACTCAGACACGATTTGTAACAAGACTGCTTCCAGGTCGTTCCTTACGTCCCCGGCGCGAACGCGCAGGGTCTTTATGCCTTGCCGGGAGGCCCACGCGTCCCGCCGCAGATCACGTTGAGCTCGCTCTTCGAAGTCGTGCGCCAGACCATCAACTTCAATCGCTACAGCGGCGGCCGGGCAGAAGAAGTCGAATACGACATTACCGAACGGATGCTGGCAACGAAATTTTAGCCCGTTCGGGCGAAGCCGCAGAACGCGCCAGAGCCTGACCTCGGTGGGGCTCATCGTCTTCCGCAAGGTTCGAGCTTGGTGGACTGACACTCTCGAAGAACCCCTCCACCGCCTGCGGCGGTCCCCCTCCCCACGAAATCGTGGGGAGGATGTTGACGACCGCATGCCAGAAAGGTGAAGCGTCGCGCAATCCGACGTAGATCATTGCGTGGCGTCGTTCATCTGCTACCAACCGCGCGATGAGAGCGGAGCCGTTTCCAGTCCTTGCGATCGGCTATTTGCTCGGCTCCATTCCGTTCGGGCTGATCCTCACGCGGCTTGCCGGGAAGGGCGATCTGCGGAGCATCGGGTCCGGCAATATCGGCGCGACCAACGTGCTTCGGACCGGGAGCAAGGGGCTCGCTGCAGCGACCTTGCTGCTCGATGTGCTGAAGGGCGCGGCGGCTGTGCTGATCGGGCGGTTGTGCTGTCCCGGCTACGACCAGTTCGCCGCGGCCGGAGTGCTGGTCGGCCATCTCTACCCCGTCTGGCTTAAATTCAGGGGCGGGAAGGGCGTTGCCACCTTTCTCGGCATTCTCATTCCGATCTTCCCGATCGTAGCCGCCGTTTATGCCGCGATCTGGATTGTCCTGCTTCTTACGATCCGAATCTCGTCGGTCGCAGGCATTGCCGCCGCCATCAGCGCGCCGATTACGGCGGTGGTCCTCGGCTATCGATATTTCTTCCCAATGCTGCTCGGTTTCGCACTTCTGGTCGTCTGGAAACACCGGACGAACATTGCCCGGCTCAAGGCCGGAACCGAACCGAGAATTGGGAAGGACAAGGGTGACTCCAGACCTCATTGACCGCATTCGGCTTGTCCGTTCGCCCGGCATTGGGCCGGTCACATTTCGCCAGTTGATCCAGCGCTTCGGGAGCGCGTCTGCAGCGCTGGAGGCCGTGCCAGAACTGGCGCGGCGGGGCGGCGGACAGGCTCCGCGCCTGTTCGCCAAAGGCGATGCGGAGCGGGAGGTGGCGAAGGTCGAGGCGTTCGGCGGCCGCTATCTGGCGCTCGGGCAGGGGCTGTATCCGTCGCTGCTGGCGCAACTGGACGATGCACCGCCGCTGATCGTCGCCAAGGGGCAGGTTGCGCTGCTCGAGAAGGTTGCAGTTGCGCTGGTGGGAGCGCGCAACGCGTCCGCTGCGGCTTGCCGGTTCGCGCGGACGTTGGCGCATGACCTTGGGCGCGAGGGTGTTGCGGTGGTGTCCGGGCTGGCTCGCGGGGTGGATTCCGCTGCTCATGACGGGGCACTGGAGAGCGGGACCATTGGCGTCGTCGCGGGCGGGATCGATATATTCTACCCGCCGGAGAACCAGGCGCGGCAGGAAGCGATGTTCGAGCGCGGACTGGTGCTTGCGGAAATGCCGCCGGGCACGGAGCCGCGGGCGCGGCATTTCCCTTACCGCAACCGGATCATTGCGGGACTGAGCATGGGCACCGTCGTTGTCGAAGCTGCGCCGAGGTCGGGTTCGCTGATCACGGCGCGGCTTGCGGCCGAGGCGGGGCGGGAGGTGATGGCAGTTCCTGGCTCGCCGCTCGACCCGCGCGCGCAAGGCTGCAACCAGTTGATCCGCGACGGAGCGACGCTGATCCAGAATGTGGCGGACGTGCTGGAGGCGGTCGGACCTGCTCGGCCACGCGTGATGGCGCCGAGCAATGGGTATCAGCCGGGCGAGCCAGCAGTTGCGGACGAACGCGCGGAACAGGTGGTCGAAGAGCTACTCGGCCCCTCGCCGGTGCCCGTTGACGAGATCGTGCGCCTGTCGGGCCTTGCGAGCGGCGATGTTCAGTTGGTCTTGCTGGAGCTGGATCTCGCCGGCAGACTGGACCGGCATGCGGGCGGCAAGGTGAGCTTGCGAGCTAGTGAATTGGGGGAGGGCGAATGACGGAACAATTATCGTTGAAAGCCGGGCAAGTGCTTGGCGCCATGATCGTGGAAACGACCCGAAATATGGCAGTTGCGGCGGTCGCAGTGGCGGGTCTCACAGCCATTGATCTCGTCTCTGTGCAACTGTCGATTCAAGGCTCGATGATCATCAGCGGGATGGCCAGCCTCACCTCGCAGTATTTCGTCACCCGCTTTGCCCTCGACCGCGCTGGGTTGCTGCCAGCGGGTTTCACGGGCCGCTTCGGCAGCTTTTGGGGAATGAACATTGTCACCAACCTGGCGACAGTCCTTGGATTACTCCTGTTGATCGTACCTGGCCTGTATCTCGCCGCGCGGTGGTTCATCGCGGCTCCGTCGATCCTTGCCGAGGACCGGACGGCTGGCGAAGGCATGGGCGAGAGCTGGGAGCGGATGAAAGGGTCGGTATGGCATGTGCTGGCGGCCATCCTGGTCCTGTACCTGTCCGGCTTTGGATTGGCGATGGCGCCCCAGTTCTTCGTGGCAGAAGACAATCTTCCGATGGCACTCCAAATCTTCAGCAGTTTCGCAAGCTCGGTGACGATCGTATTGGGATGGCTGATGGCGGTTGGGGCGTATCGGTTGACCGTGCAGCCGGAAGAATCGCTGGCAGAGATCTTCGCCTAGCTCGAGAGAGCCGCTTGACGCGGCGATTCCAGCCGCACCACCATACGCGTATGCGTGAGGGAAGAATTTGAAACTCGTCGTCGTCGAATCGCCTGCCAAGGCGAAAACCATCGAAAAGTATCTCGGGCCGGGGCACAAGGTGCTCGCGAGCTATGGCCATGTGCGCGACCTGCCGCCCAAGGACGGGTCGGTCGATCCGGACGACGGCTTCGCGATGCAATGGTCGGTCTCCGCCGATCGCTCCAGGCAGCTCAAGGAGATCACCGACGAGGCGAAGAAGGCGGATACGCTGATCCTCGCCACTGACCCCGACCGCGAGGGCGAGGCGATCAGCTGGCACGTGCAGGAAGTGCTGCGCGGCAAGAAGGCGCTGCCCAAGGACGTGCAGCGGGTGACGTTCAACGCCATCACCAAGACCGCCGTGACTGACGCCATGAAGGCACCGCGCGGGCTCGATACCGACCTGATCGACGCCTATCGGGCGCGGCGGGCGCTCGATTATCTCGTTGGGTTCACCCTGTCGCCGATCCTGTGGCGCAAGCTGCCGGGCGCGAAATCGGCGGGGCGCGTGCAGTCGGTTGCCTTGCGGCTGATCGTCGATCGCGAGCGCGAGATCGAGCTGTTCAAGGCGCAGGAATATTGGGCGGTCAGCGCCAGCTTCGAAGCGGGCGGGCAGGGGTTCACCGGGCGGCTGGTCCAGCTCGACGGCAAGAAGATCGACCGGCTGACGATCGGCAACAAGGGCGATGCCGACGCGGCCAAGGCGGTAGTCGAGGCGGGGCGCTTCACCGTCCAGAGCGTCGAGACGAAGCCGTTCGGCCGCAACCCGCCGCCGCCGTTCACGACCTCCACGCTTCAGCAGGAGGCGGCGCGCAAGCTCGGCTTTGCGGCGAGTCACACCATGCGGGTGGCGCAGTCGCTCTATGAGGACGGGCTGATCACCTACATGCGGACCGACGGCGTCGACATGGCCCCGGAGGCGGTGAGCGCTGCGCGCAAGGCGATCGCAAGCCGCTATGATGCCGGTTACGTTCCCGACAAACCGCGCCACTACACGAGCAAGGCCAAGAATGCGCAGGAAGCGCACGAAGCGATCCGCCCGACCGACTTCTCGCAAGCGAAGGGCGGAAGCGGAGATCATTCTCGGCTGTACGAGCTGATCTACAATCGTGCGCTTGCCAGCCAGATGGCTTCGGCGAGACTGGAGCGGACGACGGTCGAACTGAGCGATGGTGCGGGGCGGGCGATTCTGCGCGCTACCGGCCAGGTTGTGCTCTTCCCCGGCTATCTCGCCCTCTACGAGGAAGGTCGCGACGAAAAAGCGGATGACGAGGACGTGGCGCGCATGCCGCTGCTGCGTGAAGGGGATGCCCCGGCCAAGACCGGCGTCGAGGCGACGCAGCATTTCACCCAGCCGCCGCCGCGCTATTCCGAGGCGAGCCTGGTGAAGCGGCTCGAGGAACTCGGGATCGGGCGGCCCTCGACCTATGCGGCGACGCTGCAGACGCTGAAGGACCGCGAATATGTGCGGGTCGAGAAGAACCGCTTCATTCCCGAGGAGAGCGGGCGCCTGGTGACGGCGTTCCTGGAGCGTTTCTTCGAACGCTATGTGAATTACGATTACACGGCCGAGCTGGAAGACGGGCTCGACGATGTGTCAGGCGGGCGGCTGGGCTGGCAGGACCTGCTGTCGGCCTTCTGGAAGGATTTCCAGCCGAAGGCCGGCGAAGTCATGGAGCGGCAGCCTTCCGAGGTCACTGCGGCGCTCGACGAATTCCTGTCGCCATTCCTCTTTCCGGAGCGCGAGGACGGGTCCGATCCCCGACTATGCCCGGCGTGCGGCAACGGACGCTTGTCGCTGCGTGGCGGCAAGTTCGGGGCGTTCGTCGCCTGCTCCAATTATCCGGAGTGCAAATATACGCAGAAGTTCGGGCAGGCGGGCGGAGACGGTGCCGCGAGCGAGGGGCCGACGGAGCTTGGCGAGGGCATTTCGCTGAAGAGCGGGCGGTTTGGCCCTTATCTGGAGCAAGGTGAAGGCAAGGAAGCGAAGCGGGCGTCGCTGCCAAAGGATGTGCCAGCCGACTCGCTGACCCTCGCCATTGCGAAGCAGCTGCTGTCGCTGCCGCGCGAGATTGGCGCGCATCCAGAGACGGGCCAGACGATCAGCGCCTCGATCGGGCGCTATGGTCCCTATCTGGTGCACGACGGTAAATATGCGCGGCTGTCCTCGACTGCCGAAGTCTTCGAGACCGGCATGAACGCGGCGGTGGCCAAGCTTGCCGATGCGGCGTCGGGCGCCGACCGCAAGCGCGGTGCAACGCGTGAGCCGATTGCGGTGCTTGGCGCGCATCCGGGGAGCGGAAGCGAGATCAAGGTGCTGGAGGGCAAATACGGTCCCTACGTCAGCGACGGCACGACGCATGCCACTCTGCCGAAGAGCGCCGACCCGAAGGCGGTCACGCTTGAGGAAGGCATTCGCCTGATCGACGAGAAAGCGGCCAAGGGTCCGGTCAAGAAGAAGGGCGCGCGGAGGAAAGCTCCGGCGAAGAAGAAATGATCGAGATCGCGCTACAGCGTCTTCCGCACGGCCACGGGCTGCCGGCGCCGGTCTATGCGACCGACGGCGCTGCCGGCATGGACGTGGTTGCTGCGGAGGAGCTGGTGCTTGTTCCGGGGCAGCGGCATGCAGTCGCGACCGGGTTCGCGATCGCTATTCCCGAGGGTTATGAGGTTCAGGTGCGGCCGCGGTCAGGGCTGGCGCTGAAGCATGGCATCACTTGCCTCAACACGCCCGGCACGATCGACAGCGACTATCGCGGCGAAGTGAAGGTGATCCTCGCCAATCTCGGCAGCGAGCCGTTCGAGATCAAGCGCGGCGAACGGATTGCACAGCTGGTTCCGGCGCCGGTGCTGAAGGCGGAGTTTCGTGAGGTGCAGAGCCTGAATGAGACGGAGCGCGGTACTGGTGGGTTTGGCTCGACAGGCCGCTAACATTTCCGTTCGTATCGAGCGGAGCGCAGCGTAGTCGGGATGCGTCCCTCGACTTCGCTCGGGACGAACGGAAACATGGCTGAACTGACCGACCCCGAACTCGAACGCTACGCGCGCCAGATCGTGCTTCCGCAGATCGGCGGCGTTGGGCAGCGCAGGCTGAAGGCGGCCCGCGTGGCGCTGATCGGTGCGGGCGGCATTGGCAGTGCAGTGATTCCGGCGCTTGCCGGTGCGGGCGTCGGTCGGCTGACCATCATCGACGACGATGTCGTGGACCTCACCAATCTCCATCGCCAGCCGATCTTCGCCGAAGCGGACGCCGGCGGTCCGAAGGCGGAGCTTGCTGCCGAGTTTGTTGGCCGGCTCAATCAGCATGTGATGGTCAGCGCCGTACAGGCGCGGATCGACGGCGGAAATGCAACCGAGCTGCTCTCCGGCCACGACCTCGTCATCGACGGAAGCGACAATTTCGCAACGCGGCTGGCCGTCAGCAATGCCTGTGTCGGGCTTGGTGTGCCGTTGCTGTCGGCGGCGGCGGTGCAATTCCAGGGGCAGGTGGCGCTTTTCCAAATGCGCCCCTGCTATCGCTGCTTCGTCGGCGATGCGTTCGATGCCGACGATTGCGACAGCTGCGCGGAGCAGGGCGTCGTGGGTGCGTTGACGGCGACGGTCGGCGCGTTCGCGGCGCTGATGGCGATCAACAGCATCGTTGGTGTGGGCGCCGACCTTGCGGGCAAGCTGCACTTGTTCGACGGAATGGCGCTGAACTGGCGGACGATCCGCATTCCGGCGGACCCGAACTGCCGCGCCTGCGGTCAGCCGACCGCCTGAGCGACGCGTTCGACGAGCCGCCGCGCGACTTCCTCTTTCGAAGCTTCGGGCCAGCTTTCGACACCTTCTTCAGTGACCAGATGCACCTGGTTGCGGGTGCCGCCCATGACGTCGCCGGAAACGTCGTTGGCAACGATCCAGTCGGCGTTCTTGAATGCGCGCTTGTCGATGGCGCGGGCGACGACATCGTCGGTCTCGGCCGCGAAGCCGATCAGGAGGCGCGGACGGTGTGGATGCACGGCAAGCTCGGCGAGGATGTCGCGGGTCGGCACGAAGTCCAGCCGCGGTGGTCCATCCCCTTTCTTGAGCTTGGTCGTGCTCGGCTCGACCCGCCAGTCGGCGACCGCGGCGACGAGGATGGCTGCGTCGCAGGGGAGGGCGGACATGACTGCGTCGGCCATCTGTTCGGCGGTTTCGACATCGATGCGGGTTACGCCTTCAGGGGTGGGCAGGGACACCGGGCCGGCGACGAGGGTAACCTGCGCACCCGCTTCAGCCGCCGCCTCGGCAATGGCGAACCCCTGCCGTCCGGAAGAGCGATTGGCGATCACGCGCACCGGGTCGATCGGTTCATGCGTCGGTCCGGCGGTGACGAGGATGTGCTTGCCCGAGAGGCTCACGAGAACTCGCTGGTCAGCCAGTCCATGATGGCCGCCGGCTCGGGCAGCCGTCCCGGGCCGAACTCGCCGCAGGCCATTTCGCCTTCGTCGGGCGCGATCACCTGCACCCCGTCCGTCTTGAGTTGCGCGACGTTGCGCTGGGTTGCCGGGTGGAGCCACATGCGGACGTTCATCGCGGGCGCGATGACCACCGGCTTGTCCGTTGCAAGCAGCAAAGTCGTGGCCAGATCGTCGGCAATGCCCGCCGCCATTTTCGCCAGCAGGTCGGCGGTCGCCGGGCAGACCAGCACGACATCGGCGGTCCGCGAGAGCTGGATGTGGCCGATCTCGATCTCGTCCTTCAACTCCCACAGCGACGAATAGACCGGGCTCTCGGCAAGCGTTCCGAGGCTCATGGCAGTGACGAAATGCTCGCCGCCTTTTGTCAGCACCGGCGTAACCTGATGGCCCGCCTTCTTGAGCAGGCGCACAAGTTCGAGGCTCTTGTAGGCCGCGATGCCGCCGCCGACGATGAGAAGGACTTTCATCGCCCTACCTTAGCACGAGCATGGCCGCGGCGCCCGCCGCGGCGCTCAGCAGGCCGGTGACGGCATAGCTCCACCAGTGGCGATGCTCGATCACGGCGATGTCGGGGAGCGGCGGTGCGGGCGGGGCGGCTCCGAACGGCGGATAATATTGGTCCATGCGATGGATGAGCTTCGGGATCAGTTTGATCGCGCGCACGGTTTCGGTGATCCGGTCGGCGTAATAGGCTTCGGGGCCGAGCTCGCCGCGGATCCATTCGCGCAGGAAAGGCTCGGCGGTCTCCCACATGTTGATGTCGGGATCGAGCGCGGTGGCGACGCCTTCTTCCATCACCATCGTCTTTTGCAGCAGCAGCAGGTGCGGCTGAGTCGGCATGTCGAAATCGCGCGTAATTGCGAACAGGCTTTCGAGCATTCGCCCGACCGAAATTTCCTTGACCGGAAGGCCGCGGATCGGCTCGCCGGCCGCGCGCAAAGCGGTGGCGAATTCGTGGACGCTGTGGTGCGAGGGCACATATTGCGCCTCGAAATGAATCTCTGCGACGCGGTCATAATTGCCGGTGATCAGCCCGTAGAGAATCTCGGCCAGCCACACGCGCGCCTGCCGGTCGACCCGGCCCATGATGCCGAAGTCGATGACGGCGATGCGCCCGTCGGGCAGCGCGAACAAATTGCCCTGGTGCAGGTCGGCATGGAAGAAACCGTCCACAACCGCCTGGCGCAGGAAGGCGCGGACCAGGATCGCCGCGAGGGCCTTGCAGTCCTGGCCGGCCTCAATCAGCGCTTCGCGGTCGTTGAGCTTGACGCCGTCGAGCCATTCGAGCGTGAGCACCCGCCGAGCGGTCCGGCGCCAGTCGATCTCCGGCACGTAGAAGCCCGGTTCAGCGATCATATTCTCGCGCAGCTCCGAAGCGGAGGCCGCCTCGCGCTGAAGGTCGAGCTCGCGCGCGGTCCACTGGCGGAAGTGGGCGACGACCAGGCGCGGGCGGAGGCGCTCGGCTTCGCCGCCGCTGCGTTCCACATAGGCCGCGGCCCATTCATAGGTTTCGAGCGCCCTTGCGAATTCTTCCTCGATGCCGGGACGAAGCACCTTGACCGCCACATCTCGGCCTTCGGTAGTCACCGCGCGATGGACCTGCGCGATCGAGGCGGCGCCGACTGGTTCGGGGTCGAACTTTGCGAACAGCTCGCCGAGCGGGGCGCCGAATGAGGTTTCGATCGCCTGTTTGATGGCTGCGAACGGAGCAGGCGGCAGATTGTCCTGAAGCTGCGAGAGATTCTCGGCCGCCTTCGCTCCGACCAGGTCCGGGCGGGTCGAGAGCGCCTGGCCGAGCTTGATCGCGGCGGGACCGATCTCCTGCAGGGCCTTCGCATATTGCGGAGTGGCCGGGATGCGCGCGCCGAACCGGGCGATGCGGGCGAGAGTGCGCACGCGGGGCGGAGTGAGCGGATCCTGCTCGATCCCGCGCAGTGCGCCGTGCCGCGCAAGCGTGCGGCCCCATTTGAGAAGCCGCCAGAGATGCGTGACTGAGCTCGTCAAATCTTCCACCCGCTCCAGATGCAAACGAGGCCGCCGAGGATCGGCTCCGCCTTGGTGCTGACGAATCCAGCTTCGGCGATCATCTGTCGGAACGCCTCTGGACGCGGAAAGCGGCGGATGGATTCGACGAGATAGCGGTAGCTCTCCTCGTCGTTCGCCACCGCCTTGCCGATGCGCGGGATCATCCGGCTCGAATAGGCTTCGTACAACTGTGCGAAGCCGGGCCAGTCGCTGGTGGAGAATTCGAGGCAGTAGAAACGGCCGCCGCGCTTCAGCACCCGATAAGCTTCGCGCAGCGCCGCGGGGATGTCGGTGACGTTCCTTATCCCGAAGGCGATCGTGTAGGCATCGAAGCTGGCGGCGTCGAAGCTCAGGCTCTCTGCATTCTCGACCTGCCAGGTCAGTCGCTTGAGGCCGCGTTGCCGGGCGCGCTCCTCGCCGACGCCAAGCATGTCGGCGTTGATGTCCGAGACGGTGACGTGCGCTCCGCGCCGGGCCATTCGGAAGGCGATGTCGCCGGTGCCGCCCGCCATGTCGAGGATGTCCTCGCCCGCGCGCGGTTTCACGCGGTTGACGAAGCGATCCTTCCACAGCCGGTGCATTCCGCCGGACATCAGGTCGTTCATCAGGTCATAGCGGCGCGCGACCGACGAGAAGACCTGTCCGACCCGCCGCGTCTTCTCGCTCGGGGTGACGAGCTGGTCGCCGAAGTTCACCTGATCGGTCATGGAGGCGGCTCTAGCGGGGATGCGGGCGCTTCGCCATATCGTGAGTGATGCCGGAGCTTCCCGAAGTCGAAACCACCGTGCGCGGACTTGAGCGGGTGCTCAAGGGCCGGCGGATTGCGCGTGTCGAGGCACGACGGGCCGACTTGCGGCGAGCGTTTCCGCAAGACCTTGGGCAGCGGCTCACGGGTGCCCGGGTGAGCCGCCTGTGGCGACGGGCGAAATACGGGCTCATCGACACGGATCGGGGAGACACGTTGGTGTTTCACCTCGGCATGTCCGGCCGCTGGCGGATCGATCCGTCGCAAATCGACAAGCATGATCATCTGCTGATCACGACGGACGAGGGGAGGGTGCTGGTCCTCAACGACCCGCGGCGGTTCGGATCGGTCGACCTCGTGCGCACCGAAGAGCTTGCCGCGTTCGAACCGATCGCGGCGCTTGGACCGGAGCCGATGGATATGGCCGCCGGAGAGCTGAAGCGCAGGCTGTCCGGGCGCAAGGCGCCGATCAAGCTGCTGCTGCTCGACCAGAATATCGTCGCGGGCCTCGGTAATATCTATGTTTGCGAAGCGCTGCACCGGGCCCGGATCAACCCGAACTCAGCCGGCGGGAAAGTATCCATCGAGCGCTTGAACCGGCTCGTCGCGGCCATCCACGACGTGCTTGCCGAAGCGATCGAGGTGGGCGGGTCGACCTTGCGCGATTTCGCGAGTCCTGACGGTGAGCTCGGATACTTCTCGAAAAGCTTCGCCGTCTATGATCGTGAAGGCGCGGCCTGTGCGTGCGGCGGCGTCGTGAAGCGCATCCCGCAAGGCGGGCGTTCCACCTTTTACTGTCCGAAGTGCCAGCGCTGAGCGGTTGACCCAAATAGCTCTTCTCGCTAGGGGGGCGGCGTGTCGGCGCGGCCTCGGGCTTTCGCGCCGCTTTTTCATTACGGTTCAAGAGGAAGACTATGGCGAACACGCCGCAAGCCAAGAAGCGCATCCGCCGCAACGCCAACCGCGCCGAAATCAACGGCGCTCGGGTCAGCCGCATCCGCACCTTCATCAAGGCGGTCGAGTCGGCGCTCGCGTCGGGCGAGAAGACGGCCGCTGCTGAAGCGCTTCGCGCGGCTCAGCCGGAGCTTGCACGCGGAGTCGCCCGCGGAGTCGTCCACAAAAATACGGCGGCGCGGAAGATTTCCCGTTTGTCGAAAAGGGTTGCGGCGCTCGGTTAAGACGAGCCCGAAAAACAACAATGAGATGGGGCTGCCGAGCGATCGGCGGCCCCTTCTTTTTGGCAATTTGAAAAAACCCAGCAATTCCCGCGATTCGCGCGTCACAGCTGTTTCCACATTGTGATAAATGGCGGTTTTCTGTCGTTTTCTACGGCTTTGCTCGGCTTTCCAATGTCAAGCTTGTTTATTTCACATTTGTGAAAAAGATGTCTTGAAAGCTTGTCCCGAGACTTTCAGAAAAGCGCTCCGGACGCGAATCCGCGTCGGGGGCTTAGGCAGAGGCAATTGCTGGCGACCGACTCGCGTCGGGAGCGATGGATGCACCTTGTCTGGGCCATGGGGACGATGTGGAGGCGCGGCCAGTGGCAGACGGAGGGTTTATTTCGTCTACGGAAACTGGCGACGTGCAGGTTGCGGCGCCGATCGAAGCTGCCTGGGATTCGATTCGGACCGGGCTTCGGCGTGACCTTGGCGCGCGCACCTTCGATGGTTGGCTGAAGCCGGCAGCGGTCGGGCAGTTCGAGCCCGATGGCGGAACGCTCGAAATCCTGATGCCCAGCCAGTTCATGGCCGATTGGGTCCGCTCCCATTTCGGCGAACGGCTGGCGCTGGCCTGGAAGACGGTGCTGCCGATTGTGCGCGACCTGCGAATCGTTGCCGCCGGGGACGCTCCGCGTCCGTCGCCGTTGCTGATCCTCGAGGAAACACGCGCCGCCCCGGTCGAGCGCGACCCGAACGCTCCGAAGTTCGATCCGCGCTATCGTTTCGAGACGTTCATTGTCGGTAAGGCCAATGAGGTCGCCGCAACCGCGGCCAAGTCGGTCTCGTTCGGCAAAGCCGACGTTCCGGGTTTCAACCCGCTTTTCATCCACGGCGGCACCGGCCGCGGCAAGACTCACCTGCTGCACGCCATGGGCCATGCCTTCCTGGCCACCAATCCCGGCGCTCGAGTCCAGTCGATGTCGGCCGAAAAGTTCATGGTCGAGTTCATCCGCTCGCTGCGCGAGAACGACACCATTTCGTTCAAGAACCGGCTCCGTAACGCGGACCTGTTGCTGATCGATGACGTCCAGTTCATCGCCAAGGGCGATTCGACCCAGGAAGAATTCTTCCACACCATGAACGAGATCATCGGCGCCGGGCGGCGGCTGGTAATCACGTCCGACCGCGCGCCGCAGGACCTCGACGGAATCGCTCCGCGAATCCTCTCGCGGCTGTCGTGGGGATTGGTCGCGGACATCAATCCGGCCGATTACGAACTGCGTTTCAACATCATCGAGGCCAAGCTCACGGCGCTTCCCGCCGTGCAGATGCCGCGCAACGTGATCGACTTTCTGGCTCGCCGCGTCTCGTCGAGCATCCGCGAGCTCGAAGGCGCGCTCAACCGTATCGGCGCTTATGCGATGATGACGGGCCGGACGATCGACGTCGCCTTCGTCGAGGAAGTGCTCGCCAACGTGCTTCGCGCCAATCAGCGGCGAATCTCGATCGACGAAATCCAGACCCAGGTCGCCGAACATTATCGGATCCGCAAGGCGGAGATGACCTCGGCCCGCCGGGCACGCGAAGTTGCGCGTCCGCGTCAGGTCGCCATGTATCTGTCGAAGCAGCTGACGCCCAAGTCGTTGCCCGACATCGGCCGCCGCTTCGGCGGGCGCGATCACACCACGGTGATCCACGCCGTCAAGCAGATCGAAAAGCTGCGCGCCGCCGACGCCGAGCTCGACGCCGACATCCGCCTGCTGACGCGGCAGCTCGAGGGCTGATCGAACGCAGCTGTCGACGGCCCGGGCCGCCGACAGTCGTCAGAGCATTCCTAGTTGCGCAGATCGTCGGGAACGACGCCCCCATTGGCAGCCAGCTTGTCCATCACCGCTTTGTGCAAGGCGATATTCTGCTCTGCACTGCCGTCTTCGCCGGCGCGGACGCCGAGTTCCTGACCGAGCTCCGTGCGCGCCGACAGGCTCGAATCCAGATCGAGTAGCTTGAGGAGATCGACGATCGAACTCTTGTAATTGCCGCCGCCGCCCTTGGCGGAGGCCATTTCGGCAAGCACCGCACCGACATCGACATTTTGCGGCGGATCCATCGTTGCGGTCTGTTGCTGCTGTGCAGGGGCGGACTGGGCGATGCCGCCGCCTTGTCCGTCACCGCCTTGTCCCGACTGGCCGGCATCGGCGCTCTTGTGATGGAAAATCTTGTTCATGATGTTGCCGAACAGGCTCATGGCGGGCTCCTCGCTTGAAACTAACGCGTCGCAGACGAGCGGCGCTCCGCAAACAGTAACGAAGCATATTCGTGATCGGTCCTCGCACATCGAGGAACGGGCCGCTGTCGCCGCTCGTTCTGACGCGATGCGACACGAGGAGTAATAAAATGAGACTTTTGATGGTGATGCTTACCGGCACCGTTCTGTGCGTTTCAGCGTGCAACCGCAGCGACAATCCCGACGCGGCCGCCAACCAGGACGTGGCGATGTCGGATAATGGCGTGATGGGCGATAACGGCATGCTCGCCGCGCCCGCGGCGCTTCCCACCACTGCGCAAGGCTTCGCCGACGCCGCTGCTGCCAGCGACAAGTTCGAGATCGAAAGTTCGCAAATGGCGCAGGCATCTGGCCAGTCCGCGGCCGTGAAGTCCTTCGCCAAGCAGATGATCAGCGCGCATAGCGCGACCAGCGCGAAGCTCAAGGCGGCGGTTAGCGCAATGAGCCCGCCGCTTGCCCCGAACGAGATGCTCAATCCCGACCAGCAGGCCCTTCTTGACGGGCTCAAGGGCAAGACCGGGGCGGAGTTCGACGCGGCCTACGCGAGCGCCCAACAGACGGCGCACCAGAAGACGCTGGACGCACTGAACAATTATGCTTCGCAAGGCGACAGCGCCACGCTTCAGAGCTTGGCCAAGGGGATGATCCCGACGGTCACCGCGCACCTCAACATGGCCAAGGGGTTGAAGTAGCCTCTGACTTCTGGATCAGGCTTTAACTGGCGGGGCGGATCTCGCGCAGCTTGAAGTCGGTCAGCGCGGTAGTGAAGCGGCACTCGAAGGTGCTCCTTCGCTGCTGCGCGTCGGTCACCGAGCCCCAGACGATGATCAAGTCGGTTCGCCGCTGCTCGACCTGGACTATGTAGACGGAGCCATATTGCCGCGCCCGCTCCGTGCACGCCTCCGTCGCCGCCGATGTGAGGTGGGCATTGCTTTGCCGCTCCGTGCCGGGAACATATTCCGCCAGTTCCGCGGCAGCCAGGGCAGCCTGCAAGGCGCAGCCGCCAAGCGCGGGAGCCGCAAGCAGGACCGGCAGCAATCGCATTTTCCAAGCCATTTCGGCAACTTAGGCCCATATGAGCCGCTTGGAAAGACAAAGCCTCGTTCTCGGCCAGGCTCACAGAAGTCGCGCCGCCTCTGAGCGCACTCGAATGGCAGTAACTGAAACTATCCTCGAACGCTGACATGTGGCGGGCGAAAATCAAAATCAGGTCCTCCGTCGAATTGATGCAAGCTTTTCAAGAACAAAGCGTATGCTGCTTGCACCAGCGTATTGGATCGGTGTGCCTGATGGTCCGACGCTCGGCGTTGCTACCGGCCATTCGCAGTCCCGCGATGCCGCCGGTTTCCGAAGGCCTTGGCCATGGAATTCCTTACGCGCTTGCGTCCAGAACCCGCTTCCAGTCTCGCACTGGCTCTTATTGCGACCTCCAAGGTGCCGCTATTGCTGCTTGACGACCGTTTTGCGGTCGTAAGTGCGAGCGCTTCATTTTGTGTCGCGTTCGGCGTCGATGCCGGTGCAATCGAAGGGTTTGGCCTCGCCGAAATCGGCGACGGCGAGTGGGACGTCTCGCAACTCCACTCGCTCCTTCGTGCGACGATCGCCGGCCACGCTGCCATCGATGCCTATGAAATGAACCTCGTCCGCGAAGGGCATGAAAATGCGTGCGTGGTCGTCAGTGCTCAGCGGCTCGAACTGGGCTCCGAACAGCATCCCATGATCGCAATGACGATTACCGATGTAACCTCGGCTCGCCTGGCGACGAAGTTGAAGGATGCGCTTGTCCAGGAGAAGCAAGTGCTGCTTCAGGAGCTTCAACATCGCGTCGCAAACAGCCTGCAGATCATCGCGAGCGTTCTCATGCAAAGCGCGCGGCGCGTCCAATCCGACGAAACCCGCACCCATCTCTACAGTGCTCATAACCGCGTGATGTCGATTGCGACGCTGCAAAAGCAGCTTGCGATTTCGTCTACGGACGACGTTGAGCTTCGCGCCTACTTCAATGATCTGTGCGTCAGTATCGGCGCATCAATGATCGACGATCCCGGTCGGATTTCGCTCAGCGCAACGACGGACGACAGCAAGGCTACTGCCAATATGTCTGTCAGCCTCGGTCTGATCGTCACCGAATTGGTCATCAATGCTCTGAAACACGCCTTCCCGGGCCGCAATCAGTCTGGCGCGGTCACATTGGATTATTCTGCTCAGGGCGAAGGCTGGACACTGAACGTCGAGGATGACGGCGTCGGAATCGAGGCCGGCGACGGTCAAGGAAAGCCGGGGCTCGGAACAGGCATTGTCGATGCGCTTGCGAAGCAGCTGGGAGCGACAGTCACGATAACAGGCAGGGCGCCGGGCACGAAAGTATCGGTCGAGCGTGCGAGCTAGGGTCGTTCGACCGTCCCGGTTGCAAAAAGCCCGCCCGGATCGCTCCGAACGGGCTTTCCGATTGCGACTGGCTGAAGCTTAGCTCTTGCGCGGCGGGACGGTGATGCGCACCGTCTCTCCGTTGCGGCCGGGGAAGCCGGTGAACATGGCTTCCACCAGGTTCGGCACCAAGTTCCCGAGATTGTCGTTGCTCGAGCGCGCCTTGGCATGGCCCTCGAACAAGGGAGCATTGTCCACTCGGCGGACGATGTTCATGTCGAGGAAGCTCTTGTAGACCGTGAAGCTGTCGATCCCGCTGTCGAACGGCGAGTAGAAGGGATCGTCCCAGCCGTAGTAGAACGGGCTGTAGCGGCTGTAGCGATAGGGCGAATAGCGCGAATAATAGAGCGGCCGTCCCCAGTTGCCATAATAGCCGCCGTAATAGGGGCTGTAGAATCCGCGCGAGCCGTAGAAGGGATCTTCGCGATATTCGGTCTGGCCCTCGTCGACGCCGTAATTCAGGCGCACCAGCATGGACGCGGCCTGCGGCGACGTGGCGGCGGCATAGCCCTGCGCCTGCATCGCCTGCGAGACGAAGGCGGCATAGCGGCTGAACTCGAGCCCGGCGGGCTGACCGTTGGCCGGCACCACGAAGAACGACTGGCCTTGGGGCGCAGGCATCGCCTGGTAACGGGAGACCTGGGTCGGGAGACCCGTTGCACAGGCCGAGAGGCCGAGTGCTGCGACGCCAAGGAACGCGGCGGCCGCGAGTTTGCGGATAGACATGGACAAACCCCTCGAATCGGAAAAAGCTAGTTTATCTCGTGGTTTATAGCACGAGAACGGCTGAACCGTCGATGAAGCGTTAAATCAACGGGTTAAGCCGTGGCTCTCAAAGACCGATCCACGAGGCGAAATGGGCAAGCGCGACCACGCCCGAGCCGATGATCAGTGCGTCGAGGATGATGCTCAGAACAGCTGCGATCGAGGCGACGATCACCAGTGCTCCGTCGCGGTAGATGAGCGCGAGCGCGAACAGCGAGACGCTTGCGGCCGGCGCATGGTGGAGCAGGGGCACCGGAATGGCGATGATAAGCGCGAGCAGGAAGCAGGCGGCGCCGATCAGCCGGCTTGCTCCCGGACCGGTGAGGCCCTCCAGCCGCGGCTTGATGATCCGGTCGGTGCGCCGTTCCAGCCATTCGACCTTGCCGAGCAGCCGCTGCAGCTCTGCCTTCGTGATCCCGCGCCGGTTCAGCCGAGCGGGGAACCACGGCGCCTTCCGTCCGGCCACCATTTGACCCGACACCAGCAGAACCGGGATCGCGAAGAAGACGGTCGTTCCGGGAGGCAGCGGCAGGACGTTAATCGCTGCGAAGATGAAAAGAAGCGCTCCCCACGCGCGATAATGCAGGTGGGCGGCAAGCTCAGTGAACGACAGCCGGTCGTGGTCGGTCACCTTGATGATATGCTCAAGCTGCTGTGACAGCCGGAGCTGGTGCGCGGGCGCGTCAGGTTCGGACGAGTTCATTGGCGGTCAGGCAATCAGGCCGACGGCGGACTTCGCCCTGGCGAGGACCGGAGCGCCGATTGCGTTGGCTCGCGCGGCGCCGGCGGCTAGAATGCGATCGAGCTCGGCCGGGTCGCGGCGAAGCTCTTCAAGGCGCGCGCGGATGGGAGCGATGAGGCCGACAAGCGCCTCCGCGAGCGCCGGCTTGAACGCTCCAAAGCCCTGCCCGGCAAAGCGCGCCAGCACTTGCTCTACCGTTTCGCCGTTCACCGCCGCGTAAACGCCGACCAGGTTCTTCGCTTCGGGGCGGCCATCGAGCGCGGCCGGGTCCTCCGGAAGCGGCTCGGGGTCGGTCCTGGCCTTTCGGATCTTCTGCGCGATCTCATCGTCGCTGTCGGTCAGATGGATTCGGCTCATTTCCGACGGGTCCGACTTGGACATTTTGGCGCTGCCGTCGCGAAGGCTCATGACGCGCGCCGCAGTTCCACCGCCGATGAAAGGCTCGGGGACGACGAATACGTCGGTGTCGAAGTCGGTGTTGAACTTGAGCGCGATGTCGCGAGTCAGTTCGATATGCTGCTTCTGGTCCTCGCCGACCGGCACGTGAGTCGCCTGGTAGAGAAGGATGTCGGCGGCCTGAAGCACCGGATAATCGAACAAGGCGACCGATGCGCCTTCGCGGTTCTTGCCGGCCTTGTCCTTCCACTGGGTCATCCGATTGAGCCAGCCCATGCGCGCGGTGCCGTTGAGGATCCAGCACAGCTCGGAATGGGCGGGGACAGCGCTTTGGGCGAACAGAATGGACTTGGCCGGATCAATTCCGCTGGCGATCAGCGCGGCGGCCATCTCGCGGACGCTCGAGCGGCGGATTTCCGGGTCCATGTGGTCCGAGAGCGAATGGAGGTCGGCCAGGAAGTAGAGGCACTGCGCCTCATCCTGCATCCGCACCCAGCGCAGGATCGCGCCGAGCAGATTGCCGAGGTGAAGGCCGCCGGTAGGCTGAATTCCAGATAGGACGCGTTTCATGGTCTCTTCGGTCATTCCTGACGTGCCCGCCGCTTCAGGAGGAGCTTCAGATCGTCCAGCGCGAAGGCGCCGGTCACGAAGCAGGCGACCCCATAGACGGCAACTCCGGCCCCGACCAGCACGGTGAGCGCGAGATAACGCTCCCACATCACGCCGCCGAGCCAAGGGTCGAGCAGGCGGTCGAAACCGAACACCGCGGCGCCCATCAGCAAGGCCGCGAGCAGCATACGCGGAGCGCGGCGCCTGAGCTTCGCGTCAGCGAGGAAATGGCCGCGCTTTCTGAGCGTGCGATAGAGCAGCCACACGTTGATCGTCGATGACAAAGCAGTCGCAAGGGGCGGGCCGACGTAACCGATGAGCGGGATCAATAGGAGGTTGCCCGCGATATTCACGCCGACAGAGATCATCGCGAAGCGCACCGGCGTCCGCGTGTCCTGCCGCGCATAATAGCCGGGGGTCAGAACTTTCACGAGAACATAGGACGGCAAACCAATCGAGAAACCGGCGAGCGCCCAGGAGCAGGCGAGCGTGTCGGCGGCATCGAAATGGCCATATTGGAACAGGCCGCGGACGATCGGTTCGGCGGCGACGACCAGCGCGACCATCGCCGGAAGCGTCAGGAATAGGGCCAGTTCCATGCCTCGGTTCTGCGTGTCCATCGCTTTCTCTTCCTCACCGCTGATGAGGAGGCGCGAGATGGTCGGGAGAAGGATGGTGCCAAGGCCGATGCCAATCATCCCGAGCGGCAGCTGGTTCACGCGGTCGGCGTAGTAGATGTAGGAGATGGAGCCTTCTGAAAGCAGCTTGCCCGCGAAATGGGTAGAGATAAGAAGGTTGAGCTGCACCGCCCCGGCGCCGACCGCCGCCGGCAGGATCAGCTTCATCAAGCGCTTCACGTCTGCGTCGATGCGCGGCAGCCTTGGCCGGAGCGAAATTCCCGCTGCGCGGCAGGCGAGATAGAGCCACAGCAGCTGAAGCACGCCACCGACGGGAACCGAGATGGCCTGCGCGCGCGCGGTCTGCTCCGGCGTGCCGTGAAAGACGACGAGGCCTGCGACCATCGCGATGTTAAGAAGGATCGGTGCGGCGGCATTGACCCAGAACTTGTCCAGTGAGTTCAGGATTCCGCCCAGCAGTGAGGCGACGCAGATCAGCATCAGGTAGGGAATGGTGATCCGGCTGAGCTCGACCGCGAATGCGAATTGCTGGTGAGTCGGATGCTGTTTCTCGAAGCCGCCGGACAGCAACGCCGTCACCGGCCACGCCGCGGCCAGCATCACGACTGTCATCACGGCGAGAAACGCAAACAACACCGAAAGCGAACGTTCGGCGAAGTCGAACGCCGGCCCCCGATCGCCGCTGCTCTCCGCAAGCTTGCGGTTGAACATCGGGATGAAGGCCGAAGAGAAGGCGCCCTCGGCGAAGAAGGCGCGGAACATGTTCGGCAGGCGGAAGGCGACGAGAAAGGCGTCCGACGCGAAATTCGCGCCGACATAACGGGCCTGAAGCGAATCCCGCACCAGCGCGAGGATCCGGCTGGCGAGCGTCAGCCCGCCGACCGAGCCAAGCGAACGGGCGAGGTTCATCGGCTCAGCTGCTTGCCGCTTCGCGCGCGGGTACGGCCGCTCAGGCGGCGCCTTCCGGGTTCTGCAGTTCGGCCGGAACGTCGGCCTCGTCCTGCTGCTCCTGGAGCGCTTCCATCTGCGCCATATAGGCGGCGCCGAAGTCGATCGGCTCGAGGACGAGGGCGGGGAAGCCGGCATCCTGCGTGGCGCTTGCGATCACCTGACGAGCGAAGGGGAAGAGCAGGCGCGGGGCCTCGGCGAGCAGGAAAGGCGAGAGCGCTTCTTCGGGCACGTTGCGAAGGCCGAACAGCCCGGCGTAGGTGAGGTCGACAACGAAGTGGACGCCCTGATCCGACCGCGCGCTGACGTCGATCTTCAGCGCGACTTCCTGAACGTCGTCCGAGACCTTCTCGATATTGATGTGGAACTGGACGTCGATCGACGGCTGCGACTGCCACTGGAAGACTTGGGGAGCGCTCGGGCTCTCGACCGACAAGTCCTTGATATATTGATGGAGGTTGGCAATCTGCACGCCTTCGCCAGGCTGTCCGGAGCCGTTGGCGCCGCTGCTTGGGTCCTGGTCGGCCATGTTCATCTTCCTTGAATGATATTGAAGCTATGAGGTGCGGCGAAAGCATCGCCCGCGAAGGCTTGCGCGCCTAGCAGTCGAGCAAATGAGGCGCAATGCCGCGGTCGTGCGTTCATGCGCTTTGAATCTGGACGGTAAGCGCATTATGTTCGTTGAAACTCGCAGACTGAAAGTCACCTCTTGGCCGTAATCGTCATCCTCGCATTGATCGCCGTCTTCATCGGCCTTCGCCTCTATTCCGTGCTTGGCGAGCGGACGGGGCATGAGCAGCAGCCGATCCTCAAGCCGGCGGACCAGGACGCGCGCGTCGAGCAGCGCGTGACCAGCGCGCCGCTGTCGCCGGCTCCCGCTGCCGATACGGCCGAAATGGCATTCCTTCCGACCGCCGGGCCCGGCGTCCGCGCGATCCTTGCCGCCGACCCGAGTTTCGACGTGGCGCGATTCCTCGAAGGCGCGAAGGCGGCTTACGGGATGATCCTGGAAGCTTTCTGGAAGGGCGATCTCGAGCGGCTGCGCGGCCATGTCGACGATCATGTCTACGAGACGTTTGCAACCGCGGTCGATCAGCGTTCGACCGACGGGCTGGTGCTCGACAATCGCCTGGTCGCGATCGAGCAGGCAATCATCTCCGAGGCGCAACTGGAGCGTAAGGTTGCGGTTGTAACGGTGCGGTTCGAGGCCGACATTGCCGCCGTCACTCGCAATGGCGCCGGCGACGTTGTCGCGGGCTCGATGAGCGATGCCGTTCAGACGCGCGATCTGTGGACGTTCCGGCGCGAGCTTGGAACCGCCAACCCGAACTGGCGCCTGATCGAAACCGACGAGGAAGAGTGAAACCAGCGCTGAGGGCGTTCGCGCTCGCCTCGTTCCTTGTGCTCGCCGCCTGCGCCGCAAAGCCGGTGCAGGTTGGCCCGGTGTCGGGTCCTCCCGTCGCTGGTCAGCCGCTTCCCTCTCAGCCGGTCACGCCGGCGCCCACGCCTCCGCCGCCAGCCAACGCCAAGGCTTCCGGCGCAGTCGTCGTTCCTCCTGCCGTCATCGACTCTGCGGTCGCCGCACGGGCTCTGGGGGCCTTCATTGCCAGCTGCCCCGCACTGCAGAGCCGCCAGGACAAGAGCGGCCTGACCACCAATGCGGACTGGGCGCCGCTGTGCAGCGAAGCCCGCACCGTCGCGCCCGAAGGTGCTGCGGCATTCTTTCAGAACCGCTTCGACTGGGTGCGCGTCGGCGACGGCAAGGTGTTCGCGACCGGCTATTACGAGCCGGAGATCGCCGGCTCGCGTGTTCCGGGTTCGGGCTACACCGTGCCGGTCTATCGCACGCCGCCGGACCTTGTCCGCTGTACCCGGCCTGACGGTGGAACGGGGCGGGGCCGCATTGCCGAGGATGGCACCTGCGTCTTTTACTACACGCGCGGCGAGATCGAGGATGGAGCGCTCGCCGGCAAGGGACTCGAACTTGCCTGGGCGGTCGATCCGGTCGACCTGTTCTTCGTCGAGATCCAGGGTTCGGGACGGCTCCGGCTGCCGGACGGGTCGATCATGCGCATCGGTTATGACAATCAGAATGGGCGCGAATATGTCGCCATCGGCCGTTTGCTTCGCGAGCGAGGCATTCTTCCGCCCGGTGGCGCGAACATGGACGCGATCAGGGCGTGGCTGCGCGCGAACCCTGACCAAGGCCGCGCGCTCATGCGCGAGAACCTGTCCTACATCTTTTTCAAGGAACTGAACGGTCCTCCGCCGGGCTCGCTCAACGTGCCGCTGACGCCAAGGACAAGCGCGGCTGCCGACCCCAATTTCGTTCCGCTGGGTGCACCCGTCGCGCTGATGGTTGATCGCCCGGAGGCGAGCGGATTGTGGGTTGCGCAGGACGTCGGCGGCGCGATCAAGGGGCCGAACCGGTTCGACACCTTCTGGGGCGCGGGCGAGGAAGCCGTGCGCATCTCCGGCGGCATGTCGGCGTCCGGTCAAGCCTTGCTGCTGCTCCCGAAGGGCGCCGTCGCGCGTGCGCTCGCTCAACCCTGACGAGGCCGCACTGTGGGCCAAAGTCACGGAAACCATTCGCCCGCTCTCGCGTGAGCCGCTGCTGGCCGAGGCAGGCCCATCCCAAATCCCTCCGCCGCGCGCGGCTGAGCGCAAGGCGAGGGGACCGGCTCCGGTCGCCAAGCCGGTCATTCCCCCGCCGAAGCCCCGCATTGGCTCCACACTGGACGGAAGCTGGGACAAGGCCATCCGATCGGGCAAGGTCGAGCCGGACCGCATCCTCGACCTTCACGGAATGAACCTCGACAGCGCCTGGAACGCCATCGATCTGGCTTTGGAACGCGCCATCGGTCGCGGCGAGCGCGTGCTGCTTTTGATTACAGGTCATGCACGTAGCGGCGAACCGCCGATCAAGCGCGGGCGCATCCGGGCGGCGGTCCACGACTGGCTCGCCGCCTCGCGCTATGCCCCGCGCATTGCCGCCGTAAGGGGCGCACACCGTCGCCACGGCGGGGGCGGGAGCCTCTACATCATCCTCCGCCGCGGATAGGGTTTCCACCGTTTCTTAACCGGTCGTCTTTACCTCGCAGCATGAGTGGACGGGCATGCCGTCGGGGGACGACAGCGACAATGAAGGCAGGCACGGCCCAGAAGATCAGCAACGTGATCCTGTCGAGCGCGGCGGGCGCTGCGTCGTTCATCTTTTCGCTGATCGCATTCCTCTACATCACCGAGCTCGACCAGCAGATCCTCGCCTCGATCGCGGCGGGCATCTTCTGCCTGATGATCAGCTATATCGCCTCCGAACGCCCCAACAGCGAAAGCGCGCGTGCGCATGCGGCGCTCGGCGAACGGCTGCTTGCGGTGGAGGAGGGCGACCTTGTCTCGCCGGCTCCAGAGATTGTTCGCCGGACCATGCCGAAGCTGGCTGCTGCCGTGGATACCTTGTTCGCCGAGGTTCGCACCTCGATTGAGAATGCGCAGGCGCTCGGCATGTACGACCCGGTGACCTCGCTCCCGAACCGGCTGCATTTCCGGTCCGAGGCCGAGAAACTGCTCGCCGACATTGCGGAGCCGGTCAAAGGCGCGATGCTGTTCGTCGATCTCGATCGGTTCAAGAGCGTCAACGACAGTCTCGGCCATGCCCGCGGCGACCAGTTGCTGATCATGGTCTCCAACCGCTTGCGGGTCGTGCTCAACGACGAATTCACCGACATGAGTAAGCCGCGCCCGCTGCTTGCCCGGTTGGCCGGCGACGAGTTCACGATGTTCTTCCCACACGTGGAGGGCATCGAGGAAGTCGAGCGGGTCGCCCGCCGCGTCGTTCATGCGATTGCGGAGCCGTTCGAGCTATGCGGCCACAGCGTCGACATCGGAGCCTCGATCGGTGTGTCGATCACGCCCGACCACGGCTCCAGCACGGAATCGCTGATGCGCTCGGCCGACATCGCCATGTACCGCGCCAAATCGCAGGGCGGCGGACAGCATTATGTTTTCAATGAAGAGCTTGCACGCGAACATTGCGAAAAGGTGCAAACCGAAAAGGCGCTGACGGAAGCGATCGACAAGAGCCAGTTCGTCATGGCCTTCCAGCCGCAACTGAGCCTCGTGACCGGCGAGGTGGCCGGTGCCGAGGCGCTGCTTCGCTGGAACCATCCGGACGACGGCATGCGCCTTCCGGACAGCTTCATCCCGATCGCGGAGCGGACCGGCCTGATCGCCGAGATTGGCGACTGGGTCACGGCCGAAGTCGCGTCCGTGCTCGGTTCATGGGTGCGCGAAGGGCATGGGCGCAGGCTCGCCTTCAACGTCAGCCCGCGCCAGCTCGAACGCCTGGATTTCTTCGCCAAGCTGCGCCAGACCTTCGCCGACCAGAAGGTGCCACTGTCGCTGGTCGAGATCGAGTTCACCGAGACCGCCGGCATGGATTTTAGCGAGCATGTGCTGTGCGAGATTGCGGCGCTTCGCGCGGACGGCGCGACGATTGCGATGGACGATTTCGGGACTGGCTATTCGAATCTCGCGCGGCTGCGCTCGATGCCGCTGGACCGGGTCAAGCTCGACCAGTCGCTGATTGCCGATATCGAGACCTGCGAAGAGGCGCGAATTGTGGTGCAGGCGGTCATCCACCTCATCCGCGGCGTCGGCTGCGAGATCGTGGCGGAGTCGGTCGAAACCGTCGCTCAGGCGGATATCCTCCGGGCGATGGGCTGCGACGTGGTTCAGGGCTATGTCTTCGCCCATCCAATGTTCGAGGACGAGTTCCTTGACTGGACCTCCAACGCGGTTCGGGGCGCTCGCTCCGTCGCCTGATCAGGCGCTAAACGTTTTCCTGAGTACGCGCTCGTAGATGCGCGAGAGCGCGTGGACGTCGTCCACCGCAACGCTCTCGTCGACCTTATGCATCGTCGCATTCGGAAGCCCAAAATCCACGACCGGGCAGAGCGCGATCAGAAAGCGGCCGTCGGACGTTCCACCGCTGGTCGACAGCTGCGGCTCGATGCCCGTTTCCGCGCGGATCGCTTCCACGACCATGTCGTAAATCGGGCCCGGCGGGGTCAGGAACGCTTCGCCCGAGATCAGCGCCTTGACCTTGGCTCCCGGCGCCTCTCGCTCGGCGATCTCCTCGACCATTCGGACGAGGTCGGCACCGCGGTGCAGATTGTTGAAGCGGATGTTGAGCCGTGCATGCGCCGCGCCCGGGATCAGGTTGGTCGCGCCGGGCGGGCAGCCGATGTCGGTGAACTCGAGGTTCGAGGGCGGGAAGGCCTCGGTCCCGTCGTCGAGATGGACGGCATCGAGCGCGGCCACGATCCGTGCGAGCGGCGGCACCGGATTGTCCGCGCGGTGCGGGTAGGCGACATGCCCCTGCGTGCCGGGCACCTCGATCCACATGTTCACGGAGCCGCGACGGCCGATCTTGACCGTGTCGCCTAGCACGGTGTCGGAAGTCGGCTCGCCGATCAGGATCATATCTGGTCGAATGCCCCGCTCATTCAGCCAATCGATGATCCTCGGGGTTCCGAACGTCGCCGGCCCTTCCTCGTCGCCGGTGATAAGCAGCGAGCAGGTGCCTTGATGCTCCGGCACTCGCGAAGCGGCAGCCACGAAGGAAGCGATCGCGCTCTTCATGTCATTGGCGCCGCGGCCGATGAGCGTGCCATCGACGATGCGGGCTTCGAACGGATTGCCGCTCCACCCTTCGCCGGCGGGCACTACGTCGAGGTGCCCCGCAAAGCCGAAGTGTGGCGACCCCGAGCCGCGGATCGCGACCATGTTTTCGACCGGTCCGTCCGGTACCTCGCCGAGCGTGAACCGGTGCACTTCGAACCCGATCGGGCGAAGCGCGGCCTCGAGCACGTCGAACACTTCGCCACTCGCCGGCGTAACGCTCCGGCAGTTGATCAGCTGGCTTGCAAGCGCGATGGGATCGATCGACATATTTGCCGCCTAGCAGGGGATAGACGGATGCCCAAGATCGACCTTGAAAGCATAGAGCAGACCAATCGCACCGGATATCCGCCGCCGTTTAACCAGGATGTGGCCGGGCGGTGGGTGCGGCGGCTTTCTCCCGCCACCGGCCTCACGGACTTTGGAGTGAGCCACGTCGTGTTGAAGCCGGGCGCCTGGTCGAGCCAGCGGCACTGGCACGACGGCGAGGACGAGTTCCTGGTCATGATCTCGGGCGAAGCCGTACTGGTCGAGGACGACGGGCGTTCCGTTCTCCGCCCGGGCGATTGCGCGTCCTGGCCCAAGGGGGACACCAACGGACATCACCTGCGCAATGAAAGCGATGCCGACTGCAGCTTCATCGTGGTCGGCGGCGGCGTGAACACGGGGGGCGGCTATTCCGACATCGACATGCTGTTCACCGCCGACAATCGCTACGTTCAGAAGGACGGCACGCCTTATTAGTCTTTGGAAGCCGTACGTGCAGCGCCCCCTAAGACTGCACTCAGAGCAAGTCCGATTACAATCCCTGCACCGATATTGTGAAACGCGACTCCAATCGCGACACCTATCGCGACGCCTGCGGCCACGCCGGAGCGCAAAGCGGTCCTTTTCTTCATCTATTGCGCCTCAGCCTCATACTGCTCGATGACCCAAGGCTCATCCTGAGCCTTGTCGATCCATTCGCTGACGTGCGGGTGTGAGAGCACCGACTTCATGTAGAGCGCCGCGAACGGCGGGACCGGCACACCATAGGTGAGGAAGCGTGTGACGACGGGCGCGAACATGATGTCGGCCGCGCACCAGTCGCCGAACAGGAACTGGCCGGTGCCGCCGAAGCGCGCGCGGGCCTGAGCCCACAGCTGAAGGATGCGATTGATGTCGGCGATGACATCGTCGCCGAACTCACGCGGCGAGAAGCTCTTGCGGACGTTCATCGGAAGCTCGCGGCGCAGCGCGGCGAAGCCGGAGTGCATTTCCGCAGCCATTGACCGTGCCATTCCGCGCGCGCCGGAGTCTCCCGGCCAGAACAGCTCGCGTCCATTGCGGTCGGCAAGAAACTCGATGATCGCGAGGCTGTCCCAGACGACGCAGTCGCCGTCCCACAGAATCGGGACCTTGCCGAGCGACGGCGCGAATTCATCGCCCTCGCGGCGCTTTTCCCATTCGGAGTCGAACATCGGCACGACCAGCTCCTCGAACTCCTCGCCCGACTGCTTGCAGGCGAGCCAGCCGCGGAAGGACCAGCTGGAATATGCGCGGTTGCCGATTATCAACTTGAGCAAAATGGGCTCCTCAGCCGGTTGCCGCTTCGAGAATGGCGGTGCGTAGTTCGGCCATGCCGCTACCGGTTTCGCTTGACGTCGTGAAGAGGCGGGGATGGGCGGCCGGGTGCTTCGCTGCCGCTGTCGCCGTTTCTTCCAGCACCGTGTCCAGCTGGGTCGGCTTGATCTTGTCGCCCTTGGTCAGGACCAAATGATAGCTGACCGCGGCTTCGTCGAGCATGGTCATGATCTCATGATCGACGGCCTTGAGTCCGTGACGCGAATCGACCAGGACCAGTGCGCGCTTGAGCACCTGACGCCCGCGCAGATAGTCGTTCACCAGGAAGCGCCAGCGCTTGACCATGTCCTTGGGCGCTTCGGCAAAGCCATAGCCAGGCATGTCGACCAGCCGGATCTGGGGCGGCTCGCCGACGTCGAAAAAGTTCAACTCCTGCGTTCGCCCAGGGGTATTGGACGTCCGCGCCAGCTTGTTGCGGTTGGTCAACGCATTGAGCAGCGAGCTCTTGCCGACGTTAGACCGTCCTGCGAACGAGATTTCCGGCACATCGGGCTCGGGCAGGAACTGCAAACCCGGCGCCGACTTCAGGAATTCAATCGGCCCGGCAAACAGCTTGCGGGCGCGTTCGGCAAGATCCTCGTCATCCGCCACTAGGTCGTGACCGGATGCGTGTCGGAAAAGTGCAGGTCGTAGCGCTTGTACAGCCACCATTGCTGGAGCAGCGTCAGCAGATTGTTGGTGACGTAATAGAGCTGCAGCCCCGCGGCGAACGGCGCGAAGATGAACACCATCACCCAGGGCATGATTGCCATCATTTGCTGCTGCGTCGGGTCCATTGCCTGCGGGCTGAGCTTGATGGTCAGCCACTGCGTCGCACCCACGAGGATCGGCAGAACTCCGATCGCCAGGATATGCGGCGGCGTGAAGTGGAGCAGCCCGAATAGATTGACCGGCGTGAGCGGATCGGGCGCCGACAAATCGTGGATCCACAGGGCGAACGGCTTATGCCGCATTTCGACCGACACCAGCAGCACCTTGTAGAGCGCATAGAAGATCGGAATCTGCAGCAGGATCGGAAGGCAACCGGCCGCAGGATTGATCTTCTCCGTCTTGTACAGCTGCATTATTTCCTGCTGCTGGCGCGGCTTGTCGTCCTTGAAGCGCTCCTGGATCGCCTTCATCTTCGGCTGGACCTTGCGCATCGCAGCCATGGATTTGAACTGCTTGTCGGCGATCGGATACATGATGAGCCGGACGATGAAGGTCAGGCAGATGATGGCGACGCCGAAGTTGCCGGTCACCGCGAACAGCCAGCGCAGCAGGTTGAAGATCGGCCGCATGAACCATTCGAACCAGCCCCAGTCGATCGATTTGGACAGCTTCGTGATCCCGGCGTTCTCGTAGCGGTCGAGCGCGGCCTTTTCCTTGGCGCCCGAAAAGACTTGCGTCTCGAAGGTCGAAGACTGACCGGGCATCAAGGTCGCCGGCGGGCCCATGAAGTCCGCTTGGTACGCCCCGTTCCCGGACTGCCGGAATGCACCTGCCATCGGCGCTTTGGGAGCGAGCGCGGTCAGCCAATATTTATCGGTGAAGCCAAGCCAGCCTGTACCCTGATCGACCGACTTCCCTTGAGATCCAGCCTCGCGGACGGCCTGCCAAGTCACTTTGTAGTTGGCGACTCCGTTGATCAGGCTGATTGGGCCAATGTGGCTATTCGGTGAAGCCACGTCGGCCGAACGCCCTGCACGGCTAGCAAAACCATAGGGACGCAAGGTGATTGGTGCGGAGCCTGCGTTGGTAACCTTTTGAGTCACCGTGAAGAGATAAAGGTCGTCAACCGCAATGTTGAGTTCGAACAGCTGGCCGCTCGGGCTCGTCCAGCTGAGCGTGACCGGCTTGCCGGGCGTCAGCGTGGGCTCGCTCGCCTGCCACAGCGTGTCCGGCCCGGGCGCTGCAATGCCATCGCCATTCCAGCCGAAACCGATGAAAGAAGCGGCGCGCGCTCCCTGCGGCGACAGCAGCGGCACCGGCGCCGCATTCGCTTCTGTGCCAATACGGTGCTTCAGCATCACCACATCGTCGATGCGCGCGCCCTTGAGGTTGATCGACCCGCGCAGCGACGGGGTTTCGAAGCGCACGCGGGGCGTGGAGGCAATCACTTGGGCGCGCGCCCGTAGCTGGGCGGCGGCGGCGGGGGCCTGGCCTGCCTGTGTCTGCGGTGTGCCTGCCGCCACCGGCTTGGCGCTTTGACTCGCCTGCGGCCGCGGGGTGGGCAAGAATTTCTCCGAAACGAAACTCCAGCCGACCAGCACGAGCACGCTCAGCAGGACCGCGAGGATCATGTTCTTGTTATCGTTCACGTAAATCGGATCCTCGTCATGGAACGGGGTCGTGGCCCTGACCGCCCCAGGGATTGCAGCTCAGGATGCGCTTCGTCGCCAGCCAGCTCCCGCGGAGCGCCCCATAGCGCGTCCATGCGGTAATCGCATAGGCCGAACAGCTGGGCGTATAGCGGCAGCTCGGCGGAAGGACCTGGGACGGTCCGCGCTGCCACGCCCTGGCGATGAGGATCAGCAGGCGGGCGATCATCGCGCAAGCTTGTCCAGCGCTCGGTCGAGTTCCTGCCGAAGCAGCGAATAGTCGCGCTCAATGCCGCCGGCGCGCCCGATCATCACATGGTCGGAGCCAAGGAAGCCTTTGCTGGCAACGACTTCGCGGGCAAGTGCGCGGAAGCGCCGCTTCATGCGGTTGCGGACGACCGCATTGCCGATCTTTTTAGTGACGGTGAAACCGACGCGGATGGCCTGGTCCTGATCATGACGATCACGAACGAGCAAGACGAAGCCGGGCATCGCCGCGCGCCTTCCGGCGTTCGCGGCGAGAAAATCCGAGCGCTTGCGTAAGGTGACTAAGCGCTGAGCTTCTTGCGGCCGCGGGCGCGACGGGCGTTCAGGATCTTGCGCCCGCCGACCGTCGCCATGCGGTGACGGAAGCCGTGGCGCCGCGCGCGGACCAGGTTGCTCGGTTGAAAGGTGCGCTTCATCGCTCATGCCCTTGGAAACTGAATTGTCGATCAATGAAAAAGGGCCGCCGTTGGGCAGCCGCTGTCGAGCGGTCCGGTAGTCGACAGGTCCGGCAAAGTCAATCATCGGCGGCGGGCAGCGTGGCCTGTTCGCGCTCTTCCCGTTCCTTGCGCAGCCGCTCGCGGCGGAGCGCGCTGGGCCTGCGAAGCATGAGATCGGCCCAGCGTCCGGGTGTAACCTTGCGCCCGAGGATGACCGGCCCGCGTTTGTGCTCCCACTGCTTCAGCTTGGCATAATTGCGCCGCGCCCACATGCTCGAATTCAGCAGCAGGATCAGGCCGGGGACCGCGAAAAAGACACCGCCGGGACCTGGTATTGTCCCGACGATGGCTGCGCAGACCAGCAGCAGCAGGCCGAGGACGAACATCGACCATTGCACGGCGGGAAGGTTGATGAACCGGCGCCATTGCTTGCGTGTAACCATCAGGCGCATGTGGCTGCGCCGCGGTGCAATCGCAAGGGTGCTTGCCTAGCCCCGCTGCTGCGGGCTAGCGTCGGCCGGCCGAGCCAGGGGGAAGTCTGACACGCCAGTATCCGTTGCACTCAGACGGAGCGCGCTGACATGGCCGCGACCGTCGCAACCGTTGCATATCTCGGGCTCGAGGCGCGCGCCGTCGAGGTTCAGGTCCAGCTTTCATCCGGGCTTCCGGCGATGGTTATCGTCGGACTTGCCGATAAGGCCGTCGCCGAAAGCCGCGAGCGCGTGCGGGCGGCGCTTGCAGCGATCGGGCTGGCACTCCCGCCGAAGCGGATCACCGTTAACCTGTCGCCGGCCGATCTGCCCAAGGAAGGCTCGCACTACGATCTTCCGATCGCGCTGTGCCTGCTTGCGGCGATCGGAGCGGCCGATGCGGAAACATTGTCGCATTATGTCGCCGTCGGCGAGCTGTCGCTGGACGGGCGCATTGCCGCTTCGCCCGGAGTTTTGCTGGCCGCGATTCACGCGTCTTCGCTCGACAAGGGCCTAATCTGCCCGGCAGCGCAGGGAAGCGAGGCGGCGTGGGCGGGCCAGCTCGAAGTGCTTGCAGCCCCCGACCTGCTGGCGCTGCTTGCCCATTTGCGCGGCACGACCCTGCTCGCGGCGCCGCCCGAAGCGGAGGCCGACGCGCCGGCCGGCGGGCCCGATCTCCGGCAGGTCAAGGGCCAGGAGGTCGCCAAGCGCGCGCTAGAGATTGCTGCCGCTGGCGGCCACAATCTGCTGATGAGCGGACCTCCGGGCGCGGGCAAGTCGCTGCTCGCCGCCTGTCTGCCCGGCATTCTGCCGCCGCTGGAACCTTCGGAAGCGCTGGAAGTGTCGATGGTCGCGTCGGTCGCGGGCGAGCTCAACGGCGGAAAGATCCGGCGGCGGCGACCTTTCCGTGCTCCACATCACAGCGCTTCGATGCCGGCGCTGGTCGGCGGCGGGCTCAAGGTGCGGCCCGGCGAGATCAGCCTGGCTCACCTCGGCGTTCTGTTCCTCGACGAACTTCCCGAGTTCCAGCGCGTGGTGCTCGATTCGCTGCGCCAGCCGCTCGAAACCGGCAGCGTCAGCGTAGCACGTGCAAATACGCATGTGACCTTTCCGGCGCGGGTGCAGCTGATCGCGGCAATGAACCCGTGCCGCTGCGGCCATCTCGGCGACCCGGCGCTCGCCTGCAGCCGCGCACCGCGCTGCGCCGCGGATTATCAGGCGCGTGTGTCGGGCCCGCTGCTCGACCGCATCGACCTGCACGTCGATGTGCAGGGCGTGTCCGCGGCCGACCTCACGCTGCCACCGCCGGCCGAGGGCAGCGAACAGGTCGCGGCCCGCGTCGCAGCCGCCAGATCGGTGCAGTCGAAGCGGTTCAATGGCTCGGGGGTGCGGACGAACGCCGAAGCCGACGGCGAACTGCTCGACCGCGTGGCCACGCCGGATGAGCCGGGGCGCAAGCTTCTTGCGGATGCCGCGGCGGCGATGCGGCTGTCCGCTCGGGGATTTCATCGGGTGCTGCGCGTAGCCCGAACCATCGCCGATCTTTCGGGCGTCGAGACGGTCGCCCGAATCCACGTCGCCGAGGCACTGAGCTACCGCCGGCAAGCCCCGCGCAACTAGCTTGCAACAGGAACCGAAGCGGCTAGCACTATCGAAATTGTTGGAGGGGGTAAAATATGACTGAACGTTCGCCGATCGAGTGGGCCTTGTTGCCATTGAAGCGCTATGCCCAGTTCTCCGGCCGCAGCCCGCGCGCCGAATATTGGTGGTTCTACCTTGGCTATCTGATCATCTCATTCTTGATCAACATTCTCACGTTGGTCTCATCGCTCTTCCAGATTCTCGGGCTGGTTTCGCTTGCCCTAATTGTTCCTCATGTTGCGGTGGCTGTTCGGCGGCTACACGATACGGATCGTACCGGGTGGTGGCTGCTTTCGCCGGTGCTTCCGGTTTTCCTCGGCGTCCTGATAATGTTCTCCAGTCTAAGCGGCGGCGGTGCGCCAGGGTTCGCCGTCGGCGGATTGGGCGGACTTTTTCTGCTGATCGGTTTTGTTCTCGCAATCGCCTTGTTTGTGTTCACTGTCCTGCCGGGGACAGCAGGGCCGAATAGCTACGGTCCTGATCCGTACGGCGCCGATGACAATCTCGAGGAAGTCTTCGCTTAAGCGGGCGTTGCCTGTGCGGCGGGTCCTGGTCTAGGGGATCCGCCGTGCCCCCGTGGCGGAATTGGTAGACGCGCTCGACTCAAAATCGAGTTCCGCAAGGAGTGTCCGTTCGACTCGGACCGGGGGCACCATCGCCTCGCGCAGATGATCCGGGGGATAATCGAGCAGGCCGATCTGCGCTAGCCGCGCGTTCACGCTCTCGGTAGAGTGAGCTCATGGACGCGAGCACAACCAAGCACACACGTGCCGGCGACGCGGCGGAGGAGGGGCATCTTCTAGCCGAGGGTCTCACCGGCAAGCGCGACCGACTGCTCGCGTCGCTGGCCCTGCTCGCCGGCGCCGGACTGATCGTCGGCCTTCCATTCGCGCTGCGCGAAGGCGCCGAGTTCTTCCTGCCGGTGACCGCCGCTTTGGTGGTTGCAATTGCGCTTGTACCGATGCTCGAATGGTTCGAGCGACGCGGCGTGCCTTCGCGGCTGTCGGCAGCGCTGTGCGTAATTCTGTTCCTGCTGATCGCAATCTTCGCGTTAGGCTCGATCGTGTTTCCTGCCATCGATTGGGTCGCCCTGGTGCCGCAGCGCATTCACAAGGTGCGCGAGGCGCTCGATCCGGTGCTCAATCTCTACAAGACGCTCGACCGTTTCATCGTTCGAACCACCTCGCAAATCGCGGTCACGCCGCAGACGGCGCGCACAGTGCGGCTCGAGACGCCCAACTCGATGCTCGGCCTGCTGACCTCCTCGGCCCCGCACGCGATCATCCAATTGTTCTTCTCGCTGTTGGTGATCTTCTTCTTCCTCGCCGGCTGGACCGCCATGCGCAAGCAAACGATCGTCAGCCGCGGCAGCTTCGAAGGGGCGCTGACGACTGCCCGCGTGATCCAGCAGGTGGTCGACGCGACCTCGACCTACCTCGGCACGATCACGCTCATCAACGTGACGCTCGGTGGGCTGACCGCGCTGATCCTGTGGCAGCTCGGCATGGACTCCCCGCTGATGTGGGGCGGCATCGTCGCGGTGCTCAACTACATCCCCTACCTCGGTCCGATCGCGTCCGCGCTCTTGCTGTTCTTCGGCGGGCTGATGACCTTTCCGGACGTATGGGCCGCGTTGCTGCCGCCCGGCATCTTCATCGGCATGCACCTGGTTGAAGCCAATTTCGTAACGCCGCTGATTGTCGGCAAAAGACTGACGATCAGTCCGCTCGCAATCCTGGTTTCGCTGAGCTTCTGGTCCTGGGTGTGGGGGACGACGGGCGCTCTGCTCGCAGTGCCGCTACTGATCATCATGAAGACGATTTTCGCCGCTGCCGGCACGCCGGACATTGCCGGTTTCCTGTTCGAACATGGGACTTTGACGCACGTCGGCGAGCCCGAGGAAAAGGACGAGGGCTCGGTTGACAGCCCCGAGCGCCTAACCTAGTTGCCCGCCGACCCCCAGAACGCGGGTGTAGCTCAGTTGGTTAGAGCGCCGGCCTGTCACGCCGGAGGTCGCGGGTTCGAGCCCCGTCACTCGCGCCATTTTCCTCGATTCAAAATGATGCGCACCTTTGCGGAATGCGACGAGACGACTAAACGTCGTCGCGCGCGATGGCGGACGACCGATCAGCATATGCGGTCCTCGGGCTGGCACCGGACGCTGACAGGGCGGCCATCGAACTTGCCTATAAACGGCTGATCAAGCTCTATCATCCCGACCGCGAGGGTGGCGACGCGGCGCTCGCGGCGGAGATCAACCAGGCCTATTTCGAGTTGCGCGGGGCGCCGCAGCCAGCCTTTGAGCGGCCGCAACAATTCGACCTTGCCGAAGCGCTCTATGCTCAGCGCGCCGCGCGGCGTCGTCAGCGCGTGATGGCGGCGCGGCGACCGCGCCTCTGGCCTGTGTTCGTGATGGCCATTGCAGCGGTTGCGGTCGTCAATCGAGAGAAGCTCGAGGAGCTCGCAACCGGTGGAGCGGTCGACATGTCCGGCTGGCTCGGGCGACCCGGCTTCGACACCAGTGGGTCGGCGCCAGAACCGGCACCGCTCGACGGAGCGTTGAACGAGGCAGCGATCGCGGATGCCGCACGGTCGGCGGCGAGGCTTGCCCGCGCAGGCAATACCGAGCGCCTGATCGCGGCTAGTCGCGATTGTCAGCGGGCTTTCCGGGAATCGCCCGACCTGGCCGGGCTCGACCGCTGCGCGGCGTTCGACGACGCCGTCATCGAGGTCGACAACCGCGACGCTGTCAGGGAAGGGGGCTCGTTCGGGCCTTCCTCCGTGACCGCGCGCCAGATCGCGGCTGCTCGATTGCTGTCGCAGGATTATGAGGCGATCGAGGACCGGCTCGACCGGGTCCGCAGCCGCGTCCAGCATCTGCTGGCTCCGCCGCCACCGCCACCGCCCCGATCAGACCTGGCGGAGACTCCGGCCGGGTCGGCGGGCGGCTTGGCGCCGGTCGTGGGCGGCCCCGATGGCGCGGCAGCGCATTAGAGCTTCCTTGCCCGACTGATCGAAGCTCTTCTTGCGCGGGGAGAGAAAAGACAGGAGACCGCGCTTCTTCTGCATTGCGAAGGGTCCGATCGAGCGGCCGAGCTGCTCGGCCTCGGAAAGCGCCCCGGCGAGCTCGCCGGGAAGCGCCATGTCGCGAACCGTAAGCGGCGCGCGCCCTTCCCAAGCGATTCCGCGCAATATCTCGCGGGCCACCAGCACTCGCGCCAGGGTCGCGTCGGTGCGTGAAGCTTCCGCGCGCTTCAGCGTCTGGTGAAGCCGGTTCGGATGTTCAGGGTCGAGCGCGTACAGCGCCTTCACCAGCGTCCGATATTGACGATCGACCTCGACCCGCTCGGCCGGGGTGAAATTGCTCACGGCGCCGGAGCGCCGGCAACGATCGCAGCGGTTCCGGCGGTGGCCGGAGCGGGGTTGGCCTTGCCCAGGGCGGGTTCGCTTTCCTTCACGGCATCTCCGTTCAAAGACCAGCGCAGATTATCCGATGCTTTGAACTTGTCGACATATTCCCGCTTCGGCGCTTCCTCGACCGCTTTGCGCGCCGCCGGATCGAAGCGAACGGCGACCCGGTAACCCGAGCCTTCCTTGCCGTTCGCGAAGATCGCATTCATCACCGAAAGGTCATGCGCCTCGCGGATTTTTACCGGATCCGGTCCGGCAGCATAGACCCGGGCGGCGGTCGCGGCCTCCGCCGCAAGCGCCGCGCCGCGAAGCGCGCCGACATTCGGTTCCACACCGGCGTAGGACTTGGTGAACGATCCCGGCTGTCCCCAGCCGCCGCCCCAGCGGTAGAAAATGTGGGCGCCGACGACCGCATTCTTGGCCAGGCTCGATGCCCAGTAAGGAACGACGTAATTGGCGTGGTAGTGTGTGGCGTAGCCAACGGGCGTGTAGACGGCGCCGGCAAGCGCTGCTTCGGCGACCTTCCGAGCGCGTGCCCAGCCATCGAGGCTCGGCCGGCGCAGCAGCGATCCGTCGCAGGTGAAGGTGAACTGACAGCCCGTGGCACGAGTCGAGCCCTGGTACACGACACCGCAGACGCTGGCCGGGAAGGCGGGGTGGCGGACGCGGTTGAGCACGACCTGGGCCACGGCGCGCTGGCCGTCCGGGTCCTGGCTGCCGGCTTCATAATAAATGGCGCTGGTCAGGCATTCGAGCGCTTGCGCCCGCGAGCCCGTGGACGCTGCCGCAAAGGTAAAGGGCCGCGCCGAAGGGTTGGGGCCGCTCGCGAGCGGGATGGTCCCGTTGACCTGAAGCGCGTCTTCGGGCGCCAGCTGGCGGACGAGCAAGGGTGGAGGCGCGGGCGGCGCGGTCTCGCTCAGCTTGCCGGTGACCGCAGGCGTCGTCCGTCCCGGAACATTGTACGAGGCGCCGGCGAACGCCGCGCTGGCGGCGAACGCGAGCAGTCCGAGCGCGAAGGTTTCGCGCGGATAGTCGCGCCAGAGCTGCGCGGGATGGTGGGTCAGTGCATGCGTCATGGGATGCGGGTGATATAGTCCAGTATAACGGTTGGTTCAATCGGCGGCGGGACCGGGCGTGTCCGGGGGGCGGTAGGACGCCCACGAGCCAGTCTCGCTCCAGCGGAGCAACGGCTTCAGCGGCGCGATCCAGATTATACCCGTGACCAGGTAGAACAGGGCCTGAACGAGTACCGGCAGACGGCCAATATAGGGAGCGAACAGCAGGATCGCCGCGGTCCACAGGACGATCAAGCCGATGATCATCGCGATTCCGGCACCTTTGCGCCACGAAGATGAAGGCGGTTCGACCATGACCGGGAGCCATAGCAGATCGCGTCGCCGATTGGCCACGCCGGCTTTGGGGCAAGTAGACTTGCCTTAACCTTTCCGCTGCTATGCGAAAGTCGGGGAGGAGTATTGTTGGACCAGACTTTCGCCACGAACACGCCCGAAGCGCGCCACCTGCCCAGGTCCAACATGTTCCTGGCAGCCGTTCTGTCGACTTCGGTCGAGCAGGCGCCGGTGAAAGTGCGCAACATGTCGGCCAAGGGTGCGATGATCGAAACCCCGTTACTTCCGGCGCTGGGCAGCGACGTGCATCTGATCCGCGGGCCGCTGTCGGTGCGCGCCGGCGTGGTCTGGAGCCGCGACAACAAATGTGGCCTCCGCTTCCAGTCCGAGGTTTCGGTCAAGAACTGGATGGCCCCGCCCGGCAACGTCGAGCAGCAGCGCGTCGACCAGATCGTCGCGTTGGTGAAGGCCGGCGGAGCGCTTCCTCCGGCCGCACCGGCCCCGGATAGCCTGGCGGCTGCAAGCACCGCCCAGCTCGCCGAGGACATCAAGCTGGTGTTCCGGCTGATCGAGCAATTGGGCGACGACCTGGCCGATTCTCCCGAGACCCTGATGCGGCACGAAGCCAAGCTGCAGAACCTCGACGTCGCGATGCAGATGCTTGCAGCGATCGAGAAGGAAATGGGCGGCAATTCCCCGACCGACGGCCAGAGCATGGCCAGACTCCACGACCTCCGCGCGGTCGGCGCGCAGGCGCTGGCGCGGGACTGAACCCGCCCGGTTAGGCACTCTTGCGCCCGTAATCGGAAGGGCGGGGGGGCGTGTCAACTTTGTCAACTTTGCGAGCTCCACTTCCTTTTTGCCGCGAAGCTGGAAGTTGCGGAAGTTGTGGCCCCTACGCGCGCGCACGCGATGCACGCGCGCGTACGAGGCGCACGAGCTTGAGCACGCCGAGCGTGGTGAACGTCGCGGCGAGCGAGAGCGCGGTCGAGAACAGGAACAATCCGAAAAAGCTGGTGGGCATTGCCGATCTCCTGCGAGAGGCGGGAGTGTCGCACAGGCGAGCGTGTGTAGGACAGTGCTTTCGCAGCCGAGCGTAGCGCCGCCGACGCGCTCGTCCGGTTGGCTTGGAGGGAACGAGCCATCCAAGCGCGTCGCCGAAGCAGCGCGAAGAACGAAGCGCGCAGCCATGCCGGGGGCATGGAGAGCACTGCAGTGCGAAAGCCGGCCGGGCTGCGCTCGAAGAGCGACAGCTTCGACGTCACGGATTCACTCCGTGACGTCTGCTGACCATCGTTGCGCGATCGTCTGCCCGCGCCCGGGCGCTTAAACCTCTACCAGGGCCACTCGCTGCTATCGATCACGCCGTCGCCGTTGCGATCGTAGCTCGCATAGGCCGAGCTGCCCCAATATTCGTCGGCGCTGAGATAGCCGTCGTTATTGGTGTCGAACGCCCGCCAGCTCGGTTCCCATCCCGGGCGGTTGTAAGCGGTATAGAAACCGCCGCCGTACCAGCAATTGGAATATTCGGCGCGGCTGATCCGGCCGTCATGATTGGTGTCCCAATAGGAATAGCCGCTGGTGCGATAGGCGTTCCACTCGGCATTCGAGATGCGTCCGTCGCCGTTCTTGTCGATCGGCCCGTAGCTTCCGCACGCTGCATAGGTGCGGTTGGGGTCGAACGCTTCCGCGACCGACGCGACGTCGGCGCCGACCCCGCGGACGGTGTTGCAGCCGGACAGCATCGCGGCCGATGCAAGCAGGCTCGTGGCAATGATCTTACGCATTTTGCGACTCCTCCAAGGAAGACCCGCCGCTCGCCTTTTGGGGCGGGGGTGTAACGAGTTTGATCGCAGGAGGGTTCCCGTTGCGGGCGGCGGGATGAATTGGTGCCGAGGGGAGACTCCGGTGCGAGGCTTTGGAACGGCCGACGCCGCAGCCTATCGATCGCCATCCCGGGCGAGGCGGCCGATGCGGACCAGCACGCCGTCGGGATCGCCGACCGCGAACTCGTACATGCCCCACGGCTTGCGGTGCGGAGCGCCCTTTTCGACGATGATGTCGCGCACTCGGTCGGCGACGGCTTCGACATCGTCGCAGTAGAGGTAAATGCCGTGCGAGTTACGTTCCGGGATCACCCAGCCGGGCTCGGCATGCCGCAAGGCGAGCTGCCAGTCGTTGCCGTCCGTCATGATCCGGAAAATCGCCTCGCCGCCCGTCACCGCAAAGCCGAGCCGCTCGTAGAACGCCTGCGTCGCGTCGATGTCGTTGCAGGGGAGGATGGGCATGGCGAGGTTGGGCATAAGCGGCCGAGGGTAGCGGAGCGGTTCCAACATGCAAGCGGGGGCAGCAGCCAAGGGAGCCGTCTAGCGTGCCGCGAACGTCTGCTATCAAACCATTGCGGACATTCGCTCGGGTAGCCTGAGCCGCTTCTTAGGGGTAAGGCTCTGTGTGAAGGAAGCGTCGGAGGACATCTCCCGCGCTTTCGCTGGCCTTAGTCCCGCAGCTGGGCAAGCCACTTTAGGAACGCATCGACCCGTTTGACTAAGCCGTCCGCCAGCTCGCCTTCGCCTAATGTCCGTGCAACGACGACAGCGCACATCAACGTTCTGACTGGGTAGTTCAACGAGTCCATACGGTAATCGTCCGTGTCTTCGTTCCCTTCAGCCCCTGAAAGCCGATAACGGTGAGTTTCGGGATCGATTAAGTCAAAGATGTGGGTGGAGGCTCCGTGAACGAAGCCCGAATAAACTCCGTAGATCATTCGATCGACACCTTTTGCCGACCGTACCTGCCCGGCGGGTGACTGCTTTGAGAGGTAGGCGTGAATCTCACTTCGGCGAACCATCGACCGGGGCTGGTACGTGGATGGAGTGGCGCCACCGTCAAACTCCTCGCGCCAGAACCGCTTTAGATACTGTCGGTGGATCGCAATGAGCCCATTCTGCTTGCCAAAAGCCAGGAAAACGATGTCGTCGTTCGTCTCGTCGGCCACCCGCTGTAGAATGCCTTGCTCGTGGAATTGTCCTGCGGCGACTAGATGCCGAATGGCGGACGTGATGCTGATCAGCCGTGCGAGTTTCATCAACATGGCCTGTTCGATCATAGGATCTGCATAGCGGAGCAACCAGCCTTGCGGCGTCTTGGTCGGCGTTGGCGAAGGTAACACTTCCTCGAAGATTCGAAATGCGTGTGAGGCAGCAGCTAATTCCTCATCAAAGTGATGAAGGCATTCTTCGATCGTAATCATGCTGCGGCTCGCATCCGAAATTCATTAAGATAACGAGTTGCGGACTGCAAAGCGGCCAAACGAGCCCACCATCACCCCCTTCCAACCGCTGGCCGGCATGCGCGCTCCAGTGCTCGGATGTCCCCCGGACATCCTGCGCGCTTCGCTACGCGCTCCTTCGGCGACACTTCCTGTCGTCGTCGCTGCGCCCGCTGCCCACCCGCTACTTCCCCTTCGCCTGCGCTGCCATCTTCTGCGCGACTTCCGGGTGCGCCTTCAGATAGTCCATCACCTGAGTCTTGAACTGCTCCAGCAGCGGCTTGTTGAGCGCGTTCCCTTCTACGATCATTGCCGAGTAGACTTTGGCAACCGCCGGATCGCTCGCGAGCGTGACCGACCTTGAAAGATAGCGGCCGCCGGAAGGCGTAAGCGCGAACGTGAGTACGTCTCTCAGTTCGTCCATGGAAAATGCGTTTGTGTAGGCTGTCGCCATGGCGTCGAGCAGCTCAGGAAAATGCTTTTGAATCTGCTGCTGTTGCTGTGCCTGCACCTTGTCCATGAAGGTGTTGAGGAGGGCCTTGAGGCCTGGATCGGTGAATCCAGTGCTGGGCATGTTCTGGCGGATCGGAGTCATCATGTCGGATATCAGTTTGTCCATCATGGCCTCTCGCTGAGCAGGCGGGAACATGATGTCGATAATGGCGTGGGCCATGTCCCGCTTGCTGGCCGGGGACGCGACGATTGACATCGGTTGCTGGGCATTGGCCGCCGTCGCCTGAGCGATTGCCGGCGTTGCGACCGGCGCAGCGAGACACATCAGGAAAAACGATCCCACAAACCTGTTCATTACTACCCCCTCAGCACCGAGCGGGGTCATGCTAGAGGAGGCGGGGGAGGGATCAAGGGAATTGAGGTTGGGCGGCTACGAGTGCCCCTCGACCCTTCGACACGCTCAGGAGAGCCTTCGCTCGAGACGAACGATTGCGACGGAGAAGGGCCGTCACGGAGTGAATCCGTGACGTCGAACGGGTTCGGTCATCCGAGCTGACCGCCCCGCCGGCCGCATTTCGCCGGCTCTTCGCGCTGCTTCGGTGACGCTGCGCGTCGGCGGCGCTGCGCTCGGTGGCTTACCTATCTGTGTAGGTAATGCGAATACTCACCCATTCCCCAACCATCTCCTTCCCGCCTTTCCTCGGCGGCCTCACCCGAAACTGCCAGGCGGCGTCGCGGACGGCTCGGGCGAGGTGGGCGCTGCGGGGGTAGCTGTCGAGCTCCACGCAATCCGTGACGCGGCGGTCGGGGATGGTGCGGCAGGCGACCAGGCCCCAGCCTTCGGCGGGCATGTTGTGGGGGAGGTAGGCGCCGAGCTCGGTCGAGGTCGGATGGCGCGCCCATTCGGCGGCGTAGAGGGTCTGGCCGTTGGGGCCGACGCCGGCCTCCTGCGAATCGCCGGCGCTGCTGCCTCCGCTTGTCCCCGCGGCGGGCAGTTTGGCGACGTCCGAGGCGGCAAGTTCGTCCTTGCTGATGACGAGGAGGTCGAGCGGCTGCTTCTTCAGGGGCGGGAGCTTTACGACCGGCGGCGGTGGCGCGACGGGCGGTGGCTTTATCGGCTTGGGTGTGGGGGCGGCCTTCGCGGCGGGGGCTGATGCACGCGCGGGCGCCGCATCGGGCTCAAGCGTGACCACCAGCGGATCGGAGGCGAGCTTCGGCAGCGGGGCCGAGGCTCCGAAACCGAGCAGCACCAGGAGGATCAACAGGTTGATCGCGAGCGCCAGGCCGAAGCTGGACGCGCGGCGGCTTGGCGTCGCGGTGCCGAGAGGGGACGTGGTGCGGTAGGTGGATCGCAATGTCAGATCGTATTCCGGAAGCAGGGCGAGGCGATTAGCAGGGCGGAGATGAATGGGAAGGTGCGTGGTGGGAGCGCCCTTCGACTGCGCTGCGCTACGCTCAGGACGAACGGGGAGGAGAGCGGTGCTCGGCTGCTTGGCGTCAGCCGCCGCCTGGCCCCCTGGACCCCCTTGGCGCGGTCTCGGAGGTATCCGGCTCCGACTCCCCGCGTTTCCAGTCGATGCGGTAGAGGTCGAAGCGGCGGTCGGCGAGGTTGCGGACGGTGCCTTCGGCCCGCGCCCAGGTGAGGTCGGCGAGGTTGACGTCGGCGATGGTCAGGGTCTCGATATTCTCGCTGGCCTCGGCGGCGACGCCGTCGCGCGCGAAGGGGAAGTCGCACGGGGTCAAAATGCAGGACTGGGCATATTGCACGTCCATATTGTCGACTCCCGGCAGGTTGCCGACATTGCCGGAGAGGACGACGAAGCACTGGTTCTCGATCGCACGGGCCTGCGCGCAATAGCGGACCCGCATATAGCCCTGGCGGTTGTCGGTGCAGAAGGGGACGAAGATGATGCGCGCGCCTTCGTCGACCAGGCGGCGGGCGAGCTCCGGGAACTCGCTGTCGTAGCAGATGAGCACGCCGATGGGGCCGATGTCGGTCTGGATGACGTCGACCGAGCTGCCGCCCTTGATCTTCCACCAATAGGCTTCGTTGGGGGTGGGGTGGATCTTCTCCTGTGCATGGACGGAGCCGTCGCGGAGGCAGACGTAGGCGACGTTCTGGACCGTGCCGTCGTCGGTGCGCGTCGGGTGCGAACCGCCGACAATGTTGATGTTGTAGCGAAGCGCCATGCGCGACAGCTCGGCGACGATTGGCGCACGATGCTCGGTCATGCGGTCGATCGCCTCAATCGGCGACAGCTGCGACTTCTCTGCCGACAGCAGCGACATAGTGAACAGTTCGGGGAAGACCACGAAGTCGGAGCGATAGTCCGCCGCCACATCGACGAAATATTCAACGTTCTTAATGAACTCGGCAAAGTCACTCACAGCCCGTGCCTGAAGCTGGACGGTGGCGAGGCGGACGCTTTCGACGCCGCGGGGCACGCGGAATGCGGGCGGCTCGCTGGGATCGACGTAAGGGTTGCGCCACACCATGTGCGCCGCGAAGCCGCCCGACGCCTTGTCGAAGGGCAGATATTTAGGGAGGATTCCGATCGGCGTGAAGCCGTTGGCGATCTGGAAGCCGATCACCGGATCGCGCAATTTCCCTTCGCGGACCTGGGTTAGATAATCGTCAGGGCCGGTCACTTTCGCCTTGGCGCGGGCGTAGTTGGGAATGCGGCCGCCGAAGACGATGCCGCGAAGCTCGAGCCGCTCGGCCAGCATGCGGCGCGCGTCGTAAAGGCGCTTGCCGATGCGCAGGCCGCGGCGGCGCTCGTCGACCGCCATCTCGATTCCGTAGAGCCAGTCGCCGGTGGCGTCGTGGCGGCTGCCGAAGCCGTTGCCGGTGATCGTCGCCCAGTCGTGCGGGGCAAGCGCGATGGCCTCGTCGATGCGCGAGGAGGCGCAATAGCCGACGATCTCGCCCTCCAGCACGGCGACGAACTGGCCCTCGGGAAAGTTGTTGATCTGGCCGAGGATCTGGCCGGCGCTGTAATTGGCGATGCCCGGATAGGCGCGGCTGATGAGTGCGAGGATGCCGGGGACGTCGGCGGGAGTGGGCGCTCGAACCTGGAGGGTGGCGGGGCTTCTGCTGGACATGGCGTCGCCCCTAGCGGAGTAGGCGCGGGCTGGGTAATTGAATCGAGCCCGGACGGATCAAAGCAGGCGCTGTGCCCCAAAGTATCGGGCGAGGACGGCGGCGTCGCGTTGATAGGGGTCGTCGCGGAAGGTGACTCCGTGCGAGTCCGCGCTTGCCGTCAGATAGGTTGCGAAAACCGCCACCGGCTCGGGAAGAGCAACGCGGGTTTCCACATTCGGGTCGGCGACTGCCGGCATCGTTCCGAACAACCAGCGCGCAAGGCGTTGCGCGTCCTCGACCCGGACGCAGCCGTTGCTGATCCAGCGGTTGTCCTTGCGGAACACGGCCTTGTCGTGCGTGTCATGGAGATAAATCCCGAGGTCGTTGGGCATCATGAACTTGATGTCGCCCATCGAATTGCCGGGGCCTGGCGCCCTGCGGACGTGAAGCCGCAGCTTGCCTTGCTGGACGGCGTTCCAATCGATGCCGGCGGGATCGAGCCGCGGTGCGTCTTCGCGCCAGTCGGCGAACAATTCATATTTGCGGTCGCTGAGGTAGCCGAGACCGTGGCCGAGAACGGCGGGCGCGACCATCTTGACGACCAGGTCCTGCGGCACGTTCCAATAAGGATTGACGTTGGCGTAGCGGATGAACGCGGCCATCATCGGAGTTTGGCTGGCGTTCGACCCGACCACGGCGCGCATCGAGTCCACCAGCCTGTCATTTTCGTACATGAATATGCGCGCCGAACCGGCATCGACGACGATGTGCCGCTTGAGCTCGCCGGGGGCCGGAAGGCGCCGCGCGCGCTCCATGTTGATCATCAGCACCTGCGCATAGTGAAGTGCGCCGAGGTTAAGCGAAGTGATCAGCGCATCTCCGGCAATCCCGTCGGCCTTGAGGCCGTGAACCTGCTCGTAAGCCTTGACCTGCCGCGCAAGGGCCTCGTCGAAGCTGCTGCCGGGTGGCAGTCCGAGCCGTTCGCGGAGGAACATGACCCGCTCGCCCTGGGCGCCAAGGGTGAGCGAGGGACCGGGGGGAAGCCGGAATTGCGGCAGGCTACCCCATGTTTTCTGATAGGTTGCGAGGCCGTGCCGGAGATCGGTGTAGAGCGGGTTGATGGCCTGGACGAGGTCGAGTGGAGCGCCGGCGTAGCGGGCGAAGGTCACATCATCGAGCTTGGTATTGCGCCAACGGATGTCGACCCCGATTTCCTTGTCGATATAGACCATGTCCACGCCCTGTTCGACAGCGGGGGGCAAAGCGACCGGCTCAAGCGGCTGAAGCTGCGCCGATGCCGGGACTGCAAGGGTCAGTAAGCCCGCCCCGAGGAGGAGCGCCGTCAGGTGACAAATTGTTTTCATGGACTCAGTCGCGCCTTGAGAGGTGAATGACATCGGAACGAAGCGGCAGAGTAAAGGGTGCAGTGATCTGCGGCGCGGCTTAAAAGTCTCTAAAGTCACGCGGTTTAAGGATATAAAGTAGAACTCTAGAGGGCGCAGCGGGGGAGCGGACAATGACCGGCACGACTGATTTATTACTGGCGATCGTCCATCATTTGCTTGCGTTCGGGCTGGCCGCGGTGCTGGCCGCCGAGTTCGTGCTGACCGCGCCCGGCCTGACGGGTGCGGGGCTCAAGTGGTTGCAGCGGCTCGACCGCTATTATGGCGCGCTTGCGGGCCTGTTGATCGTCATCGGCGTACTGCGGGTGATCTATGGCGCCAAGGGGCCGGACTTCTACCTCGCCAGCCACGCTTTCTGGGCCAAGATGGCGGCGTTCGCGGCCGTCGGCCTGCTGTCGATTGCGCCGACCGTGTGGATATTGGGCTGGGGGCGGCGGGCGAAGGCGGACGTGGGGTATGCGGTGCCGGCGGAGGAGGCGCGGGCGCTGCGGAAATATTTCGTCGCGCAGATTGTCGTGTTCGCGAGCATTCCGGTGTTTGCGGCGGTGATGGCCAGAGGGGGGTAGGGGCGGCGCGGCGCGAGAGCGGAGCCGAGTGAACTCGTCCGACTTCAGGGGTTTATTCCCAGTGCGCCAATGTCCGCAATGGGTGGAAAGCGGACCTTAGCGGTTGCGCCTGTTCAGCAGCCACCGGACCGGAAGCCCGACAAGGATGGCGATGACTATCGTTGGCAACGCGACGTGCACCCAGAAGCCCTTTCCGCAGGGAACGTCGGGCGCACAATCGCCAAGCGCATCGACAATCATCAGAAAAATACCGATGGGGACGGCGACTAGGGCCGCCAAAGCGCAGCCCCACTTTCCACCTTTGGTGGGGGCCCCCACGTATCCATCCTCGCTCATTGATGTCAGCTTAGGACATCACGTAATGTCCGCAATGGGTCGAAACCAGACATTGCCGGTGAAAGCACTTTGCGGCACCTTCGAGTCGTGAAAAGTGACACCCAAGGCTTTGCTGAAGCGGAGCGCGCCCTCAAACAGGCGCAGCGCATCCTCGCGCATCCGATCAACCTTGATCCTGACGAGTGGATGTTAGTCGCCACACTGATCGGTGAAGCCGACCTGACAATCCGAGCCGATGGGAAGGCAGGCGGTGGATTGCGAAGCCTGCTTCAAGAGGTTGTAGGCGAGCTTCGGGATGCCACGAACGGCTTCAGGGATCCGGAGTTTGTGCGGTCCACCCGCGCTGCCCGTCGCCGCAACAAGGACCTCTTCACCAGCCGAGAGTGAATGTCCGCAATGGGTCTCGAAAGCGGACATTCGCCGGCTCTGCGTGAAGATGGCCCAGCCGGCAGTGAATGCTCTATCAAGTCTTATGGCCAAACCTGAGTGGATGCCGAAAGCGCTGCGAGCTGCTCGGGCACTGCAAGCGAGCACTTTGGGCCAGGCCGGTGCCAAACATTCCGTTTACGTGGTTCTCCTGCACGATCGCCGGCGCCGTCTGCCGTGGGGCTTGTACGTTGGCCAGACGTCACGCGATCCTGACTGGCGGTTCGACCAGCATAAGGCCGGGTACAAGTCGAGCGGCGCTGTTCGGCGCTTTGGGGTTTGCCTGCTGCCTGAACTCGTCGAACACCTGAACCCGCTGCATGGGTGGGAATCCCTCGACCTGGAAGCGGCACTAGCTGACGCATTCCGCGAGACAGGCATTTCTTGGGTTGAGGGCGGGCACTAACTCCCGAACGAGCCCGCAACGTCAATGTCCGCAACGGGTGGAAAGCGGACGTTAAGGGTCAAAGTGTGAAGTTGACCCGTATGTAGCTCAGCACTGCGGGCTGCACTTCGGTGCTCAGGTCCACCGATGCTAATTGCTCTTGGGCATCGTCCGCACCACCGTCACCGCCAATCACGGCAGGTTCGAGGTAGTTCTTGACTGGGATCAAGCCGGACCAGCATCCGCTCGCTGGCACGACCGAGTTCGTGTCGGCGTCCCAATCGTGATCCACGACCCAAAGCTCCCAGCCGAGCACCTTCACGTCATCTCGTTTGCAAGCAGCCAAAAAGGCCGGGGCATCAGCCGGAAGCACCCCAAGCTCGCCGTTGCCTGCTCGGAATGCTCGGGACTTTACATCGTCAGGGAGCGACGGAGGATAAAACATCGCCTCAGCGTAGTGTGGTTGGCCGAATGTCCGCAATGGGTGGAAACCGGACATTCGCTTGCGGTGCTGTCAGACCAACGCCCGGACATCGGGATTACCTGATTTTGTTGCCACGCGGCCGTTGGCTTCGCAGGGCGGACTGACACAATGTGAAACGGGATTCAGGAGAAAAAAAGGCCTTGTAGAACAAAGACTAGCAGAGTCCTTTTGCCCGGATTTCATGACTTGCTGTGGAAAATGTTCAAAACACATCCATGAGTGTCATGTTGCCGGCCGGGTTGCCGACATGGGGGGAGAGAATCATGCGGGGAAGAGCAATTTTGATCGCGGCGGCGTGCGTGTTCGCCGCGCAGAATTCCTGGGCGGGGGAAACGACGCAGAAGGTCGTCAACAAGGCTCCGAACGGCCTCGCGCAAACGCCTCCCATGGGCTGGAACAGCTGGAACAAGTTCGCCTGCAAGGTTGACGAGAAGACCGTCCGGGCCGCCGCCGATGGAATGGTGACGTCGGGTATGAAGGACGCCGGTTACGAATATGTCGTGGTCGACGATTGCTGGCACGGACCGCGCGACGCCAATGGCTTCATCACCTCCAATCCTGTCACATTTTCGTCGGGCATCAAGGCATTAGCCGATTACGTCCACTCAAAAGGACTGAAGTTCGGAATCTATTCGGATGCGGGGCGGGAGACCTGCGACGGGTTTTCGGGCAGCCAGGGCCATGAATATCAGGACGCGATGACCTATGCGCGGTGGGGCGTCGATTATTTGAAATATGACTGGTGCGAGACGGGCTCGCGCAACGGAGAGGAAGCCTATGCAGTGATGGCCGACGCTCTGCGCTCGACCGGGCGGCCGATCGTCTTCTCGATGTGCGAATGGGGGGTGTCCAAGCCGTGGCTATGGGCGCGGAACGTGGGCAACCTCTGGCGGACCACCGGCGACATCCGGGACAGTTTCGACAAGTGGGACCCGAAGAACCAATGGGTCCATCCTTTGCTCGAGATCCTCGATCAGACCGAGCCACTGTGGCCGTTCGCCGGCCCGGGCCACTGGAACGATCCCGACATGCTGGAGGTCGGCAACGGCGGGATGACTCCGGCCGAATACCGCTCGCACTTCTCGTTGTGGGCGATGATGGCGGCGCCGCTGATGGCCGGCAACGACATTTCCAACATGGACGAAAGCGCGCGCTCGATCCTTACCAACAAGGACGTGATCGCGGTCGATCAGGACCGTCTTGGCGTGCAGGGCCATCGTGTGTCCAAGGACGGCGACAAGGAAGTGTGGATGAAACCGCTCGCTGGCGGCGGCCGCGCCGTCCTCCTTTTCAACCGCGGCGCGACGCCGGTAAGCATCACGGTCGATAACGACGATCTCGGTTATGCGTCCACCATGCGCGCCAAGGTCCGCGACCTGTGGGCCCATAAGGAAGTCGGCAATTGGAAAGGCTCGTACAGCGCCACTGTTGTGCCTCATGGCGTGGTGATGCTGCGCCTGAATCCGTAAGCATCCGGGCGTCACCATCAGACGAACGTGGCAGCGTTGGGGCCGCGACTGATAGTCCGCCCGAATGTCCGCAATGGGTCGAAAGCGGACATTCGGCGCTGGCGCATCTGGGGCTGCTGGGAGTACTTAGGCGGACGCTTTTGGAGGCAGGGTGACGACGAAATCCACACCCCGTTGCACCCATCGCTCCAGCACGAGATCGGAGTTCAGTCTGTCCTGATCTACCAACACGAACCCTTTGGTCGGTCGTCCCCCGATCTCCATTGGCTTGACGCCTGGCTCAGCTAGAGCCTCAAGATACGCGTCAGGACCGGTGCGGACCATCAGAGCCGATCCAGTGACCCCACAGACCATATGACCTCGGATTATGAAGCACAGTGCTCCCATCATCTTTCTTTCGGTCACCGAGTGCTGCACGGACAGGGCCTGGCGGACCCGGTGAGCCAGAGCTGAATCAAACGCCATGGATCCGGTGTTTCCTTACGTGACAGTGCTGGGTGGCTCGTTCTCACCTACCTGTGGAACGTCCGCAATCGGTCGAAAGCAGACACTCGGCTGCTGGCCGTGGGTCGACAGTATTCCCTCTCTCCCAAGCAACTCCGCCCTCGACTTCGCTCGGGACGAACGGATAGGCTTTGAATCTATTTAGCGGGCGGGGAGCAGTTCATGAGCAGGCGCTGGCTAATGGCGGCGGTGGCGGCGGCGATCCTGGCCTCGGTGGGATGGTATTTCGGGAGCCCTGCCTGGACGTTGAAGCAAATGGCCGATGCGGCCCGGGCGCGCGACGCCGAGAAGCTGTCGGGCTACATCGACTTCCCTACGCTGCGGGACTCGACGAAGGCACAACTCAAAGCCGGAATGACAGCGAAACTTGCATCAGGCGGAAGCCATGGTTTCGAAGCTTTGGGAATGATGATCGGGATGACGATGGTCGACGGCATGATCGATGGGATGCTTACGCCCGAAGGTATTGGCGCCATGTTCGCAGCACAAAAGAGGCCGGCAGCCGGGTCGCCTTCTGCTGCGAAGAAGCCATTCGGGGTCGACGCGCATAATCGTGAAATTGTGCACGACGGCCTTAACCGCTTCCGGCTGCACGAAAAGGGCAAGAGCGGAAGCGGCGGCGACCTGATCTTCGAGCGGCACGGGCTGAGTTGGAAGCTGGCGCGGATTGAGGTGCCCAAGGACGTGTTTGATGAGAAGAAGTGAGGGTTGAAGCCGTCACGGGCGGCCGTGACGTCAGGTGGGTTCGCTCAACTTAGGCTTCGCGTCCCATCGGCCGGGGCTCGCCCGCTCTTCGATATTAGCTCGTGATTGCTGCGCAATCGCTCCCTTATGCTCGGCGGCTACGCCGCCAGCCGATCCTTGCGCACCTTGAGCGTCGCGACCAGCCCCGTCCGCTGCCAGTCATACTCAAGCGTGCCGCGGAAGCGGCTTGATACGCTGCGGTCGATGAGCTTGCTTCCGAAGCCTTGCGTTTTCGGGGGCTCGGGGATTTCGGGGCCGCCGGACTCGGCCCAGCTGATGTGGAGGTCGTCCGCTTTCCACCCATTGCGGACATTCGCTGAGTAAGTTCACGGGCGGAGTCGGGGCGCGGAACCGCTCGCTTCTGGCCGTTGGCGCGCTCTCCTAAGCGCCTCTCGACCTTGCTTGAGACGAACGGGAAGGGGAGAAAGGGCGCCCTTCGACTTCGCTCAGGACGAACGGGACAGGCCCACCCCATGATGAAAAATCGAACCGTCAGTGAACGGTCCGATTTGCATCATCCTCCCGCGAGCGGGAGGGGAGGAGTGATCACTGATCGAGAAAACTTCTCATTTTGCGTGAGCGCGACGGATGCTTCAGCTTGCGCAAGGCCTTGGCCTCGATCTGGCGAATACGCTCGCGGGTGACGCTGAACTGCTGGCCGACTTCCTCCAGCGTGTGATCGGTGTTCATGCCGATGCCGAAGCGCATGCGGAGAACGCGTTCCTCGCGCGGGGTTAGCGAGGCGAGGACTCGCGTGACGGTTTCCTTGAGGTTCGCCTGGATCGCGGCGTCGACTGGGATAACGGCGTTCTTGTCCTCGATGAAGTCGCCGAGATGGCTGTCTTCCTCATCGCCGATCGGGGTTTCGAGGCTGATCGGTTCCTTGGCGATTTTCATCACCTTGCGAACCTTTTCGAGCGGCATTCCGAGGCGCTCGGCGAGCTCCTCGGGCGTCGCTTCGCGGCCGGTTTCGTGCAGGAACTGGCGGCCGGTGCGGACCAATTTGTTGATCGTTTCGATCATGTGCACGGGAATGCGGATGGTGCGCGCCTGGTCGGCGATGCTGCGCGTGATCGCCTGGCGGATCCACCAGGTGGCGTAGGTGCTGAACTTGTAGCCGCGGCGATATTCGAACTTATCGACCGCCTTCATCAGGCCGATATTGCCTTCCTGGATAAGGTCCAGGAACTGCAGGCCGCGGTTGGTGTATTTCTTGGCGATGGAGATGACGAGGCGGAGGTTGGCCTCGACCATTTCCTTCTTGGCGATGCGGGCCTCGCGCTCGGCTTTCTGGACCTGGTTGACGATGCGACGGAACTCGCCGAGCGCCATTCCGGTCTGCTGCGCGATGTCGCCGATCTCGGTGCGGATGCGCTCGACCGTGTCGGCCTCGGCGACCGCGAAGGCGGCGAACTTCTTGTCGATCTTGGACGCGCGTTCGAGCCAGCTGTCGTCCAGCTCGCTGCCCATATAGCTTTCGAGGAAGGCCTTGCGCGGGACGCGGTGGCGCTCGGCGAGGCGCAGCATCTGGCCGCCAAGCGCGGTCAGCCGCTTGTTGTAGGCGTAGAGCTGGTCGACGAGATATTCGATCTTCGACGCGTGGAACTGCACGCTCTCGACCTCGGCGGTGAGCTGCTCGCTGAGCTTCTGATACTTCTTCTCGTCGGCGGGCGGGAAGCCCTGACCGGCACCGAGCGCGTCGAGGCGCGCTTCCTGAAGCCGTGCGAACTTCTTGTAGAGCGAGGTGATGGTTGCGAACTTCTCAAGCGCCTGCGGCTTGAGCGTTTCCTCCATCTGAGCGAGGCTGAGGGTGTTGTCCTCGTCATCGTCGTCCGACTGCGCCGGGGCACGGCGGTCGACCATGTCCTCCTCGTCCTCGTCGCCGGGCGGCGCGGGCTCGTTCTCGGGCTCCTCGTCTTCCTTGATGGTCGGACCGGCGGTCTTCTCGCTGATCTCGTCCTCGGCGCCGGGCGCGCCTTCCTCGCCGGCGGCGATCTGCTCGGCGGTCGGGCCCTTCGACAGCATGGCTTCGAGATCGATGATCTCGCGCAGCTGCATTCGGCCTTCGTTGAGCGCGTTCGACCATTCGATAATGGCGTTGAAGGTGATCGGGCTTTCGCACAGGCCCCAGATCATGGTGTCGCGGCCGGCCTCGATGCGCTTGGCGATGGCGATTTCGCCCTCGCGGCTGAGCAATTCCACCGCGCCCATTTCGCGCAAATACATGCGCACCGGGTCGTCGGTGCGGTCGGTCGGTTCTTTCTTGGTCGCCGCAGCCGGGCGCGGGCCGCCGTCGTCGAGCGGATCGACTTCCTCTTCCTGCGGCTGCTCGGTTTCCTCGTCTTCGTCGTCGTCGCTCGCCTCGGCGCTCTCGACGATGTTGACGCCCATTTCGGAAATCTCGGACATCACGTCCTCGATCTGCTCGGAGCTCATATGCTCCTGCGGAAGCGCCTCGTTGATTTCATCGACGGTCACGAAGCCGCGCTTTTTGGCGCGCGCCTTCAATTTCTTGATCGCTGCCTCGTGCTGATCGATCAGCGGCGCATCGCCGCTGTCGCCGCTGTCGCCGCTGTCGCCACTGTCGATGTCGCTGTCCTGGGTGTCGTTTTTTGCCATATGCCCGATTCTAACTGGCCGCGCTTAGTCGGTGCCGGCGAGAGACGCCAGCCGTTGCTTTATTTGTTCGCGTTGCGAGTGAAGCTGCTGCTGTTCCTCGAACGCCTGTTCGTCGCCTGCCTTCAGCCGCTCCGTGGCCGCCACAAGCGCGGCGCCGATCTCGCCTTCCGCGCTAAGCGCCTCGATCGCCACCCCGAGGTCGCGGACCGCTTTGCCGGCCTCCGCGTCGCCGCGGGTGAAGGAGAAGCTAATTGCACCGGTGCCGCGCGCTTTCTGAAGGTCGGCGGCGGCTCCGGCGCTTGCCAATATGGTGTCGAGGGCGTCGCGATCAAGTTCGGCGTGGGAGTAGGCGGCGTGGACGAGATGGTCGCGCAGGCTTGCGAGGCGCGCGTCCGGGATCGGAAGGGCGGCGAGCTGCTCGGCATGGTCGGCCAGCGCCTGCGGGAAATTGACGAAGCCGAGGATGAGGGCGTGGGCGGTTGCGCGGTCGATCCCGCCCGAGGCGATGGAACGCGACACGGCACCGGGCGGAGCAGGGGCGGGGATGAAGCGGCCGCGTTCGAACTTGCCCTTCTGGAACGGGCGATTGGTGCGTGATTGCTGCGGCGCGCGGCGCTGGCCGACTTCGGCATCGAAGCGCGACAGCCATTCGTCGCGGTAGAGGCGGGCAAGCGACTGGTCGCCGATGGCCGAGGCGTGGGCAAGCAGGCGTTGGCGCAGGCCCGCGCGGGCTTCGGGGGTGGTGAGGGGTTGAGCGGCGGCTTCGTGGCGGTAGAGGCGGGCGTCGAGTGGTTCAGCCTCGGCGATGACCGCTTCGAACGCTTCGCGGCCGCCGCTTTTCACCAGGTCGTCGGGGTCCTGTCCGGCGGGAAGCTCGGCGAAGCGCAGGGTGCGTTCCGCGCCGAGGTGGGGGAGGGCGCGTGCGGCGGCGCGGATGGCGGCTTTCTGCCCGGCGCTGTCGCCGTCGAAGCAGAGGATCGGCGCGGGGTCGAGTCGCCACATGCGCTCGAGCTGGCTTTCCGTGACCGCGGTCCCGTTGGGGGCGACGACTTCGGAAATTCCCGCACGGTCGAGCGCGATCACGTCCATATAGCCTTCGACGACGAGCAGGCGCTTGGCGGTGCGGCTTGCCGGGCCGGCGCGGTCGATATTGTAGAGCGTGCGGCCCTTGTCGAAGAGGCTAGTCTCCGGCGAGTTGAGATATTTGGGCTCGCCCGCCCCGAGAATGCGCCCGCCGAACGCGATGACGCGGCCACGCTGGTCGCGGATCGGGATCATCAGGCGGCCGCGGAAGCGGTCGTAGCTGGCGCCGTCGTCGTCCGGCTTGATGAGCATGCCGGTGTCGATCAGCTTGTCCTCGCCCAAAGCGGCGAGAGCGGACTTGAGCTTCGTTCGGCCGTCGGGTGCGAAGCCGAGGCCGAAGCGCGTGATCGTCGCCGCGTCGATGCCGCGCTTTTTCAGATAGTCGCGGGCTTCGGCGCCATCGATGCCCTGCAATTGCTCGGCGAACCAGGCCTGCACGGACGCCATGACGTCGGTCAGCGAGTCCGTGCGCTCGGCCCGCTCGCGCGATTGCGGGTCGGGGGCGGGCACTTCGAGCCCGGCCTTTCCCGCAAGCTCCTTGACCGCGTCCATGAACGGCAGCCCGCGCGCATCGGTCAGAAAGCGGATCGCATCGCCATGCGCCCCGCAGCCGAAGCAATGGTAGAAGCCTTTCTCGTCGTTGACCGTGAAGCTGGGGGTTTTCTCGTTGTGGAACGGGCAACACGCCTTCCACTCGCGCCCGGCCTTGGTGAGTTTGACGGAGGGGGCGATTACTGACGAGAGCAGGGTGCGGGCACGAAGCTCGTCGAGGAACTGGGGGGAGAGGGTCATCCAAGACCCCTACCGGTTGCGGAAGGGGTTTCCGTGTCTCGACTTCGCTCGACACGAACGGGTTTGGATACGCCCCGTTCTAATCTCCCGTTCGTCCCGAGCGAAGTCGAGGGACGTTCTTTCGGTGGCTTGGCGAAGTATGACACAGCGGCCCAGTCGCCGCGGATCAGCGCCTCCTTCTTGGCACGCGACCAAGGCTTGATGCGCTGTTCGGCTTCCAGAGCTTCCACGCGTGCCGGAAAGTCCTGCGACCACATAAACTCAACCGGCAAACGCCTCGATGTGAAATCACAATAGCCACCCACCTGGTGCTGAGCGATCCTGACCTCGAGATTGTCGGTGTGGCCGGTATAATATCGCCCGTCAGCGCACCTGAGGATGTAGGTCCAGAAAGCCACTCCAGCTCCGTTCGTGTCGAGCGCAGTCGGGACACGACTGCGTGGGCGTCCCTCGACTTCGCTCGGGACGAGCGGACCTATCTTGCATCGAACTCAGTTCGCGAGAAGCCCCCGCACCAGCCCGCTCGCCCGCGCGGGTTCGATGGCGGTGGGGTGGCGCTCTTTTACGAGGGCCATGACCTTGCCCATGTCCTTCATGCTCGACGCGCCGGCTTCCGCGATGATTGCGGTGATGGCTGCGGACGCTTCCTCGTCGCTCATCTGCTGGGGGAGGAAGCGCTCGATGACCTCAATTTCGGCTTCCTCGGTCGCCGCCAGCTCCTCGCGGTTGCCTTTGCGATAGAGGTCCACCGATTCGCGGCGCTGCTTGATCATTTTCTGCAGCACTTCGGTGACCAGTGCGTCGTCATCCTGGCCGCCCGCACTCGTGCGCAGTTCGATGTCGCGATTCTTGATGGCGCTCTGGATCAGGCGGATGGTGCCGGTGCTTGCCTTGTCGCCGCTTTTCATGGCGATGATCAGCGCGGCCTTGATGTCGTCGCGAATCATTCGCGGTCCCTCGTCGTGCAGTGGAAACGTCCAGTCCTAACGGGTGAAAGAAGCGTTGGACAGGCGTTGACGAAAGCAATGGATGTGCCTAGCCCGCACCACTTAGCGACATCGCTGCAAACCGATACGGAAAGGCTCCATCCACCGATGGCCGACGCACGACCCCTGCCCGCGCCCCAACCAGACGGCGCGACGGGAGTCATTGTTTTCGCCGATGGGCGCGTGATCTGGGGCGAAGGATTCGGCGCGGAAGGCGAAGCGGTCGGGGAGCTGTGCTTCCACACCGCGATGACCGGCTATCAGGAAATCATGACCGACCCGAGCTTCGCGAAACAGGTGATTGCCTTCACCTTCCCGCACATCGGCAATGTCGGCGCCAATGACGAGGACGTGGAGGCGGAAGAGGCCCATGCGCTGGGCTGCGTGGTGCGCGAGGTGGTGACGGAGCCGAGCAATTACCGGGCTTCCGAAGGCTTCGACGCGTGGATGGCGCGGCGCGGGCGGATCGGGATTTGCGGGGTGGATACGCGGGCGCTGACCAAGATCGTGCGCCGCGAGGGGCCGCCGAATATCGCGATTGCGCATCGGGCGGATGGGCAGTTCGATGTGGAGGCGCTGCAGCGGATGGCGGCGGAATGGCCGGGGCTGGAGGGGATGGATCTGGCCCGGGATGTGAGCCGGGTGCAGGTTGAGCGGTGGAGTGGGGGGAAATGGAATTGGGGGCAGGGGTATGAGCTGAGTGTCTCGACTTCGCTCGACACGAACGGGGATGGTCCCTCGACTTCGCTCGGGACGAACGGTTCTTCTGTAAGCGCCTCACCCATTCCGTTCGTACCGAGCGAAGTCGAGGCACGTTCTCGCAATCACCCGCACGTCGTCGCGATCGATTATGGCTCGAAGCACAATATCTTTCGCAATCTCGAGGAAGCGGGCGCGCGCGTGACGGTGCTGCCTGCCGGTGCGAGCTTCGACGACATCATGGCGCATGAGCCCGACGGCTTCTTCCTCTCCAACGGTCCCGGCGATCCGGCGGCGACGGGGGAATATGCGGTTCCGGTGATCCGGCAGATGCTGGAGACGAAGAAGCCCCTGTTCGGCATCTGCCTTGGGCACCAGTTGCTCGCGCTGGCGGTGGGCGGACGGACGTCGAAGATGTTTCAGGGCCATCGCGGCGCCAACCATCCGGTCAAGCGCCTCGCCGACGGGCAGGTCGAGATAACGAGCATGAACCACGGCTTCGCGGTCGAGCGCGAGGGGCTGCCGGCCAATGCGCGCGAGACCCATGTCAGCCTGTTCGACGGGTCGAATTGCGGGTTCGAGCTGACCGACCGCCCGGCGTTCAGCGTCCAATATCACCCCGAGGCGAGCCCGGGGCCGCAGGACAGTTTTTACCTGTTTGAGCGCTTCGTGGAGAGCATGAAGTGAGGGTATTGCTGCTGCTGGGCGCCTCGCTGATGTCATCCAGTTGCTTCGTTGGTGATGAGGGTCCGCCTATGGCAACGCGGGAGGAGGTAGAGCAGTCCCTGAAGGCCTGCGGTCTGGTCAGCGCGGAGTTCGAACAACAGCCGCAATCAGACCAATATACGGTGACCGTCTATGACGACGAACCTGACTCCGAAAGGAAACTGGCCTGCCTCGGTGCCAAGAGCGAGAATGAATACAGTTTCGCGATTGTGGGCCGCTTTCCTCGTATATCTGGATCAAGATAATGCCCCGCCGCACAGACATTTCCTCCATCCTCATCATCGGCGCTGGCCCGATCGTCATCGGGCAGGCGGCGGAGTTCGATTATTCGGGGTCTCAGGCGGTCAAGGCGCTGAAGGCCGAGGGCTATCGCGTTATCGTGGTCAATTCGAACCCGGCGACGATCATGACCGATCCCGACCTTGCCGACGCGACCTATATCGAGCCGGTGACGCCGGAGATCGTCGCCAAGATCTGCGAGAAGGAACGGCATGTTGTTCCTGGAGGGTTCGCCATCCTTCCGACGATGGGCGGGCAGACGGGGCTGAATACGGCGCTGGCGCTGTACAAGGACGGGACGCTTGACCGGCTCGGGATCGAGCTGATCGGCGTCAATGCCGAAGCGATCGAGAAGGCCGAGGACCGGCAGAAATTCCGCGATGCGATGGACAAGATCGGGCTCGAAAGCCCGCGCTCGTCGATCGTCCATTCGATGGAGGAGGCGTGGGCTGCGTTCGAGCATGTCGGGCTGCCGGCAGTCATCCGTCCCAGCTTCACGCTCGGCGGGACGGGCGGCGGAATCGCCTACAACCGCGACGAATTCGAGCATTTCATCCGCTCCGGCCTCGAAGCCTCACCGACCACCGAAGTCCTGATCGACGAAAGCCTGGTCGGGTGGAAGGAATATGAGATGGAGGTGGTCCGCGATCGTGCGGACAATGCCATCATCATCTGCTCGATCGAAAATGTCGATCCGATGGGCGTGCATACGGGGGATTCGATCACCGTCGCTCCGGCGCTGACTTTGACCGACAAGGAATATCAGCGGATGCGATCGGCGAGCATCGCCGTGCTGCGCGAAATCGGTGTCGAAACAGGCGGTTCCAACGTCCAGTTCGCAGTCGATCCGAAGACCGGTCGAATGGTCGTGATCGAGATGAACCCGCGCGTGTCGCGATCGTCGGCACTGGCGTCGAAGGCGACCGGCTTCCCGATCGCGAAGGTCGCGGCACGGCTGGCGGTCGGCTACACGCTCGACGAGATTTCCAACGACATTACCGGCGGCGCGACTCCGGCGAGCTTCGAGCCGACCATCGATTATGTCGTGACCAAGATCCCGCGCTTTGCGTTCGAGAAGTTCAAGGGCGCGGAGCCGATCCTGTCGACCGCGATGAAGTCGGTCGGCGAAGTGATGGCCGTCGGGCGGTCGTTCGCGGAGAGCCTGCAGAAGGCGTTGCGTGGGCTGGAGATCGGGCTGACCGGGCTTGACCGAGTGCGCGAGCTCGAGGGGGCGGATCCGCAGGCGATCGAGACGGCGCTGGCTCGGTCTACCCCTGACCGGCTGCTGGTCGCGGCGGAGGCGCTTCGGCAGGGCTTTACCGTCGAGCGGATCAACCAGATTGCGGGGTTCGATCCCTGGTTCCTGCAGCGGCTCGAGGAGATCGTTCACGCCGAGGAGCAGGTTCGGGCGGAGGGGTTGCCGAACGACGCGGCGGGCATGCGGCGGCTGAAGGCGATGGGCTTTTCGGATGCGCGGCTGGCGCAGCTGTCGGTGCGCTCGGCCCATTCGGCGCGCGAGCCAAGCTCCGGCGTCGTCCATGAGGCGATGCGCGGAATGACCGGCGGCGTCACCGAAGCGGAAGTACGGGCGCATCGGGCCAAGCTTGGCGTTCGTCCGGTGTACAAGCGCATCGACAGCTGCGCGGCCGAGTTCGATGCGACCACGCCCTATCTCTACTCGACCTATGAAGCGCCCCTGTTCGGCGAGCCCGAGGACGAAGCGGAGATCAGCGACCGGCGCAAGGTGATGATCCTGGGCGGCGGTCCTAACCGGATCGGGCAGGGCATCGAGTTCGATTATTGCTGCTGCCACGCGGCGTTCGCGCTCGGGCGGGACGGCGCGGGCTTTGAGACCATCATGGTCAATTGCAATCCCGAGACGGTGTCGACCGACCCGGACACGTCCGACCGGCTCTATTTCGAGCCGCTGACGGCCGAGGACGTGCTGGAGATCGTGCAGCGCGAGATGGAGCGCGGGGAGCTGCTTGGCGTAATCGTCCAGCTCGGCGGGCAGACCCCGCTCAAGCTGGCGCAGGAGCTTCAGAATGCCGGCGTGCCGATCCTCGGCACCTCGCCCGACAGTATCGACCTGGCCGAGGACCGCGAGCGCTTTGCCGATTTGGTGCAGCGGCTTGGGCTCAAGCAGCCCGAGAACGGCCTTGCGCGGAGCCGGGACGAAGCCGTCGCGGTGGCGGAGCGGATCGGATATCCGGTGCTCCTGCGGCCGTCCTACGTCCTTGGCGGAAGGGGCATGGAAGTGGTCGAGGGACCACAGCAGCTCGACGCCTATATCGCGACCGCGGTGCAGGTGTCGGGATCGAGCCCGGTGCTGATCGATCGCTATCTGCGCGACGCCATTGAAGTCGACGTGGACGCGATCTGCGATGGCACGGATGCGGTGGTCGCGGGCGTGCTCCAGCATATCGAGGAAGCCGGCGTGCACTCCGGCGACAGCGCCTGCTCGCTTCCGCCCTACAGCCTTCCACAACCGATCGTCGACGAGATCGAGCGGCAGGCGCGGGAGCTTGCGCTGGCGCTCAACGTAAAGGGGCTGATGAACGTCCAGTTCGCGGTCAAGGACGGCGAAGTCTATCTGATCGAGGTCAATCCGCGCGCGAGCCGCACGGTGCCGTTCGTCGCCAAGGCGATCGGAGTGCCGGTGGCGAAGCTTGCGGCGCGGGTGATGGCGGGTGAGCCGCTGGCGGGCCTGCCGCCGATCAGGCGCGAGCTTCGCCACATTGCCGTCAAGGAGTCCGTCTTCCCGTTCGCGCGCTTCCCCGGCACCGATCCGCAGCTCGGACCCGAAATGAAGAGTACTGGCGAAGTCATGGGAATCGATACGGATTTCTATGTCGCGTTCGGGAAGGCCTTGCTTGGCGCGGGAATGAAGCTGCCGGATGGAGGAACGGCGTTCGTGTCGGTCAAGGATGCCGACAAGGACAATATCGTGCCGACCGCCGAGAAGCTGATCGAGCTCGGTTTCCGAATCATCGCGACCGGCGGGACGGCCGAACATCTCGCCGCCCGCGGATTGCAGGTCGAGACGGTCAACAAGGTGGCGCAGGGACGGCCGCATATCGTCGATCGCATCATGGACGGTGAAGTTGCCCTGGTGTTCAACACGACGGAGGGGTGGCAGTCGCTCAAGGACAGCCATTCGATCCGGGTCACCGCCCTGATGCGCAAGGTGCCTTACTTCACCACGGCCGCGGCGAGCCTTGCCGCTGCGCATGCGATCGAGGCGATGCGCGGCCATGCGCTTGAAGTCGGGTCGTTGCAGGCCTATTATTCCGCTTCCGAATAGCTTCACCTACAATCCGGTTTGATCGAGCACGTCACTTTCGGCGGCGTGGACGGGTTGTTCGATAAAGGGTTTGAACATGGCGAGTGCCGACAAGGTACCGATGCTGGCCGAGGGCCACCGCAAGCTGAACGACGAGGTGCGCCAGCTGAAGCTGATCGAGCGGCCGTCGGTGATCGAGGCGATCGAGGTCGCGCGCGCTCACGGCGATTTGTCGGAAAACGCCGAATATCATGCCGCCAAGGAACGTCAGGGCCAGATCGAGGCGAGTATCGCCGACATGGAGGACCAGCTTGCGCGGGCGCTGGTGATCGATCCGACGACGCTGTCAGGCGACAAGGTCGTGTTCGGCGCGACCGTCACGCTGATCGACGAGGACAAGAAGAAGGTCCGCTATCAGCTGGTCGGCCAGATCGAGGCGGACGCCCGCGTCGGCCGAATCAGCTATAATTCGCCGCTCGGCCGCGCCCTGATCGGGCGCCAGGTCGGCGATGAAGTCGAAGTCACAACCCCGTCGGGCGATCGCTATTACGAAGTCGCCAAGATCGAGTTCGTCTGAGACATACGGTCGGAAGCACGTCGCTGAGGACGGCGACGGTCGCGATCGCGGCGGTTATGTCCGTGCTGTGGCTGCTGGTCGCGGTGATTGGTGCTTCCGATCGCGCCCCGGCGGTGATGGGGTTCATCCCGGCGCGGCTTAGCGGGACGCTCGAACTGTCACCAGCAGTGCCGGCGCTGCTGACGCCGCTGACGGCAACATTCGTGCACGGCAGCTTTTTCCACCTGCTGTTCAACATGATCATGCTTCTGTGGTGCGGAACCGCCGTCGAGCGCGTGCTCGGCCGCGGCGCGCTGGTGCTGCTCTATGTCGTCGGCGCTTATACGTCGGCCATGGCGCAATGGGCGGTGGACCCGCACTCCGTTGTCCCGATGATCGGCGCGAGCGGAGCGATCAGCGCGGTGATCGGGGCGTTTGCGCTCAGTTTCGGCCGTCCGAAGACAATCGTGCGCTCGGCCGGGCTCAATCGGACGCTGAACGCGCTGTGGCTGCTCGCGGCGTGGATCGTGCTTCAGCTGATGATGGGCGTGCTTGCGGGCGGGCAGGGACTGCTGCTGGCGACGCCGGCGCATATCGGCGGGTTCATCGCGGGCCTGCTGATGCAGCGGCCGCTGCTTTTGTGGCGGTACCGGAACGCCTGAGGCTAGGCCTCCGGCTCCAGCAGGCGGTGCAGGTGCACCACGACATATTTCATCTCGGCGTCGTCGACCGTGGCCTGCGCCTTGCCGCGCCAGGCTTCCTCGGCGGCGGCATAATTGTCGTAGATTCCGACCAGATCGATCTTGTCGAGGTCGACGAAGTCAAGGCGTTGCGGGTCCTTGACCCGGCCTCCGAAGACGAGGTGAAGCTTGCTCATGCCGGCCCGCTAGCAGGAAATATCCGGCTTGCGAACCGGCAAGAACGAGCTGTCAGCGCTCTCGCGCGGCGTTTAGCGCGGCTTGCGCCGAACTTCGCGCGGCATCGGTCGCGCCCTCGAAGATCGTGCGGAGCGTTTCGCTTCCGCGCTCGGTCGTGAGGCCGAGCTCGGCAAGGCGCTGCGTGCCGGCCTCCTTGGCAGCGGTCGCCGCGGCCTTGGCGCTGTCGGTCACGCGCTTCCCGACCGGGCGAAGCGCCTTGCCTTCGGCATCCGTACGCGGAAGCAGCGCGGCGATCAGCGCTCCCGCGGCAAGACCGCCTGCAAGCGCGATCAGAGGCGCCTCATTGAGCCGCTCCGAAGTGCGTTGGCGAGCATCGGACAGGCCGTCGCGAGCGCTTCCGAACGCGTCGATCGCGCGCTGCCGCGCCTGGGCGGTCAAGCCCTCCTGCTGGGTGCCGGTTGCGGTCGAAGGACCGCCGGTTTCTGTCTCGCTCATTCGACCGTCTCCGTTTCCTGTTCTTTTTCGTCTTTCTTGCGCCGCTTGCGCGCCTTGCGTTCGCTGCTCTTGGCCTTGACTCCGTCGCTGACCTTGCCCGCCAGATCCATCAGCGGGTGCCGCGCAAGGAAGAGGACGAGCGCCGCCGCCACGCTGCCCGCGGCGACGGGACGGCTTTTGACCGCGTCGACCGCATCCTCGGCCAGGTCCGCGCCCTTGATCTTGGCGCCTTCCCAGGCGTTGGCGGCGAGCGTCTTCGGGCTGACCCGGTCCTGCAACTGATGCGCGCTGGTCATCATCCGGGCGCGCGCCCGCTCGGCGTTGATGCGGGCGGCGGCGATTTCGGGCGTGTCCTTGCTCATAGCGCCTTCCTCGCCTTGATGATGCCGAGATAGCCGAGGGCGCTGGCAATTCCGAGGAAGATGAGGAACGTAATCAAGCCGGCACCGATCGGCCCGACGTGCGGGGCGAGCGCGTGGAAGACGCCGAGCACCAAGGCCCCGAAGGCGGAGATGCTGACGATGAAGGCGACGCCGAGCAGGGCTGCGGGCATCGCGAGCGCCTTGCCCTTGGCCGTTGCGGTCGCCTTGACCAGATCGACCTCGGCCTTGGCATAGGCCTTGCCGTCCTCGACGAGCTGGTGGACCAGTTCGCCGATCGGCCGCTCCTCATCCGGCCCGATCGGGCGGGGATCCGCCGGCTTCAGCATCAGTCGGCGGAACGCGTCGGGCCGGGCTCGCCTGCGTCATCGTCGTTGGAGCTGGACAAACCGTTCTTGATCAGCCGGGTGAGGACGAAGCCGGCAATGGCGGCGCCGGCGAGGGCCACGCCCGGGCTCTTGCGGATGAACTCGCGAGTGTCGTCGAACAGCTCGTCCGGGTCCTTGGTCGCGAGGCGGTTGGCGACGTCTTCGAGCGACGTGGCGGCACGGCGCGCATAATTGCCGAAATCTTCGCCGAGGCGCTCGTCGAGCCCGCCGGCACTGTCGCCGATCAGCCGCGAGACGTTGGCGAGCGCTTCGGAGCCGCGCTCCAGGCCCTGGCCGACCAGATCGCGCGCTTTGGTGCCCGCCTGATCCGTTAGATTTTCGGTGCTTCCGCGCAGCTTTTCGGTCCATGTTCCGGCGCCGCCGCTTGTTGGAGCGTCCGGGACCGGGGCCGGGTCGACGACCAGCGTATCGTTGTCGCTCACGCCGGTCTCGGACGCGCCTGCGATGATCGTGTCGGTGCCTTCGGGAAGCTCATTGCTGTTCTGGACCATCTCGTTCCTCCTTTGGCCTATTCAACCCGATCCACCCGCCCTTCGTTCCGGCCCGTGAGACCGAAAGTTGCACGGTCCGGCGCGCAGCTTATTAGGACGCCTGCACATCATCTTCATTACACTTCCGGAACGGGGATTAAAATGACCGCCATTGTCGACGTCCACGCACGCGCAATTCTCGACAGCCGGGGCAACCCGACGGTGGAAGTGGATGTGACGCTGGAGGACGGAAGCCTGGGCCGTGCGGCGGTTCCTTCCGGTGCATCGACGGGCGCGCACGAAGCGGTGGAGCGGCGCGACGGCGACAAGAGCCGCTGGCTCGGCAAGGGTGTCGACGGCGCGGTGCAGGCGGTCAATGGCGAGATCGCCGACGTGATCGTCGGGCGCGAGGGCGAGGACCAGGGCGACATCGACGCGGCGCTGATTGAGCTGGACGGAAGCGAGAACAAGGGCCGGCTCGGGGCCAATGCGATTCTGGGCGTGAGCCTGGCGACTGCCAAGGCGGCGGCAGAAGCGCTTGGGCTGCCACTGTACCGCTATGTCGGCGGCGTTAGTGCCAATGTGCTGCCGGTTCCGATGATGAACATTATCAACGGCGGTGCGCATGCCGACAATCCGATCGACTTCCAGGAATTCATGGTGATGCCGGTTGGTGCTCCGACTTTTTCGGAAGCTTTGCGGTGCGGCGTTGAAATCTTCCATTCACTGAAGGCCGGCTTGTCGAAGGCGGGGCTGGCGACCGCGGTTGGCGACGAGGGCGGCTTCGCTCCGAACATTGCGTCGGCGCGCGAGGCGCTCGACTTCATTCTGAAGTCGGTCGAAGGCGCCGGCTACACGCCGGGCAAGGATGTGCTGATCGCGCTCGATTGCGCGGCGACGGAGTTTTTCAGGGACGGCGCATATCACCTCGAAGGCGAGGGGCGGGTGCTGAGCCCGGACGAGATGGCCGATTATCTGACGCAGCTTGCTACCGACTATCCGATCGCCTCGATCGAGGACGGCATGGGCGAGGATGACATGGCCGGGTGGAAGGCGCTGACCGACCGCGTCGGGGACCGTGTGCAGCTGGTCGGCGACGATTTGTTCGTGACGAACTCGAAGCGGCTGCAGCAGGGCATCAGCGACGGAATCGCCAATTCCATTCTGGTGAAGGTCAACCAGATCGGAACGCTGACCGAGACGATCGACGCCGTGCGGCTCGCGCAGACCAGCGGCTATACGTCCGTGATGTCGCACCGGTCGGGCGAGACCGAGGACAGCACTATCGCGGACCTCGCCGTCGCGCTGTCGTGCGGCCAGATCAAGACCGGCAGCCTGGCGCGATCGGACCGTACGGCCAAGTACAACCAGCTGCTGCGCATCGAGGAAGAGCTTGGGGAGCAGGCACGGTATCCGGGCGTCGGAGCGTTGAAGGCGTACAAGGCGTAAGCTCCGTTCGTCCTGAGCGAAGTCGAAGGGCGCGGCACAAGCGGTCGTGAAAGCGTCTTTCGACTGCGCGCTTCGCGCTCCGCTCAGGACGAACGAATTTCGTTGCGTCGGCCAATCCACGCAATTGTAACGTAAACTGGCAATTAATCGCTTGCGTTCGGTGGCTCTTCGTGATTCTTCAGTGACATGCGAGGGGCTGGCAAAAGCGTTGGGTTGATCCGCCGTGCGGCGTTGCCGGCGCTTGCCGTCATCATCGTCGGGACGTTCGCCGGACATGCGGTTGCCGGGCCGAACGGGCTGCTTGCCTGGGGCGGCTATCATCGCAGCCTGGAAGCGCGGAAAGTGGAGCTTGCGAAGCTCGAGACGGAGCGTGCGCGGTTGCGGCATCGCTCGGCGCTGCTCGACCCGCGCAAGGCCGACCCCGACCTGGCGGACGAAATGGTTCGCGGCCAGCTTGGTTTGGTGCGCAACGACGAAGTGATCGTCCCGCTCGATTGAGCCGATCAGGCGCAGTTGCCGCCTCAACTTGCTTTTCCTATAGACCCGGCCACGAAGAAGCCCCTCTGAAAGGCAGCACTCTTGGCGAGGCCAGCAAAGTCCAGTTCGCCGCGATCCGCGGCGCCCGCAACCGCGACCCCCAACAGGGAGCGTCCCGGCGACCCCAAACGTTATGAAGCGAGCAAGGACGAGCTGCTCGGCCTGTACAAGCAGATGCTGCTGATCCGCCGCTTCGAGGAGCGGGCGGGACAGCTGTACGGGCTCGGCCTGATCGGCGGTTTCTGTCACCTCTATATCGGGCAGGAAGCCGTTGCGGTGGGCCTGCAGTCCGCAATGACGGTCGGCAAGGACAGCGTGATCACCGGCTATCGCGATCACGGTCACATGCTCGCCTACGGAATCGATCCGAAGTTGATCATGGCCGAGCTTACCGGCCGTGCTGCGGGGATCTCCAAGGGCAAGGGCGGATCGATGCACATGTTCAGCGTCGAGCATGGCTTCTACGGCGGCCACGGCATCGTCGGCGCCCAGGTCAGCCTCGGAACGGGCCTCGCCTTCAAGCACCAGTATAGCGGCGACGGCGGAGTCTGCCTGACCTATTTCGGCGATGGTGCGGCCAACCAGGGCCAGGTCTACGAAAGCTTCAACATGGCCGAGCTGTGGAAGCTGCCGGTCATCTACGCCATCGAGAATAACGGTTACGCGATGGGCACGTCGGTCAATCGCTCAAGCAGCGAAGACCAGTTCTACAAGCGGGGGGAAAGCTTCCGCGTGCCGGGCATCCAGGTCGACGGCATGGACGTTCTGGCGGTGCGGGGAGCGGCCGAGGAAGCGCTCGCCTGGACCCGCGCCGGCAAAGGGCCGATCATCCTCGAGCTCAAGACCTACCGCTATCGCGGCCATTCGATGTCCGACCCGGCCAAATATCGCACGCGCGAGGACGTGCAGAGCTTCCGCGAGAACAAGGACCCGATCGACCATGCCGCGAAGGACCTTGCGGCGCTCGGCATAGCGGAAGAGGAGCTGAAAGCAATCGACAAGCAGATCAAGGACATCGTCGTCGGAGCTGCCAAGTTTGCTGAAGATGCTCCCTTGCCGGACGAGTCCGAACTTCACACCAATGTGCTGGTGGAGAGCTATTGATGGGCATGCAGCTGACGATGCCGGCGCTGTCGCCGACGATGGAAGAGGGCACGCTTGCCAAATGGCTGGTCAAGGAAGGCGATGAAGTGAAGTCCGGCGATATCCTCGCCGAGATCGAGACCGACAAGGCGACGATGGAATTCGAGGCGGTCGACGAAGGCACGATCGCGAAGATCCTGGTCGCGGAAGGCACGGATGGGGTGAAGGTGGGAACGCCGATCGCCGTGATGGCGGGCGAGGGTGAGGACGCTAGCGCGGCGGCGGCGGCGGCACCGGCCGAGACTCCCTTGGATCAGAAGACCGAACAAGCGCCAATCGAGACCGAGCAGAAGCAGAAGGCCGACACCGGTACTGCCCAACTCGCCAAGGCTCCGGCGGCGCCCGCAGGTCCGGAAGTCCCCGAAGGCACGGCGATGGTCTCCACGACCGTACGCGATGCGCTGCGCGATGCGATGGCGGAGGAAATGCGTCGCGATGAGCGCGTGTTCGTGATGGGTGAGGAAGTCGCCGAATATCAGGGCGCCTACAAGGTCACGCAGGGCCTGCTTCAGGAGTTCGGCGCCAGGCGCGTGATCGACACGCCGATCACCGAATATGGCTTTGCCGGCGTCGGGACGGGCGCGGCGATGGGCGGATTGCGTCCAGTGGTCGAGTTCATGACCTTCAACTTCGCGATGCAGGCGATCGACCACATCATCAATTCGGCGGCCAAGACCAATTATATGTCGGGCGGCCAGATGCGTTGCCCGATCGTGTTTCGCGGCCCGAACGGCGCCGCAAGCCGCGTCGGCGCCCAGCATAGCCAGAATTACGGACCGTGGTATGCGGCCGTGCCCGGTCTGATCGTCATCGCGCCCTACAGCGCGTCCGACGCGAAGGGCCTGCTCAAGGCCGCGATCCGAAGCGAGGACCCGGTCGTGTTCCTCGAGAACGAACTGCTCTACGGCCACAGCTTCGACGTTCCGCAGCTCGACGATTTCGTGCTTCCGATCGGCAAGGCGAACATCGTCCGGCCGGGCAAGGACGTGACGATCGTCAGTTACTCGATTGGCGTCGGCGTTGCGCTTGAAGCGGCCGAGAAGCTGGCGGGCGAGGGAATCGACGCGGAAGTAATCGACCTGCGCACGCTGCGACCGCTCGATACTGCGACGGTGCTCGAAAGCCTCAAGCGTACCAACCGCGTCGTCGTCGTCGAGGAAGGCTGGCCCGTCTGCTCGATTTCATCCGAAATCAGCGCGGTGTGCATGGAGCAGGGCTTCGACGATCTCGATGCGCCGGTCGTGCGCGTGACCAACGTCGACGTGCCGCTGCCTTATGCCGCGAACCTCGAGAAGCTGGCGCTGATCAAGGCGGACGACGTGGTGAAGGCTGTGAAGGCGGTCTGCTACCGTTAGCTTTCGAAGCCGTTCGTCCCGAGCGAAGTCGAGGGACGTCTGCGGAAGCGTATCTCGACTTCGCTCGACACTAACGGGGTAGGGATGGCTTTACCTAGGCCTAGAGATCGCGATCTCGTCCGGCTGCACTGGCCCGTCGAACTTCGACCTGCGTCCGACGCCTTGTTCAACATCGACGATGCGATGGCGGATGTCGCGCTTCGGGCACGCGATCCGCAGCTCGCGGCGATCAAGCTCGCCTGGTGGCGCGAGCAGCTACAGGCCCTCGATCATGCGCTGCCTCCGGCCGAGCCGAGGCTCCAGGCGGCGCATCGGGAACTGCTTTCGCGAGGAATTTCCGGAGCGGCACTGTCGGAGCTGGAAGAGGGGTGGTTGCCCCTCGTTCAAGAGGAAGAGCCTCAGTCGTTCATTCGAGCAATGGCGATCCGTGGGCCGCTCCTTCTTCGCCTCGCCGCAAGGATTGTCGATCCCACAGCGGAGCATGACCTGACGGATGCCGGATGCGAGTTTGCTACGGCTGATCTGGCCCGGCGAGGAGTCTTTGACCTGCCTCCACAACGGTTATCGCGCCCAACAACGTCTTATCCGCGAAGTATACGACCGGTCACGGCCTTGTGGGCGCTGGCGCGGCGTGATCAGCGGCTCGGTGGTCCGCCGTTCGAGCCCGAGGGGACGCCGGGCCGGTCGTGGACCTTGCTGAAGCACCGCTTCACCGGGCGTTGAGCATTGACAGTGAAGGCTCCGCAATGGAGCATGTTTGGGCCGAATCTCCTCATTAGGAGAATGCCCATGTGGCGTTATCTCGCCGGGGCTGCGGCCTGCTTCCTTCTGCTGACTGGTGGAATCCTGCTGTGGCAGGGACGGGCGCAGGATTCGTCCGCGCTTCCGCCCGCGCCTAAGGCCAGACCGGCGTCGCAGTCGCTGATCGCGCAGCCGACCATGCTGCAGGCCCCCGAAGCAAGTCCGAAAAGCCGCGAGGAGAAGCGCTTCTCGCGCGTCGACAAGGACAAGAATGGGCGGATCGAACGCGAGGAATTGCTGGCGCCCAGGCGCAAGGCGTTCGCCAAGCTGGATGTGAACGGCAATGGCGCACTGTCGTTCGAGGAGTGGGCCGACAAGACGATCGACAAGTTCGACGGGGCCGACCGGGATAAGTCCGGGTGGCTGAGTGGCGCGGAGTACGCGACCACCGCCCCGCCGCCGCCGAAAAAGACGAGGTGTGGGTGCTGAGTTGATCTGGCGCAAACCTCGTTCGTCCTGAGCAAAGTCGAAGGGCGCTGCACGGAGCCTTGTGTGGACGCCCTTCGACTACGCGCTGTGCGCTACGCTCAGGACGAACGGTTGATTCGTGGATTGTGGTGAGGAGACCCCTTTCACCCACTCCGACAGCGCCTCGCGCGCCCGTGCCGTGTAGAGCTTCTTGCGGTCGGCTTTCTTCGACTTCGGCCCTTCCAGCGGGGGCATCAGGCCGAAGTTGATGTTCATCGGCTGGAAGCTGTCCGCATCCGCACCGCCGGTGATGTGGTGGAGGAGCGCCCCGAGGGCGGCTACCTGGGGTGGCGGTGGAACGGACTGTCCCTTGTTCTCCGCGGCAGCGAACAGGGCGGCCATCATGCCGACGCTCGCGCTTTCGACATAGCCTTCGCAGCCGGTAATCTGGCCGGCGAAGCGGATGTTGGGCTTCGACTTCAAGCGAAGTTCGCCATCCAACAGCCTGGGAGAATTGATGAAGCTGTTGCGGTGAATGCCGCCAAGCCGCGCGAATTCGGCGTTCTCGAGGCCGGGAATGGTGCGGAAGATTCGGACTTGTTCGGCGTGCTTCAGCTTGGTCTGAAAGCCGACCATGTTGAACAATGTGCCAAGCGCATTGTCCTGGCGGAGTTGGACGACAGCATAGGGCCAGCGACCGGTGCGCGGGTCGTCGAGGCCGACGCCCTTCATCGGGCCGTAGCGCAAGGTTTCCGGGCCGCGCTCGGCCATCACTTCGATCGGCATGCAGCCTTCGAAATAGGGGGTGTCCTTCTCCCACTCCTTGAACTCGGTCTTCTGGCCCGCATTCAGCGCAGCGACGAAGGCGTGATATTGCTCCTTGTCCATCGGGCAGTTGATGTAATCTTTACCGCCCTTGTCCCAGCGCGCGGCCATCCAGCAGACGGACATGTCGACGCTGTCGCGATGGACGATCGGGGCGATGGCGTCGAAGAAGGCGAGGGCGTCCGCACCCGTTTCGGCGGCAATGGACTGGGCAAGGGCGGAACCGGTGAGCGGGCCTGTCGCGATGATTGTCGGGTGATCGGGCAAGGCATCGATGCGCTCGCGAACGATCGTGATGTTCAGATGTGACGTCACGGCGGCGGTAACTTCATCGGCGAAAGCCTGGCGGTCGACGGCCAGCGCCGATCCCGCTGGAACGCGATGCTTGTCGGCGCAGCGCAGGATCAACGAACCCAGCGTGCGCATTTCCTGGTGAAGCAGGCCGACGGCATTGTTCTCGGCATCGTCCGAGCGGAAGCTGTTGGAGCAGACCATCTCGGCCAGCCGGTCGCTGTCGTGGGCGGGCGTGGTGTCGCCGCCGCCGCGCATTTCGCTGAGGCGCACCTTGAGACCGGCTTCGGCGAGCTGCCAGGCGGCCTCCGAACCGGCCAGGCCGCCGCCGATGATGTGGATGTCGAAGGGCATTTCTCCGCCTTATCCGTTCGTATCGAGCGAAGTCGAGACACGCTTGAGCGAACGTCCCTCGACTTCGCTCGGGACGAACGGCAGGGTGTGGGCATGCATCTTCACCATCGGCTATGAAGCGGCGACGATGGGCGACTTCATTGCCGCACTGACGTCAGCGGGCATTCGCCAAGTGATCGACGTGCGGGCGTTGCCGCTGTCACGGCGGCCCGGCTTTTCGAAGACTCCGCTGAAGGGAGCGCTTGCGGAGGCCGGGATCGACTATGTGCATCTGCGGGCACTCGGCACGCCCGCCGCCGGGCGCGAGGCCGCGCGCAAGGGCCGGCATGCCGAACTCGAGCGGGTCTATGCCGGCCAGCTCGATCTTCCCGAGGCAATCGCACAGGGCGCGCAAATGCTCGATCTCGCGAGGGAGAAACCCAGCGCTCTGCTTTGCTTCGAGCGTGAGCCAGCCGGCTGCCACCGATCCTTGTTGCTCAAGGCGGTGGCGCCGGATGCCGAGGTGGTGGACCTATTCGCTTAGCTCGCTCGCGGTCTCGCTGACCAGCAGCTGCTCGATATCGGGGATGGGACGGCCGCTCATTTCCTTGTTGATCGTGCAGACGATGCGCTTCTCGACTTCCTTGTGCAGCTCCTTGCGGAGCACCCCGAGCGCCTTGGGTGGGGCGACGATCGCGAGCGCGTCGAAATCGTTGCGAAGGGCGCGTCGCCTGAGGTCTTCGGCTGCTTCTTTGACCCACAAATCCTCCTCCTGCTGGTGGAAGTCGGTCTCATCCATCGCGGGACGGCCATAACCGAAGCTCTGTCCGGTAGTGCCTGGAGCGTCCGTCTTGATCTCCCGGTCCTTGCGGTCCGGACGCTCGTCGTGCGCTTCGGTGCGCAGATCGATCTGGTTTTCGTCGCCATTGTTGCGGAAGAAAAGCATCTTGCGGCCGTCGATGACCAGCACGAGCGCATTGTTGGGAAGGGCCATTCACATCCTCCTTGGAGTTCAAGGAGCGAACGCGATGCCCTTGGTCTCGTTCCTCACTTGGGGGGGCGACGGCCCTGTGTCTGCGACGTGGGGAGGGCTGCTGGCGACGCGCTGAACGGGACGCCGGTCGAAACGATGAAGTCGAAGCCGGGCAGGAGGTATTCGGACGTCCTCCAGACCCCACGCGGGTAATGTGGCCCGAAAGGTGCGGACTGATGAGGACCGCAATCCATCGGTCCAGTCCCGCGACACTGCCAGGCCCAGCCCCCGTCGCCCTCGACGAAGGTTGACACGAGCTTCGAACGAGGAAGCCGGCCAGCGGCGGAGCGGATCGCCGTACCCATCACATCATGCGCGGACATGTGCACTGAACCCCCGTAGCCCAGCACTAGCGAGCCCGGATATGCGGTTGCGGAACGCTCCAGTACTCGAGCCATTCCGCGGTTCACTCCCTCGTCTGCCTGGCTGAACGGGATCGAGAGGTCGTAGTCGGAAAATGCAACAAGCGCTTGAATGCGACCGGCCCGCTTCCACTGCCGGAGCTGTTCGAAGAGGTTGAGCATGGCCACGCTGCTTCGGCCGTCCTTGAAGCTATTCGTCCAGATACGCGATTTGAGAAATGCCGTTCTTGCTTCAGCATCGCCGTTAGATCGCAGGAACGCGTCGATCGCCGGCTGCTCCTCCGGTGGATATTCCAGAGCGACGACGACCTTGTGTTTCGCCGAGGCCGCGCAGACCAGGTCGGCAAACATGGCCGGAGACTCGTTCGTCCCGTGGTTCTCACCGACAAGCACGAAGCGAGTCTTGGGATCGGCCCACAGCTGATCGCCGCCTGGGACCGGTGCACAAGCGGTCGCGGCAGCCGCCGCGATGAGAGCAAGGATCATTTCGCGGCTCCCTTAGCTGCCACGGTCCATCATTCCTCGCCGTCGGTGACCGGAGGATCCACCGGCTGCTCCAACGCATGCTCGCCCGCGACCATGCCTTCCTCGGGCGCGGTTTCGTCGCCGGTTTCGACTTCGACCTCATCGCTTTCGTCGATCTTGGCGACGGACACGACATGCTCGCCGTCGTTGACGCGGAAGATGGTGACGCCTTGCGTGTTGCGGCCGGCGATGCGGATGTCGGCGACGGTGGTGCGGATCATCTTGCCCTGGTCGGTGACCAGCATCAGCTGTTCGCCCGGCTTGACCGGGAAGCTGGCGACGACACCGCCGTTGCGTTCTGACGTGACGATGTTGGTGATGCCCTGGCCGCCACGGTTGGTGCGGCGATATTCGTAGGTGGAGGAGCGCTTGCCGTAGCCATTCTCGGTGATGGTGAGCAGGAACTGCTCCTTGTCGGCGATGTCGGCATAGCGTTCCGCGCTGAGGCTCTCCGCCCCATCATTGTCACGCCACCTGGGCGAGCGGAGATAGGCCTCGCGCTCCTCCTGACTGGTGCCGGCGCGGCGCAGGATCGACATCGAGATGACCTGGTCGTCGCCGAGCAGCCGGACCCCGCGAACGCCGGTCGAGGAACGCGACTGGAACTCGCGGACATCGGTGGCCATGAAGCGGATCGCCTTGCCGTTCCTGGTTGCGAGCAGGACATCGTCCTCTTCGGTCAGAAGGCGCACTCCGACCAGTCGGTCGGTCACATCCTCCTCCTCGCCCTCGTCGGCGGCGCCGAACTTCATCGCGATCTTGCCGGCGGTGGGAATATTGGTGAAGGCATCCATCGAGTTGCGCCGCACGGTGCCGTGGCAAGTGGCGAACATGATGTGCAGATCCTTCCACTCATTCTCGTCCTGCGGGAGCGGGAGCACGGTGGTAATCGTCTCGCCCTCCGCCAGCGGCAACAGGTTGATCATCGGCCTGCCCTTGGCGGTGGGGCCGCCTTCGGGCAGGCGCCACACCTTCATGCGATAGACGCGCCCGATGTTCGAGAAGAACAGCACCGGATTGTGCGTCGAGGTGACGAACAATTCGGTGACGATATCCTCGTCCTTGGTCGACATGCCCGAGCGGCCCTTGCCCCCTCGTTTCTGCTCGCGGAACACGGAGAGAGGTGTGCGCTTGATGGAGCCGGTCATGGTCACGGTGATGATCATGTCCTCGACTTCGATCAGATCCTCGTCGTCGATGCCGTCTGCGGCGGGCGCCAGTTCGGAAATGCGGGGGGTCGCGAATTCGGCTTCGACCTCGTCGAACTCGGCGCGCATGACTTCGTACAGACGCGCGCGGTTGCCAAGGATTTCAAGCAGTTCTCCGATAGCCTTGGCAAGACCTGAAAGCTCGTTGCCAATCTCGTCGCGGCCGAGCGCGGTGAGACGATGAAGGCGAAGCTCGAGGATGGCGCGGACCTGCACTTCGCTGAGCCTGTAGGTTTCGCTCGCGGCCTGCGGCTCCACCGCTTCGACCAGCATGATGTAGGGGCGGATCTGCTCGCCGGACCATTCGCGGGCGAGCAGCGCCTCGCGCGCGGCGGCGGGACTCGCGGACCCGCGGATGATGCGCACCACTTCATCGAGGTTGGTCACCGCGACCACGAGGCCGAGCAAAATATGCGCGCGCTCGCGGGCCTTGAGCAATTCATGCTTCGAGCGTCGGGTGATGACTTCCTCGCGGAAGCGGACGAACGCCTCGATGATGTCGCGCAGCGCCAGCGTTTCCGGTCGGCCGCCGCGGATCGCTAGCATGTTGGCCGGGAAGCTCGCCTGCGCCGGCGTGTAGCGCCACAATTGGTTGAGGACGACTTCCGGGCTGGCGTCGCGCTTCAGTTCGATGACGACGCGGACGCCTTCGCGGTTGGATTCGTCGCGGATGTCGGCGACGCCCTCGATCCTTTTGTCCTTGGCGGCCTCGGCGATCTTTTCGACCAGCCCGTTCTTGCCGACCTGATAGGGGATTGCGGTCAGGATGATCGACTGGCGATCGCCACGGCTGGTTTCGACATGATGGCGGCTGCGCATCATGATCGAGCCGCGTCCGGTGGTGTAAGCGGAGCGGATGCCGGCGGTGCCGAGGATCAGTGGCGCGGTCGGGAAGTCCGGCCCGAGCACATGCTCCATCAGGCCTTCGGTGGTGATCGCCGGATCGTCCATATACGCCCGACAGGCGTTGAGCACCTCGCCGAGATTGTGCGGCGGGATGTTCGTCGCCATTCCGACCGCGATCCCGCCGGCGCCGTTGACCAGCAGGTTCGGGAAGCGGGCAGGGAGGACCTGGGGCTCGCGTTCCGACGCATCATAATTGGGCTGGAAGTCGACCGTGTCCTTGTCGATGTCGCCGAGCAGGAAGTTGGCGACCTTGGCCAACCGCGCTTCGGTGTAACGCATGGCCGCGGGCGGATCCGGATCCATCGATCCGAAATTGCCCTGGCCGTCGATCAAAGGAACACGCAACGACCACGGCTGCACCATGCGGGCGAGGGCGTCGTAGATCGCGCTGTCGCCGTGTGGGTGATATTTACCCATGACGTCGCCGACGATGCGGCTCGATTTGCGGTACGGCCGACCGGCGACATAGCCGGCTTCCTGGCAGGCGTGGAGAATTCGGCGGTGGACTGGCTTCAGTCCGTCACGGACGTCCGGAAGCGCGCGGCTGACGATGACGCTCATCGCATAATCGAGGTAGGAGGTCTTCATCTCCTCGACGATGGAGATGGGGGCAATGTCGCTGTCGCGGCTCTGTTCAGCCGGCGGTTCGGTGGCCAAGTGGCGATTCCTGTCTTCTAGTCAAACGTCGGTGCAATGTTGTGCGGAAAGCAGCGCCGCAGTGCGGCGTTTCCCCCGCAGGAATGACTAGCCGATGACTGGAGCTAACGCCACCCCGCGCGCGTGCGCGTACGCGGGGAATTCGAAACATTGCGGCACCTCAGTGCTCGGAACTTTGCCTCCAAACGGACCTTTTCCGCGTGCAGCGCGCCGGCTGTTTCATTATGGGATAGTTAATTGGAAGCCGGTTAACGGTAGCATAATTCCCTGTACATCAAACGTTGGTCAACGATTTATTCAGGGTTGAATAACGCCAGTGCGGTTTGACGACAGATTGCGGACCGTATTGGGCCAGCCTGCGGGCGACGCGCACGATCGCGCCGTGCGCTGGCGTCAGCTCGTGGATCTGCTCGCGCGTGCCGGTCCGCTGGGCGACAGCCCGCAGGCGCAGGCCGCTCTCGACATCATCCGCGAAGATGCCGCGCAGATCGACGAAGGTCTGCGGGCCGCCGCGGCTCGGGCCATTGCTGCCTTTCCGCTGCCGTTCGAGCTGATCCGGCTGTTCGCCGCGGATTCGCTCAAAGTGTCCGCGCCGATCCTTGCTGCGGCCAACCTGGCTGCGGACCAGTGGCAGGACCTGCTAGTTGCCGCCGACGAGGAGGCGAAGACCTTCATCATCTCGCTTCACCCGCAAGCCGACCGGCGCTCGCCCCGCTCGCGGCAGCCTGTGCGTCCAAAAGCCTCCGAACCGCAGCCGCCCCCGCCGTCGATCAGCGATGTGATCGCGCGCATCGAACGTCTGCGCGAGGCGAAGCAGCAGGCCGATCCGCCCCAAATGACTCCGGCTCCGCCGCCGACGCCGCCGACGCCGGCCCTTAAGGGCGACGAGCCCGCCTTATTCCGCTGGGAGTGCAATACCAGCGGTGAGTTCGCATGGGTCGAGGGTGCGCCGCGTGGCGCGCTGATTGGACGCGCGCTGGTCGATCCGGCGCATCTTCGCGAATCCGGGAATGACGAGATCGCCCGGGCTTTCTCGCTTCGAGCGCCTTTCCGGAATGCCGTCATGACGCTGGGGTCCGAGACCCTGCTTGCCGGTGAATGGCAGGTGAGTGGACTGCCGGCCTTCGAACCGGCCAGCGGCCGCTTCGCCGGTTATCGCGGAGTCGCCAAGCGGGTCGCAGCGACCGTGCCCCAGCGATCGGCGCCGAAGCCGGATTCGCTTCGCGAGCTGGTGCACGAAATCAAGACGCCGCTGAACGCAATCATGGGCTTTGCTGAAATCATCGAAGGGCAAATGTTCGGGCCGGCCGACAATCGCTATCGCGCGCGAGCTGCCGAGATCGTCTCACAGGCGCAATTGCTTCTGGCGGCGCTTGACGATCTGGACTTTGCGGCGAGGAGTCGCTCGGCAGGCGCGCGCGAGCGTGCCTTCGTCAACCTTGGCCAATTGGTCGAAGCGATGACCGGGGCGATCCGCGAGCGGGCGCATCGCAGGGGCGTCGAGATCGATTCGGCGCGAACAGTCGGCGACCTCACCGCAGCAGGCGAACCTGTGCTTGCCGAGCGGCTTGTGGGCCGCATGTGCGAGGCGGTGATCGAACGCGCCGAAAAGGGCGAGCGGTTGCGCTTGCTGATCGATCATGCCGGCGATTTCTGCCGCGTCGCGATCAGCCGGCCCGCTGCGTTGCGGGGCGTTTCCGACGAGGAGCTGTTCGCACGGCCCAACGAGGCAAGCGTCGGAAGCCTGTGGCTTCGGCTGACCCGCGGACTGGCGCAAATGGCGGGCGCGGACCTGCTGACTTCAGCGGAAACGATCGCGCTGAGCTTTCCCTGTGCTTCACTTGGCGACACCGACCGGCATGGCTATGGCAACCGCACCGGGCGGGGCCTGTAGCTCAACGGTAGAGCCGGCCGCTCATAACGGCTAGGTTGGGGGTTCGAATCCCTCCGGGCCCACCGGTCGAGCAGCCGAGTGCAAGCGAGCGGACCGTAAGGTCCGAAGCTTGCACGAGAGACTGCGAGAGCCGGCCAGCCTGCGCCCGAAGGGCGACAGGTCTGACGTCACGGGATTTACTTCCGTGACGGCTTCTATCCTCGGTTGCCAAGTAAGGGGCCGTCACGAAGTAAATTCGTGACGTCGAACGGGCTCGGTCAGCCTCGCTGACCGCCCCGTCGGCCGGCTTTCGCGGTCTCTCGCGCTACTCCGGCGACGCTTCGCGTCGGCGTCGTTGCGCTCGGCCGCTCAAGACGTGGTCGGGGAGACAGGATTCGAACCTGCGACCCTCTGCTCCCAAAGCAGATGCGCTACCAGGCTGCGCTACTCCCCGACCGAGTGAGGCGCGTTAAGCAGCCCGGCCGCGTCGGTCAAAAGCTATTTCGACTTGTTGCCGTCCGCGGCATTGCCGTCGGTGTCGATCTTCACATCGACATCGCCGACCTTGTTCTGGACCTTGTCCCCGGCCTCCTTGACGTCATTGACGATCGCGCCGCCAATGTCCTGGGCCTGGTTGCCGACCGTCTCCATCGTGTTTTCGGCCGCATTCTGGTCGAACGATACGGTCGTGGTGCCGTTGCCCTCATCCTTGCTGACATTGCAGGCGGCGAGAAGCAGCAGCGGAAGTGCGATTGCGATGCGCATGATTGGGTTTCCTCCCTTGATTGCAGAAGCGCTAACGCCGGGCGCGCCGTTTTGGCTCCGGCTCGATGCCGCCGGACAGCGTGGCGAGCACTGCAGTCCAGGCAGCGACATTCTGGCGAAGCTGCGCGGGGTCGATCTTGTCCAGCGTGTCGTCGGGCGTGTGGTGATAATCGAAATAGCGAGTCCCGTCCTGATAGAGCGAGATCCAGGGCGCTCCGGCGTTGACCGTGGGTTCGATGTCGGTCCCATCCGCCTCGGCCTTGTCGAACCTGACGATGCCCAGCGGCGCAAGCACGGCGGTGAGGGCGCCGTAGGCAGTCGGGTCGCTCTTTGCGAGGCTGGTTCCGAAGCGCCAGATCCGGTCGGCGCCGAAATCGCTTTCGCCCGCAATGCTGTAGCGGTCGGCCGAATGAGCCTTCTGGAAGGCGATGCCGCCGTAGCCGCCCGGCTCCTCCGCGCCGAACCAGACGACGCGAATCGTGCGAAGCGGTCGGCCGGCGTCCATGATGCGCTTGGCGGCGGCCGCCATGATCGCGACCCCTGCGCCGTCGTCGATCGCTCCGGTGCCGGGATCCCAGCTGTCGAGGTGCCCGCCGACGAGCAGGATTGGTGCATTGGTATCGCGCCCGGAAATCTCTGCGACGACGTTGCCGGACCGGCCGTCCTCGCGCCGTTCGTTGACGAGCGTCAGGCGCATCGTGACCGGCTGCCCGCGCTTCAGTATGCGCCTGAGTTGCTCGGCGTCGGGGACCGAAAGCGCACCGGCAGGGATCGGCCTGGCGCCATTGGCGAAGGTCTGCACGCCGGTGTGCGGGTTGCGGTGGTGGTCGGTGCCGATCGAGCGGACGACGATGCCGATCGCGCCTTTCTGCGAGGCGATGGTCGGTCCCTGGCGGCGCGGTGCGCCGAACTGGCCGTAGCCGGAGCCGTCCATGGTCGGCACCATATTGTGATCGATGAAGACGATCTTGCCGCGAACCGCTGCGTCGGGCGCGGCGCGAAGTTCGTCGATGCTGTCGAAGGCGACGATCTGGCCGGTGATCCCCTGCGGCCCGCTCGAGCCGCTATAGCCGAGCGCGGTGACCGCGAGCTTCTGGGGGAAGGGCGCGAGGATTTCGGCGGACTCAGCGCCGCGGGTCCAGACCGGCATGGTGAACGGCTCGACGTGGACGTTGGAGAAGCCGAGCGCCTTCAGCCGTGCGACGGCCCAGTCGCGGGCGCGCTCCTCGGCTTCGGTCGCGGCGAGGCGCTGGCCGACTTCGGTTGTGAGGCCCTCGACAATGTCCCAGGCGTACGTGTCGTTGCGCAGCGCATCGTCCCGCAACGCAGCCACCCGAGCGTCCGCGATTACGGGAGGCGGAAGGGGCGGTGCGGACTGGCCGGAAGCCAGCGAGGCGCTGGTGGCAAGGAGAAGTGCGGCGAGGGATTTGGTCATGGCAGCGTTGCTAGTGGCCGCGAGGCAAGCTGTCACCTGTCACAGCAACCTCATCTGATCGCCCTCCGGTGGGGTGAACAGGTCGGTGCGGAGCGGGAACTTTGCCGCGCGCAGCCCGAAGCGCTTTGCGGCAATGTCGAAGCGGGTGCGGATGAGGTCGGCCCAAGGGCCTTGCCCGCGCATGCGGGTGAAGAAATTGGGATCATTGTCCTTGCCGCCGCGAAGCGAGCGAATCGTAGCCATCACCTTGCCGGCGCGGTCCGGGAAATGCTCGTCGAGCCAGGCGCGGAAGAGGGGCGCGACTTCGTGGGGCAAGCGGACTGGAAGGTAGAAGCCGCCGCTTGCGTCGGCAGCGACGGCTGACTCGATAATATGTTCGAGTTCGTGGTCGGTGATTTGGGGGATCACCGGAGCGATCGCGATGGAGCAGGGGACGCCGGCATTGCGCAACGCCCTGATCGCCGCGATGCGCTTGCGGCCGGCGGGCGCGCGCGGTTCGAGGACACGGCTGATGGCCGGGTCGAGCGAAGTGACGGAGATCGCAACCGCCGCAATCCCGAGGTCGGCGGCGGGCTTGAGCAGGTCGAGGTCGCGCAGCACACGGTCCGACTTGGTCGTGATCGTGAACGGGTGGCGCGTTTCCAGCAGAAGTTCGATCAGCGAGCGGGTGATCCGCCAGCGTTCCTCGATCGGTTGATAGGGGTCGGTGTTGGTGCCCATCGCGATGGGCCGGCACTCGTAGCCGGGTCTGGACAGCGCGGCATGGAGAAGCTGCGCGGCGTTCGGCTTCACGAACAGCCGCGATTCGAAGTCCACGCCCGGCGACAGGTCATGAAAGGCATGCGTAGGCCGGGCGAAACAGTAGATGCAGCCATGCTCGCAGCCCCGATAGGCGTTGATCGACCGATCGAAGCCGATGTCCGGCGAGCTGTTGCGGGTCAGGATCGATTTCGGATGTTCAACGGTGACGGTGGTCCGGCGCTTCGGAACGCCGTCGAGCGCGTCGACCTGATCGAGCCATTCACCCTCGGCGACGCGCTCCTGAAGATTGAAGCGGGTCGGGGTCGCATTGCGCGTCGCGCCGCGGCCTGGGATCGACTCGACAGCCATGCCGCAATGTTAGGGCTCGCCGCGAACAAATCAAGAACATCATTCCTTCGTGATGTGGTCGCCAAGGCGTTTCAATGCACTCGACCATTGCCGCGCGACATGCACGAGAAAGGCTTGCGCCCGTTGAAGCTCTTCCTGCTCGAGCCGAAAGCGGACCTCGCGCCCGTAGCGGGTGGAACGGACCAGCCGCGCGTCTTCAAGGACGCGCAGATGTTTGGTCATCGCCTGGCGGGTCAGTGGCGAACCGGCGGCCAGTTGCTGGATCGAGCGGTCCTCGCCGTCCGCCAGCCGTTCGATCAGGCCAAGGCGGGTGGCGTCGCCAAGGGCGGCGAAGACCACCGCGCGATCAGGCGAGATATTGCCGGACATTCTTCATCTGCGCTGCCCACCCCTGCGAGTTCATCCGGAACGCTTCGTCGCGGCGGTGCTCGGGCAGGGTGCCGAAGCCGCTCTCGACCACTTGGACTTCGGTCCCGCCGTCGCGTTCGGACAAAGTGAATTCGACCAATGTCGTCGGCTCGGTCGAATAATCCGTTTCCGGATCGATCGCATAGGGATGCCAACGGAATGCGAGCTTGGTTGGCGGGTCAACCGCGACGACATCCGCGTTCCACTTGATGTGGTCGAAGCCGGGCACCGTGATCTGTCCAGTCGACTTTGTCCCGGCGACGAATGGCTGGTCCAGCCGCACCCGGAACCACTGCCCGAATTCCTTGTGATCGGAGATGGCTTTCCAGACCCGCTCGACGGGCGCTGGAATATGGATCGTTTCATGAATCGCGTCTTGCATGTGCAACCTCCTGGTTGCGTGTTCCTATCAAGTTCGCCGGCTTATGCAACCGAAAAGTTGCGCTTTAGTGGGTTAGCCGAGTCTGCCCGGTGGGGAAGGCGGGCCATTGGTGCTGGGCCATCGCCTTCAGCGTTGGCTGCGGTGCCTTGTTCAGGCCCTGGTAGACCCACATGTTCCGCAGGACCGCGGGGACATAATAGCGCGTCTCCCAATAAGAGAGGCTTTCGATCCACAGCAAGGGATCGCCCTTGTCGTTGATGTATCCCCAGCGCGACAGTGGCGTGGGGCCGGCATTGTAGGAGGCGATGACCTTGGGCAGCTGGCCGCCCGTAAGCGAGGATCTGCGCATTTTCTCGATGAAGCTCTGGCCGAATTCGAGATTATATTTGGGATCGGTGAGGGTTGCGCGGGAGTAAGCAAGGCCGCGGACGGCCGCCATTTCCTGCGCGGTCGAAGGCACGACCTGCATCAGCCCGACGGCTCCGGCGCTGCTGACGGCAGCGAGCTGGAAGGTCGATTCCTGAACGATGTGGCCGAAAGCAAGCGCGGGATCGACTCGCCAGCCGTTGATCGGCGCCCATTTCGGATTGGGGTAGCGATCGGAGGGATCGACGATCGCGCCGGGCTGCCCGTTGTTGGCGAGCCAATATTGGGTGCTTGCAAGCTCCAGCCGCTTGGCGAACTCGATCAGCCCGTGATGCTGGCGCGGGTCGCCGATCTGGGCCTGGTGGCGGATCAATTCGTCGGCGCGCTGGCGTTCGCCGATGCGGATCAGCTCGACCGCGCGCTTGACGTTCGGAAGCTGCTCGACCGAGCCCGCCAGGCTGTAGGGCTCGGGCGGGAGGCGGGTGTCCATGCCCAACGTCTCTCGGGCGAGCAGCCCGTAGAAGCTCTCCGGATTTGCAGCAGCGGCCAGCAGTAAAGGAGCAACCGAGCGGGGCCGACGGCAGGCCTGCTCCGCGCGTGCGGCCCAGTAGAGCGCGCCTGCCCGAAGCTCGCGTTGAACCGCGCTTCCCGCTGCTTCGCGGAACGCAGCCGAGGCGGCTTCGCAATCATTCTGACGCCATGCCGCCAGCGCGGATATCCAGGCGGCCTGGCTGACCCATTCGCCGGTCGCACCCGGCCGCCAAGTGTCGGCGACGCGCTTGGCGTTCACGTCGTCGCCGATGGTGTAATAGACCCAGGCGACGCGCTGACCGGCTTCGGCGCGGGCGTCGTAGGACATGTAGGGTCCGGACTGCACCAGCAGCGCCTCGGCGCCGGCAGCGTCGTTCACCTTGACCAGGGGCTCGAGCGCCACGCGCAGCTGGTCGGCAATGGGATCGCCCTGCACCGGCTTGGCGCGATAGCGGCCGGGGGCGCCGCCCAGGCTCATGAGCGCCCTGCGGGTGAAATAGGGCGGCGGCTGGAGCGCACCGCGAGCGAGCGCCATGCGTGCAAGCTGTTCGGCCTGCGGAAGCTCGGGCGCCTCGGCGAGCAGCGCCTGAATGACTTCGAGCGAGACGACCGGCGAGTTTTTGGCGGTGTAAAGCTCGGCCTTCGCAACAGGTGTGACGATAGTCGGTGGGAGGGTCGCAATGCCGGCGCGCGCCCCGGCCCAGTCGCCGCGGTCGATCGCATCGAATACGCCACGCCAGTCTCTTGGAACGAACACCGGCTGCTGGACCACCGGCGGGGGCACCTGCGCGACCGGTACGCCGACCTGCGGTTGCGCCGTGATTTGCGGCTGCGCGGTGACTTGCGGCTGCGCCGGGGTCTGCGACGGCACATTGGTCGTCGAAAGCGGCGCGAGCGGATCCTGCTGCGCGTATGCGGGCAAAGCGATCATTGTGACCGCCAGCAAGGCAGCGGATTTCACGAATCCTCCTCCACGAGCAGCAACAGGTCGGCCCACGCGAGCTCCTTGTTCGAGGGATATTTCATCATCATCGCCGGGTGGAAGGTTGCTACGGTGCGAACGCTTTCCACCTTGTGAATATGGCCGCGCGCGGCGGCGAGCGGCTTGCCGAGCAGGGCTTTGGCCGGAATGTCGCCGAGCAGAAGCAGGCGCTTTGGCTGAGCGAGGGCGACGTGGCGGCGGGCGATGTCGGCGCAGGCCTGCAGGTCCGGACCCTTCAGCCCTGCTCCAGCCGAATGAAAGCAGGAAAAGGAGGCGCAATAAGCGGCCTCCGGGTCGATTCCGATGGCCGCGAGCATCCGCTGGGCAAGGATCCACGGATCGCCTCCGAGCGGACGTCCGTCGGCGAGACCTTCGACGCCGGGGCTATCGGTCAGGAGCATGATCTCGGCGTTGGCGTTGCCCACCGGCATGACGCGCCGGGCGGACGGCGTTGCGAAGGGCAGGGCCGGTTCGTCGCGCAACCAGTCGCGGAACAGGTCGAGGGTCTCGGGCAGATCGGCCGGCGCTTTTGCGACAAGCCGGGCGGAGGCTTCGCTCGCCTTCTCAACCGGAGCGGGCGCGGATGCCTGCTTCAGCCAGTCGCGCGGCAATTCCTGCACGGGTGCATCGACGCCCGATTCCAGCCACCAGGCAAGCGCGCTAGCGGCCGTCGCTGCATCGACGTGATCGAGGTCCCCACCCATGAGCACCTCCTCGCGCCCCATTGACGTATCCGTCAAGGAATTGTCAGGGCTGGATGAGTCGAAGCGAGTTCGACGTGCGACGAGAGGATTGGATGACCGACCGCGAGTCCATGCAATATGACGTGGTGATCGTCGGCGGCGGCCCGGCGGGTCTGAGCGCGGCCATCCGGCTGAAGCAGCTTGCGGCGGAACAGGGGCGGGAGTTCAGCGTCTGCGTGCTCGAGAAGGGTGGCGAGATCGGAGCGCATATCCTCTCCGGCGCTGTGGTCGATCCGAAAGCGCTGAACGAGCTTATCCCGGACTGGAAGGAGCGCGGCGCGCCTCTGAACACGCCGGTGACCGAGAATCATCATTGGGTGCTCACCGGGCGGCGGAAGTTTCGCATCCCTGAGTTCCTGATGCCTCCGTTCATGCACAACAAGGGCAATTACACGCTGAGCCTTGGCAATTTGTGCCGCTGGCTCGCGGCGCACGCGGAGGAGCTTGGGGTCGAGATCTTCCCGGGATTCGCCGCGGCCGAGATCCTGTTCCACGACGACGGCTCGGTGAAGGGCGTCGCGACGGGCGACATGGGCGTTGCCCGCGATGGCAAGCACCGGTCTGATTATCAGCCTGGGATGGAGCTGCACGCCCGCTACATCTTTTTCGCGGAAGGCGCGCGCGGCCATCTTACCAAGCGCCTGACCGAAATCTTCGGCCTTCGCGACAAGAGCGGGCCGCAGGTATTCGGGCTAGGAATCAAGGAATTATGGGACGTTCCTGCGGACAGACATAAGCCAGGACGAGTGATTCACACGCAGGGCTGGCCGCTCGACGATGCCTGTGGCGGGGGGTTCCTCTATCATCAGGAGAACGGCCAGGTCGCGCTCGGCTTCGTGGTCGCGCTCGACTATCGCAACCCCTATCTCTCGCCCTTCGAGGAAATGCAGCGCTGGAAGACGCATCCCGCCATCCGCGCCGAGATCGAGGGCGGCAAGCGCGTGTCCTACGGCGCTCGCGCAATCAACGAAGGCGGTTATCAGGCGATTCCAAAGCTTGCCTTCCCCGGCGGAGCGCTGATCGGCTGTTCGGCGGGCTTCGTGAATGTCCCGCGGATCAAGGGCACGCACACGGCGATGAAGTCAGGCATGCTGGCTGCCGAAGCGGCGTTTGAGGCGATCGCCGGCGACCGTTCCGGTGACACGCTCGACGCATATGACAATGCTGTGCACTCAAGCTGGATCGCCGAGGAGCTCAAGCTCGTCCGTAACGCTCAGCCGGCCGTGTCGCACTGGGGCGGGGTCGCAGGATCGGCTTATGCGGGGCTGGACATGTGGCTCGGCTACCTCGGGCTGAAGCTGCCGTGGACGCTGAGACATAAAGCCGACCACCAGCGCATCGCGCGCAAGGATCATGTCCGCCCGATCGTCTACCCGAAGCCGGACGGCGTGCTGACCTTCGACCGGCTGTCCTCCGTTTTCATCTCGAACACCAATCACGAGGAGGACCAGCCGGTTCACCTGACGCTCAAGGACGCCGACATACCGGTTGCGATCAACCTGGCGGTCTATGACGGCCCGGAGCAGCGTTATTGCCCGGCGGGCGTTTACGAATATGTCGAAGGGGAAGCAGGTGAGCAGAGGCTTCAAATCAACGCTCAGAACTGCGTGCACTGCAAGACGTGCGACATCAAGGACCCGACCCAGAACATCAACTGGGTCGTTCCCGAAGGCGGCGGAGGGCCAAATTATCCGAACATGTAGTTGGATCGGCGCGGCGGCCCTTGTGTCCGGCCTGTCGGTCGGCCCGGCCGACGCCGCACGCGAGCGACCGGTCAATCCCGCGCTAACCTATGTCGAGGCCCGCGCGGCTGCCCTGAGCGGCGATTATAGCCGCTCGGCGACGCTGTTCGCAGCGCTTGCCCAGCAGAGCGGCGACGAGGGATTGCGGCGGCGCGCGATCGGCACCGCGATCAGCGCCGGCGACACCGCGCTCGCTTTGCAGCTGATGCGCGGAATGGCGGTGGCCAAGCTCCCGATCGACGCAAAACTTCTGCTGGTCGCCGACGAGCTTCGGCAGGGCCAGACGGCGCGAGCTTTGGCAATTGCCGAAGCCCCGCAAGCCGCGGTCGACGTCTCCTTCCTCGGACCGCTCATTCGCGCCTGGGACGCGGCGCAGCGCAGGGACGCCCCGGGAGCGCTCGCCGCACTCGATTCGGCGCCTGCCAATGGCGTCATTGCACCGTTTCGCGATCAGCAACGCGCATTGATCCTGCTCAAGCTGAAGCGCACGGCCGAGGCCTTGCCGTTGATCGAACGCTCGACGAATGGCACGAACGTGCGCGATCAGCGGCTTCGACTGGCCTTCGCGGACGGGCTGTTGCGGGCCGGCGATGTGCAGCACGCGCTGGCGCTGGTCGACGATCTTGGGCTCGATGCGGCTTGGGCGAAGGCACGGCTTCAGTCCGGCAAGCCGACCGGCCAGGCGATCGACACGCCTGCAGCCGCGGTGAGCGACCTCTTGACCGGCCTTGCGATGAGCCTTGGCGGGCGCGGCGATAATGATCTTCCGATCGCGCTGCTGCGGGTGGCCCGTGCGGCCGATCCCGCCAACAGCAGCGCATCTTTGCTGCTCGGCTTCATGCTCACCCGAGACGACCGTGCGGCCGAGGCGCTCGCCGTCTATCGCAATGTGCCGGATGGCGATGCTTTCGCGTCCAATGCCCGGCAGCTCCAGGCGGGTCTGCTCGCCGACGAGAAGCGCACCGCCGAAGCCCTCGCTTTGGCTCAGGCGCAGGCTTCTCGCCGCGATGCCGGTCCGGCGGATTATGAGGGGCTTGCCCGCGTGCTGTTCACGGCGGAACGCAACGCCGAGGCTGCCGACGCTTATGCCAAAGCGATCGCCTTGGCCGGACCGCGAGCCAGGCCGCAGGACCTGTGGCCGCTCTATCTGAACCGCGCTTCCGCCCTTGAGAGGGCCGGGCGCTGGAGCGAGGCGAAGCAGATGCTCCAGACCGCGCTCGAGCTCGGGCCGCAGGAGCCGCTGATCCTCAACAATCTGGGCTATTCGATGCTGGAACATGGCGAAGACACCGCCAAGGCCGAAGCGATGATCCGCAAGGCGAGCGAGCTTGCGCCGGACGATGCCTCGATTACCGATTCGCTGGGCTGGGCCTTGTTCAAGCAAGGGCGGGTGCAGGACGCGATCGGCATTCTGCAGCAGGCGGCGTTGAAGGATCCTGCCGAGGCGGAAATCCGCGAACATCTCGGTGACGCGCTGTACAAGGCGGGCCGCCGTTACGAGGCGCGCTTCGCCTGGAACGCCGCGCTGGTCACCGCCGACGATGACATTGCGAAGCGGGTGAAGGCGAAGCTCGGTGGCGGCCTTAGCCCGGCGACCGCCGCGCCTTGATCCTTCGCGATACGGCCTATGCGAAATTGAACCTCGCCCTGCATGTGCGAGGCAAGCTGCCGGATGGCCGCCATCGGCTGGAGACAATCTTCGCTTTCGGCGAGGACGGGGATGAACTGACGGCCGAGGCGGCGGACGAGATCGGCTTGAGCGTTGACGGGCCATTCGCCGCGGCGCTCGACGGCGACAATCTCGTGCTTCGTGCGGCGAAAGAGTTGCAGGACGCCGCCGATGTGCCGGCAGGCGCTCGGTTGCATCTGACGAAAAAGCTGCCCGTCGCTTCGGGGATTGGCGGCGGATCGGCCGACGCGGGCGCTGCGCTGCGCTTGCTCACCATTTTGTGGGGAGTTGAAGCTCGGCATGCGGAGCGGGTCGCGCCGGTGCTCGGCTCCGACGTTCCGGCTTGCCTGCGCTCGCTAGGCTGTCGCGGCACTGCCGGGGGCGAGGAGCTTGAGCCGTTGGACCTCGGCCTTACCGGCACGCCCCTGCTGCTCGTGAACCCGCGGGTGCAGCTTTCGACGGCCAAGGTCTTTGCGGCGTGGGACGGCACGGATCGCGGACCGCTCGAACGATGGAGCGAGGGCAGGAACGATCTCGAGGCGCCCGCGACCCGGCTCGTTCCGCAGGTCGGCGAAGTGCTGCAATGGCTGCGCAGCTGTGCCGGCGCCGAGTTCGTGCACATGTCAGGGTCCGGCGCGACATGTTTCGCGCTGTTCCGCGATGATTCGGCGCGCGACGTCGCTGCCGAGGCCGTGCCGCGCGCATGGTGGCATCTGGCGACGCGCCTGCGCTAAGGAGCGCGGATGCGCGCGATCCTCACTGCTGCAGCAATGGCCGAGGCCGAGCGCCGGGCGATCGAGGGCGGAACGCCAGTTGAGAACTTGATGGAGCGGGCAGGGGCAGCGCTCGCGGAAGCCGCCTACCGGTTCAGCGCGGGAATGCCGGCGCTGATCTTGTGCGGTCCGGGCAATAATGGCGGCGACGGCTATGTCGCTGCACGGCACCTGAAGCAGCGTGGTGTTGCGGTCGGGGTCGCAGCCCTTGGCGAGCCTCGGACCGAGGCGGCTGAATGGGCTCGGTCGCAATGGGCCGGGGAGGTCGGCACGCTGGACGAGGCCGAGCCGGCTCCGCTGTTGATTGACTGTCTGTTCGGAACGGGGCTGAAGCGCGTCCTGGATGATGCTGTAAGCGAACGGCTTTGCGCTCTTTCCGGCGAAGCAAGGCTAAGCATCGCCTGCGACCTTCCGAGCGGCGTCGATAGCGATAGCGGCGCCTTGCTGTCGCCGGTTCCGCCCTTCGACATGACGGTCACGTTCGGCGCGCTGAAGCCGGCGCATCGGCTTGCTCCAGCCATGCACCGGTGCGGTCGCGTGGTGCTTGCCGACATCGGGATCGTCGCTTCCGATCGGTGGCAGGAGATCGGTCGACCTCACATTCTGCCGCTCGATCCTGCCGGCCACAAATATACGCGCGGGCTGGTGCATGCGCTTGCGGGGAAGATGCCAGGGGCCATTGCCCTGGCTGCAACCGCGGCGAGCAGGGCTGGAGCGGGATATGTGCGCGTGAGCACTTCGCGAGCGATCGACGGACTTCCAGCTGCCGTGGTGCAGACGGACACGGCAGTCGTCAGCGACCCGCGGATCGGCTGTCTGCTGGTCGGCCCTGGCATGGGCGACATTCCGCAAGTACTGACTTTGGCGCTGACGAGCCACGCGGCAAAGGTGATCGACGCCGACGCGATCGGGCAAATCGGCAATCCGGAGCGCCTGAAAAGCCAAGACGCGATCTTGACGCCGCATTCAGGTGAGTTCGCCAAACTCTTCGGCGAGCTTCAGGGCAGCAAGGCCGAGCAGGCGCTTCGCGCGGCCGAGTTATCGGGCGCCGTGATCGTCTACAAGGGGCCCGACACCGTGGTGGCTGCACCGGATGGACGGCTTGGCTTTGCCCCTCCAGCGCCGGCATGGCTGGCGACCGCAGGCACGGGCGACGTGCTGGCCGGGACGATCGCGGCAATGCGCGCGTGCGGGCTTGAGTCCTTTGAAGCGGCCTGTGCGGGCGTCTGGCTGCATGGGCGAGCCGCCGAGATTGCGGGACCGCACATGATTGCCGACGATCTCGCCGCAGCGATCCCGCACGCGCTCGCGCTGCTTTCGTGAGCGACCCCATCGTCCGCATCGCCGCGCGTGGCGACGGCGTGAGTGCAAGCGGACGCCATGCGCCGTTTGCGGTTCCCGGCGACCTGCTGCTGGAGGACGGCTCGGTAGAGGCAGGGCCGCACCGGCAGTTGCCGCCATGCCGTCACTTTCCTGAGTGCGGCGGGTGCCAGCTCCAGCATGCGGACGCTGAGGCGTACCGGGGCTATCTGGTGTCGCGGGTTGAGGGGGCGCTGGCGCAGCATGGGCTCGTCGCCGAAGTCCGCGAGCCGCACCTGTCGCCGCCGAAAAGCCGCCGCCGGGCGACGCTGCGCGCGCTGCGCATGGGCAAGCAGGTGCTGATCGGCTTCAACGCTGAAAAGTCGCACCGCATCATTGACATGCGCGAATGCCATATCCTGCGACCCGAGCTGTTCGCACTCGTCGCGCCGCTCCGTCAGATGCTGGCGACATTGCTCGACCAGCGGCGCCCGGCGGAAGTTCAACTGACACTCGCGGATCAGGGGCCGGACGTCATGCTCAAGGGCGTTCAACCGCAGGGGCTCGCCGCAATCGAGGCGCTCACGGATTTCTGCGAGCGCAACGGGCTCGCGCGCCTGACGCTCGACGGGGGTTTCGGGCCGGAGACTCACTATGAGCCGGTGCCCGCGACGGCGACCCTGTCCGGAGTTGCGGTCGCACTCCCGCCGGGCGCATTCCTGCAAGCGACGGACGATGGCGAATCCGCGCTGGTGGCCGCCGTCCGGGAAGCGGCAGGCGGAGCGCAGAAAGTCGCCGATCTTTTCGCCGGCCTTGGAACCTTCGCATTTGCCCTTCCAGGCCAGATCTATGCAGCCGAAGCGTCCCGCGATGCGCTACTGTCCTTGAAGTCGGCGGCGGGGAGAGCAGGGCGGCCGATCTCCGTCGAACATCGGGATTTGTACCGGCGGCCGCTTAGCCAACCGGAACTTGAAAATTTCGATGCAATAGTGCTCGATCCGCCGCGTTCGGGAGCGGAGGAGCAGGTCCGAAATCTTGCCGTCTCAAGCGTGCGCAGGATCGCTTATGTCAGCTGCAATCCAGCGACATTCGCGCGCGACGCCGCACTGCTCGTGGCCGGCGGCTATGCGCTCGAGTGGGTGCGTCCGGTTGGCCAGTTCCGCTGGTCCACGCATGTCGAACTTGCGGCCTGCTTCAGCCGTGGATCAGCCTGAGGGCCGCGTGAGTCGTTAGGCCGAGCAGGCACAGACTGCTGAGCAGCCACAGCGTGAAGCGGATGCGGACCTTGTTGACGGTCGCCTGCACCAGGCTGTGGGCAATCCGCAGTCCGACATAGCCCCAGGCCAGCCAGACGTTGATCGGATGGTCGAAGCCCATCAGGATCAGGGCGAAGACGATCGCATAGAAGATCGTCGGTTGTTCCATCAAATGATTGTAATTGTGAGATTTCCACTGCGCCTTGGGATCGGCGCGGTCTTCGAAGTCGGTGCCTCTCGCGCCGTCGGGGATGTTTCCCAAAGTGATGCCAAGTTTGCGGAACTGGCCTCCGCGGGCGGCCATCATCCAGATCATGACGACCAACGTCCACGCGACCAGCGCGACGATTGGTGCGAGTAGTGGACTATGTTCCATGAAAAACCCTCCCCCTGATAGTTCAAGGGGAGGGCTAATCGTTGACGCCGGTAACGGCAACCTTAGTCGAACAGCGGGTTAGTCGAACAGTTTGGCGAAGCGGCGCTTCTCGCGGTTCTTCCACGCGCCGCGATGCCAGGCGTCTGACGCCAGCAACGGGAGGACGCTGGTCGCTTCCGCGAACACCATCTGCTCCATCGCGGTCGATACCTTGCCCCAGCTCGCCGCTTCCTGGAGCGTGGAAGAGGAGCAGGCGCCGTCGCGGACGTCGGCGACGGTGATCTGCACCGCATATTTGTGTACCTCGACATCCTCATGGCCGAGGATTTCGGCGCAGACGACCGTGTCCTGCGTGAAGTTCTTGGGAACGCCTCCGCCGATCATCAGCAGGCCCGTGGTGCCGGCCTCGATCTTGAGGTTCGTCAGTTCGCGGAAGTCCGCGATGGCGTCGAGCACCATGTAGGGCTTGCCGGCCTTCATGCGATCGACCTGATGCTTGACCAGGCCGAAGCCCGCCGAGCTGTCGACGAACGCCGGGCAGAAGATCGGCACGTCATGCTCATAGGCGAGCTGGACGAGGCTGCCCTGCTTCTTGGCATTGCCCTCGCTCAGCCACTTGCCCATCTCGTGGATGAAGGCGCGGCTCGAGTAGGCGCGCGGCTCCAGGCTGTCAGCGATCTTGCCGATCGTGAAGTCGCAATCCTGCAGCTTCTCCTCATCGATATAGGTGTCGTAGATGCGGTCGATGTAGAGTGAGCGCAACGTATCATCGTCTGGAATTTCATTGGCTTGATAGTGCTTGTGGCCAAGCGCTTCGAAGAAATCCATGTCGACGATGGTGGCCCCGGTGGCGACGATCGCATCGACCATGTTGGAGCGGACGAGCTCGGCATACAGATCCATGCAGCCGCCGGCCGAGGTCGACCCGGCGATGACCAGGATGATCGAGCAATCCTTGTCCTCGAGCATCGTGTTGTAGATGCCGGTCGCGCGCGACAGGTCGCGGCTCGTGAAGCTCATCTTGCCCATCGAATCGATGATCGTGCGGGCATCGAATTTCGTGATGTCGATATGTTCGACGGGGCTGGAGAGAAGCTCCGCCTTGCGGGTGTCGTTGATCTTGGTCTCGGTGTTCATGTCATGCTCCAATGAGCACCGCTCCGCCAAGCGAAGCGGCAATTCAGCATGTCGTTCGTTGCGGGGGACAGCCTCACCCCATCAACCGACTCTCGGTCGGCACCCCTCCCGCCGAAGCAGGAGGGGAATCACGTCTACAGCTTCACCACGTTCGAACGTGCGGGCGCCTCGATCTCGGAATAGAGCGAGGCCATCGGCTCGTCGTCGACGATCTCGGTGCTTTCGACACCGAAGCCGTTGAAGCGGGTCCGCATCGCGCAGCCATAGGCCCCGAGCATTCCGATTTCGATATAATCGCCCGGACCCACATCGGCGGGAAGCTCGAACGGGCCTGTCATATGGTCGAGATCGTCGCAGGTCGGGCCGTAGAAGCTGAACTCCATCGGACGAACGTTCGACTCCGGCTCGCGCAGAAGCTCAACCGGATAGCGCCAGCCGATATGGGCGGCATCGAACAAAGCCCCATAAGCGCCGTCGTTGATATACAGCTCGCTTCCGCGGCGCTTTTCGACGCGCACGACCAGGCTCGCATATTCGGCGCACAAGGCACGGCCCGGCTCGCACCACAGTTCGGCCGAATAGCTGATCGGCAGCGCTTCGAAAGCCGAATGGATGACGGCGAAATAATTCTCGAGGGCCGGCGGCTCCATGCCCGGGTAGCAGGAGGGGAAACCGCCGCCGACATCGACGATGTCGACCGTGACCGCGGCTTCAACGATGGCGTTGCGGACCTGGGTCATGGCTTCGGCATAGGCTGCCGGAGTCATTGCCTGGCTTCCGACGTGGAAGCAGATGCCGAGCGCGTCCGCCGCCTGACGTGCCGCGAACAGCAGCGCCTTCACTTCGTCGGGCTGCGCTCCGAACTTGGAGGCGAGGCTGAGCTTGGCATGGTCGGAGCTGACACGGATGCGCACCAGCAGGTTAAGGTCGGTCGCGGCTTCGCCGTCGGTCGAGGTCGCGCGGACGATCTTGTCCAGCTCCTCGATCGTATCGAGGCTGAAGGTGCGGACACCATGTTCGAAATAGGCCTCGGCAATCGCCTCCTCGGCCTTCACCGGGTGCATGAAGCACTGGATCGCGTTCGGAAGCAGCCCGGCAACCAGCCGAACCTCGCCGATCGACGCGACGTCGTAATGGGTCACGCCCGAATCCCACAGGATCTGCAGGAGGTCCGGAGACGGATTGGCCTTCACGGCATAGAGCGACCGGCCCGGAAACTTCTCTACAAAGAAGCGGGCGGCGCGCTGTGCAGCGTGCGGACGAAGAAGCGTGACCGGCTGAGCCGGACGCTGCTTTGCGATGTCGACACCGGACCGGGTGCCGATAGGGGCTACAGCTAGCCCCAGCGCGCGAGGATTGATGTGCAACTCAAGGGACCTCCAACTGGTAGTTCGAGACAAAGCTGCCTTGCGGTTGGAAGTCCCATGGGGCAGCGGGTCGCGATATATGGACGCGTGTGCGCCAAGTAAAGGATTAATGGACCCGCTGGCGGTCCCGCAGCGGCACTTGTCGCCAAACGACAACAGTTCGGCGAAAGTACTGAAGGTTCAACAGCTTAGAGGATGGTTGAAGCGCGGCTCAGGCCGCGGCGGTGCGATACTGACCGGGGTCCACGTGAAGCGGGTTCGACCGCTCGATGGCAAGGGTCAGTTCCTCGAGTTGTGCAGCAAGCGTCTTCAGTTCGGCGGCGAGGAAGCGGCGCTCGTTCTCGGGGACCGAGTCGGATGCTTCGAGTAGCGTTTCGAGCATCATTGCGATGCACGGCAGGATCGTTTCCTCGATCCGCTCGAACGCCTCTTCAAGGCGCGCCTGCCGTTCTGCCGTGTTCATTTGTCCGTTGTGGAGCAACAACGGTTAAACATGCGTGAAAGGATCGCGAATTGAGCGGAATTTCTTCAGCAGCCCCTGCAATCGCCATGATTGCGGCGTTCGTTCTGGCGGTGGGCGGTACGAAACTCGCGCTCTCTTGCGAAAGCCGCACCCGTGGAATGTTGATGATCGCCGCGGCAGCCGTACTGCTCGGCAACGTCCTGATATGGACAATCTAGCGCTTCAGATCCTTCTCAAGCCGCATGTCGAGATAATCGTCGACGCTCTTCATCAGCAGGTCGAGCTCGTTGGCGAAATGGTGGTTCGCGCCCGGGATCGTGTCGTGGTGGATGATGATGTGGCGCTGGGTGCGAAGCTTGTCGACAAGCTTCTGGACCGCGCCTGAGGCGACCACCTCGTCGGCCTCGCCGTTGATGATGATTCCGGACGACGGGCAGGGCGCAAGGAAGCTGAAGTCGAACATGTTGGCGGGCGGAGCGATCGAGATGAAGCCCTTGATCTCCGGCCGGCGCATCAGCAGCTGCATGCCAATCCAGGCGCCAAAGCCGAAGCCGGCCACCCAAGTGGTTTCGGCTTCCGGATGGATCTGCTGGACCCAGTCGAGCGCGGAGGCCGCGTCGCTAAGCTCGCCAATGCCATTGTCGAACAGGCCCTGGCTCTTGCCGACGCCACGGAAGTTGAATCGAAGCGTCGCGAAGCCGCGGTTGACGAAGGTCTTGTAGAGCAATTGCACGATCTTGTTGTTCATCGTGCCGTTCGCATTGGGGTGCGGGTGCAGCACCATTGCCACGGGCGCGCGCGGGCGCGGGCCAGGATGGAAACGGCCTTCGAGGCGGCCTTCGGGACCAGGGAAAATGACTTCAGGCATAAGGGCGCGGCTGCTCGTGGCTGGAATGACGATCGCTCGCGGGTGCACCGCGACGGCGGCTCCTATATAGGGGAGGCGGTTCAACTGGCAATCGGCAGGAAATTCGCGCGTTTTGAGCAAGGGTGAGCGCATCTATCTCGACCATGCGGCGACGACGCCGGTGCTCCCCGAGGCGCGCGCGGCGATGGCGGAGGCCCTGGAGCACTGGGCCAATCCAAGTTCGCCCCATGCGGAGGGACGAGCGGCGCGGGCGGCGTTGGAGGATGCGCGGCGCGCCATTGCCGACGCGCTCGGGTGGCGCCACGAGATCATCCTCACGTCCGGCGCGAGCGAGGCGATCAGCCTTGCCGCGCGTGGGGCGAAGGTTCCGGGACGAGCAATCGGCGCAACCGAACATGATGCCGTGCGGGCAGCGATGGGGCGGGCGAAGGTTATTGGCGTCACATCCGATGGCCTAATCGACCTCGACACACTCGATTCGACCCTCGCGGGTGCTCCGGCGCTGGTTGCGATCCAGCATGCGAACAATGAGACCGGGGTGATCCAGGCGGTCGCCGCCATTCAGGAGCGGGTCTCCGCGGCAAGCTCATTGGTTCTGCTGGATTGCGCGCAGACCGCGGGCAAACTCGGTCTACCTGAAGCAGATTTCATTGCAGTCTCGGCGCACAAGCTGGGAGGCCCGCCTGGGGTCGGCGCGCTCCTGGTCCGCGATCTGGCTAAGCTGCAGGCGGTCGGCGGGCAGGAGAAAGGCTATCGGCGAGGGACGGAGAACCTTCCGGCGGCGGCCGCCTTCGCTGCGGCGCTCGAGGTTGAGGGCTTTGCCTCTGCCATGCAGCGTCTCACGCCTCTCCGGCAACTGCTCGATGCCGAAATCGAGGACGCTGGAGGCATCGTTATCGCGCGCGATTCACCGCGTGTGCCCACGATCGCGACCTACGCAATGCCGGGAGTGAGCAGCGCGAGCCAGCTCGTGCAGTTCGATCTTGCCGGCATTTCCGTTTCAGCGGGGAGCGCATGTTCGTCCGGAAGCATGAAGCCAAGCCGCGTGCTTCAGGCGATGGGCCTCACCGAGGATCTCGTGTCATCCGCAATTCGCGTCAGCTTCGGTCCTGAGACGAGCGAGAGTGACGTCGAGCTGTTCGTGACAGAGTGGCGTCGTATCGCCTCTCGGGCAGCAAGCCGCGCCGCATGATCTATCTAGATTATCAGGCGACCACGCCCGTGGCTCCCGAGGTCGCCGCCGCGATGCGGCCGTGGGCGGAGGAGGATTTCGCCAATCCTCATTCCCCGAGCCGCGCGGGGCGGGAGGCTGCAGCGGCGATCGAGGTGGCGCGTGGGCAGGTTGCGCGTGGGCAGGTTGCGCGCGCTGTAGGCATTAGCGGCGGCTCGGTTGCGTTCACCAGCGGCGCGACCGAGGCGCTCAACTGGGCGCTGAAGGGTCTCGCGGAAAATGCGCCTGCAGATCGCAACCGCATCGTCACGATCGCTACGGAGCATGCGGCCGTGCTCGACAGCTGCGACTGGCTGGAGGGTGGGGGATTTGACGTGGTTCGGTCGCCGGTCCGCCCCGACGGCATTGTGGACCTCGATTCCTTGGAAGCGGCCCTCGACGAGCGGGTGCTGCTGGTGGCGGCAATGCTCGTGAACAATGAGATTGGCGTCATTCAGCCGATCATGGAGATCGCTCGTGCGGCCCATCGAGTGGGCGCGCTGATGCTTTGCGACGCGGTGCAGGGATTTGGGCGCGTGGATATTCCGGAAGGGCCCGACCTGATCGCTGTCTCGGCGCACAAGATCTACGGGCCGAAAGGCGTGGGCGCGCTATGGATGCGTGACGGAGTGACGCCAGCGCCCTTGCTCCACGGCGGCGGGCAGGAGCGGGGACTTCGCTCAGGGACCTTGTCGCCGGCGCTGTGCGTCGGTTTCGGGGCCGCGGCAAAGCTGGCGTCAGAACGCCGTGAGGCCGACGCGGCACATGTCGAGCGGCTGTGGAATGCGGCAATCGACGCGCTTGGTCCGGGCTGGATAGTCAACGGTAGCGCGGAACATCGCTACCGCGGCAACCTCAACATCCGTCGCGACGGGCTCGACGGAGCGCGGCTCATATCCGACTTGCGGGACGTCGCCTTCTCCCTCGGAAGCGCATGCGCAAGCGGGTCGGGGCGGCCGAGCCATGTGCTTCGGGCACTCGGACTTTCGGATCGCGAGGCACGCTCCTCGATCCGCCTTGGGTTCGGGCGCTATACCAGCGAATCCGAGCTGGCCGACGCGTGCCGACGCATTGACGCCACCGCCCGCGCCCAGCAGGGCCTTGCCGCATGATCAAGGTGGTGTTCCGTCATCCCGACGGAAGCGTCGACAGGGAAGTGGAGGCGGCGCCGAACCAGCGCCTGCTCGACCTCGCCTGGAAGGAAAAGCTTCCGCTCGAAGGATCGTGCGAGGGCGTGATGGCCTGTTCGACCTGCCACGTGATCGTCGCGGCGGAGGATTTTGCGAAGCTTCCCTCCGCGAGCGAGGAGGAAGAGGATTTGCTCGACCTCGCCGCCCACGCCACGCGGACATCGCGCCTCGCCTGCCAGATATTGCTGACGGAGGAACTTGCGACCCTGGACGTCCGCATCCCACCAAGCTTCCGAAACTGGCAACGAAGCTAGCTTGCTCGCGCGCTTGCGATGGGCGGGATTTCCCCCCATATGCGCGCTCGGAAGTCGGCGGACGGCGCTGTCGCCAACCTGGTCAGGTCCGGAAGGAAGCAGCCACAACGATTTCGTGCCGGGTCGTCGGCTTCCACCGCTCGCAATGACCGGCACCACGGCTTAAACGGCGGTATGGACGAACTCGAATCGCCGGGCCTCGGGCTCGATCTCCCGGAAGTGCCTGCGCCGGCCGGCAGTAGTTCGCCCTACCGCGTGCTTGCCCGCAAATATCGCCCGCAGACGTTCGCCGAGCTGATCGGCCAGGATGCGATGGTGCAGACGTTGGCCAATGCGATCAGGCGCGGCCGCATTGCCCATGCCTTTTTGCTCACCGGCGTCCGCGGGGTCGGCAAGACCTCGACCGCGCGGCTGATCGCAAAGGCGCTCAACTGCATCGGGCCGGACGGGCAGGGCGGGCCGACGATCGACCCGTGCAATCTGTGCGAGCCGTGCCGCGCGATTGCCGAGGGCCGGTTTATCGATGTTATCGAAATTGACGCGGCTTCTCACAACGGCGTCGAAAATGTGCGCGAGATGACCGACGCCGTGCGTTACGCGGCGGTGTCGGCGCGCTACAAGATGTACATCATTGACGAAGTTCACATGCTTTCCAAGCCTGCTTTCAATGCGTTGTTGAAGACTCTTGAGGAGCCGCCGGAACATGTGAAGTTCCTTCTGGCAACGACCGAAGTGGATAAGGTGCCAGTCACGGTTTTGTCCCGCTGCCAGCGCTTCGATCTGCGGCGAATTCCCCTAGAGAAGCTGGCCAATCATTTTAGCCATGTGGCGCAAGCGGAGGGGGTGCAGGTCGAGCCGGAAGCGGTGGCAATGATCGCGCGGGCGGCCGAGGGCTCAGCTCGTGACGGCCTCTCGATCCTGGACCAGGCGATCGCCCATGGCGGCGGTGAGGTCACCGCCGAGCAGGTCCGCGACATGCTCGGGCTTGCCGATCGCGGGCGCATTCGGCGGCTCTTGCAGCTAGTACTTGCCGGCGATGCGCCGCAGATGCTCGCCGAGCTCGATGAAGCCCATGCGCTCGGGATCGAGCCTTCCGGGCTGTTGCGCGGTCTGATGGAAAGCCTTCACTCCGCGACGCGGACCAAGGCCGGCGCGCGACCCGACGCCCTTGCTTCCGCCGAACATCAGGCGTCGGCCGACGAGATGGCGCAGCGCCTGACCTGGGGGAATATCCACCGGCTGTGGCAGATGCTCCTGAAGGGCCTGACCGACGTGCAGATCGCGCCGGATCCGCAGGAAGCGGCGACAATGGCGCTGCTGCGGCTTGTGCACGCGGCCGAACTGCCCGACCCCGCGGCACTGATCGGGCGGCTCACGCAGGAGGGCGCGGCGAACGCCCCAGCTGCGACGCGAGCGCCCGCGTCGGGGCCAGCTGCGAGCCTTCCGAACGACCTCAAGACCCTAATCCAAATCGTTGAAACATCGGGCAAACATCTGCTTGCCCAACAACTCCACGACCAAGTCGGCGTCGTCACCTTTGCTCCGCCCGAACTGGTACTCAAGCCGATGCGTCCGCTCGGCCCCGATTGGCCGCGCGACCTTGCGCTCGCCCTCAAAGCCGCCACCGGTACGACCTGGCAGGTCTCGCTATCCGACGCTCCGAGCGAACCCAGCCTGCTTGACCAGGAAAAGATCGCCGAGGAACGCGCCAGGGCCGATGTGCTTTCAGACCCTAATGTTCGCGCGGTGCTCGATGCGTTTCCCGACGCCGCACTGGAATCCTACGCATCCACAGGAAGGGCATGACATGCCGGATTTCGACGAGATCATGAAGATGGCGCAGAATGCGCAGGCCGAGCTGATGAAGGCGCAGGACAACCTCGACAAGATCGAGGTCGAGGGCGCTGCCGGCGGCGGGCTGGTTAAGGTTCGCGCCACCGCGAAGGGGCGTATCATCGGCCTCGATTTGGACGAGAGCCTGCTCCAGCCGTCGGAGAAGACGATGCTCGAGGATCTGATTATCGCGGCGCTCAACGACGCGCGGACGAAGGCGGACGCGGCCGCCAATGCCGAAATGCAGAAGATGTCCAGCGGACTTCCGCTTCCGCCCGGGTTCAAGATGCCGTTTTAGGCCTCTACGTCACCCTGAACTTGGTTCAGGGTCCATCTGCCCACTTCTGCGCCGTTCGATGATGGATGCTGAAACAAGTTCAGCATGACGGGCGGGGTGGATTCGAACCTGCCCATCCCTTAAACGCGCCACCAAACCTCGTCTCTTGCAAGGATCCGCGACCCGATGGCCGCTCAATATGCATTTGTCATGAAGGACATGACCAAGTCCTTCCCCGGCGCGCAGAAGCCGGTGCTCAGCAACATCAATTTGCAATTCTATCACGGCGCCAAGATCGGCATCGTCGGGCCAAACGGGGCCGGCAAGTCGACTCTGATGAAGATCATGGCCGGCGTCGACACGGAATTCTCCGGCGAGGCGTGGCCGGGCGAGAATGTGACGGTCGGCTATCTCGCGCAGGAGCCGCAGCTCGACCCGACCAAGAATGTGCTCGAGAACGTCAAGGACGGTGCTCGCGAGACGGCCGACATGGTCGATCGCTTCAACGCGATTTCGGCCGAGATGGGCGATCCCAAGGACGATACCGATTTCGACGCGCTGATGGAGGAAATGGGCGACCTTCAGGGCAAGATCGACGCGGTCGACGGGTGGACGCTCGACAACCAGCTCGAAGTCGCAATGGAGGCACTGCGCTGTCCGCCGTCCGATGCTTCGGTCGATAATCTCTCCGGCGGCGAGAAGCGCCGTGTCGCTCTGACCCGTCTGCTGATCCAGAAGCCGACGATCCTGCTGCTCGACGAGCCGACCAACCATCTCGACGCCGAGAGCGTCCAGTGGCTCGAGACCCATCTCGCGGAATATGCGGGCGCGGTGCTGATGATCACCCACGACCGCTACTTCCTCGACAATGTGGTGAGCTGGATTCTCGAAATCGATCGCGGGAAATATTTCCCCTACGAAGGCAATTATTCGACCTATCTCGAGAAGAAGGCCAAGCGGCTCGAGCAGGAGGACCGCGAGGAGTCCGGACGCGCGAAGGCGATCAAGGACGAGCTCGAATGGATCCGCCAAGGCGCTAAAGCCAGACAGACCAAATCCAAGGCGCGTATCGCCAAGTTCGACCAGCTGGTGGCCAGCCAGGAAAAGCGCATCCCCGGCAAGGCCGAGATCCTCATCCAGGTGCCGGAACGGCTCGGTGGCAAGGTTATCGAGGTCAACGGCGTCACCAAAGCTTATGGCGACAAATTGCTGTTCGAAGATCTTAGCTTCACGCTGCCGCCGGGCGGAATCGTCGGAGTGATCGGCGCGAATGGTGCCGGCAAATCCACTTTGTTCAAGCTGATCACGGGGCAGGAAAAGCCCGACGCGGGTGACATCGATATCGGCCCGACCGTGCACCTCGGCTACGTCGACCAGAGCCGCGACCATTTGAACGAGAAAAACAACGTCTGGCAGGAAATCTCCGACAGCCTCGATTATATGAAGGTCAACGGCCACGACCAGTCGACCCGGGCCTATGTTGGCGCGTTCAACTTCAAGGGCCAGGACCAGCAGAAGAATGTCGGCAAGCTGTCCGGCGGCGAGCGTAACCGGGTCAACATCGCCAAGATGCTGAAGCGCGGCGGTAACGTCCTGCTGCTCGACGAGCCGACCAACGATCTCGACGTCGAAACGCTCGGAGCGCTTGAGGAGGCGATCGAGAATTTCGCGGGCTGCGCGGTGGTCATCAGCCACGACCGCTTCTTCCTCGATCGCCTTGCGACGCACATCCTCGCATTCGAGGGCGACGCCCACGTCGAATGGTTCGAAGGCAATTTCGCGGCGTATGAGGAGGACAAGGTCCGCCGTCTGGGTGAGGAAGCCACGCGCCCGCACCGCATGACGTATCGCAAGCTGACTCGGTAAAGGTGATAGGCTTCACCGCGCCGCTGTGGCTCTGGAACGCGGGGAAGGGCAGCTGGCACTTTATTACCGTGCCCGAGGAGCTATCGCTCGAAATCCGCGCGGAGCGCTTCGGCAGTTCGGGCGGGTTCGGATCGGTTCGCGTGGAGGCGACGATCGAAGGCGTCACTTGGCGCACTTCCGTGTTCCCGCAGAAGGCTGGCACCTACATTCTGCCGGTGAAGGCCGAGGTCCGCCGCCGCGCCGATATTGCGGCCGGCGATCAGGTCAGGGTCGCGCTTGAGCTGATCTGATCCGCGTCCTTCAGGCGGCCCAATCGGCTGTGACGCGCTCCGCCGCCGCAACATCGTCAACGACCAGGATCAGCTGGTTGGCGTGATCGCTGTACATGGTTTCGATATTGACGCCCGCATCGCCCAACGCGCGCGCAATGGCCCCGAGTTGCCCCGGCACCTCCTGCTTGAGCCGGCGGACGAGGACTGGCCGCACGGTCGCGTTGCCCAGGCCCGCTGCGACAAGCGCGCGGCGGGCGGCTTCGCCATCCTCCACGAGAAAGTGGGCGCGCGCCGTGCCGTCCACCGTGAACACACCGCCGCCTTCCAGGCTGACCCCGGCCGCGCCGAGAGTTTCACCAAAGTCGGCGAGCGATCCCGGGCGGTCGGCGAGGTCGAGCGATACATCATGCATCGGGACAAGCTAGCCCACGCAACAGCAGTTGATAAGCGCTGCATGCCCGTGCAGACCGACACACTCCGGAGGGGGCCGGGTTTCATGGACAAGTCGAAAGCAATCGCAGCGGGGATCACGGCTGTCATTTTCATGGCGCCGGTGCTGCTGTTCTTCTGGATGACGGCGACGCCTGGGCGATCCTTTTCGGGAACGTTGCCGCCGCTGACGGCCGAGCAGTCGGGCCTCGCTGTCAGGCTGCGAACGCACGTGACGGCAATCGGTAGCAAGCCGCATAACATGGAACATCCAGCTGCGCTTGAGGAAGCGGCGCAATATCTCGAGCGCCAGCTTCACTCGCTTGGCTACCTCGTGCACCGGCAGCAGGTCCTTGCCGGCACTCGCAACCTTGAAGTCGTCGTCGAGCCGCTTGAGCCGTCGGCGTCCACCTTGATCGTAGGCGCCCATTACGACAGCGCCTATGACGCTCCGGGCGCGAACGACAATGGAACCGGCACCGCGGCCGTGCTCGAGTTGGCGCGCTCGCTGGCGAACGTTCGCGGGAAGGCGCCGGTGCGAGTTCGACTGGTGCTGTTCGTCAATGAGGAGCCGCCGCATTTCCAGCGGGAGGGCATGGGGAGCCTTACGTATGCCCGGGCGCTGCGTCGCTCGGGGGAGCGGGTCGATGGCATGCTCTCGCTGGAGACCATGGGTTATTACAGCGACGCGCCGGGGAGCCAACTCTACCCGTTCCCGCTGAGCTTGCGCTATCCGGACAATGGGAACTTCATCGCTTTCGTTGCGAACCTCCATTCGCGTCCCCTGGAGCGGCGCGCTCTGGCCTCCTTTCGCAAGCGTGCTGCATTTCCGAGCATCGGCGGGGCGGCACCGGCGTTCGTCCAGGGGATCGATTGGTCGGATCATTGGGCGTTCGAGCAGAACGGCTTCAACGCCATCATGGTGACCGACACCGCACCGTTCCGATACCCTTACTACCACTCGCCTTCGGACACGCCCGGCAAGGTGGATTATGCCCGGCTCAGCCGAGTGGTGCGTGGACTGGATGCGGTGATCCGCACATGGCAGTCGGATAGTTAGACTTCACTCTTCTATCTTAGATCCCGTGCCGTCCGTTCGAAGCCTTCCGCCATGCTTTGCAGCTCGCTGGATGTTTCGCGGTTGTAGGTCGCGTCGGCGAGGCGGCGGCAACGGTCTGCCTGCGCCGCTAATGCCCCGCTCTGCTCCTCCGTCACGTCGATCAGCATGTTGATCGCGCCCTTGAGCGTTCCATCGTCCGCGAAGAGCGGGGTCGGGTAGGGGCGGAATGCGACCCGGCTGCCGTCGGGGCGCTCGGCGATCGCGACTGCATCGCGGATCGGTCGGCGCTGCTGGATCGCGGTGGCCATCGGGCATTGGTCGTGCGGCAGATGTTCGCCCGACGTCGTGAGGATGCGCCAGGTCACGCACCATTTGTCCTGCCCGAGCTGCGGTTCGCGGCCGGCAAAGTCGACGCAGGCGCGGTTCCAATAGGTCACATTGCCATCGGCGTCGGTCGTGTAGACCGGCACCGGCAAGCGATCGAGCTGGCGATTGCCGTCGCCTCCGGACCGGACCGCGTCACAGGCGGTCCTCAGGTAATCGTCGGGGCAAGGCAGTTCGTTCATGTGCGGGTAAGCTTGCATCGTTCCGGCTCAACAGGTCGCGGGAGAGCTGGTTCCGTCCATTACGGCCGCAACAACGGATTTGTGTCGGCTAGGCCACACTTCTCCCGCCTAGAGTGAAACCGTGGCCCGATTATCCGCCTGCCAATGTGGGCCCAACGGCCGTATCGTGCGGTCAGCGGAGGCGCTTGACCACGGCCCGCCCGTCGGGACCGGTCTTTACGTCGAAATTCGGCACCGCCTTGATCAGGTCCGACAACTTTGGATAACCGTAATTGCGTGCAGAAAAGCTCGAGACTGCGGTCGCCCGTTGGCCGAGTTCGGCGAGAGAGGCGTAGCCGTCGTCGTCTCGCTTGCACGCCTTGAAGGCGTTCCCAAGCACTTTCAACAGTTCGGCATCGACCTCACGCCGGCCTTCCTTCTCGCTCTTGGTGGGCTCATCCTTGCTCGCGAGAGCGAGGGCCGCGATGTCGAAGAAACGCGTGCAGGCTTGTTGAAAAGGCTCCGGGGTCTTGGTCGTTCCGAAGCCGTAGACGGGGATTCCGTCTTCGCGAATGCGCTGGACAAGGGGCAGAAAGTCACTGTCGCTCGACATGATCCCGAAGCCATCGACATTGCCCCGATAGACCAGGTCCATGGCGTCGATGATCATCCGCATGTCGGTCGCGCTTTTGCCTTTGCTCACGTCGAACTGCTGAATCGGCACGATCGAGTGCTGGCCTGACATGCCCGCCCAGCCCTTGAGGCTGGCCTTCTGCCAATTTCCGTAGGCGCGGCGAATGTTGATCGTTCCAAATTCGCCAAGAACCAGGAGAACTTCGTCGAAATGGTCCGGCGACGCATTATCCGCGTCGATCAGCAGGGCAATGTTGCTTTCTCTCAGATTAACGGCGTCGTTCATGGCCCGAATTCCTTCGCATTGTCCCGTCTTAGCGGATCGGATCGGGAACGAAACTGCCGCTCAACCTTTGACTCTCCACGCGATCACATTTGGAAGGACGAGCAGATGAAGCGTCTTGGAATTACTGCGGCAATTGCCGCCAGCGTAGCACTTACGGGCTGCGCCACGACCAGCCCTTATGGGTATAATGATCCCTATGGCTACAACAACGGCTATAACAACCAGCAGGGCACGCGCGCCGCAACTGGCGCTGCTGTCGGCGCCGGCGTCGGCGCGCTTGCCGGTGCGATCCTGCCCGGCGTGAAGCCGCTCACGGGCGCCATCGCCGGCGGTATCGCCGGCGCGGTTCTCGGTAGTGTCGTGAACGGCCGCCAATATTATCGCGATACCCGCGGCTATTGCTATTACGTCGATCAGTACGGGCAGCCGGTCTACAACTACAACACCCGCTGCTAGTGGTATCCGGCGCCTGGCGGCTTGAATGGCTGCCAAGTCGCCGACTTGCCTAGACGGGGCGGAAGACCACTTCCGCCTCGTCGAGCAGGTACAATTGGCCTTTCGCAATCGCGAAATGCGCGCCGTGGAGCGACAGCTTCCCGGCGTTTTCCCGTTCCGCGATCCACGGGAACGTGCGCAGGTTGGCGAGACTGACCCGGATCGCCTCAAGCTCCATTTCCAGGATCGCCTCGGGGGTGAGCTGCGGATGGCGTTCCCGCACGGCATCGCGGGCGTCGCGAAGCATCTGCACCCACTCCGCGATGAAGTGACCTTCGCCGTCGGGCGCCTGATCGAACTGGCCGGTCAGGGCCGCCGCGCAGCCGCCGCACGAACCGTGCCCAAGCACGACGATCTCATCCACTTCCAGCTGCGTGACAGCAAATTCGAGCGCGGCGGAGACGCCATGACGTCCCGGCGTAAGCTCGTAAGGCGGTGCCAGGTTGGCGACGTTGCGGACGACGAAGATTTCGCCCGGCTTCACGTCGAAGATCTGCGCGGGATCGACGCGGCTGTCCGAGCAAGCGATGATCATGACGCGCGGACTTTGCCCTTCGGCCAGCTCCGACCAGCGTTCGCGTTCGCGCGTCCAACCGTTTTGACGGAAGCGGCGGTATCCTTCGATCAGATCGTTCAAGCGTGCCATGGCCGCGCCCGCTAGCGGCAAGCGGGCAGGGGTGGCAAGACCCCGCCGCAATCGCTATCTGGCCCCCATGAACGAACTCGCCCCGGTGCTCCGCCAGCGCAAGCCCGACTGGATCCGCGTCAAGGCGCCGACCAGCGCCGGGTACGCACAGACGCGCAACCTGATGCGCTCGCTCGGCCTTGCGACGGTGTGCGAGGAGGCCGCCTGCCCGAACATCGGTGAGTGCTGGACCAAGAAGCATGCGACGGTGATGATCTTGGGCGACACCTGCACGCGGGCCTGCGCCTTCTGCAACGTCAAGACCGGCATGCCGCGCGCAATCAACCCGCTCGAGCCTGAACATGTCGCCGTCGCGGCGGCTGAACTGGGCCTCGAGCATATCGTGGTCACCAGCGTCGACCGTGACGATCTGCCCGACGGCGGTGCGTCGCAGTTCGTGAAAGTGATCCAGGCGCTCCGCCGCAACACGCCGAACACCACGATCGAGATTCTGACGCCCGACTTCCGCAACAAGAGCGAGGCCGCGGTAACGACGATCGTCGAGGCAGGGCCCGACGTCTACAACCACAATCTCGAAACCGTGCCGCGGCTTTACCCGACTATCCGCCCGGGCGCCCGATATTATGCGTCGCTGCGGCTGCTTGAGAGCGTCAAGCGGCAGGCGCCGCACATCTTCACCAAATCGGGCGTGATGGTCGGCCTCGGCGAGCAGCGGCTCGAAGTGCATCAGGTAATGGACGACATGCGCTCGGCGGGCATCGATTTCCTGACCATGGGTCAGTATCTGCAACCGACCCCGCGCCACGCGACGGTGGAGGAATTCGTCACTCCGCAGGCATTCGAGGCTTATGCTGCGATCGCCCGCGCCAAGGGTTTCCTGCTGGTCGCGGCCTCACCGCTGACCCGGTCGAGCTATCATGCCGGCGACGATTTCAGGAAAATGCAGGCGGCGCGGTCGGCGCGGCTGGAGAAGCTGCGCGTATGAAGTTCCTCCCTGTCGCGAAGCGATGGGGAGCGCTGGAGCACGGCGTGCCCCTGGCACGCCGGCGCACTGCGCGACCGGCCGAAGGCTGGTGGAGGGGCCCCTCCGTCACGCTGACGCGTGCCACCTCCCCACGAGCTGCGCCCGCAGGGAGGAGCTGATGCCCCGGCACAGCGAGGTCCGCCATCTTCCCTTCACGCCCGAACAACTGTTCGACATGGTCGCCGACATTGAGAAATATGATGAGTTCCTGCCTTGGGTCGTCGCGGTACGGATTCGCTCGTCGAGCGAGACGGAGACGGTCGCGGACCTGGTCGTCGGCTTCAACGCCTTCAAGGAACGCTTCACGAGCCGAGTGACCAAGCATCGGCCGGACCGGATCACCGTCGATTATATCGAGGGGCCGCTGAAATATCTGAAGAACGAATGGCGGTTCGAGGCTGCCCGCGAAGGCGGCACAAACGTCCATTTCGCGGTCGATTTTGCGTTCAAGTCACGCATCTTCGAAACGCTCGCCGGCCAGATGTTCGACCGAGCATTGCGGCGCATGACGGGCGCGTTTGAAGCGCGCGCCACGTCGCTTTACGGCATTAGCAGGTCGAGCGCGCAAAGCGCCGCCTGAAGCCGCACGCTGCCTCGGCCTTCATCCTTGAACAGCTTCTGATCGGCGACGACCTGGTCCGGGTCGCCGTCGCGCTCGGCACGGGCAAACACTACCGTGCCGACCGGTTTCAATGGCGATCCGCCCCCGGGACCGGCAATCCCGGTGATCGCTACGGACACGTCCGCGCCAGAGGCCAGAAGAGCGCCGCGCGCCATCGCCCACGCCGTCGCAACACTCACCGCACCGAACGTCGCCAGAACATCCTCGCTCACGCCGAGCTGCCGCTCCTTGGCGGTGTTGGAATAGGTGACGAACCCGGCTTCCAGCACTTCCGAAGACCCGGCAATCTCCGTCAGCGCAGCCGCGACAAGGCCTCCAGTGCAGCTTTCCGCGACGGCGACCCGGCGGTTCAGGACACGGTTCGCCTCGACCACGGCGCGCGCACGTTCGACGAGCTCGGCCGGCAGTAGCGTGTCGCTCATTCCGGCGCTCCCATGCGTATGCTCGCGACCGCCTGGGCGGCAAGACCTTCGCCACGGCCGGTGAAGCCGATCCGCTCCGTAGTGGTCGCCTTGATGCTCACTTGATCTTCCCTCAGTTCGAGGATCGCCGCCACCTTCGCACGAATAGCAGGACGATGCGGCGACACTTTCGGTTCCTCGCCGATGATGGTGCAATCGACATGGTCGATGATCCCGCCACGCGCCCGGATGAGCTCGGCGGCGTGGCGAACGAAGCGATCCGATGACGCGCCTTTCCACTGCGGCTCGGAGGGCGGGAAATGCTCGCCGATGTCGCCGAGCGCGGCGGCCCCGAGCAGTGCGTCGGTAATGGCATGCAGCACGACGTCGGCATCGCTGTGCCCGGCCAGCCCGCGCGCGTAGGGGACTGCGACGCCGCCGAGCATGATCGGGCCGTCGCCGGCAAAGGCGTGAACGTCGAAGCCGAGGCCAGTGCGGGCGATCAATCGCGACGCGAGCAGCGCCTCGGCCCGGACCCAGTCATCGGCGGTCGTAAGTTTTTCGAGCGCCGCATCGCCCCGGACCGCCGCAACGCGCAGACCGGCCGCCCGCGCCACCGTTGCATCGTCAGTGGCCGCCGCGCCGGTCCAAGAGGCATAGGCGGTCCGAAGTCGAGCGAGGCTAAACGCCTGCGGTGTCTGGACGCGCACGGCATCGCTGCGGTCGATCCCTTCGCCGAGCAAGTCTCCGGCGCGCGCAATCGTGTCCGCGACCGGCAGCCCCGGTACCGCGCCGTCATTGAGCTCCAGCGCGTCGAGCAGGCGATCGATCACTTCGGGCGGGCAGAAGGGCCGGGCGGCGTCGTGGACCAGCACCGTTTCCCCCGAACAGGCGCTGAGGCCGTTCTGCACCGATTCTGTGCGCTGATCGCCGCCGATGACGAACTCGCCGACGTCGAGTCCAGCAAGCGCTTCGCCGGCCAACGCTTCCTGGCCTGCGCCAATCACCACCCGCACCACGTCGACGCGCGGCTGCCGAAGCATCGCTTCGACGGCCCAGCGAAGCACCGGCCTTCCGCCGATTGGCCGATATTGCTTCGGCACGCCACTGCCGAGCCGTTCCCCGCGTCCGGCGGCGACGATCAATGCTGTGACGAAAGGCTGGCTCATGTGGAGCCGCGCCTTGCTCCTCAACGGCGCCTCCTGTAAAGGCGCTTGCCTCCCATGACGACCTTGCAGCCCATCGAGATCGGTCCGGTACGGATCGCGTCGCCTGTCATCCTGGCGCCGATGACCGGCGTCACCGATCTGCCGTTCCGCCGCGTTGTGAAGCGCTACGGGGCGGGGCTTACGGTCAGCGAAATGATCGCCAGCCAGGCAATGGTCCGTGAGACGCGCCAGTCGCTGCAGAAGGCATTGTGGGACCCTGCCGAGGAGCCGGTGTCGCTGCAGCTCGCCGGCTGCGAGCCGCAGGTGATGGCCGAGGCCGCCAGGCTCAACGAGCAGCGCGGGGCGGCGATCATCGACATCAACATGGGCTGCCCGGTGAAGAAGGTCGTGAACGGCGATGCCGGGTCGGCGCTGATGCGCGATCTGCCGCTGGCAGCGGCGATCATCGACGCGACGGTCAAGGCCGTGAACGTGCCGGTCACGCTCAAGATGCGCATGGGCTGGGATCATAATAGCCTGAATGCGCCCGAGCTTGCGCGGATCGCCGAGGACCTCGGCATCAGGATGATCACCGTGCACGGGCGCACGCGCTGCCAGATGTACAAGGGCAGCGCCGACTGGAGCTTCATCGCCAGCGTCAAGCAGGCAGTCAGCCTGCCGGTGATCGTCAATGGCGACATCTGCTCGATCGAGGATGCACGCGAGGCGCTTCGCCAGTCAGGTGCGGACGGCGTGATGATCGGGCGAGGTGCTTATGGTCGGCCGTGGCTGCTCGCGCAGGTCGCGGCCTCGCTTCACGGCGGCGAGCGGCCCGATCCGTCGCTCGACGAACAGCTCGCGGTGATGCTCGAGCAATATGACGACATGCTCTCGCTCTACGGCGGGCATACGGGAGTCAACCTCGCGCGCAAGCATATCGGCTGGTACACCAAGGGACTGCCGGGCTCGGCCGAATTGCGCAATCGCGTGAACCAGCAGGACGATCCAACCGTGGTCATTGCCATGTTGCGCGAATTCTATGCGCCGTGGCTTGCACGGACTGCCGCCTGATCTAATTGGAAAAGTTGGGCCACAGGACTGTGGTTTCTGTGCAACGCTCGTGCTAGAGCCGTCCCGATGGATGCGCTTTCCGGCGAATCAGTTTTGATGCCTGAAGAGCCCCAGCGGCTCAGGGATCTGTTTGCCAACAGCCGCTTCGAACAAGTCGCGATGGTGGTTGCCGCGCTGCTGTTCGGAGCGATGGCGTTGCTGAGCGCTTGGCTGCTGCAGCACGGCTCGGAACCAGGCTCACTGTTGCGGCCTGTCCTGATCGCCCTGCTCCTGGTCGGAAACCTGATTCCTGCCGTGGTGCTGATGGTTCTCTACTCGCGGAGGATCGCAATGGCGCGCGCGGCGCGCGGCGGTCTCGGCAGTGGTCGCTTGCATACGCGCCTCGTCGCTCTGTTTTCCGCGCTTGCCGCTGTGCCGACGGTGCTGGTGGTCGTGTTCGCCTCCCTCCTGCTCCAAAGCGGCCTTGAATTCTGGTTCTCCCCGCGGGCGAGCAGCATGCTCGAAAATACGGTCGAGGTTGCTCGCTCCACCTATCGCTACGAACTCGGGCGGGTTGCGGCGGAGGCGACCGCAACGTCGGGCAACGTGGCCGAGGCATTGCAGGGTATGGGGATCGGCGATCCGCGCTTCGTCAACGTGCTCGCGTACCAGACCTTCATGCGCTCGCTCAACGAGATGGCTATTGTGCGGGTGTCGCCCAACGGGCTGGTGCAGTCCGAAGGCGTCGTCAACGGCTATGACGGGATGATCGACGAGCGGCGGATCAAGGCGGCGGTTGCGAAGCTTAAGCGCGATCCCAAGGGAACGCCCGTCGATGCCGAGACGCCGAACCGGATTTCGGTGCTGGCGCCGCTCGACGCGTCGGCCGGATATTATCTCTACGCCGCGCGCTGGGTCGATCCGGAGATCGCGTCGCAGATGAAACGCGCGAACGACGTGCTCGAGGATTATGAAACGCTGCGGGCGCGCTCGCGGACGAATCAGATCCGCTTCAATGCTGCTCTATTCGTCGGCGCCTTGATCCTTGTCGCGCTCGCCATCCTCGCCGCGCTGAAGCTCGCCGACAGGCTGGTCCGTCCGATGGGCCAGCTTGTGACCGCCGCTGGCCAGGTGGAGGAGGGGGATTTCAGCGCGCGGGTCCAGGTACCCAAGAGCGAGGACGAAATCCAGACGCTCGCGACCGCATTCAACCGCATGACCGGCCGGATCGAGGAACAAACGGGTGCACTCAAGGCCGTCAACACGCAACTCGACACGCGCCGCGCCTTCATCGAGGCCGTGTTGTCGAGCGTCACGGCAGGCGTGCTTGCGCTCGATGTCGACAAACGCATTCTCCTCATCAACCGTTCGGCGGAGGCGCTGCTTCAGAAGGGCGCCCAGGAGCTCGAAGGTCTGCTCCTCGCCGACGTGTCGCCGGACCTGGCGGAGTTCATCGCCGGCGACGCACCCGAAGCCAATGTCGTGATCGCGGTCGGCTCGGGCGAACGCACGCTGGCGGTCAAGCGTGTGCGTTACGGCGACGGAGCCGTGCTTACTTTCGACGACATTACCGATCAGCTCTCCGACCAGCGGCGTGCGGCGTGGTCGGACATCGCGCGCCGGATCGCTCACGAAATCCGCAATCCCTTGACCCCGATCCAGCTGGCGGCCGAGCGGTTGCAACGCCGGTTCGGCGCCGAGATCCAGTCGGACAGGGACACGTTCGAACGGCTTACGGCAACGATCGTCCGCCAGGTCGGCGACATCAGGCGGATGGTCGACGAATTCTCCAACTTCGCGCGTATGCCCAAGCCGGTGTTCAAGGAAGAGGACGTCCACGCTATCGCCCGGCAGGCGCTGTTCCTGCATGAAGTGGCGCACCCCGCTCTGACCTTCGTTCTGACTCCGTCTCAAGGCCGGATGCCGATGGTCTGCGACCGCGGACAGTTGGGCCAGGCGTTGACGAATGTTGTAAAGAACGCCGTGGAAGCTATTGAGGCCAGACGAAATAGAGGTGAGCATAATTTCGCTGGTGATCGCGTCGAGCTTCGCCTGAAGCACGACGACCGGCTGCTGGTAATCGACGTGTTCGATACCGGGGTCGGGCTGCCGGAGGACCGCGAGCGACTGACCGAGCCCTATATGACGACGCGTGTTCGCGGGACCGGCCTCGGGCTCGCGATCGTAAAGAAGATCGTCGAGGAACATCGCGGCGAAATCGCCTTCCTCGACCGTCAGGGCGGGGGCACCCACGTCCGCATCGCATTCGATGTAGAAGCACTCGCCGAAATGGCGTCGCTCGACGACGGGCGCGACAATGAGCCGGAGACTGACAGTGAAGAAAGCTAGGAGCCCATTGTATGGCGCTTGATGTGTTGGTCGTAGACGATGAAGCGGACATCCGGGAACTGGTCAGCGGCGTCCTTGAGGACGAGGGCTATGCCGTGCGGACGGCGGGCGAAAGCACCGCGGCTCTGGCGGCGATCGAGGAGCGGCGGCCGTCGATGGTGCTGCTTGACGTCTGGCTGCAGGGCTCGAAGCTCGACGGCCTGCAGATCCTGCAGGAGATCAAGCGCCGCGATCCTAGCATTCCGGTCCTGGTGATCTCGGGTCACGGCAATCTCGACACTGCCGTTGCGGCCGTGAGGGAAGGGGCCGTCGACTTCATCGAGAAGCCGTTCGAGGCCGAACGCCTGCTCTATCTGGTGCGTCGCGCGACCGAGACCGAGGCCTTGCGGCGCGAGAACGCCAATCTGCGCCTGCAGACCGGGCAGGACGATCAGCTCAACGGCAATTCCGTCGCGATCAATACGGTGCGGGCAACGCTCAAGCGCGTCGCGCCGACCGGCAGCCGCGTGATGATCACCGGTCCGGCGGGCGTCGGCAAGGAGATCGCCGCTCGCACCATCCACAATTGGAGCCCGCGGGCCGCCGCGCCGTTCATCGTGCTGTCGGCGGCCGTGATGAGCCCGGACCGGGTAGAAGAGGAACTGTTCGGCACCGAAACCGAGGGCGTCGCACGTCCAGGCCTGCTCGAGCAGGCGCATGGCGGAACCTTGTTCCTCGACGAGATCGCCGACATGCCGCTGACCACGCAAGGCAAGATCCTCCGTGTGCTTACCGACCAAAGCTTCCATCGCGTGGGAGGTCAGCGGCCGGTCAAGGTCGACGTTCGTGTGCTATCCGGCACCTCGCGCAACCTCGCCGACGAAATTGCCGGCGGGCGTTTCCGCGAGGATCTCTTCTACAGGCTCAACGTGGTGCCGGTGCGCATTCCGCCGCTCCGCGAACGGCGCGAGGACATTCCCGAACTCGCCAATCACTTCCTGGCGCGGTTCGCGGCGGATCGGCGGCTACCGACGCCGACATTGTCGAACGAAGCGCTCGCGGCGCTCCAGGCGCATGAGTGGCCAGGCAACGTTCGCCAGCTGCGCAACATCATCGAACGCACGATCATCCTTGCTCCGAGCGATCTCAAGACGATCGAAGTCGATGCGCTTCCGCCCGAGGTGCTCGACCACCAGGGGCCTGCCGGCGTTTCAAGCGCAACCATGTCGATCATGGGCAGTCCGCTGCGCGAGGCGCGGGAGTCATTCGAGCGCGAATATCTCAAGATACAGATCCGCCGCTTCTCGGGTAATATCTCGCGCACCGCATCGTTCATCGGAATGGAGCGATCGGCACTCCATCGTAAACTCAAGGCCCTCGGAATCGGCGACAAGCGCGACGAAGAAGAGTAGAAAGGCACGCAAGAATGCCCGAAAGACCACTCAGCCTGCAGGATCATTTCCTGAACAGCGTCCGGCGCGCAAAAACCCCGGTCACGATCTTTCTCGTCAAGGGGGTCAAGCTTCAGGGCATCATCACCTGGTTCGATGCCTTTTCGCTGTTGCTGCGACGCGATGGCGCGTCGCAGCTCGTCTACAAACATTCGATCTCGACCATCATGCCGGCGGACGTTCCGCCCGATTTCGTCCCGACGCAGCCGAATGTCGATGGTGGGGGCCGTGCCGTGCTGCAGGACCTGTTCCTGTCCGCCGCGTCGCGCGACCATGAAGGAATGACCCTGTTCCTGGTGAATGGCGTAATGCTTCAGGGCGCGGTCGCCGGGTTCGACCAATTCTCGTTGCTGCTCGAACGCGGCGGGCACGTGCAACTTGTCTACAAGCACGCCGTTTCCACGCTGCAGCCGGCCCACCCGCTCAATCTCGAGCAGGACGGCGGCGATTCGGAGAACGGCGCCTGAACAACAATTTCGACGGCAATGGAGCCATGGAAGTCGCCCGCGGCGAGCGCGCGATCGTAGTCGTTCCCGAATATGTGCGTGATGGCTCCCGTCGCTCGTCCGAAGCCCGGATCGAGGAGGCGGAAGGCCTCGCCGAGGCGATCGGGATCGACGTCGTGGCCAGGCGCGCCTTCCGGCTGCGAGCGCTCCGGCCGGCGACCTTGCTCGGTAAGGGACAGGTCGAGGAGATTGCTTCGATCGCCAAGGAGAATGACGCGCATTTGCTGATCGTCGACGCGGCGTTGACCCCCGTTCAGCAGAAGAACCTGGAGACCGAGGCCGGCACCAAGGTGATAGACCGCACCGGGTTGATCCTCGAAATCTTCGGCGAACGCGCTGCGACGGCCGAAGGGCGAATGCAGGTCGAGCTTGCCCATCTCGACTATCAGGCGGGGCGCCTGGTGCGCAGCTGGACCCACCTTGAGCGCCAGCGCGGCGGTTTCGGCTTCCTTGGCGGGCCCGGCGAAACCCAGATCGAAGCCGACCGCCGGATGATTCGCGACCGCATGGCGCGAATCAAGCGCGAGCTGGAGCAGGTAAAGCGCACGCGCGCGCTGCATCGCGGACGCCGGCAACGCGCGCCCTGGCCGGTGATCGCGCTTGTCGGATATACCAACGCCGGCAAGTCGACGCTTTTCAACACGATGACCGGCGATCAGGTGTTCGCTGAAAACCTGCTGTTCGCGACGCTCGATCCGACCATGCGGGACGTGAAGCTGCCTGGTTTCGACAAGGCGATCCTGTCGGACACGGTCGGCTTCGTTTCCGACCTTCCGACCGAACTGATCGCCGCGTTCCGGGCAACGCTTGAGGAGGTGGCATCGGCGGATCTGCTCGTCCACGTGCGCAATATGGCGCATCCCGACCGCGAGGCGCAGCAGGAGGACGTCGACGACGTCCTGCAGTCGCTCGGCCTGGCAGAGGAGGGGGCTCCGCCGCGACTTGAGGCCTGGAACAAAATCGACCTGCTCGAAGGGGAGGACAGGGAAGCGCTTTTGAACGAGGCCGCCCGGCGCGAGGATGTGGTGCCCATGTCCGCGGTGACGGGCGAGGGGCTCGAACGGCTTCGCGAGCGCATGGCTGAGATGCTTCGCAGCGGCGATCAGGTGCGCGAAGTTCGCATCGGCCAGGCCGACGGAAGTCGCATCGCCTGGCTTCACTCACGCGGAGAAGTGCTCGACCAGAGTGTCGACGGCGACGAGATGCTGCTGTCGGTGCGACTTTCACCCGATAATTGGGCGCGCTTTCAGGCGCTGGAGTCTGTCTGAGCGCGTTTCGCGCGGACCCACAAAGCTTCTTTCTCATCCAGCGTCAGATCTTCGAAACCCGGCTCCTGCTCGATTGTCCGAAACCGTCGCTCGAACTTGCGATTGGCTTTGCGTAGCGCCTCTTCTGGATCAATCTTCAGATGCCGTGCGAAGTTGACGACGGCGAACAGCAGGTCACCAAGTTCTTCTTCACGCTCGCTCGCGTCCGTCGCCGCGGCAATCTCGTCCAGCTCTTCCAAGACCTTGGCCCGTGCACCGCCCGAGTCTGGCCAGTCGAATCCGGTGCGGGCCGCGCGCTTCTGGAGCTTCTCGGCACGCGCGAGAGCCGGAAGACCGAGGGCGACGCCGTCGAGAGCACTCGAAGCGCCTTTGGCGGTCCGCTCTTCGGCTTTGACTTCTTCCCATCGGTGATGGCCGCCATGGTCGGCGTCGCCAAAAACATGCGGGTGCCGGCGCTCCATCTTGTCGCTGATCGCCTCGACGACGTCGGGAAGCGCGAACAGGCCGCCTTCTTCGGCGATTCTGCTGTGGAAGATCACCTGAAGCAGCAGGTCGCCAAGCTCGTCCTTGAGCTCGTCGTGGTCGCCACGCGCGATTGCGTCCGCAACCTCATAGGCTTCCTCGATCGTGTAGGGCGCGATCGTCTCGAACGTTTGCGCGACATCCCATTCGCACCCGCTCGCCGGATCGCGAAGCCGTTCCATGATCGCAACGAGGCGTTCAACGCTCATGGAGGCGCTCCGCCGCTGTTCGCACCTAAATCTCCCAAATCATCACAAGTCGAAAAAACGTTGCTCTGCGTAGCGCGTGACCCTTTGCCGAGAAACGGTCATCTTCCCAAGTGCCCAGGTCCAGGCGCCAAGGAAAAGTTAGAAGTCGAGCACCTCGACCAGCGCGCCAGCCTCCAAGCCGGGTGCATTAGCTCGCTGCCGCAGCAGCAAGTCGGCCTCGGCAAGTGCATGTTGCGCACTGGAATCCTGATTTAACAGCAGGTTAGCATGCCCGCCTACCGCGGATCCTCGATGGAACGTCTCTCGCGGCCCGCACTCGTTCAGCCGGTCGTGAATCGGAAGCAGCCGCCACTTGAGCGCTTCGTCCACGCCTCGGCCGACGAGCCCGCATAGAAGCGGCGCAAGCAATAGTCTCGCGGTCGCGAGCGCCGAGGTGGGGTTTCCCGGCAGCCCGATCACCAAGGTGCCGCCGGCGCGTCCGAGCCAGACGGGCTTTCCGGGCTTGATCGCAACCTTTGAAAATATGAGCTCCAGGCCGAGCGGCCCGAACATCGGCTTGGCAAAGTCCTTTTCGCCGACCGACGCTCCGCCGGTGACCACAACGAGATGTGATTCTGCGCAGGCTTCCGCTGCAGCCTGAGTTATGGTTGAAAGATGGTCGCCGAGCCTCCGCCGGGCGAGCACTAGCCCGCCCCATTGCTCCACGAGTGCAGCCACCCCGAACGACACACTTTCAGGGATGGCGTCCGGTCGCTTGGCCGCAGTACCGGGTTCCGCCAGCTCGTCTCCGGTCGCCAGGATTGTGACAAGCGGGCGGACGTAAACGTTCACCTCTCCACTGTCGGCCCCGGCGGCGGCAACGATTGCGCGAGCATCGAGAAGTCGCCCGGCCTGCAACAAGGTATCGCCGGCCTTAAAGTCGCCGCCACGCTTGCGAATGTGCCGTGCCGGGCCCGGATGAGCGGCGAGGTTGGCGAGGTCGCCCTCCTGCTCGACATTCTCCTGGATAATGACGCGGTCTGCGCCTTTCGGGACCGGGGCGCCGGTGAAGATCCGGACGCTGGTTCCCGCTTTCAATTCTCCGTTCCAGGCCGCACCAGCGTAGGACGCGCCGACAACGGGAAGTGAGGCTGGAAAGGCGGAGAGATCCGCCTCGCGCACCGCGTACCCATCCATGGCCGAGACATCGGCACGAGGCGAGTCGATGCGCGCGACGACCGGCTGGGCCAGCACTCGTCTGGCGGCCTCGGACAATTCGAGCGTCTCCACTCCGATCGGCAACGCTGTCTCGCGGACACGCTCAACCGCTTCGTCGAAGCTGATCATTCCGGAGAGCGCGCCCAATCGCCCGACTTGCCGCCGGTCTTCAAGACCACAGCGATATTGCCGATCATCATCGTGCGGTCGACCGCCTTCAACATGTCGAACAGGGTAAGGCACGCGACCGACACTGCCGTCAAAGCTTCCATCTCGACGCCCGTCACGCCGTTCGTTTTCACCTCCGCACTGACGCGGAAGCCAGGGAGTGCGGAGTCGGCCGCGATGCTGACATCGGCCTTGGTTAGCGGCAGCGGGTGGCACAAAGGTATCAGCTCGGCCGTGCGTTTCGCCGCCATCACGCCCGCCAATTCGGCGGTAGCGATCACCGCGCCCTTTGGCGTTCGGCCGGACCGCACCAGCTCGAGCGTCTCGCCTGTGCAGATCAGCGTGCCGGTGGCGGCTGCCGTGCGCGACGTGACGTCCTTGCCGGACACATCGACCATGCGTGCACGTCCATTGTCATCAAGATGGGTCAGCTTTGTCATCCGCACAAATGCCTCAGTCGCGGGATCTGCCCGGCAAGCGAGCAGGGGCGGTAGCGGCTATCGAGCTCGAGCTTGAGCACGAGATCCCAGCCGTCCCGGCAGGCACCCGTCGATCCGGGCAGGCAGAAAATGAACGTCTCGTCGATCTGCCCCGCGAATGCGCGCGACTGAAGCGTCGAGAGACCCACAGTGCCAAGGCTCGCCTGATGAAAGACGACCGCGAAACCGTCCATTTCGCGGCGGAAAAGCGGCCTCACGGCTTCGGGCGTGACATCGCGCGGCGCGAAGCCGGTGCCGCCAGTGGAGATGATGAGGTCAACGCCTTCGTCGGCCACCCAGTGTCCTACCTGATCCCGGATCGAGTCGACATCATCGCTGACGATGGCCTTGGCGGCGAGTTCATGTCCTGCCACAACCAGCCGCTGGGCGAGGGTGGCGCCCGATTTGTCCGTGTCGGCGTTGCGCGTGTCGGACACGGTCAGAACCGCTATCCGGAGCGGATAGAATGTCAGTGTGTCGTCAATTCCGGCCAAGTTTCACTCCCAACGTCCGCGTTCGCGATAGTCCGCCTCGGTCGGTTCAATCCATGCTGACCCCGCCGGACCTTCTTCGCGCTTCCAAAACATGGCTTCGGTCTTCAGCCGGTCCATCAGATAGTCCGCTGCTTCGAATGCCGCGCGCCGGTGGGGTGATGCGGTGCCGACGAAGACGACCGGTTGGCCTGGCAGGACTGATCCGAAGCGATGAACGACCATGACTCGACTGACATCGAACTTCGTAGCACCATCGGCGGCGATCTGATCGAGCGATAGCTGGGTCAGCTTGGGGTGAGGCTCCAGCACAAGAGCATCGACCGCCTCGCCCGCTTTGTTGGTTGCACGTGCGACCCCCACGAAGGTCACGATGGCACCGTCGCCGACGGCTTCGCGCATCAGCGCGTCAAACTCTGCCGCCGCGTCGAGGTCAGCCTGCTGTAACCGGGCAATGATGCTGGTCACCCGCCCGATACCGGCGGAAAGAATTCGACCTGCTCGCGGGGGCCGATCAGATGGTCGTCTGAAACGATAGAGTCGCCAATGCAGGCGCGCACGCGTGAGCTTCGCATCAACTCGGCCAGCTCGGGATATTTCATTGCTAGGAGCTCGCGAAGCTGACGAACCGAGCAGGCAGCGGGAAGCGCGACGTTCAGTTGCGGGCCGAATGCATCTGCGAGGCGGCCGAATAAAGAGATGTCGAGATCGCGTTCCATGTCCCTGCCGCTCTACGCGGAGCTCTTCACCGCTTTCCGATTCAGGTCAACGTCGCAGCTGCCGAATCCAGGGCTCTCATTCACGTTGAGGGGGCCCGAGCTCGACCGCTCATTGAGAGTATGATAATATGCATTATGTAAAGTGTCGCGTCAGTCAGGAGATCAGCACCAACCGGTTCCCCTCGACCGACCAGCGCGTTAGCGACGACAGGAAATTCATGCCGACGACATTCACCTCGTCCCGGTCCGTTACGTCGATCGAGAAATCGCTTCGGTTGATCGGGCCGACGCGGAAAGATTCGGCACGGCTCTTCTTCATCACGACCGAACCGTTCGCCGTCTCGACCGCTTCGCGGCGGACGCCGGTTTCGAGCCCGGCTTCGTCGGCCGTCGATCGCGAAACGGTCGTCACCGATGCGCCGCTGTCGACCAGGAAGCGGCTGGCGTGCCCGTTCACCGCTGCTTCGACCCAGAAATGGCCATCCTGCGCCATCGGAATGTAAAGCGTTTTGCCGTGCTCGACCGGTTCTGGACCGAAAATCTCGGAGCTAACGCGTTGACCAATGGCGGAAAAGTCGCCGCGAAGAGCAAACAATATAAAGGCTCCACCGAAGATGGCCACCCAGGCACCGGCCATCTTCGCCGTCTGGCCGACTGGAAGCCGGCGAAGTTGCAGCGAACTGCCGACGAGGACCAGCAGGAGCACTAGATAAAGCGCGTGGGCCGCGTTCTCGCCCATCAGACGTGAATCTCCAGCCCGTCATGGGCTGGCGCAGCCCAGTCCGGAAGCTCGCTCAGCAGCGTGTGATAGTCCAGCCCATTGCCCATATGGGTGAGGTAAAGCTGACCGACCTTCAGATCGCGCGCCCAGGCGAGGACGCCATCGAGATGCGCGTGGCTGGGGTGCGGACGGCGCGTGAGACAGTCGGAGATCATCACATCCACGCCTTCATACAGATGCGCCATGTCTGGCGTCATATCACTGTAATCTATGCAATAAACGATCGATCGACCGGCTTCTTCGAAGCGCATTCCAAGCGAAGTAATCCCGCCATGCGGCTGATCGATGAAGCGGATCCGCGCCTCGCCGAAACGCAGCTCGTCTGCCAGTTCGCGCGCCTCGATCACCGGCGGATAGAAGCCCGCCTGCACGAAGGCGTAGACGAATCTTTGCCGAAGCTGCTCGATCACGTACGGACGGGCATAGACCGGCACCGGGGCTTTCAGAGCCTGCGCGACCGGACGCAAATCGTCGATCCCATGCGTGTGGTCGGCATGATCGTGGGTGACGATCACGGCATCGACGCAGCGGACATCACCATCGAGCAACTGTTGGCGAAGGTCCGGCCCGCAATCCACCAGCAGGCGCTTGCCGGCGCTTTCAAACAGGATCGAAGACCTCAGCCGGCGATTGCGCGGTTCTTCCGGATCGCACTCTCCCCACCCGCTCCCGACCTTGGGAACGCCCGTCGAGGTTCCGCAGCCGAGAATTCGTATTTTCACGCAGGCACGGCCCGGCTGAACAAACGGTAGAAATTGCGCGTGGTCGCCTCGGCCAGCGTCTCCACGGAATCCCCGCGCAGCTGCGCCACAAAGGCGGCCGTGTCGGCGACGAAGGCCGGCTCGCACGTCTTGCCGCGGTTCGGCACCGGGGCAAGGAAAGGTGCGTCCGTTTCCACCAGAATGCGGTCGGACGGCAGCTCGCGCGCGACCTCCTGCAGGTCCCGCGCATTTTTGAACGTCACGATCCCGCTCAGCGAAATATAGAAGCCGATGTCGAGCGCCTTGCGCGCAAGCTCGGCGCTGCTCGTAAAGCAGTGGAGCACGCCGGTTACGCCGCCTTCGGCCACCGCTGCCTCCAGGATGCCGGCTGTATCCTCCTCCGCCTCGCGCGTATGGACGATCAGCGGCAATCCCGTCTCACGCGCCGCCTCGATGTGGGCCTTGAAGCGGTCGCGCTGCGCCTGGCGGTCGGACTTGTCGTAGAAATAGTCGAGCCCGCACTCGCCGATGCCGATCACGCGCGGATGAGCGGACGCTTCGATCAGCGCCGAGGCCCCAAGATCGGGATGCGCGTCCGCCTCGTGCGGGTGAACGCCGATGCTTGCCCAGACGTCCGGATGCCGTTCGGCGGTACCCAGGATGTCGCCCCACTCGCTCTGCCGGGTCGAGATGTTGAGGAACGCTCCGACGCCGCGGCCGCGCGCCGCCGTCAGCACCTCATCCTGCCGTTCGGCGAGCCCGGGATAGTTGAGATGGCAATGGCTATCGACGAGCATCAGCCTTCCTCACCAAGCTCCAGACGCGGAAATATCGGTGTCGGTTGGGCGATCGGCGAGCCCCCTGCTCCGCTGTCGATCAGATCGATGATCTTCTGCGCCGAAGCCGGCACCACCGGCGCAATCGCCTCCGCCAGCTGGCGTACGGCCACCACGAGCGTTCCGAGTACCGCCGCCATTCGGTCCGGATCAGTCTTGCGAAGTGCCCAGGGCGCCATCGCATCGACATAGGCGTTGCAGGCGAACACCGCGCGCATCCACGCTTCGATGCCTTGCGAGAAAGCGAAGCGCGCGAATGCCTCGGGCACTTCAGCCGTTACGACGGTCTCGACGAGGGTCAGCAGCTCGCGATCCTCCAGGACCTCGCCTACCGCAGGAAGAACGCCGTCCAGATTCTTGAAAACCATCGATAATGTGCGCTGTGCCAGATTGCCGAAGCTGTTGGCGAGCTCGGCATTGGCACGATTGACGATCGCTTCGTGGCTGTAGCTTCCGTCCTGGCCGAACGTCACTTCGCGCAGCAGGAAATAACGGAGCGCATCGACCCCGTAGCGATCGGCCATGTCGAACGGATCGACGACGTTGCCGACGCTCTTCGACATCTTCTCGCCGCGCACGAGCATGAAGCCGTGACCGTAGACCTGCTTCGGCAGAGGCAGCCCCGCCGACATCAGGAAGGCCGGCCAGTAAACCGCGTGGAAGCGCACGACATCCTTGCCGATCAGATGCACGTCTGCCGGCCAGTAGCGATCGTACAGATCGCCGCCGTCGGGATAGCCGACGCCGGTCAGGTAATTGGTCAGTGCATCGAGCCAGACATACATGACGTGGTCCGGCGCACCCGGCACCGGCACGCCCCAGTCGAAACTGGTACGGGAGATCGACAGGTCGGAAAGCCCGCCCTCGACGAAGCGCAGCACTTCGTTGCGGCGACTGTCCGGCTGAATAAAATCGGGGTTTGCTGCATAATGATCCAGCAGCGGCTGCTGATATTTGGACAGCTTGAAGAACCAGCTTTCCTCGGCGGTCCACTCGACGGGCGTGCCCTGCGGCGAGAGCTTCTCGTCCCCTTCCCCTTCGGTCAGCTCGCTTTCATCGTAAAAGGCTTCGTCGCGGACCGAATACCAGCCTTCGTAGCGGTCGAGGTAGAGGTCGCCCTTGTCTTCCATCGCCTTCCAGATCGCCTGGCTGGCGCGATAATGATCCCGCTCGGACGTCTGGATGAAACGATCGTAAGAGATGTTAAGCATGTCGCACATCTCTTTGAAAATAAGCGACATTCTGCGCGCATATTTACGCGGCTCGACACCGTCGGCGCGGGCTGCCTGGGCCATCTTGAGGCCATGCTCGTCCGTCCCCGTCTGGAACCGCACGTCGCGGCCCTGCGAACGCTGGAAGCGAGCGATCGCGTCGGCGGCGATGGCTTCATAGGCATGCCCAATATGCGGGCGCCCGTTCGGATAGGAAATCGCGGTCGTGATATAATAAGGCTCGCCCATGCGACGGCCCTAGCGGGCTGCACGGAGCGCTTCAAGAAAGCGGGTCGGCTACCGAAGCGAGGATTCCGCCGAGCTGGAACACGGTGGCGGCCGGATCGAGCGACAGCCGCGGGGCGATGGCGCTGAGCTCACGCGCCTTCCCGTAAGCATCGAGAGCACGCGCGCGCCCGGCCCCGCTGAGCTGGCGCGCTTCACGAGCGACCAGCGACGGAACGAGCGCGAGGAAAGCGGCATAGCGGTCCGCGGCGCCTTTCTTGCCGAGTTCGGTCGCGAGCGCGGAGCGCTGGCCGTTGGTTGGATCGCCCTGGCGCAGGATCTGCACGGCCGTCTGCTCGAGCTTCGCGAGATCGAGGGCTGCAAAGGCCATGGCGCGCCCGACGGACCCACCGGCGAGAGAGATGATCCGGCTGCGGTCGGAGGCGGGTTGCTCGGGCGACTGCACCTCCAGGATCGACGTCATGGCGGCATCGTCCAGGAGCTGGAAATCGAGACGGCGACAGCGTGAGCGGATCGTCGGCAGCAAACGTCCCGGCGCGTGCGCGACCAGGAAGAAGATGGTGTTTGCCGGCGGCTCCTCGAGCATCTTCAGCAAGGCGTTGGCCCCGCCCGGCTCGAGATCATCGGCGGAGTCGATGATCACCGCGCGCCAGTCAGACAGAAACGGCGTCGAACCGATGAGGTCGGCGAGGCTGCGGACCTGATCGACCGTAATGCTTCGCACGAGATTGCCGGTCTTCGGGTGCTCGAGCCGCTCGAGCGAGCGCAGGTCCGGGTGGCTACCGGCAACGACGAGCCTTGCGATTGGATGATCGTCGGGCGTGTCGAGGCCGGCCAGCGTGACCGGCGGCCCTGCCGCCTCGGCAAGCACGCGCGTCGCCGCCGAGCGCGCAAAATGCGCCTTGCCCACGCCGCGTGGCCCCGAAAGCAGCCAGGCGTGATGGAGCGCCCGCTTCGACCAGGCCGATCCGAATTGCGCAACCGCGCGGTCCTGCCCGAAGATCATGGCAGCAGGTCGCCAAGTGCATAGAGAAGGCGCGCGGTGACCGTCGGCGGCGGACCCGAGGCGTCGATCAGCTTGACGCGCGCCGGCTCGCGCTGGGCCATGGTACGAAAGCCGGCCTCGACGGCGGCATGATAGCTGGGCGGCCGCGATCCGATACGGTCACCGCTCTCCCCGTCGCGGGCGCGGGCGCGTGCAGCCCCCTCGCCCGGCTCGATCGTGAGAACCAACGTGCGATCCGGGAGGAAGTCGAGGCTTCCGAACCGGTGCAGGTCGCGGACGGCGTCGATACCGAGACCCCCGGCCTCCCCTTGATAGGCGAGCGACGAATCGAGGAAGCGGTCGGAGAGAACCCACAGGCCGCGCTCGAGCGCCGGATTGATCGTCGTTTCGACATGATCGGCGCGCGCGGCCGCGAACAACAAGGCTTCGGCGCGCGGCGACCAGCGGCCCTCCTCGCCTTCGAGAAGCAATTTGCGGATCGCTTCCGCGCCCGGGCTGCCGCCCGGCTCACGAGTGACGAGGACGTTAATCGCGCGGCCTTTGAGCGCTTCCTCCAACGCGTGAAGCTGGGTCGACTTGCCGACCCCCTCCCCGCCTTCGAGGCTGATGAACCTGCCCCGGCTCACGCCATTCCGAACAGCTGCTTGAAACCGAGCCAGATGCGCCCGAAGAAGCCGGCCTCACCGACGTCATTGGCCGCGACCAGCGGCATCACTTGCGGCGCCGTGTCGCCGGTGTGGATTACGAGTTCCGCAACCTGCTCACCCTTCTTGATCGGCGCCCTTAGCGGACCGCTGTAGCGCACGGTCAAGCGCGTCGATCCGCCGAGACCGGCCGGGAGCGTGGCCGCGATGTTGCGCGGGGCGACGAGATCGACCTCGCTGTCGTTGCCGAGCTGGACCTTGGCGGTGCCGACCTTCGCTCCCGCCGCAAACAAGGGCTTCGCCTGCCAGGCGGCAAAGCCCCAGCTGATCAGCCGCGTCGACTGCTCGACTCGCTCGTTCCAGCTGCCCATGCCCGCCAGCACTTCGATCAGGCGGCGGCCGTTCTGCTCGGCGGAACCGGTGAAGCCGTAACCGGCTTCACCGGTGTGGCCGGTCTTGAGCCCGTCGGCCCCCTGGACCTTGCCGAGGATGGGATTGCGGTTCTGCTGAGTGATGTCGGCGCCCTGTCCGAGAGTCTTGCCCCAGGTAAAGCTCGGCTGCCCGTAGAATTGCTTGTACAGCTTCGGGTGGCGCTCGATGGTCGAGCGGGCGAGGGTCGCAAGATCGCGTGCCGTCACATAGGTGCGGCCTTCGTCCGGCCAGCCGTTGCTGGTTCCGAAATTGCTGTTCTTGAGGGCCAGCTTCGCCGCCAAGGCATTCATCTGATTGGCGAAAGCTTCCTCAGTTCCGGCAATGCACTCCGCCAACACCACCGACGCGTCATTGCCGGACAGCGTCACAATTCCATGCAGGAGATTTTCGACGCTAACCTGCTCGTTGACCGACAGGAACATCGTCGATCCGGCGGCCGGCCCATGCCATTTCTGCCAGGTCTCCGGGCGCACCGTGCAGGTTTTGCTCAGCGGAAGCTTGCCCTGATCAATCAGCTCGAAGGCAACCTCTGTGGTCATCATCTTGGCCATGGAGGCGGGCGGCATGCGGGCGTCCGCGCTTTTCGCGAACAGCACCGCGCCCGACGACAAGTCGATCAGATAGGCGACTTTGGCGGTTGTATCGAACTGCGGAGCGCGGGCCGGAGCGGCAGTGGCAAGCGTGGCGAGGGCAGCGGAAGCGAGGAAAATCTGGCGCGTCATGAGGTCGGTTTGGTCCCTTCGGGCAATGTGCTGCGCCCCGTTTACCGTCCGATCCCGGCAAGCGCGAGGGGGTTCAGCGGCGCGCGATCGCATCGGCCAGCAAGCCGACCGAAAGCGCATAGTAATTGGAGCAATTATAATCGAGAATGGTACGGTAATTGTTGGTCAGCAGATAGGCGCTGCCGCCCGGTCCGTCCGGCTCGATCAGCGTAGCCATTTCATTGTCCGCAAGCGTTCGCCCGACCGGGACCACGCCGAGCACGCGCCATTCCCTCATCTGCAGCCAGCGGCTGTGGCGCTGGTATACGCGCTGGCAACGCGGTGCATGGACAGTCGAACGGATCGCATAGCGGTTGAGGTTGGCCGGAGTGCGCACGCGGACGCCCCACGGAACGCCGGGCTTCCACCCCGCTTCGCGAAGATAATTGCCGATCGACGCCAGGCCATCGACTTCGTTGGACCAGACGTCGGCATAGCCGTCTGCGTCGCCATCGACGCGCAGCCGGAGCACTACGCTCGGCATGAATTGCGGATAGCCCGTCGCGCCGGCGTAGCTGCCCTTCAACCGCCACCGGGGCACGCCGAGGTCAATGAGCTTCAGCGCCGCGATCAATTCGCTTTCGAACAATTCGCGGCGGCGGCCGTCGTAAGCAAGGCTGCCGAGGACATCGAGCAGGTCGAACCCGCCGGTCACCTTCCCATAGCTCGTCTCATGGCCGTAGATCGCCATCATCACCGAAGGATCGACGCCGAAGCGCGCCTCGACCCGCTGAAGATTGGCGTAGTGGTCGTAATAATGCGCCTGGCCACGGCTGATCATCGACGGCGTCACATGCTCCTGCAGGTACGGCGTGATCGGCGGCGCCGGCCGATTGGGATCACTGATGTTGATCGGACTGCGGTCGAGATCGACGGCGCGCTGGTTGAACTGGAGGGTCGGCACATAGGTCTGTGCAGTCGCCGGGCGCACGCCGTCGCGAATTGCGCGGCTGATCAGCCAGCGTTTGTAGGTCTCGAAATTATAGGCCGATGTTTGCGGAACAGCCTGCGGCAGTTGCTGGGTATAGGCGGGCCGAAGCACCGCCTGCACCGGGGCGGCAGCAGGGGTCGTTTGCTGGGTCGCGCTCGTGACCGAGGCGCTCAGCCAGACTGTAACCAACCATCCGACCATCCAGTACACGCCTCGCTCCAGAACAACCGAGCCTAGGGTCAAGAACCCCCGAGCGGCTAGTCGGGTTCATCCGATGCCTTGCACGTTCCGTCCCGGACGGCGATATGCGGCGACTGCCGGATGGGTGGCCGAGTGGTTTAAGGCAGCGGTCTTGAAAACCGCCGTGGGTGCAAGCTCACCGTGGGTTCGAATCCCACCCCATCCGCCACTTCGCGGTTCCTGAGTATCCATGATCGTCCGCTAAAAGCAGCTTTCACTAGAGTGGATCAACCTCTGACAGTCCATTGACGTCCATTGTTATCCGTCACCAGCTGGCTTACAGTGTGGGGAAGAAGGTGGGGACGACAAAATGGCGAAGCTCACAGCGACAGGCGTCAAAGCAGCACTCAGCAAGCCAGGACGGCATAGCGACGGCGACGGGTTGATCCTCGCAGTCGGAACGCGAGGTAACGGCTCGTGGATGGTGCGGGTCCAGAAAGAGGGCAAGAGAAGGGACATCGGACTAGGTGCTGCGAACAGGGTTACGCTGTCTCAGGCTCGCACAAGGGCGGCAGAGGTTCGCGCTCAAGTAGAGGCCGGCCTCGATCCTGTTGCACAACGGCGCAAAGCGGCCGGTATCCCCACATTTCGAGATGCAGCCGTCCAGGTGCATGCCGAGCACAAGAAGGGCTGGAAAAACGGCAAGCATCAAGATCAATGGCTGCGGACGCTGGAGGTCTATGCCTTCCCCACATTGGGGGATCAGCTCGTGAGCAGCATTGATGGTCCAGCCGTGCGAGAGGTGCTGGCCGATATTTGGACCAACAAGCCGGAAACCGCACGGCGAGTTCGTCAGCGGATCGGCGCCGTGCTGGATTGGGCGTATTCCAAGGGCCACCGTGACAGTGAGGCTCCGATGCGCTCGCTGTCTAAGGGCCTTCCGCGCCAGCCCAAAAAGGACCGGCACCACGCAGCCATGTCCTTTGCGGACGTGCCAGCGTTCCTCGCTCGGCTTCGGGAAAAGGAAACTTGGGGAAGGCTAGCGCTCGAGGCCGCGATCCTAACTGCCGCGCGATCCGGCGAAATACGCGGCGCGAAATGGAGCGAGGTTGATCTAGAAAAGGCACTCTGGACCCTTCCAGCGTCGCGCATGAAGGCAGGTAAAGAGCATATTGTACCGCTCTCTCCTGCCGCTCTGCGCGTTTTCGAGCGGGCCAAAGAGTTGCGTACTGAAGGCTGCCAATTCGTCTTTCACGGCGCAAAGCGCGACAAGCCGATAAGCGACATGACCCTCATGAAGGTTCTCCGGGACATGGGCCAGGGAGTCACGGCCCACGGTTTCCGGTCCAGCTTTCGAGATTGGGTTTCGGAGGATACCCAGTTTTCGGGAGACTTGGCGGAAGCCGCTCTCGCTCACGCCATCCCGAACAAGGTGGAAGCTGCTTACCGGCGTGGAAATTTACTGGAAAAGCGGCGTGTGTTGATGGCGGCGTGGGGCGACTATTGCGGCGGGACCAATGCCAACGTCGTGCGGCTGGCCTCTTCCTCATGAAGACGCAACTTCCGAATACATGGGCCGGTAACCTAGCAGCGCGCCTGAGAGAGAAGGACGTTCAATTTAGTGCCTTCATGGCAATCAAGAATGGCGAGCTTCGCGCCGACACGTTCGAGAACTCAGAAGTCTTGAACACCGACCCCCGATCAAACGCCACCTTGGTGGCGGGATCTGCATTGAGCGCTGTACTCTTCGCACTTCACGAGCTTCCTGAGTTTGAGGGCAACGATGGCCTTGCCGCCCTCCACAGCCTGGTTGCAGCACTTGCAACATTAGACAACGGGGGTTCCCCAGACCTTTTAATGCCCCGCCAAGACGCTGGCGGGAAAAGGCGCCACCTTGGTCGCGACTATGTCGAGGACCATGCGCTCTTATGCGTCGAACTACTGGTCGCGCTTGATAAGCGATCACGCACCAGCGCTCGAAAGGTAGTGGCCAAGGCTTTTTCAAAGCACGGCCACAAAGGCCGAAAAAAAGTATCGGGAGTGCTGCAAGGACTGAGTCAGAAATCGATTTTTGAGTGGAAAGTTAGGTTCAACGAGCTGCCTCAGAAATCGCCGCGTCGGACATGGCTTACGTCCAGCGTGCAAAAATACACTAACATGCCAGAATGGCCCCCGACGGAAAGTGAGTTGCTGGTCGAAATCGAGCGGATCGCCAACCACCCTCTCCTAAAAACGAAAATCTGATTTCGGGCCGCGCAACCGGACGGCGTCCGCCCCTATTCGTCAGCTGCCGTTAGACGATTGGCAAATATAGGAGCACTTCAATGGACGCACTTCTAATCGGAATACCGGAAGCCGCGAGGGCACTGGGGGTCGGACGATCGAAAGCTTACGAATTAATCGCGGACGGAAAACTGGAGACCATCTGCATAGGCCGTCGTCGGCTAGTCCGTACTGACAGCGTTCGAGCGCTCGCGCTTGGGGAGGCGGCATGAGCGCGCCGACCATTCTCACAGGCGAGCAGCCCCAGCGTGGCACGAAGTAAGCCA
>JBDSMG010000067.1:0-2520 GCA_039915925.1 Sphingomicrobium sp.
AGGCCGACGCGAATATGCCCGCCCGCCCGCAGCGTATAGGCCAGCGCCATGAAGCTTGCGGTTGACAGGAAGTAGCCCGCGAAATCGGCGTAGGAGGGGATAGTATAGGAAAGATCCGCGCCCCCAAGCCGGGCGATGATATTGAAACCGATCTGTGCCGTGATCAGCAGGCAGATCGCCAGAATGGCAAGGGCAGCAAGACCGCCCGAAAATTGGTAAAGTCGGTCAAGTATGTTGCGCATGTGTTGCCCCTGATGAAATCAAAATTCCAAACGACCACCCTTGCCGCGATGGCAAGGGTGGGGCAGGGCTCATGGTGCCTGATAGGCGGTCAGCACGGCAAGTGCCGGGGCGCTGGCGTTGGCTTTCCAAGTCGCCAGCATGGTGTCGCCAATGGCTTTCAGACCAGTGATCAGCTCGGGCGAGGGCTGGACGATGGTCATGCCTTTGTCCTGCATAACCTTCACTTTTTCCGCGGTTTCGGCCTTTGACATCTCAATCCCGCGGGCCTCGGCGGCGGCGGAGGCATCCAGCACTGCCTTTTGCACCTCGGGCGACAGCGCATCAAACACGCGCTTGTTCACCACCACGATGTTCTTGGGCAGCCATGCGTCAATCGCGGTGTAATGCGAAACATAGTCCCAAGCCGAGGAATTGGCCCCGGTCGAAGGCGAGGTAATCATCGCCTGCACCTGCCCGGTGGCAAAGGCCTGCGCGATATCGGCAGCTTCGACCTGCACCGGTGCGGCTTTTGCCAGAGTTGCGAATTCCTCCAGCGAGGCGTTGTAAGAGCGCAGGCGAAGGCCCGCCAATGCGTCAACCGAAGCCACCTCGCCATTGGTGTAAAGCCCCTGAGCCGGCCATGGCACCGAGAACAACGGCATCAGATCCTGAGCGGCGAGCAATTCGGTAATCACCGGCTTTTGCGCGGCCCAAAGCTTGGCGGCCTCGTCATAGCTGGTGGCAAGGAAGGGCTGGCTGTCGACGCCGTAAGCCAGATCTTCGTTCGACAGCGACGACAAGAAGAACTCGCCGATGGGCACCTGACGCGAGCGCACCGCATTCTTGATCTCGCCGCCGGGGAACAGCGAGCCTGCGGAATGCACGGTGATGGTCAGGGCACCATTGGTGGCGGCGGCGACTTCATCGGCGAATTGGTGGATATTGACGGTGTGGAAGGTGCTGTCGCCATAGGGGGTCGGCATGTCCCAGGATTCAGCGAAAGCAGGTGCGGCAAGGCTGAGGCCAAGCGCGACGGTGGCGATGGTCTTATGCATATTTTCTCTCCTGTTTGGTCGCCCTTGAAACTTTAGCGACCTTTTTATAATGTAACGTTGACATTTTGTAAGCGTTTTGCAAATTCAGTCAAGCGGCATTTTGAAAGGCTTGACCCATGACTTTGATCCGTCCCCAATACGGTGCCTTCGCGCAAAGCGAGGTTCATCTCCTCCCGCTTGGGCAGAGCGCGACGTTGGTGCGGTTTGGCGATGGGCAGAGTGCTAACTCGATGCTGGCGCTGAATTTCTCGGGCCAGCTTGAGGTTGCGGCGCTTGCGGGTGTGGTCGAAATCGCGCCCTCTCTCAGCTCGGTGCAGGTGCGGTTTGACCCGGCTTTGGTGTCGCGAGAGGGGCTGAACCAGGCTTTGACGGCGCTGCTGAACCGCGATGAAACCGGGGCAAAATCGCAAAAACCGATTCGGCTTTGGACGATTCCCGCCTGTTTTGGCGGTGAGGCGGGGCCGCAACTGGCGCAGGCGGCGGCGCTGGCCGGGGTCAGAGAGGCCGAGGCGATTGCCGAGATCACGGCGGCACCGCTGCAGGTCATGGCGATCGGCTTTGCGCCGGGGCAGCCCTACCTTGGTACTTTGCCACCCAATTGGGCCATGCCACGCCAGTCAGACCTGACGCCACAGGTGCCCGCCGTGGCGTTGGTGGTTGCAATCCGGCAATTGGTGCTTTTTGCCAATCCAAGCCCTACCGGGTGGCGCTGGATCGGCTCCAGTGCCTTCCTTCCGTTCAAGGCGGACCGCAGCGATCCCTTTGCCCTGCGTCCCGGCGACCGCATTCGCTTTGCCGCTTGCGATGCCTCGAGCATCGAGACGCTGAGGCGCAATCAGTCCGATGGCTTGGGGGGCGCCACTTGCGAGGTGCAACAATGACCGCAATGGTTACCATTGAACGCGCGGGCCCGATGGTAAGCCTGCAAGATCTGGGGCGCCCTGGTTTCATCAGCCTTGGCCTTTCGGTCGGCGGGGCGATGGATCGCCTTGCCTTGCTGGAGGCCGCGGCGCTGCTTGGCCTGCCAAGGCCAATTGCGGCCATGGAAATGGCAGGGATGGGGCTATCCTTACGCGTGGATAGTGCCGTGCGTTTCGCTTTGACTGGCGCGCCGATGGCGGCACAGATCGACGGCACCGCCCTTGCTTGGAATGCGTCTCATACGCTTGCCCCGGGCCAGAAACTCTCGGTCGCGGGCGTTCTGTCTGGCAGCTATGGCTATCTCACCTTTGCGGGTGGCATT
>JBDSMG010000019.1:0-5512 GCA_039915925.1 Sphingomicrobium sp.
CGTCTTCGTTGATATTGGTCTGACGCTCGAGTTCCGCAATCGCGGGAGCCGGAGCGTCGACGTCGAGAGCGACGTAATGCGCCTTGCGGTTCTTGGCGATGCGGTAAGCGAGGCCGCGCAGGCCCCAAGTCTCGGTCTTGACCACTTTCCCGCCATTGTCAGCGAGGATCTTGGTCGCGTTTTCCGCCAGCGCGTCGACCTGGGCCTGAGCCAGATCCTGACGTGCGAGGAAAACATGCTCGTAAAGTGGCATGCAATTCTCATCTGTTGGCCGATTGCTGACGCCGCCCAATGCGGACGCCCCTCCGGCTGTCGTTCAAAAATTACGGCGCAACGAGATGACTCGCCGCGCCAGCACCGGCCCTATGCCGCGAGCAGGTCAAAAAGGCAAGGTGCAGCCTGGTCGCGTTCCTTTGGCCAGTCGCCCATGTCATGGTGCCGAAAACGGAGGGCGAGCATGAAGGCAGGAAAGCGTTGGACGTGGATTGTGGCCGGGGTCCTTACCACATCGGCGCAGGCCATGGCCCAGAACCCCGGAGCTTCCATTCCCGTCTCCGTGGCGGTCGACGCTTCCAAGGTGACCGGCGAACTCAAGCCGGTTTGGCGTTTCTTCGGCGCGGACGAGCCGAACTATGCGACCATGAAGGACGGGCGCAAGCTACTGACCGAACTCGGCAAGCTCAGGCCGGGAACGGTCTATTTCCGAACGCATAATTTGCTGAACACCGGCGACGGTACGGCTTCGTTCAAATGGGGCAGCACCAATGCCTACACCGAGGGCAAGGATGGAAGACCCATCTACGACTGGACCGTCGTCGACCGCATCATCGACACCTATCTGGCGCGCGGCGTCCATCCCTATCTGCAGATCGGCTTTATGCCCGAAGCGCTGTCCAGCGCGCCCGCCGGCCAGCCCTATCAGCACAGCTGGCGCCCCGGCTTCGCCTACAATCTCATCGAGGGCCGTTGGAACGCGCCGCCCAAGGATTACTCGAAGTGGGCCGAGCTGGTCTATCAATGGACCAGGCACAATGTCGAACGCTACGGTCGCGCCGAGGTCGAGCGCTGGTATTTCGAGGTGTGGAACGAGCCTAACGGCCCGTCTTACTGGACCGGTACCCAGGAAGAGTTCAACAAGCTCCACGACCATGCCATCGAAGCGGTGCGGCGAGCGCTCCCGACGGCGCGCGTCGGCGGCCCGGACGTTGCCGGTTCCGGCGGCGAGTTCATGGACAAGTTCCTGGCGCATGTCGCAACCGGCAAGAACCATGTGACAGGCCAGACTGGCACCCCGACCGACTTCCTGGCCTTCCACGCCAAGGGCTCTCCGACGTTCGTCGATGGCCATGTCCGGATGGGCATTTCCGCCCATTTGAAGACCGTGGATACCGGCTTTGCGAAAATCGCCGCGGCCGGAAGCTTGGCGGGCAAGCCGATCGTGATCGGCGAAAGCGATCCGGAAGGTTGCGCCGCCTGCCCGGGCGCTCAGAACGCCTATCGCAACGGCACCATGTATTCGAGCTATACGGCGGCGAGCTTTCCGCGAATCTGGGAGCTTGCCGAGCGCCACAAGGTCAATTTGGAAGGTGTGCTGACCTGGGCGTTCACATTCGAGGACCAGCCCTATTTCGCCGGATACCGGCAGATCGCCTCCAACGGCATTGATTTGCCTGTCCTCAATGTCTTCCGGATGTTTTCTCGGCTTGGCTCTCAGCGGATCGCGGCAATCAGCAGCGGACAGCAACCCCTGGACGCACTGATCCAGGACGGTGTGCGCGGCGCCCCCGACGTCGGGGTGCTTGCCACGCGAAACGCCGCCGGCAAAGTGGCGCTGGTCGTATGGAATTATCATGACGACGATGTGCCGGGACCGGATGCGGCAGTTCGCCTGCAACTGGCAGGCCTCGGGCGCGCTCGCGTCCGCAAACTCGCAGAATGGCGGATCGACGGCACCCACGCCAACAGCTTCGCTGCGTGGAAAGCCATTGGCGCTCCGCCGTCGATGGACGCCAAGCAGTATCAGCAGGTTGCCGCAGCCGCCGAGATGAAGACCGAAACGCGTGCGATCAGTGTCAGGCGCGGCCTGGCGACCATTGAGTTCGCAGTACCGCGGCAAGGCGTGATGATGCTTGAGATCGAGTAAGCCTGCGGATTGCAGGCCCGCGCCCGCTGTGCAATCGGCGCGCCGGACAGCAACAGGCGGATAATCATGCGCGCATTCATATTCCCCGGGCAGGGCAGCCAGGCCGTCGGCATGGGCGCCGCGCTTGCGGACGCGAGCCGCACCGCCCGCGAGGTGTTCGACGAGGTCGACGAGGCGTTGGGGCAAAGCCTGTTCCGCCTGATGAAGGAAGGGCCGGACGAGGACCTTAAACTCACCGAAAATGCACAGCCAGCGATCATGGCCCACGCGCTTGCCGTCTTCACTGTGCTGACCAGGGAAGGCGGCGTCGATCTCGCGAAGGCTGCTCAGTTCGCCGCTGGCCATAGTCTGGGCGAATATAGCGCGCTGTGCGCTGCCGGATCGTTCGACCTCGCCACCACGGCGCGGCTGTTGAAGCTGCGTGGCCGCGCGATGCAGGCCGCGGTGCCCATTGGCCAAGGCGCGATGGCCGCGCTGCTCGGCGCTGACCTGGGGCTTGCTCAGACGATTGCCGACGCTGCTGCCCAGGGTGAAGTCTGCACGGTGGCCAATGACAATGATCCAAGCCAGGTCGTTCTGTCCGGCCACAAGGGTGCGATCGACCGCGCTATCGCCATGGCGAAGGACATGGGGGCCAAGCGCGCGGTATCGCTTCCGGTCTCCGCCCCGTTCCACTGCCCGTTGATGCGGCCTGCCGCCGACGCAATGCGCGCCGCGCTCGACGAGGTGGTCCTGCAAACCCCGTCGGTGCCGCTCTACGCCAATGTAACCGCCGCGCCGGAGAGCGATCCGGAAACGATCCGGCGCCAACTGGTTGAGCAGGTCACCGGCATGGTCCGCTGGCGCGAAAGTATCGCGAATATGGCCGCGGCGGGCGTCGAGGATTTCGTGGAGATCGGCGGCAAGGTGCTCGGCCCGATGGTGAAACGTATCGCTCCCGACGCAAAGGTCACCAGCGTCATCACGATCGAGGATGTGGAAGCGCTCGCGAAGGAGATCGCATGATGTTTGATCTATCGGGAATGACTGCGCTCGTGACCGGCGCTTCGGGCGGGCTCGGAAGCGCGATCGCGAAAGCGCTTGCCGGCCAGGGCGCGCGGCTGGCGGTGTCGGGCAGCAATGTCGACAAGCTCAACGGCTTCCGTTCAGAGCTTGGCAACGATCATGTCGCGCTGCCGTGCAACCTCTCGGATGGAACTGCGGTCGATCAACTGGTCCCGCAGGCGGTCGAGGCGCTTGGCGGCAAGCTCGACATCCTCGTCAACAATGCCGGCGTCACCCGCGACAATCTGCTGATGCGGATGAAGGACGAGGAGTTCACCGACGTGCTGAAGGTGAACCTCGAAGCCGCATTCCGCCTGATGCGGGCGGCTTCCAAGCCGATGATGAAGGCGCGGTTCGGACGAATCATCTCTATAACTTCGGTCGTCGGGGTGACCGGCAATCCGGGACAGGCGAATTACGTGGCCTCGAAGGCGGGACTGATTGGAATGACCAAGTCGGTGGCACAGGAACTTGCAAGCCGTGGCATCACGGTCAACGCGATTGCTCCCGGCTTCATGGCGTCCGCGATGACCGATGCGCTGAACGAGCAACAGCGCGCGGGCATCCTGTCGCGTATTCCGCTCGGGAGCATGGGCAGCGGCGACGATATCGCTGCGGCGACCGTTTATCTCGCGAGCCGCGAGGCCGGTTATGTCACGGGGCAGACGTTGCACGTGAATGGCGGGATGGCGATGCTCTGAGCGCAATCAGAACCGCCAGTCCGATCACCGCAATCTGGGAGACAGGGGCCGCGAGATATTCTGCCGCGGGGCGGCTGAACCAGGGAGCAATCCAGATGAGCGCGAGCAGGCTCCGCTCGTAAGGCCGGAAGCCGGTGGCTTGACCATGCGCATAGAGGAAGGCAGCGCCGACGCCGACGACCGCCATCTCATAGTCGAGGAAATAGGGCGTAGACAGGGCCACAGCGGCGCAAACTCCTGCAGCGCGGATAGCGGGCTCGGAATTCCTGAGCCGCCAGATCAGCCAAAATGCGGTGGCCAGCCCCACGACCTGCACCGCGTATCCCAGCCTGACCGACGCACCCCACTGCCGAGCCATGGCGAACAGGCTCGCGCTTTTGTGGAAACCGACGCTCCCTTGCTCCATGAACAGGCGGCCGAACTTCAGGCTTGCGACGAAGGCGTGCCAGCTCTCGATGCCCCAGAAAAGCAACGAACCGGCGATCAGCGCACTTGCAACCAGCGCCGCCGCAAGCAGCGCCAGCCAGCTTCGTGTAACCAGTAGCAGCGGGCCGATCAGCAAACCAAGCTGCGGCTTGTAGACGAGCGCACCGACCGCCGACCCGGCCAGCGCCGGGGACCTGCGGAGGAGCAGCAGGCCCCCGCTGAGCAGTGAGGCGGTCAGGAGGGCATTTTGTCCATGGCCCAGGACCGTCGGGACGATCGGCGACGCGAGCGCGACCAGCACTGCCCGCCTGCTCCTAAGGATTGCGCTGAGCGCGACGGCAATGATCGCTAGGCTGAACAGCTGCCACAGCACCAGAGCGAGAACATAGGGCAGGGCCGCCAGAGGGCTGGCGACGAACAGGAATGGGGGCGGGTAGAGCCAGGCGGAATCCCCGACATTGGCGCCGTGCGTCACGTGTGCGGTCGCATTGAGGATTTCCGGGTTCCATGCGTCCGCCGCCCGTCCCTGATTAGCGAGGTAACCTGCGTTCCAGAAGACGCTGAAGTCCGTCCCGATCGGCTGACCGAACCGGTCCACGCCGTGGTGCGCCGTTGCGAACAGATATGCCAGCATAGCTGCGCCTATTGCCGCGCTGGTTGCCGCGACGATCGTGACGCGCTCGCGGTTAAGCCACTCCCCGGATGCCAACACCCTCATCACCGTGGGTTACGACAAATAGATTACGCTGTGCAGCCCTGCGGCCGAGTCCTTGTCCTCCCGTCCGCCGCACCTATATCGCCTGCGAAATCAACAGTTCTCGGCTGCCTTGATGGGGCCGAGCGGGGCTAATGAAGAGGGAATATATGGCCAAGGTCATTGGTATCGACTTGGGCACCACCAACAGCTGCGTTGCAGTGATGGAGGGCGGCAATCCCAAAGTTATCGAGAACTCGGAAGGCGCGCGCACGACACCATCGGTGGTGGCGTTCACGAAAGACGGCGAGCGCCTGATCGGTCAGCCGGCGAAGCGCCAGGCGGTGACCAACCCCGACAATACGATTTTCGCGGTGAAGCGCCTGATCGGCCGCCGCTTCGACGATCCGATCACCAAGAAGGACACTCAGCTGGTCCCGTACAAGATCGTCAAGGGCAAGAACGGCGACGCTTGGGTCAATGCCGGGAACGCGGATTATTCTC
>JBDSMG010000040.1:0-31398 GCA_039915925.1 Sphingomicrobium sp.
AGGCCCTGGATCGGCCAGGCGGCGGCGTCGCCAAGCGCGCAGATGGTGTGCCCTTCGACCTGCTTGGTGACGTCGAGCAGGCGGTCGATCGTCGCGACGTCGGCATCGCCTTCGCGCAGCCGCTCCATCGTGCGCCACATCCAGCCGGTGCCTTCGCGGCATGGCGTGCACTGCCCGCAGCTTTCATGCTTGTAGAAATAGGACAGGCGGCTGATCGCGCGAACGATGTCCGTGGACTTGTCCATGACGATGACCGCCGCCGTGCCGAGGCCGGAGCCGAGCGCCTTCAGCCCGTCGAAATCCATCGGCGCGTCCATGATCTGCTCGGCCGGAACCAAGGGCACCGACGATCCGCCCGGGATCACCGCAAGGAGATTGTCCCAGCCGCCACGGATTCCGCCGGCATGGCGGTCGATCAGCTCGCGGAAGCTGATGCTCATGCTTTCCTCGACCACGCACGGCTTGTTCACATGGCCGCTGATCTGGAACAGCTTGGTGCCTTCATTCTTCGGATTGCCAATGCCCGCGAACCATTCCGCGCCGCGGCGAAGGATGGTTGGCACGACCGCGATGCTCTCGACATTGTTGACGGTGGTCGGGCAGCCATAGAGGCCAGCGCCGGCCGGGAACGGCGGCTTGAGGCGCGGCTTGCCCTGCTTGCCCTCGAGGCTTTCGAGCATCGCGGTTTCTTCGCCGCAGATATAGGCGCCCGCGCCCCGGTGGACGAACAGGTCGAAGTCGTAGCCGGAGCCAGCGGCATTCTTGCCGAGCAGGCCGGCGGCATAGGCCTCGGCAACGGCCTTTTCGAGCGCCTGGCACTCACGGATGAACTCGCCGCGGATGTAGATGTAACCGGCGCGCGCGCGCATCGCGAAGCCGGCGATCAGCGCGCCTTCGACGAGCTTGTGCGGGTCGTGGCGGATGATCTCGCGGTCCTTGCACGAACCGGGCTCGGACTCGTCGGCGTTGATGACCAGGAAATTGGGTTTGCCGGGCTTGGGCTCCTTGGGCATGAAGCTCCACTTCATGCCGGTCGGGAAGCCTGCACCGCCGCGTCCGCGCAGGCCGGACGCCTTCACGACATCGATGATGCCGTCCTGGCCGATCTGCATCAGCTTCGCAGTATTGTCCCAATCCCCACGCGCCTGCGCCGCCTTCAAATCGGGCGACTGGAAGCCGTAGACGTTGGTGAAGATGCGGTCCTTGTCGGACAGGGGTGAGGTCGAGCCCATCAGCCGATCACCCCCGTAAAGTAGAGCGCTGCCGCGATCACAATCAGCGCGATGATCCCGAACTTGATCATGCCGGTGATGAAGCGGAACGCCAGGAAGGCGAGCACCACGGCGACGAGGATGGCGACGATGCTCATTTGATCCGCTTCGCCCCGAATGCGTTCTGCGCGAGCATGACGATGCCGACCGCCAGCGCGACCAGGATCGCGACCTTGAGCAGCTTCAGCACGAGGCCGATCAGCAGGATGCCGATAATGACGGCGATGACGAGGCCGATCATGACAATCGCTCCAGGGTCCGTTCGTCCTGAGCGCAGCGAAGCGAAGTCGAAGGGCGCACTGCGCCAATGAACCGGGCCCGCCCTTCGACTACGCGCTGCGCGCTACGCTCAGGACGAACGAGACTGAAGACTTTCATCACGCCCCCTCTCCCGCTGCATGCCATTGCCCGCGATAATCGTAATTGCGCTCGGCCATTTTCTTGAGACTGGTCGGGCCGCCTTCCGGGCAGCTGGTCTGACGCTCGATCTGCGGACCCGGCTGCGGAGTTTTACCGGAGGCGAGCGCGTCGAGAATCGCGCTCATGCTCGCCTCGGTCAAATCCTCATAATTGTCGTCGTTGATCTGGACCATCGGCGCGTTGGCGCAAGCGCCGAGGCACTCGACCTCGGTCAAAGTGAACAGGCCATCGGCCGTCGTCGCGCCCTTCTTCAGGCCCTTCTTGTAGCAAGCCTCCAGCACATCGTCCGACCCGCGCAGCATACACGGCGTCGTTCCGCACACCTGCACATGATAACGGCCGACCGGCGCCAGGTTGAACATGGTGTAGAAGGTCGCGACCTCCAGCACCCGCACCGGCGGCATGCCGAGCTGCGCGGCGACAAATTCCTGCACCGGGATCGGAAGCCAGCCCTGCGTGCCCGTCTCCGCCCCGACCTGCCGCTGGGCGAGGTCGAGCAGGGGGATCACGGCCGATTGCTGACGACTTTCCGGGTAGCGTGCGATATACATCGCCGCGGTCTTCGCGTTCTCGTCGGTCCAGGCGAACCCGGACCAGCGAGCGCGGACTTCCGCTTCATCGGGGATGATGGTTGGGGCGGCCATTAGCGAATGAACTCCACGCGGCTGACCTTGTCGCCTTCGAAGCTGTAGACGGACATGACCTCGACCGGCTCGCTGTCGGGCGAGCGTGAGACGCGTTCGTGGAGCAGGACGAATTCGCCAAGCTCCAGGCTCGACAGGATGTCCGCGCGGTTCTGCGGGAATTGCGCCCACATCGCCTTCAGCCCCTCGCGCACGCCTTCACTGCCCTCGCGCAGCACAGCCCCGCGATAGCCCGCCTCGCAGGCATCGTCGGTCATCAACGCGACATAGCCGTCCGCATCCTGAGCGTTGTACAGCTCGATCATGCGATGCGTGGTGGCGACGCGGTCAGAGGTCAAAGGTTGGGCCCCTTACGCCTGCGGAGAGTCAGCCAAAGGACCATTGCCACGATCATCAGCGACGCGCCGGTCCCAGACGCCCCCTGTCCCATCGCAAAGCCAGTAAGTGCGATGGCGAGAGCCACTGCGAACAGCATCCAAATTTGACGAGTCTTGAGCTTCACCGGTCGCACTCCCCGAACACGACGTCGATGGCGGACAGCACGGCAGTCGTGTCCGCGAGCATGTGGCCCTTCATCATGAAGTCCATCGCCTGCAGGTGGCTGAAAGCCGTCGGGCGGATTTTGCAGCGATAGGGGCGGTTGGTGCCGTCGGCGACGAGATAGACGCCGAACTCGCCCTTGGGGCTTTCGGTCGCGACATACACCTCGCCCGCGGGCACGTGATAGCCTTCGGTGTAGAGCTTGAAGTGATGGATCAGCGCTTCCATCGACGTCTTCATTTCGGCGCGCGGCGGCGGCATCACCTTGCGGTCGAGCGTTCCGACCGGGCCTGCCGGCATTTCCTTCAGGCACTGACGCGCGATGCGCCAGCTCTGCCGCACTTCCTCGACCCGGACCATGAAGCGGTCGTAGCAGTCGCCGTTGGTTCCGACCGGAATGTCGAACTCCATCTGGCTATAGACTTCGTAGGGCTGGCTGCGGCGGATGTCCCACGGGACGCCCGACGCGCGGATCATCGGGCCGGAGAAGCCCCAGCGAATAGCGTCTTCCCTGCCGACCAGGCCAATGTCGACATTGCGCTGCTTGAAGATGCGGTTGTCGGCGACCAGGCTGATCGCGTCCTCGAACAGCTGCATGCGGTTGTCGAGGAAGTCCCCGATCATGTTGAGGACCTTCGGCGGGATGTCCTGATGGACTCCGCCGACGCGGAAATAATTGGCGTGCATGCGCGCGCCCGAGACATGCTCGTAGATCTGCATCAGGTCTTCGCGAAGCTCGAACAGCCACAGGTTAGGCGTCATCGCGCCCACATCCATGATGTGGCTGCCGAGGTTGAGCATGTGGTTCTTGATGCGGGTCAGCTCCGCCATCAGCACGCGGATGTACTGCGCGCGGATCGGCACCTCGAGCCCCATCAATTTCTCGATGGCGAGCACGAAGCTATGCTCCATGCACATCGGCGAGCAATAATCGAGGCGGTCGAAGTAAGGGAGCGCCTGCTGGTAGGTCTTGTACTCGATCAATTTCTCGGTGCCGCGGTGGAGCAGCCCGATGTGCGGATCGACCCGCTCGACGATCTCGCCATCCAGCTCCATGATCAGGCGCAGGACGCCGTGCGCAGCCGGATGCTGCGGGCCGAAATTGATCGTGTAGTTGCTGACCTTGTCGTCGCCGGGTTCGCGCTCGGCCTGGCCGGAGCCGACGGTGATATCGAGGGTGCGGGTTGCGGTCATGGGCGCACCTCATGAACACGCCCGTTCGTGTCGAGCGAAGTCGAGACACATTCGGCCCATCCGATCGAGACGCGCTTCTCGACTTCGCTCGAAGCGAACGGAAAAATTTGCGACTCATATTTCACGCCGCACCTCCGCCGGGACGGCGCCGGCCGGAACCCTTGGACTTCGGATCGGGCGTGTCGCCGGGCTTGCTGACTTCGCTCGCCGCCTTCGCGCTGGAAGACTTGCGCGCGTCCTTGTGGGCCTGGGCGTCCGCCGGAGCGCCGCCGCCGGTATCCGACGGTTTGTCGGTCGTCTTCGGAGTCTCGGTCGGAGTTTTCACATTGGCCGGAGCCGGGCCGCCCGCAGCCGGGGCAGGCGAAGGAGCTCCGGGCTGCTCGCCCGTGGCCTTCTCGTCGCCCGGCAGTCGGTACTCCGGCCCTTCCCACGGCATCAGGAAGTCGAAGGTACGGAAGTCCTGCGGGAGCGCAACCGGTTCATACACGACTCGCTTCTCGGCCTCCGAATAGCGCATCTCGACATGCCCGGTCAGCGGGAAGTCCTTGCGCTGCGGATAGCCTTCGAAGCCGTAATCGGTGAGGATCCGCCGAAGGTCGGGATTGCCGGCGAAAGCCACCCCATACATGTCGAACACCTCGCGCTCGAGCCAGCCGGCGACCGGCCACAGCGACGTCACACTCGGCACCGGCTTCACTTCGTCGGTGCAGACCTTCACTCGGATGCGGCGGTTCTGGGTGAGCGAGAGCAAGTGGTACTTGACCTCGAACCGCTCGGGGCGATCGGGATAATCGACGCCCGCTATTTCCATCAGCTGCTGGAATTCGAGGCCGGGCGTGTCGCGCAGCGCGCGCAGAACGTCGACGATGCTGTCGCGCTCCACGGTCAGCGTGACTTCCCCGACATGGTCCTTCACATCGACTAGCGACGCGCCAATCGCGGCCTTGGCGGCGTCGATCAGCCCTTCGTTCGAGGCGGTCTGGGGAACGTGCTGCGCGAGCATTAGCGCTCACAATCCCCGTTCGTGCTGAGCGAAGTCGAAGCGCGCCGCACGACGGCCGAGCCACGCCCTTCGACTTCGCTCAGGACGAACGAATTTGGTTGGAGCCAAGAAGTGCTCACCGCCTGATCGTCCCTTCGCGGCGGATCTTCCGCTGGAGCTGGAGGATGCCGTAGAGCAGGGCCTCGGCCGTGGGAGGGCATCCCGGCACGTAGATATCCACGGGCACGATGCGGTCGCAGCCGCGCACGACGGAATAGCTGTAGTGATAATAGCCGCCGCCGTTTGCGCAGCTCCCCATCGAGATCACATATTTGGGATCCGACATCTGGTCGTAAACCCGCCGAAGCGCCGGAGCCATCTTGTTGCACAAGGTGCCGGCGACGATCATCACGTCCGACTGGCGCGGGCTGGCGCGCGGAGCAACGCCAAATCTTTCAAGGTCATAGCGCGGCATGTTCACATGGATCATCTCAACCGCGCAGCAGGCCAGGCCGAAGGTCATCCACCACAGCGACCCGGTCCGCGCCCAGGTGAACAGGTCTTCCGCCGACGCGACCAGGAAGCCCTTGTCGTCGAGCTCTTCGCGCATCGCCTCGAACTGTTTCATGTCGACGCTGCCGGGCTCCAGCCCCGCGAGCCGCGCGATCTCGTCTTCGGTCGGACGGCCAATCGGCGTCTCTCCGCGGCCCAGGATCACTCCCATTCGAGCGCTCCCTTCTTCCATGCATAAGCCAGGCCAAGGCCGAGCTCCGCGAGGAATACCATCATCCCGATCCAGCCGGTCCAGCCGGTGCCCTTGAGCGAGACCGCCCAGGGGAACAGGAAGGCCGCTTCAAGGTCGAACACGATGAACAGGATCGCGACGAGGTAGAAGCGCACGTCGAACTGCGCGCGGCTGTCCTCGAAGGCCGGGAAGCCGCATTCATATTCGCTGAGCTTCTCCGGGTTTGGCTGATGCGCACCGGTGAAGCGGCTGACGATCATCGGCAGCACCACGAACGCGGTCGACAGGCCGAGCGCGATAGCGAGGAACAGCAGGATCGGCAGATATCCGAAGGCGACGGCGGCCAAGGAGGAAACTCCAATACGCGGGAACGTGGCGGGGCTTTAGGACAGAGGATTGCGGCGGGCAACGGGGTTTTCCCTCTACCGCTTGCAGGAGAGGAGCTAAGCTCGGAGCGCCCCGGCGATCAGCTTCTGCAAGCGGCTGTGGATCGAGCCCGAAGCAGCGATATATTCGCCCTTCTCATAGGCGCGGTCGGCGCCTCGAAAGTCGGTGACGAAACCGCCCGCTTCCTTGACCAGCAACATGCCCGCGGCCCCGTCCCAGGGCGACAGGCCGGTTTCCCAAAATCCGTCCATCCGCCCCGCGGCCACCCAGGCGAGGTCCAGCGCAGCCGAGCCGAAGCGGCGAATACCCGCGACCTCCGGACCAATCGCCTGATAGATTTTGGCCCAATCTCCGGCGTCGCCGCGCCCCTTGAACGGAATTCCGGTGCCGATCAGGCAATCCTCGAGGTCGCGGCGCGCGGCGACGCGCAGGCGGCGGTCCTGAAGCCAGGCGCCCCGGCCCTTCTCCGCCCAGAAACTTTCGTCGGTCAGCGGCTGATAGACCAGGCCGGTGCTGATTTCGGCTCGCCCATCCGGCCGCTTTTCCTCGACCGCGATCGAGATTGAGAAATGCGGAACGCCGTGGAGGAAGTTGGTCGTGCCATCGAGCGGATCGACGATCCAGCGCGGCTTGTCGGGATTGCCGGCGATCTCCCCACCTTCCTCCAGCAGCAGGCCCCAGTCGGGGCGCGCATTGCGCAATTCCTCGACGATGCTCTGCTCGGCACGCTGATCGGCCATCGACACGAAGTCGGCCGGGCCCTTGCGGCTGACCTGCAATTGCTCGACCTCGCCAAAGTCGCGGCGCAGGCGCGGCGCCGCCTTGCGCGCGGCGCGGGTCATGACGGTGATCAGTCCGGAATGGGAAACCAAGTTAGAATTCCGTTCGTGTCGAGCGAAGTCGAGACATCCCGGGTCACATCCCTCGACTTCGCTCGGGACGGACGGGTTTGTTCTTAATCAGCGCGACGGACGTAAGTTTGCTCATACACGTCGACGACGATCTTCGTACCCGCCCCGATATGCGGCGGCACCATCACGCGAACGCCATTTTCAAGCATTGCGGGCTTGTACGACGACGATGCAGTCTGCCCCTTCACCACCGCGTCCGCCTCGACGATCGTCGCTTCGATCGTGTCCGGCAGCTGCACCGAAATCGGTCGCTCGTCGTACAGCTCCATCACAACGTCCATGCCGTCCTGAAGGAACGCCGCGGCGTCCCCGAGCAGGTCGCGTGGAAGGCTGATCTGCTCGTAATTGTCCTTGTCCATGAAGGTCAGCATGTCGCCATCAGCAAACAGGAACTGGAAGTCCTTGGTGTCGAGCCGGACGCGCTCGACCGTCTCCGCCGAGCGGAAGCGGACGTTGTTCTTCCGCCCGTCGATGAGGTTCTTGAGCTCGACCTGCATATAGGCGCCGCCCTTGCCGGGCTGCGTGTGCTGGATCTTCACCGCGCGCCAGATGCCGCCTTCATATTCGATGATGTTGCCGGGACGAATGTCCACGCCGCTGATCTTCATGTGATCCGCCTGTATGCTGATAGATTGGAAAGAGCCGCGCCGCCTCTAGCGGCTGGCCGTCTTACCGGCAAGCAGCGGGTACGGGTTGATCGGCGTCCCGTTGTACCATTTCTCCCCAGGCTGCATCCGGTTGATCGCGAAGTGCAGATGCGGACCGGCCGGATTGGCGTTCCCGCTGAAACCGACAAAGCCAACCGGGGCGCCGCGGAGCAGATGCTGCCCTTCGTGAAGACCGGGGGCGTAGGCGCTGAGATGCGCGTAATAATAGATCCACGTGCCGTCGTCGGAGCGCACATAGGCCGTGATCCCACCGCCCTGGGATAAAAACAGCTTTTCGACCGTCCCCGGCGAGGCCGAAATCACCGGCCGGCCGACCGGCGCCATGATGTCGATCGCGTCGTGGATGCGCGCTCCGCCAGCGCGGGCCTGAGTGAATGTATCGATCAGTTCGTTCGGCTTCACGCCGACAACCGGGATAGCGAGGCCGGCCGGCCCTACCTCGACACTCTCCGCGACGGCGACCGGCCCGCCCTGTGACGGGTTCAAGACGACGATGTCGCCCTTGGTCGCGACCTTGCCGTTCGGCCCCGACGGCGCCGTGCTCATGCCGGTGTAGAATATCCAGAAGGCGCTTACCAGGATCGCCGTCACGACGACGGTTGCGAGCGTCTTCAGCATCTAGGCCTGGAAGATCGCTGTGAACCCGGGCTTCAGCATTCGCGAAAGTCGCAACACGTCCCAATTGGTCATTCGGATGCACCCGCTGGATTCCGCACGACCGATTGTCTGCGGCTCGCTCGTACCGTGGATCCCGTAATGCTCCTTCGTCAAGTCGAGCCAGGCGACTCCGACCGGCCCGTTTGGACCCGGCGGAAGGTCCACCTCCTTATCGGTCTTCGGATTGTTCAGGATTGCAGGCTGATATTTGAACGGAGGCAGGAAGGCATAGGTCGTCACCTTCCAACGGCCGATCGGAAGCGGATATTCCTTTGAACCCATCGTTACCGGGAACGCAGCAACGAGTTGACCTCCGGCCTGCGCCGATTGAGCGCTGCCGTCGTCCTTGCCTGCTGCCGTCGTGGCCTCGCTGTCAGCCGGACCATCGGTTCCCGCCGGCGGCTGCCCGCGATAGACCTTGAGCACGCCTTCGCTCTTGTCGACTACCACATAGTCGCCCTGCGGCTGCTGCGGATCGACATTGAGGATGTTCATCGCCGACGCGCCCTTGCCATCGACTCCGCCATACTCGCGGTTTTGGGGAACGATATTCGGGAGCCGAAGCGTTTGCCCCTCGCCGATCCTTGCATCCGGCCCGTTCAGTGCGATGATCGTGTCCGGCGTCGTGTGATAGCGCTCGGCAACCTTCTCCAGCATGTTGCGGTAGCCGAGGAACTTCAGCTCCGCCTGCCGCTCGGGGTTCTTGGGGAACGGAAACACATATTGGCTCCGCACATCGTCCTGCGTGAGACGGACGTTCACGGTCGACGGCCGGTTGGCCTGCAACAGCGCCTGCTTGGTCTGCGCATCGAGCTTTCCGGTTCGCTCCAACCCCTTCGCTTCCTGGAAGCTGCGCAGCGCGAGCTTGAACGACTCCCCTTCCTTGCCGTCGATGACCCCGGGCGAGAAGCCGTGCGCCGACATCAGCACCTGAGCGTGGAAGAGCTGGCCGTTGATCTTGGATCCGGGAGTCCCCGGCTGCGCCCAGTTCGAATTGCCGGCTGAACCGTCCGATGGCTTGCTCGCCTTCTGCTGAGATGGCGACGGCTGAGCGGGCGTTTGCTCGGCCTGGGCGAGCGCCACAGCAGCTGTTGCAAGGCCCGCAAAACCCGCGGCGGAACGAATGAAATTGGCTGACACGCAACCCTCCTGACCTGTGATTGTTAGCTGCAACGATGGAAAGCGACGGAGTTTCCACGGCCTCAAGTCACGTCGGCTGCTCGGGCTGGGTCTACCGGCACTGGAAGGGCGGCAAGCAGCGCTCGCAAGGCCGCTCGGCCTGCGCCTATTTCAACAATGACATCCACGAACGCGATCGAGGACGCCCGCACGCTCAAGTGTCAGCTCGCCGCGCTATAGGCTTGCGGATCCCGGCCGGCGCTGCATGATGCCCGCCGAGAGGGATTTTACGATGCACACAGTTTTCCGCGCCCGCCTCGCCGGCCTGGCCGCGATCCTGCTTTGCCTCGGCGCCGCGCCGGCTCAGCGCTGGACGAGCGCCTGGGCAACGGCGCAGCAGGCGTATCAGGGCGACAACAGCCAGGCCGAGGGCGCGTTCGAAGACGTCACCCTCCGCCAGCTCGTCCGGACGAGTGTCGGCGGCCGCCAGCTGCGCATCCGCATCTCCAACGCATTCGGCACCGACGCGCTGCTGCTGTCCGGCGTGAACATCGCCCTTGCTCCGGACCCCGCGTCACCGAAGATCCTGCGAGGCAGCGACCGGCCGCTCACCTTCTCCCGAGCACGCCAGGTCGCGGTCCCGGCCGGCGCGGAATATGTGTCCGACCCGGTCGATCTCGACATTCCGCCGCTCGCCACTCTCGCCGTGTCGATGCACATCCTGAAGGACCCGAAATCGGAATCCGGCCATGTCGGCTCCCGAGCGACCTCCTATATTGTCAAAGGCGACCAGCTTTCCGCCTCCGACCTGCCGGGCGCTAAGACCGTCGATCACTGGTACAATCTCACCGCCATCGACGTGACCGGCGGGCGCGGCGCGATCGCGATTCTTGGCGATTCCATCACCGACGGCAATGGTGTCCAGCCGAACACGAACCAGCGTTGGCCGGACTTCCTCATGGAGCGGCTGCAGGCGAGCCCTCGAACGCGCGGCCTGTCGATCCTCAACCTCGGCATCGGCGGCAATCGCCTGCTCAACGACGGTATCGGGCCGAACGCCCTGGCCCGCTTCGACCGTGACGTGCTCCGCCGCTCGAACGTGCGCTATCTCATCATCCTCGAAGGGGTGAACGACCTCGGCACATTGACCCGCGAAGCGCCGGTGAGCGCTGGGGAACATACCACGCAGACGCAGCGAATGATCGCCGCGTATCGCCAGATGGTCGCCCGAGCCCGCGAGCATGGCATCAAAGTCATCGGCGCGACCGTCATGCCCTACGGAAGCAACGAATATTATCACCCCGCTGCCGTCAACGAAGCCGACCGCCAGGCGATCAATGCGTGGATCCGCAAGCCCGGGAATTTTGACGCGGTCATCGACTTCGACCGGCTCGTGCGCGACCCGGCACATCCGGAGCGGCTGCTCGCGGCCTATGATAAGGGTGACGGAATCCATCCGTCGATCGCCGGCTACCGCCTGATGGCCGAGGCCGTGCCGCTATCGCTGTTCAGCCGCTAGAAGCTCGAGCATTAGTGCTTGGTAGAGACCGCGTTCGTACGACGCCCGTCCCTAGAAGCCCATAACCTGCTGGAACCGCTTCACCGCGGCGCCCGCATCCTCCTGTCCCCACACGGCCTGGCAGACCGAAATGAAGTCCGCGCCTGCATCGATCAGCGGCCGGGCGTTTTCAGGGATAATCCCACCGATGGCGACGCAGGGAATTTCGAACAGGGACGACCACCAGCTGAGAATGCCGGGCGGCGGGCGATAGTGGCTGGGCTTGGTGGTGGTCGGATAGAAAGCGCCGAACGCGACATAGTCGGCCCCCGCCTCTCCGGCTTCCATCGCAAAGTGGCGGCTGTCGTGACAGGTCTTCCCGATCTGCGCCGCGGGCCCGAGCAGGTCGCGCGCCTCGCGAATGTCGCCGTCCTTCTGGCCGAGGTGGACGCCGTCGGCGCCGAGTCGCTTGGCAAGGCTCATGCTGTCGTTGACGATGAACGCGGTGTCGTGATCCGCGCAAATTCGCTGCAGCGGCTCGGCCAGGCGGGCGAGCGCGTGGCTGTCGACCTCCTTCACCCGCAGCTGGAACGCCGCGACATGCGCTGCCGACAGCGCGGCCTTGAGCCGATCAGGAAAGCCACCGCCAACGTCCTGCGGGGAGATCAGGTACAGCTGGCACGGCGCGGTCCGATCGGGCGGAGCGAAAATACTATAGTCGAACTCGTCGTCGTCCATCAGGCGACGGACGCCGCGTGGATCTCGTCGATCGCCTGACCAAGCGTGCGGTCAAATTCCGCGTCGCTCTGCTGGTGACGCAGATCGGCCAGGAGCGCGCGGGAGAAGCTTGCGATCATGCCGGGGTTTTTCGCCAGCTCGGCGCATGCGTCCGCGCGGCTGAACCCGCCCGACAGCGCAACCACGCGCAGGACTTTCGGATGGCCGATCAGCGGCCGGAACAGCCCCGCCTCGGCCGGGATCGACAACTTCAGCATCACCTGCTCGCCTTCGGGCACGTCATCGAGTGCGACAAGCAGTTCATCGAGCAGGACGCGGTCGGCGGCGTCGCGTTCCGGGCTCTTGATGTTCACTTCGGGCTCGATGATCGGCATCATCTTCTGCGCGAGCACTTCCGCAGCGACGTCGAACTGTTGCGTGACCACCGCCGCGATGCCGTCGCGGTTGGCCAGGTTTATGACCGAGCGCTCCTTGGTACCGAATACGCCGAGGCCCTTGGCCCGCTCCAGCAACGAACCGAGCTCCGGGATTGGCTTCATCCGCTGCACGCCGTCTTCTTCTGCCTCAAGCCCCTTGTCGATCTTGATAAACGGCACGACCCCGCGTTCGCTCAGCGCTTCCGGCGCGGGTTTGCCGTCGACCATCCCGTTCATCGTGCGCTCGAACAGGATCGCTCCGATCACCTTCCCGCTGCCAAAGCAGGGCGAGGTGATAATGCGCTCGCGCATGGAGTGGATGAGGCCGAACATCTCCTCGTCCGACGACCATGCGCCCTCTTCGATGCCGTAGCCTTTGAGGGCCTTTGGCGTGGATCCGCCCGATTGATCGAGCGCGGCAATGAAGCCCTGCCCGCTTTGCATTTTGGCGATCATTTCCGAATGATTCATATCGTCCCCCCAGACCTGGTGAAGTGAAAGGCCCCTAAATCGGAGCTGGATCGTAGGTGTCCTAGCGACGCCCTCCGGGCCGAACAATGCCCTTGACCGCTCCGCCGCTCCAACGCAGCATCGTCTATCGGGGGGAAACTATGCGTTTCATGATTGCCGTTGCTGCCACGCTATCGCTCGTCGCGCCGTCCGCCGCGCTCGCGGGCTCGAAGATGAAGGTCGGGCAGCCTTCGCCGGATTTCGAGCTGACGTTGATGGACGGCACCAAGATCAGGCTGTCGCAGATGCGTGGCGACGTGGTGCTGGTGAACTTCTGGGCGACCTGGTGCGCGCCTTGCAAGAAAGAGCTTCCGCTGCTCGACGGCTATTATCGGGTCGCCCAGAAATATGGCTTGCGTGCATTTGCCGTAACCACCGAGGACAGCGTCCCCAATTCCAAGCTGAAGCCCCTGTTCGACGTGATGGCCATTCCCGCCGCCAAACGCGTGAAAGGCGGTGCGCTTGGCGACGTGGCGGCCGTGCCCACCAACTATGTCATCGATCGTGCCGGCGTGGTGCGCTACGCCAAGGCCGGATCCTTCGATCTTGACGATCTCAACCGCGTTCTGATCCCGCTCCTCAAGGAGGACCCGCCGGAGGACACGCCTGCCAACTAGGGCGGGCCTAATCGGCCGGCCGGACAGGAGGCCAGGGCGGCCCCTTTAGCTCGAGTCCATTCCCCTCGGGGTCGCTCAAATAGATCGACGGACCGTCGCCTTCCGCGCCGTAGCGGGAGGCGACTTCCGCCTCGATTCCGTGGCTGTGCAGATGGGCGACCACTGCCTGGGTGTTCCAAGGGAGCACCCGGAAGGCGACATGATCGATATTGCGGCCTTCGGCCCCCGGTGCAGCGCCGCCCGCGGAGCCGAGCTTGCCGTCGACCGGCACAAGGTCGATCAGTGAGGTGCCGATCCGAAGCTGGTAGAGCCCGATCGCCTCCTGCTTCTTCTCCCACCGCGCGCCAAGCACATCGATGTAGAATCGTGCGACCTTGTCCAGGTCGAGTACCCGGAACACCACATGATCGATCGCCTGTATATTAATCATTGCCTCTCCAGCGCTGCCACCCCGGGAAGAACCCGGCCTTCCATCCATTCGAGGAAGGCACCGCCGGCGGTCGAGACGAAGCTGAAGTCCGCCGCCACGCCCGCGTGGTTCAGCGCGGCGACCGTATCGCCGCCGCCCGCGACCGACACCAGTCCACCATCCTTGGTGAGCGCGGCTGCAGTGCGCGCGAGTGCGACCGTCGCGGTGTCGAACGGTGGAGTCTCGAACGCGCCGAGCGGGCCGTTCCACACGAGAGTCCGGCAGGTCTTGAGCACGTCGGCAAGCGCCTCGATCGCTGCCGGTCCCACGTCGAGGATCATCTCGTCGGCGGCGACTTCATGGACATTGCAGGTGCGCACGCTCGGCGGATTGGGCGCGAATTCCTTCGCCACCACCACGTCATAGGGTAGATGGATGGTGCAATTGGCCGCTTCCGCGCGGGCGAAGATACTCTCGGCCTCGCCGGTCAGCTCATGCTCGCACAGTGACTTGCCGACGCTCACCCCGCGCGCGGCAAGGAAGGTGTTGGCCATCCCGCCGCCAATGATCAGATGATCGACGCGCTCGACGAGGTGGCCGAGCACCGCGACCTTGCTCGATACCTTGGCGCCGCCGACCACCGCCGCGACCGGGCGTTCGGGGTTGCCGAGCGCGCGTTCGAGCGCCTTCAATTCCACTTCCATCGCCCGCCCGGCGAAGCTCGGCAGCAGATGCGCAACGCCTTCCGTCGAGGCATGCGCCCGGTGCGCGGCGGAAAACGCATCGTTCACGTAGAAATCGCCCAGCGCAGCCATGGCTTTGGCGAGCTCGGGGTCGTTCTTCTCTTCGCCCAAGTGAAAGCGGCTGTTCTCAAGGATGCCGATATTGCCCGGGAGCATCGTCGTGACCGCGCGCTGCGCCTCCGCGCCCTGGCAATCCTCAATGAAGCGCACCGAGCGGCCGGTCAGGCGGTGCAGCGGCATCACCAACTGGGCGGTCGACATGTCGGGCCGGACGTGCCCCTTGGGGCGCCCGAAATGCGACAGCAGCAGGACGATCGCGCCACGGTCGCTGAGGTCCAGCACAGTGGGCAGCAGCGCACGCAAGCGCGTGTCGTCGGTCACGGTCGCACCGTCCATCGGCACGTTCAGATCGACGCGGACCAGCACCCGCTTGCCGGTCAGGTCCGATGGGAGGTCGTCTAGGGTTTTGAATGGCATAGAAACTGACCCGTTCGTGTCGAGCGAAGTCGAGACACGTGCACGAACGCCCCTCGACTTCGCTCGGGGCGAACGGAGTTGCTGTTAGCCCAAATTCGCCATCGCGCAGGCGGTGTCGACCATGCGGTTCGAGAAGCCCCATTCATTGTCGTACCAGCTGACGACGCGGACCAGCTTGCCCTCCAGCACGGCGGTTTCCAGGCTGTCCACGGTCGAAGATGCGGGCGTGTGGACGATATCGATCGAGACCAAAGGATCCTCGGAATAATCGAGGACGCCCTTGAGCGGCCCGCTTTCCGACGCCGCCTTGAGGATCGCATTGACCTCTTCCTTGGTCGTGTCGCGCTTGGGCGTAAAGGTCAGGTCGACCAGGCTTCCATCTGGAACCGGCACGCGGATCGCCGAGCCGTCGAGCTTGCCCTTCAGTTCCGGAAGCACTTCGCCGACGGCTCGGGCAGCACCGGTCGTCGTTGGGATCATCGACATCGCCGCGGCGCGGGCGCGGCGCAGGTCGGGGTGGATCTGGTCGAGGATCTTCTGGTCGTTGGTGTAAGCGTGGATCGTGGTCATCAGCCCGCGCTCGATCCCGATACTGTCGTTCAGCACCTTGGCGACGGGCGCGAGACAGTTGGTTGTGCACGATGCGTTGGACACGATCACATGCCCGGCCTCAAGCTTGTCGTGGTTGACCCCGTAGACGACCGTGAGGTCGACGTTCTTGCCGGGAGCCGAGATGAGCACTCGCTTTGCGCCGGCATCGAGATGCTTCTGGCAGCTCACGCGGTCGGTGAAGAATCCGGTGCATTCCAGGACCAGTTCGACGCCGAGTTCGCCGTGGGGCAAGTTGGCGGGGTCGCGCTCGGCGGTCACGCGAATGCGCTTGCCGTCGATGACCAGATCATTGCCCTCGGCGCTGACCTGCCCGGGATATTTCCCGTGCACGCTGTCGCGCGAGAACAACCAGGCGTTCGACTTTGCATCGGCCAGATCGTTGATCGCGACTAGATCGAGCCCGCAGTCGGGCCGCTCCAGGATCGCCCGCGCAACCAGCCGTCCAATGCGCCCAAAGCCATTTATTGCAATTTTTGTCATTGCGTCCCCCTTTTCTCCAGCATTTCACTCACCTGCTGGGTGATTGCAGCGGGCGTCAGCCCAAAAAACTCGTACAGGTCCGGAGCCGGCGCCGAGGCTCCGAACCGGTCGATGCCGATGCGCAGCCCGCCGATGCCGGTATAGCGCTCCCATCCGATCGTCGTACCCGCCTCGATCGACACTCGGAGCGCGGTTCCGTCACCAAGGATGTCGGCGCGATAGGCCGCGTCCTGCGCGTCGAAGCGCTCAGTGCTGGGCATCGAGATTACGTCGGTTCCGATACCCTTGGCTTCAAGGTCCTCGGCGGCATCGAGAGCGATTTCGACTTCAGATCCGGTTGCGATCAGGACGACCTGCCGTCCGGTCCCGGCGCTCTTCACGCGATAGGCGCCGCGTGCGGAAAGGTTGTCCGCAGATGCTTTAGTCCGCACCGGCCGCAAATTCTGGCGGGTCAGTGCAAGCACGCTCGGACCCTCGCTCTCGAGTGCGGCCGCCCAGCATTCCGCCGTCTCGACCGCATCCGCCGGACGATAGACCGCAAGGTTCGGGATGAGGCGAAGGCTTTGCAGATGCTCGATCGGCTGGTGCGTCGGGCCGTCTTCGCCGAGACCGATCGAGTCATGGGTCATCACATAGATCACCCGTGCATTCTGAAGCGCGGACAAGCGGATCGCCGGGCGGCAATAGTCGGAGAAGACCAGGAACGTACCGCCGTAAGGGATCACGCCGCCATGCATCGCCATCCCGTTCATCGCGGCCGCCATACCGAACTCGCGGATCCCGTAGTAGACATAGCGGCCGGCATAATTGTCGGCGGTCAGCGGCAGCTGCGTCTTGGTCTTGGTGTTGTTCGAGCCGGTAAGGTCGGCCGAACCGCCGATCGTCGCCGGAATCGCCACATTGATCGCCTCCAGCGCCATTTCCGACGCCTTGCGGGTGGCGACCTTCGGAGGATTCGCAATCAGGCCGTCCACATAGGGCTTCAGCCAATCCGACGGCGCCTTGCCCTCTATCCGGGCCAGGAACTCGTCGGCCTTGCCGCTCGCCTGCAGGCGCCGGTGCCACTCGGCACGGTCGACCGCACAACGCTCGCCTGCGGCCCGCCATGCGTCAAGCACGTCGGCAGGAATCGTGAACTCCTCGGGCTGAAGGCCAAGTTCCTTGCGGGCGGCCTCGACCTCGTCCTTGCCCAGCGCGGCGCCGTGCGTTGCCGACGTGCCCTGCTTGTTGGGCGCGCCATAGCCGATAATCGTCTTGCAGCGAATGAGGCTCGGCCGCGGATCGGCGATGGCCTGCTCAATCGCACGGCTCACCTTGCCGGCATCGAGACCGTCGCACTCGACGGTGTGCCAGCCGCTTGCAGCATGACGGGCCATCACGTCTTCGTTGCGCGACAGATCGGTCGATCCGTCGATGGTGATATTATTGTCGTCCCACAGGACGATCAGCCGCCCTAGCTTCAGATGCCCCGCAAGCCCGACGGCTTCGTGGTTGATGCCCTCCATCAGGCAGCCATCGCCGGCGATCACATACGTGCGGTGATCGACAAGATCGTCGCCATAAATGGCGTTGAGGTGCCGCTCGGCAATCGCCATTCCGACCGCGGTCGCGAGCCCCTGCCCCAATGGGCCGGTGGTCGTCTCGACTCCGGCGAGCTCGAAATTCTCCGGATGCCCAGCGCAAGGGCTGTGCAGCTTCCGAAAGTTGCGCATGTCCTCCATCGTCGGCCGCGCGTATCCGGTCAGGTGCAGAAGCGCGTAGACCAGCATCGATCCGTGGCCGGCCGAGAGCACGAAACGGTCACGGTCGGGCCAGTGCGGATCGGCCGGATCATGCTTCAGATGGCGCGTGAACAGGGCTGTCGCAGCGTCCGCCATGCCCATCGGCATTCCAGGGTGCCCGCTATTCGCGGCCTCCACGGCATCCATGGCAAGCGCCCTGATCGCATTGGCTAAGCGGCGTTGGGTCGGCTGCAATTCATGGCTCCGTCGATGGGGTCCGGCGCCAGGCAGACTCACCGGGCCGATGCGTGGCTCCTTTGGGCGGTGACTTGTTGAGCGTCAATGCTTGCGAGGAAAGCGCATTGTGCGTAACCGAATCGGCGATGAACAACGGGGGTATTTCCACTTCTTTGAACCGCGCCGGACGAGCGCTCGACCGGATCGAGCGTGCTCTGGAGCGGCGGGAGCGCAGCGCCGGTACGGACGAGGCGCTGCGCGCCAAGGTCCGCGAGGCCGTTGCGGAGCTCGACGCTCTTATCAGCGAGGCATCCTCCTAATGGCGGAACTCAATATCTCGATTGCGGGCCGTCCCTATCGCGTCGCTTGCCGCGACGGCGAGGAAGCGAATCTGCACGCCGCGGCGGCGCTGGTCGATGCCAAGAGCCGCGAGGCGCTGGCTGGCCTGGGGAGTCTCTCCGAAGCGCGTCAGCTGCTGTTTGCGGCTTTGCTCCTCGCCGACCAGCTGATTGAAAAGCGCGGAAGCGATCAGCCTGCGGCCGCCAACGATCCGCTCGCTCCGCAGGCTGAAGCGCTCGCCGCGCGCCTCGAAGCGCTTGCCGATGCCCTTGAGCAAGAGGGTCAAACACCCTAAATAGGCAGGCGACGGGAACTGCCCGGTACGAAGCCACGAAAATCCCTGAGGCGATTAAATATCCTAGGGAACTGTCCCTGCCCGGACCCTGGTCTGGATCACACGGTGCCCACCTGACGTTTGTGGCGTCAGAGGATTTCCGGCAAACGGCCATGGTGGTCCCGTCACCTTCAATCTTCCCGCTTAAGGATTCGCTTCGGCGAACCGCGCTCGATGCGCGCAAAGCGTTCGTCTCGACTCTCGACGATCCCGCCCGCACGCGCCTTGAACAGAAACTCGCCGAACGCCTCACCTCGTTGTGCAAGGGCGCCAGCGTGGTCGCTGGCTATGCACCTCTCGGAAGCGAGATCAGCCCGGTGCTGGCGATGGAGGAAGCGCGGGCGGTCGGTGCGATCGTCGCCTTCCCCGCCTTCGGCAACCCGGCCGAGCCGTTCCGCTTCCTCGCCGGTGACCCGGCTACGGTCGGCCCGTTCGGAATATCGCAGCCGAAGCTGAGCGCGCCGCCGGTCGAACCCGATCTGATATTGGTGCCACTGGTTGCGATCGACGGACGCGGCACTCGCCTCGGCCGGGGCAAGGGCCATTACGACCGCGTCCTTCGCCCGTTGCGCAAAGCCGGAGCCCGCCTGATCGGCGTGGGCTGGTCGATCCAGCGCATCACGGGCATCATTCCAACGGACGATTGGGACGTTCCGCTCGACGCCTTCGCCAGTCCGGACGGCGTCGAAACCTTCGTCTGACGCTCGGTTCATCGCCTCAAGTCGTCGGCTCATCGCAGCTGAACGGCTCGTCTGATGACGTTCATGTTCGGTTGCAACCCTCCCGTCCACCGTCCGTTTGCACTTCGAAACAACAACAGGACGATGCCATGAACAACTTCTCGAAAATCGCGATGGCGACGGCCGCGGCGGCCACTGCCGCAACCTCATTTGCGGTTCCGGCCGATGCCGCCACGCGCCGCCATCACTACAGCAGCCGCAGCACCTATGCGTATCGCGTCTGCCGTCACTCGCAGGGCACGACCGGCCTTCTGGCTGGCGGCGTTGCCGGCGCGGTGGTCGGCCGCAAGGTCGTCGGCAAGGGCATTCTCGGCACTGCCGCCGGGGTCGTGGGCGGAGCGCTTGCCGGCCGCGCGGTCGATCGCACGATGACCGCTCCGCGCCGCTGCTACTACCGCCGCTAAGGCGTGATGCTATGCTCGCGCGCGCTGACCGGTTCGGTTCGGTCGGGGCGCGCGAGCGCACCGCCGCGCTTGCCGCGGCGACGATCCTGCAGGTTCTCCTGGTCCTGCTGCTAATCAATTCCTCGCACGTCACAGCAACACAAGCGCGAGACGCGGTCCAGCGGCTGATCCAGGTGGATCTCTCGCCGCCACTTCCCCCGCCGCAAGTTCCGCCTCCACCCAAACCGGCCGAGCACCGCTCCGCGCCGCAGGCTGCCGCTGCACCAGTGCATGACCCCGGCGGCTTGCCCGGCCCCCTAAAGGCGAAGCCAACTCCGTCGGTCACGCCCATTGTCGCGCTCCACCCGACCGCAGCCCCCTCCGGCGGCGGCACCGGCTCGGGCGTTGCCCAGGGTAGCGGCAGCGGCGGCGGTCTCGGTGGAGAAGGTGATGGCCTGGGAGACGGCGGCGGCACCGAGCTCGTCCTCATTGCCGGCGAGATCAGCGGTGCCGACTATCCGCGCCAGCTCGGCAACGCCGGCATCGGCGGTCAGGTCAGCGTCCGCTTCACCGTCCAGGTCAACGGCCGTCCGACCGGCTGCACGATCACCCGCTCGAGCGGCATTCCGATGCTCGACGGATTGACGTGCCGACTGATCGAACAGCGGTTCCGTTTCCGCCCGAGTACCGACCGCTTCGGGCGGCCGGTGCCTGACGAAGTGGACTGGGACCATGAATGGGTGTCGCGGGGGCGCTAAGCCGCTGCGCTTCAGCTGGCTTCACGCTCTGTCTGCGGCTTCGGAGCAAACAGACTTTTCAGCACCGCTTCGACATCCTCCAGCTTGTAGGGCTTGGGCAGTTGCGGGACATTTTCCCACTTTTCCGGCACCGGCCAGTCGGCGTAGCCGCTGGTCAGGATGAAGGGCACGCCGCGGTCGTCGAGCAGGTCGCAGATGCCGAAGCTCTTGTCGCCGCGGATGCGGACATCGACGATCGCGGCATCGATCTCGGCTTCGCTCGCAAGCTCGCGCCCAGTCGCCAGGTTGGCGGCGGGGCCGACGACGACACAGCCGAGTTCGCCAAGCACTTCCTCCGCAATGTCGGAAACAACCGGCGAGTCCTCGACGAGCAGGATTTTCTTGCCCGCAAGCCCGTCCTGGTCCGGTTCGCCGCTCTGCATCATACCTCCTGTCTCGCGCCGCTAAACCGCGCGTGGGGCTCGCGGTTCCGACATGCACGTCCAGTGCGGCAATGTGGGAAAAATTCCCAACTTGCGGTTCGGGCAAAGGGATTGGGGCCCAACTGGCGCTCGACGCCCTTCAGCTAATCGCCTGAGTTAAAACGATATCCGAAAATTGGCATGGCTCTTGCTCCGTTCACTGCATCGAACATCGGCCGAGTGCCAACGGAGACCATCAATGTCCAAGCAGCAGACCGCCCTTCCCTTCCGCAACGACACGGTCCTCGGCGTGTGCGAAGCCATCGGGCAGGATTTCGGCTTCCACGCCAACTGGCTTCGCATCGCGTTCGGCCTTGCCTTCTATGTCAGCCCGGCCGCGGTGATCGCCGTTTATCTCGGCCTTGGCCTGCTGGTCGCCGCGTCGCGCTATGCTTACCCGAACCATGGCCACGATCAGTCCCGTGCCGTCGAAGCGATTGAATGCGCGTCGGAAGACGAAGAGGAGGCGCAGCTTTCGCTCGCGGCCTGAGCGCTCTTAACCTGTCTGACCGAAAGCCTAAGGGGTCATAAACCTCCTCTTTACAGTCACAGGTTAGGATCGACCCCGAAAAGAGCTCGGCCGAAGTGGCTTTGAAGGGATTCGAATGGCAATCAATCGGTCGGTCGACCGTCTTCCGGTCAGCGTCGCCCAGTCCCAGCTCGCCCGTGTGGCGGGCGAAGGCTCGGCGCGCCACCCGCATCTCAATGCGCTGCTGGAAGGCACCGGACTGCATTCGGGCCGCGACCTTGCCGATGCCATTCACCTGCTCTGCAGCCTGCACGGGCGCTATCCGGGACTGATCGAAATGACCCTGCAGCGCGCGCCGAGCGGGCCGGTGCAGGCGTGGCTTACCAGGGCCGCGGAAGCGTTCGAGCGCGAGCGCCTGTATCTTGTTCGCCTGACTGCCGCCGTCGGCCCGATCCCGAGCACGCCCGGTGCCGCCGAAACGGAAGCCAGCCTGCTTGCCCAGCGGAACGCTATTGAAACGCTAGCGCTGTCGGAGCGAAACGGCTGCGCGCTCGGCGCGGCAAGCGCGCTGATCAGCGACTGGTGGCCCATTCGCCGCCTGCTCGACCGCACCGCGGCCCGTCTGTCGCTGGACTGCCCGCCGCCGTCGCTACCCGACGAAAACTCGGTGATTGCGGTGCTCGACCATCAGTTCGACAGCCCGGCGGCACAGCGCGCGCTTGCGTTCGGGGGCGAGCAGTTGCTGCTTCAGCACCGCGCCTTGTTGGACCTGCTCGAAGCCCGCGCAAGCGCCCGCGGAGACTGGTAAAACTCAGCCCTTCTCTTGCCGGCGGAACTCAGTCGTCCCGGTAGGCGAGTTCGAAATTTCCCCACCGCCGCCCGTTCACTAACAGCGGCACGAACACATTCTTGACCGGAACGAAGCGGTTACCGAGCTCCATCCGATAGGTGCCGAGCATCGGCCGGTTACCGTCCAGCGCCCTGCGCGTCGTCTCGTCCATGAACTGCCGCTTGTTCCGGCAATGGGCGTCATTCCACACCGGATCGGGCCCCGGCTCCAGGCTGCGCTCGCTCAGGTGGGTCGGTAGATAACCGTTCATGTCGACGATTGCCAAGCCGATGATGCGCGGTTCGCTGCGCTTGAAGCTGTCGAGCAGCGGTCGGACATAGGCGTCCGCGAAGGCGCAGAAGCGATTGTCGAACTGCTCGGGATTGGACCCGGGGATCAGCCGGTAGTGGGTGTCGAACACGTCCTCCGCTCGAATCGTCTTGTCGGAAATACCAAGCTCGATCGCTTGCGCGATTGCCGTCGAAGCCTGCTGAGCCCTGGCGATCAAGGGCGTGTCGTCAATCTCCGCGCCGCTGTTCGCCAGCGTGTCGAGCATCGAATTCGACAGCATTTCGAGGTGCGTGAGCCGGCTCTGGGCCTTGTCGAGTTCCCCGCCATTCTCGCGGATTTCACCCGCGAAATTGGTGAGCCCGGCTTTCACGCGATCGACGCTGGTCTGGATGAGGCTGGTCGACTGGGCGATTCCGTCGGTCTGACGATCGACCATTCCGACCAGTTCGCTCACCTCGGCGACGGTCTCGCTGATGTGGCGGAAGCCAAGCTGGGCGGCGCGGCTGCGCTCGACGCCCGTGCGGATCTCGGAAGTAACTGCTCCCGCTTCGCGCGTCAGTTCGCCAACCGTGTCGGCGATCTGGTTGGTGGCCGTACGGGTATCGTGTGCAAGCTTCTTCACTTCGGCTGCGACCACGGCGAAGCTGCGGCCCGCATCGCCCGCGCGGGCGGCCTCGATCGTGGCGTTGAGCGCGAGCATATTTGTCTTCCGCGCAATCGTCTCGATGCTTGCGGACACCGCCTGCACCTGGCTCATCGCGGCGGCGAAGCCGGCCATGCGTTCGCCGAGCTGGACCACCAGTTCGGTGATGCCCTTGAACCCGGAAATCGTGTCCTCGATCGCCGCGCGCCCGGACTCGAGCTTCGCCCGGGCCTGTTCCGAGAGCAGCCGAGCCTCATCGGTCGACGTCGCCACCCGCTGCTGGTCGTCCAGCAGGCGGGTGGTCACGTCCTCAAGCTGGTCGAGGACCTTGAGATGCTCATTGAGCCGGCTCGAAACGCCTTGCACGTAGCCGGCGACGTCGCTGCACTCCATCGACAATGATCCGCAATCCCGGGCAACCGCCCGAATTGCATTTTCGGCGGCTTTTTCGATGCCGTGCGTCGCCATTTTCAGTTTCAAATCCCCACTGATCTGATCAGCCGATTAGGCCGGTCCCTCCTACCGATTGATTAACCAGCGCGCGAAGGATTCACCTCGGGCGCAAACGCCGCTATTGACCTATCGAACGGGGTTAGCGGTTGGGTCCATCGAACAACATTCGCCACAGCCGCTTCTTCGCGGCGCGGCAGCGGATCGAAGCGATGGCGGTCGCGCCGGGCTGGCGCGGCGCCTTGCTCGAGTTCGCAATCTTCGGTTTCAAGCAGGGCTGGGCGTGCCTGTTCGGAGCGCTGATGCTGGCCGCGCTGGTCGCGACCCATTTCTTCTGGCCGGCCGATGCGCCGATCCACCGCTACGATGCGCTGACGATCTACGCGATTGCGGTGCAGGCGGCGATGCTCGCCTTCCGGCTGGAAACGGTGCGGGAAGCCTCGGTGATCCTGATCTTCCACGTCGTCGGCACCGTCATGGAGCTGTTCAAGACCGCGGCGGGATCCTGGGTCTATCCGGAAGCGTCATTCCTTCACATCGGGCACGTGCCGATGTTCTCCGGCTTCATGTATGCCGCGGTCGGCAGCTATATTGCGCGGGTCTGGCGCGGCTTCGATTTCCGCTTCAGCCATTATCCGTCGCGCCGGACCACGGTCGCGCTTGCCGTGGGCATCTACGTCAATTTCTTCGCACATCACTGGCTGCCCGACGTTCGCCTCGGACTATTTGGGGCGACAGCCCTGATCTTCTGGCCCACCCGGGTCTGGTTCAAGCCGGCATCGAAGCATCGGTCGATGCCGCTGCTGGTCGGGTTCCTGCTGGTGGCGCTGTTCATCTGGTTCGCGGAAAATCTCGGCACCTTCGCGCAGGCCTGGCACTATCCGAACCAGGCGCACGGCTGGCAGCTCGTGCCGATTACCAAGCTCGGCGCCTGGTATCTGCTGATGATCATTTCGTTCGTGCTGGTCTCACTGGTTGCGTCGGTGCGCGAACCGGAAACGGTCAGTAACGCAGAAACGGACGCCGTTCGTCTTCCCAGGACTGCTCGTCCGGCTGCGTGATGCGGTCGAGGTCGGCTGGAACTGACGAGCCGTCATCGACCCATTCGCGGAGCAACGGCGAGCCGTTGATGACGTCGATCGCAAGCTTTCCGAATTCATATTCGTAGGGGAAGTCGCGCCACAATTCGTAATCCGGATAGAGGTTGCGGATCGCCTTGAAGGCGAGTGCCTGGAGCCGCCACGGCCTGAACGCCTGGTGGTCGTAGAACGGCCCTTCGGCGTGGATGTGGAGGCCGGAGCAGAGTTTGCCGACATGCTTGTGGAAGGTTGGCTCGAAGCTGATCTCACGAAGCTTGCAGCCGGCGAGCCAATGCGGCGCGACGCGCTCCATTTCGGCAATAATGGCCCGCGCCTCAATGTCGGGCGCCCCGAAGATCTCCAGCGGGCGGGTCGTACCCCTGCCCTCGCTGAGCGTCGCCCCTTCGAGCATCACGGTCCCGGCATAGGCCCGCGCCATGTTGAGATTGGCGGCGTTCGGGCTCGGGTTGATCCAGATGCGGTCCTCGGGCCAGCCGAAGCCGGGCGCGGAATCCGGCGCCCAGTCCTGCATCTCGATCACGCGATAATCGACGTCGAGATTGTAGTGGCGGATGAACCATTGGCCGAGTTCGCCCAAAGTCAGTCCGTGGCGCATCGGAATCGGCCCTGCCCCGACGAAGCTTTCCCAGCCTGGCCGAAGCGTCAGCCCTTCGATCGGTCGTCCCGCCGGGTTGGGCCGGTCGAGGACCCACACCGATTTCTTATGCTCCGCTGCGGCTTCGAGCACGTACAGCAGCGTCGTGATGAAGGTGTAGATGCGGCAGCCGAGGTCCTGCAGGTCGATCAGGATCGTGTCGAAAGTGCCCATCGACTGGCCGGTTGGGCGGCGCACCTGGCCATAGAGGCTGAAAACCGGAATGCCGTGGACCGGATCGGTGAAGTCTTCGGTCTCGACCATATTGTCCTGCTTGTCGCCGCGCAGGCCGTGCTGAGGGCCGAAGGCGGCGGTCACGTTCACACCGGCGGCCGCGAGAGCATCGAGGCTGTGGGTCAGGTCACGGGTGACGGAGGCAGGATGGGCGAGGAGGGCGACGCGCTTGCCGTCAAGCGCGCGCCGCAGTTCCGGCTCGGCAAGCAGCCGGTCGATTCCGAACAGGGTCATGTGCCTGTGCTTAAGCGAGCCGTCCGACGAAGCAATCCGGATGGTGGAAATCGGGTTCGTCCGCGGGATGAATCAGCGCCCAGTAGGACTTGGTGCCGTCCTTTTCCTCGATCACCGCGGAGAGGCCATACTCCCACGTCCCGCCCGCCTCGATTCCGACCGTGGCGCCGAAGGTCCACCAGGTCAGGCTGTCTTCCAGGCGGAGGTACGGCGGGGCATCGACCGCCGCCGGGGTCATGCCTTCGCGGTAATCCGTGAAGTCATACGCGGCCCAGTCGCCCGACGGCGCAAAATTCCACTCGCGGTAATCGGCTTCACCCGGCCGGCGCATAAAGAGTTCGAAGCAGGTGGTATTCCACAAACCGTCCCTCCGACGCGGCTCCGGCGATTCGGGAATGACGAAAGCGTCGATCGGTGCGCCGACCGCGAACCAGATGTTCATCGTCGCGGTCAGGCCAAAGGATGCGGATTGGTCGACCGTGGCCCACAATTTGAGATCCGTTTTCGACGGTAGGGCCGCAGGATGGGGACCAAGGTTGATTTGCATGCTGTCTCCGCCCTCGTCGGGACAGGCATGAGCCAATGCCAAAACGAAATCTAGTGACAGAAAACCCTCCGGCCATTAGCGCGGCCACCATGCTTATTACGCAGACATTTGGACTCCGCTCGCTCCGCCTCCTCGCGGTCGGCCTTCTTGGCGCCGTGCTGGTGACGCTCGGCGCGCCCCTTCGTGCTGCACAGTCAGCACTCGCGCCACAGACTCAGGCCACAGAGGATCTCGATGCCTGGACCGTCGCGAAGCGGATGGGCGTCGGGATCAATGTCGGCAACACCCTCGACAACAACTACATCTGGGAAACCGGCTGGGGAAATCCCCCGATCAACAGGCAATATATCCGCAACCTGGCGGCGCTTGGCTTCAAGACCGTTCGCCTGCCCGTCGCCTGGGATACCTACGCCCACAACGGGCGCATCGACGCCAGGAAGACGGATCATGTCGCGGAGGTCGTCGACTGGATTCTCGATGCCGGCATGTACTGCGTCGTCAACATTCACTGGGATGGCGGCTGGATCGATTCCGGCGACAAGAAGCGCTTCGGCAAGAATTATGCGACCTTCACACCGGATGCGGAGCGCAAGTTCAGAGCCTATTGGACCCAGATCGCCACCCGCTTCGCCGACCGCAACCAGCGCCTCGTCTTCGAAGGATTGAACGAGGAGACCAATTTCGAGGGCATGGGCTCCGAAAGGAAAGCGTATGAAACGCTGACCCGGGTCAACCAGATGTTCATCGACACGGTCCGCGCGACCGGCGGCAATAATGCACGCCGGCCCCTGATCATCACCGGTTATAAGACCGACATCACGAAAACGACCAACGGCGAATACATTCTTCCCCGCGACACGGTGCCGCACAAGCTCCTGCTGTCGGTCCATTATTATTCGCCCTGGCCCTTTGCCGGAATGACCAAGGACGAGAGCTGGGGGAAGGCGCGGTGGGATTGGGGCACCAAGAGCGACTACGCCGAGCAGGAAGCGCTGTTCGACAAGATGGCCGCTTACTCGGTGAAGAACGACATTCCCGTCTTCATCGGCGAGTTTGGCGTCGACGTAAAAAAGGATGAGGAATCGCGCGTGCGCTGGATGACAGACGTCGCCAAAGGCGCCCTTTCACGCAAGATGGTGCCGGTGATGTGGGAAATCGGCCAGGAAATCACGCGCAAGGCGCCCTGGGACATCAGCACGCCGATGGCGGTAGTGTTGACGAAGCTGGGCATGTTGCCTCCGGCAGACCCGGAAGACAAAGCGGCCGCCAAATAGGCGAAACGGTTGTTAGGCGATCGAACTCAATGCTAGTCGCCGCGCAGTCATGACCTACCGCTCCTCCCTCCTCCGCTTGCTCGACGAGCGCGGCTACATCCACCAGGTGACAGACGCCGCGGCGCTGGATGCGCTGGCGGAGAAGGACATCGTCACCGCCTACATCGGCTTCGACGCCACCGCGCCCAGCCTGCACGTCGGCAGCCTCGTGCAGATCATGATGCTCCGCCGACTTCAGCAGGCCGGGCACAAGCCGATCGTGCTGATGGGCGGCGGGACGACCAAGGTCGGCGATCCGTCGGGCAAGGACGAAAGCCGCAAATTGCTCTCGGCGCACGACATCAACGCCAACATCGCCTCGATCCGACGCGTGTTCGAAAGCTTTTTGACCTTCGGAGACGGGCCGACCGACGCGGTGCTGGTCGACAATGCGGACTGGCTCGACAAGCTGGAATATGTGCCCTTCCTCCGCGACGTCGGGCGGCACTTCACCATCAACCGGATGTTGACCTTCGACAGCGTCCGCCTGCGTCTGGACCGCGAGCAGCCGCTGACCTTCCTCGAATTCAACTACATGATTCTGCAGGCCTATGATTTTCTCGAACTGTCGCGCCGCAGCAATTGCCGGCTACAGATGGGCGGCTCGGACCAATGGGGCAATATCGTCAACGGCATCGAACTCACCCGGCGGATCGAGAGCAAGGAGGCCTACGGCGTCACGACGCCGCTGATCACCACCGCGGACGGCGCGAAGATGGGTAAGACGGCGGCCGGTGCCGTGTGGCTGAACGCGGACCAGCTCAGACCATATGATTATTGGCAATTCTGGCGAAATAGCGCGGATGCCGACGTCGGGCGCTTCCTCCGTCTGTTCACCGATCTGCCGCTGGACAAAATTGCCCGCCTGGAGTCGCTCCAGGGCGCGGAGATCAACCAGGCAAAGGTCGTGCTCGCCACGGAAGCCACGGCAATGCTCCATGGCCGCGAGGCGGCCGATGCGGCGCAAGAGACGGCCCGCGCCACGTTCGAGCAAGGCGGCGCGGGCGAGGATTTGCCGACCATCTCGCTCGGTGAGGGAATGACCGTCGTGCAGGCGCTCACCGCGCTTGGCTTCGCCGCATCCAACAAGGAGGCGCGGCGCAAAGTCGATGAGGGCGCGATTCGCTTCAACGACGTGCTGGTGACAGACCCGAGCGTCGCACTCGGCACAGGCAAGCTCAGCCTCGGCAAGAAGCGCCACGGACTGCTTCTACCCTAACCGCTCCTGATCAACCCGATCGCCTGGTCGCGTTCGAACAAGTACAGGCACGTCCGCGCCGCCTCTCCGCGCGGGCCCTGCAACCCCCCGTCTCTGTCGAGCAAAAGCCGTGCGTCGTCCGTCGCTACAGGTGCGAGCTCGGTGACGTCCTCACCTGAAGCGACGCGAAACGCCACTTCTCCGGACTGCTTCGTTCCCAGTATCTCGCCGGGTCCGCGCAGGCGCAGATCCTCCTCCGCAATGCGGAAGCCGTCGTTCGTTTCGCGCATGAGCGCCAGACGCGCGCGGCCGGTTTCGCTGAGCTCGGAGCCGCGGATCAGCAGGCAGATGCTCTTGCCCTCCCCGCGCCCGACCCGCCCGCGCAACTGATGCAACTGAGCGAGCCCGAACTTGTCCGCGCCTTCGACGATCATCAAAGTCGAATTTGGCACATCGACGCCGACCTCGATCACGGTTGTCGCCACCAGCACGGCCAGCTCGCCGCTCGCGAACGCCGCCATGACGGCATCCTTCTCCGGCCCCTTCATCCGCCCATGGACAAGCCCGATACGATCACCGAAGCGGGCCTGCAGCACCCGCGCCCGCTCCTCGGCGGCGGCGGCATCGCTTTTCTCGCTCTCCTCTACCAGCGGGCACACCCAATAGGCCTGGCCGCCCGCCTCGATGTGGCGGCCGAGCCCCGCAATCACCTCGGGCAATTTCTCCTCGCTGATCACGCGCGTTTCGACGGGCGTGCGGCCGGGCGGCATTTCGTCGATGCGGCTGACGTCCATCTCGCCATATTGAGTAAGGGTCAGCGTGCGCGGGATCGGGGTCGCGGTCATCACCAGCAGATGCGGCGGGCGTTCGGCTTTCTCGGTGAGGAGCAGCCGCTGCGACACGCCAAAACGATGCTGCTCATCGATCACCGCGAGACCGAGGTTCCGATAGGCCACCTTCTCCTGGAAGATCGCATGTGTTCCGACAAGGACGTCGATCGAACCGTCGGCAAGGCCCATGAGCACACTGTCACGCGGGCGGCCTTTTTCCCGGCCGGTAAGAATCGCCACCCGCACGCCAATGCTGTCGAGCTGCTTGAGCAGGGTCGCATGATGCTGACGTGCGAGGATTTCGGTCGGCGCGAGGAATGCGGCCTGCGCGCCACTTTCGACCGCAGCCAACATCGCCATCAAGGCGACCAGCGTCTTGCCGGACCCGACATCGCCTTGCACGAGACGAAGCATGGGCGTCGGCTGCCCCATGTCGCCGCGGATTTCTTCGACCACCCGCCGCTGGGCACCGGTGAGGGCGTAAGGCAGCTTCAATTTCGCCGTGAGTTCGCCCGTGCCGATAAGCGGAACCCCGCGCCGCCGCCGCGACGCCTGGCGGATCAGCATCAGCGCGAGCTGGTTGGCGAAAATCTCGTCATATGCCAAGCGCCGCCGTTCGGTAGCTGAGCCCGGCTCACGATGCGCCTCGGCCAGCGACGTCCGCCAGTCCCGCCACCCCTCGCGCGCGAGCAACCCCGGCTCGATCCACTCGGGCAGTTCCGGTGCCCGCTCGAACGCGGCAGCTGCAAGCTCGCCCATTCGCCGGTTCGTGATCCCCTCGGTCAACGGATAGACCGGCTCGCGCAGCGCCAGCGACGCGCCTTTGCCCGGCTCCGCCACCTCCGGGTGGATGATCTGCCACTCGTCGCCATAGGCTTCGAGCTTGCCGGAAACGACGCGCTTCTCGCCCAGCGGAAGCTGCTTCTTCGCCCAGCCGGGATTGTTGAAATAGACCAAAGTGATGGTGTTGCCGTCGCTGTCGGACGCGGGCACGCGCGTCGGTCCGCGTCCGGAGCGCGGCTGACGAAAGTCGAACGGCTTGACTTCCAGGATCACGATGCGGCCGAGCAAAGATGCGTTGGCGGCCGGTGCCGCGACGCGTTCGATCGCGCCGGTCGGCAAATGATAGATGAGGTCGATGGCCCGAGTCAGGTCGAGCCTCTTCAACCCCTTCGCAAGCTGCGGCCCGACGCCCTTCAGCGCTTCCACTTCGGTGAACAGCGGGTTGAGAATTTCGGGGCGCATGGCCGTGTGTAGCCACAACCATGTTCGCCGCGCTAGCGGGGTGACAGCGGCGGGCCTGCGACCTACATGCGCTCCATGCTCACCGACCCGGACCTGAAACGCCTGCACTGGCGCGCGCACCATCGCGGCACGCGCGAGGCCGATATGCTCGTGGGCGGGTTCTTCGATGCGCACAATCACGCGTGGGATGAGTCGGAGCGGGCCCTGTTCGCCGAGCTGCTGGAGGAACAGGATGTCGATATCATGGCCTGGGCGATCGGAGCCCAGACCGCCCCGGAGCGCTTTCGCGGACCCATGCTCGATGCTTTGAAGGCGCTCGACTATATTAGAGTCGCGCGATGACCGAACCGCTGCAACGCATTGTTCGCGC
>JBDSMG010000047.1:0-134267 GCA_039915925.1 Sphingomicrobium sp.
CCGCAGCCAACAGAGTCTCCGCTGCTCCCAAATCCACCGAAACCAACCTGCTGACCCCCTGCTCGATCATCGTCACACCGTACAGACGGTGCATCCGGCTCATGGTCACCGCATTGTGCGTGACGATCAGGTAACGCGTGTCGGTTTCCTGCGTCATCCGCTCGAGCAGCTCGCAGAAGCGCTCGACATTGGCATCGTCGAGCGGCGCGTCGACCTCGTCGAGCACGCAGATCGGCGCGGGATTGGTCAGGAACAGAGCGAAGATGAGCGCGATCGCCGTGAGGGCCTGCTCACCGCCAGAGAGCAAGGTGAGCGTTGAAAGCCGCTTGCCCGGTGGCTGCGCCATGATCTCCAGCCCGGCCTCCAGTGGATCGTCGCTCTCGACCAGTTCCAGATGTGCCTGGCCACCTTCGAACAAGGTCGTGAACAGCCGCCGGAAGTGGCCGTCGACGCGCTCATAGGCTTCGAGCAGCCGCACGCGGCCTTCGCGGTTGAGGCTTCCGATCGATCCGCGCAGACGGTGGATGGCCTGCGTAAGTTCGTCCGCCTCGGCCGCGCCCTTGCCGCGCGACTCCTCGATCTCGGCAAGCTCCTGCTCGGCGACCAGATTGACCGGCCCGATCCGTTCGCGATCCGCCGTAAGCCGTTCGAGCGCGGACGATTCCGCGTCCGAGTCCCGCACCTGCGCCGGATCGAATCCAAGCACTTGCGGAAGCCGCTGTGGAACGCATTCGAACATCTCTACGCAGATCCTGGCATATTCGGCGCTGCGACCGCTCTGCCCCTCCGCCCGCGCTTCCGCTCCCGCGCGCCGTTCGCGCGCTGCCGCGAAGCGCTCATTGGCATTGGCGATAGCCGCCGCTGCAGCCGCCAGCGAGCGTTCGGCCACCTGTTCGGCCTCACCTGCTGCTGCAATCTGCGAGTGGCTTTGCGCACTCGACTTTTCAAGCGCGCCAATTTCCTCGTCGAGCTGATCGGGCTCACTTTGAAGACGGCGTATCTCGTCCGCCTGATCCGCTTGCCGCTGAGCAGCTTGCGAGAGGCGATGGTCGGCGTCGGCGATGCGTCGCCTCCACTCGCTTTGTTCGCGCCCGGCCTGAGCATGGCGTTCGCGATCCGCGGCCGCCTCTCGCGAACGGGTCGCCGATTCCGCCCGCTTGTCGGCGACCAACGAAGCTGCAGTCGCGGCGGATGCCCGCCGGTCGGCCACATCCTGTTCGAGCAACGTCGGATCGGGGAGCGCTACAAGGCTCGATTCGGCCCCGCTCAGTGCATCCCGAGCAGCGTCAAGGACAGGGCCGAGATCGCTCAGGCGCTGATCGAGTCCGCTGCGCTGCGCATCCAGCCGTTCCATGGCCGCGGACGCGCTATCCATCGCTCGTGTCGCCTCGCGGCCGGCGCGCTCGGCCGCCGCAGCATCGCTCCGGGCCTGCTCGGCAGAACGGCGCGAGTCCTCGACCGCCGCAATGGCGCTGTCGCGTCCCGCTTCGGTCTCGGTGAGGCGAGTCTGCAAATCCGGGAGCTGCCGTGCCAGTTCCGCTAGGCGGTTCGCCCGAAGAAGCCGTTCGGCAGCGGCAGCGCCGACATTTTCAGCAACGAAGCCGTCCCAGCGGCGCATGCGTCCGCCGAGCGTCACCAGCCGCTGACCGACGGCGAGCTCGACGCCAGTGTCGCTCTCGGCCACCGCAACCTGCCGCAGGCGCCGCTCCAATTCGGCAGGGGCGTGGGCGTGGTCGGCAAGCGACTCGACTCCTGCCGGCAGGGCAGGGTCTTGCGCCGAGCCGGCGCTTCCTTCCCACCGACGCGCCGCATTCCCGCCAATCGCTGCGTCCGCATCGTCACCGAGGGCGGCTGCGAGTGCGCGCTCGAAGCCCGGATCGGCCGAGAGGCTCGCGATTGCCGTCCCGCCGCCATGATCGAGCGCGCGGGCAAGAGCATCATGCTCCGATTGCATTGCCGCAAGCGTCGCCCGCGCGGACGCAAGAGCGCTCTCGGCCTCGTCGCGCGCATTTGCCGCGGCGGCGCGTGCTTGCTCGGCGTCTGCCTGTCGCACTTCGGCGCTCTCGAAGTCCGCCTTGGCTCGGGCAGCCGCAGCTTCGGCCTGTTCGAATGCCAGGCCGTAGTCCTCGCCGGTGCCCAGTTCCTCGCGCTGTTGCGTCAGGCGCGCGGCCTCCTGCTCGCTTCGGGCGAGTTGCGAGCGAGCCGCCTCGACCGCGGCTTCGGCCACGCGGCGCTCGGCCCGCATCGCCGCCTGCCGCGCAAGCAATTCCGCGAGCTCGGCTTCGGCTTCCCGCGATCTGGCTTCGGCGCTGCTCAGCTCGTTTGAAATGCGAACGGCCTCGCCTTCGGCCGCCTGCAGCCGCGCGTCGATCTCCTCCTGCTCGCGCTGGAGCTGCGTCACGGCGGCCTCGGCGTCGCGCTTGAGCGACTCCTCGCGCTCAATGTCGTCGGCGAGCGATGCCGTCAGCCGCTCCAGTTCCGCAAGCCGCCGCGTGACCGTGTCTCGCCGCGCTCGTGCGGTCGCGAGATCGTGCGCGAGCTTGTGGCCGGCTTCGCGAGCGTCGGTCAGCTCGGTGCGGCGCTTCGCAAGTTCGCGGCCAGCCAGCTCCTGGGCAATCAAGGCGTCGTCCATGCCCTTCTGGATCTCGGCCACTTCCCGTGCGGCGGCTTCGGCTTCCTCGCGAGCCGCTGCAGCCGCGCGGTCGGCTTCGATCCAGCGCGCGTGAACCAGCTTGCCTTCGACCAGCCGGATCTGCTCGGTGATTGCGCGATACCGCTCCGCCGCGCGGGCCTGACGCCGCAACGCAGTCGCACGAGTATCTTGCTCGGCCATGATCTCGGCCAGGCGCGCCAGATTGGCCTCGGTCGCCCGCAGCTTCTGCTCGGCATCCTTGCGCCGCGCGTGGAGTCCCGAAATGCCAGCCGCTTCTTCCAGCATCTGCCGCCGCTCGGTCGGCTTGGCGGCGATTACAGCGCCGATGCGCCCCTGGCTGACCAGCGCCGGGGAATGGGCGCCTGTCGCGGCGTCGGCGAACAGCAGGGAAACATCCTTGGCGCGGACGTCGCGACCGTCGAGCCGGTAGGCGGAGCCCGAGCCGCGCTCGATCCTACGCGTGACTTCGCTTTCGCGCGCGCTGTCGGCCGCGTCGCCCCGTTCGAGGAGGATCGAAACTTCGGCAAAGTCGCGCGGAGCCCGTGTGGCGGTGCCGGCGAAGATCACGTCTTCCATGCCGCCGCCACGAAGCGACTTGGGGCTGCCTTCGCCCATTGCCCAGCGGATCGCCTCCAGCAGGTTGGACTTGCCGCAGCCATTCGGGCCGACGATCCCGGTCAGGCCGCGCTCGATGCGCAATTCGGAAGGCTCGACGAAGCTCTTGAAGCCCGAAAGCTTCAGCCGCTTTATCTGCACGAGCGTCCCTCGGCCTTCATGCCTATCCGCCGGCCTTTTTCAGCAGCGGTTCGATCGCGGCCCAATCGTCAACACGGGCGATTTCGCCATTGATGAAGAAGGTCGGAGTGCTGTCGACTCCTCGCGCCATCGCCGCTTCATACATCTTGCCCAACCGGTTGAGCGCGGAGGGGTCGGACAGGCAGCGGCTCGCAGCGGCAGGGGCGATCCCGTGCCTGGCGCCGATCTGGACGATGCCGGCGATCCGAGCGATCCGAGCGAGCCGCTGCGCATCGGACAGCCCGTTGAGCTCCTGCTTCTCAGCATCGGTCATGCGGCCGGCCCGGCCGACCCACACTGGCTGGGTGCCGTAAAGGTCGGACACGGTGGGGAAGAAACTGCGCGTCCCGCCGCAGCGCGCAACCAGCGTTGCCGCCATGTCGATCCCGTTCAGCACCATGTTGCGGAACTCGTAACTCACCTTCCCGCTGCGCACCGAGGCAGCGAGCGGCGCGGCCGACGTCGTGGCGAAATGGCGGCAGTGCGGGCAGGTAAGCGAGCCATATTCGACCAGCTTCACCTTGGCATTCGGGTTGCCCATGCGGAACCCGCCCTCGGGAGTCGCCACGACGAGGCGGGTCCAGTCGCGTACAACGGCAGCGGGCTTGCCCGCGCGCTTTTTTGGAGCCGCGTCCGCGCCGATCAGCGGCAGCATCGCCGCCGCAGCCACCACGAACAACAGCCTCAATCCTCTCATTTCAGCGCCTTCTTGATTTCCGGTTCGACCATCGGCCAGGTGCCAGCCACGTCCAGCATTTCGCCGTTGAGGATGAACGACGGGGTCCCCTTGAAGTTGGTATATTGCGCCTGGACGTCACTGGTCTGCTGAACCAGCTGATCGACGCGCTTCTGGTCCGTCAGGCACTGGTCGCTCTTCGCGCGCGGAACGCCGCGCATCGCCGCCCATTCCTGCAGACCCATGATCTTCGACAGCTCGGCGAATTGCTGGCCGGGCGCCATCGCCTGGATTTGCTCGAACCGCTGCGGCGGAACCTCGCGCAATTTGCCGAGCCATGTCGGCTGGTCCTTGTAGACCGCACGCATCAAGGGGAAGAAGCTGGTCGCTCCATTGCACCCGACGATCAGGTTCGCGGGAACGTCGACGCCGCTCAACAGATAGGGCCGAAACTCCCAGCTGACCTGGCCCGTCTTGACATATTTGTCGATCAGCGGTTGCGCGCCCGTCTCGTCGAACTCGCGGCAGTGCGGACAGGTCAATGCGCCGATCTCGACCAGTTTCACCTTGGCGTCCGGATTGCCCATCAGGAACCCGCCGGCGGTCGTCGCAACCGCCACAGTGCTCCAGTCACCGTCGGCGGGAGGCTTGACCGGCGTTACGGGCGCGCTTGCAGTGGCATTGCCGGTGCCGCCGCCGCTGTCCTTCGAACCGCAAGCCGCAAGCGGCAGCATCGCGGTCGCCGCGAGCATCAAAATTATCTTCTTCAATTCCTGTCCTTCCGAACGATGGGAATGGTGAAAGTGTCTATGGACTCTATCGCCGGCGTTCCGCTGCTGGACGCAAGCTTGCCCGCAAGCGACTCCAGGCAGGCGCGAAGCTCCGGGTCGGCGATTTCGCGAAGCCCTTGGCCGAGCTCGAGCGGAACCGGCCTGAGTTCGGGCCGCTTCGGTGCAGCGGCGGGCGCCGGCAGCCGGCTTTGCTTGAACACAATGCGGTTGATCGCCTCATAGCCGAAGAAGCGGTTGACCCGTTCGATCACCATCGGCGCAATGTGCTGGAGCAAGGGCGCGTGGGCGCCTTCGACCAGCAGCGTGAGCACCCCGCCGGCTTTCTTCCCGGTCGGAAATCGTATCGATTCGGGGCAGGACACCTTGGCGTAACGCTCGCCGACGATTTCGGCCCAGCGGCTGACGATCGCGCTCTGGACGAAACCGAAGCGGCGAAAGGCGGCGTCGCCGACCTTGCCAAGGATCTCGCCGGCCGAGCGCGCGCGCCCGCCGCGGGGAGAATCGTCAGAAGGTCTTTGCTTCGTCATGCAGCGCCTGTCATGCCATAGCCAAATGACGAGCGCCAATGCCGCAAATCGCCTGATCGCGCATTATCTGGGGACAGCTCGCCGGCTGCCGTGGCGGCGGCTGCCGGGGCAGGGGGCGCCGGACCCCTATGCGGTGTGGTTGAGCGAGGTGATGCTTCAGCAAACGACGGTGGCTGCGGTCGCCCCTCGCTTCGAACGCTTTCTCGATCGCTGGCCGACGATCGAGGCACTGGCTGCCGCGCCGGACGAGGAAATTCTCTCCGAATGGGCCGGCCTCGGCTATTATGCGCGCGCCCGCAACCTGATCGCCTGTGCCCGCGAAGTCGCTCGGCTGGGCCGCTTTCCGGAGACGGAGGCCGAGCTCCGGCGCCTTCCGGGCATCGGCGATTATACCGCGGCCGCCGTCGCGGCGATTGCGTTCGGCGAGCGGACTGCTGTCGTCGACACGAATGTCCGCCGCGTGGTTGCGAGGCTCAAAGGTGCAGTCGCGCCATCGGATGCGGATATTCGCGCGTGGGTGCTCGCGATGACGCCCGCTGAACGGCCCGGCGATCTCGCGCAGGCGATGATGGACCTCGGCGCGACTATCTGCCGCCCCAAGGGGCCGTTGTGCGGGCAATGCCCGCTCGTGAGCCACTGTCTCGCGGCCACCAGCGGCGATCCGGAGCGATTTCCCGCCCCGAAGCTCAAATCCTCCAGGCCGCAACGCTTCGGCACGGTTTACTGGATCGAGCGGCAAGACTGCGTCTGGCTGGTTCGCCGCCCGCCATCGGGCCTCCTCGGCGGAATGGCGGCGCTGCCGGGAAGCGATTGGAACGACGCGCCGAGCACACAACCGCCGCTCGCTCGCGTCCGCCACGTCTTCACGCATTTCGCACTTGACCTAGCCGTGGTCGCAGCCGCCGAACCGGGTGGCGAAGGCTGGTGGCAGCCGCTCGACGCGATCGATCAGGCCGGGCTTCCGACCCTGTACCGCAAGGCCGTGGATGCAGTGCTTGCAAGCGCGGAACGCCGCGCGGCAGCCTGAGCCTTGATGAGCGTGCAATCGGCCCTTAAAGGCGACGCAAATTCGCCGTTCGTCGGCTCGACCGAGCAGGGACATCAATGACCGATAAGTTCAACACCATTGCCGGCTGGTTGCTGTTCGCGGGTATCGTCGCGCTCGGCACCTCGATTGTTGCGGGCGAGGTCTTCAATGGCGAACGCCCGGAGAAGATGGGCTATCCGATCGAGGGCGTTGAGGTCGAAAGCGAGGGCGGCGCCGAAGCGGAAAAGCCGATCGCCTTCTACCTTGCTAGCGCCGACCCGGCAAAAGGCGCGGACGTGTTCAAGAAGTGCGGCGCCTGCCACAATGCAGACAAAGGGGGCGCTAACCAGCTCGGCCCGAACCTGTGGGGCGTGCTTGGTGAGCCGGTCGGCAAGGGTCACGGGTTCGCCTTCTCGGATGCGCTGGCCGGCAAAGGCGGTAACTGGGATTGGGATTCGCTTGGCGCGTGGCTGAAGAGCCCCAAGGCGTTCGCACCTGGCACGAAGATGACCTTCGCCGGATTGTCCAACCCTCAAGAGCGCGCGAACGTGATCGCTTTCCTCAACACCAAGAGCGACGCGCCGAAGCCGCTCCCCGCCGCTCCGGCGGCCGGCGCCGAGCAGAAGGACGACGCAGCGGCCAAGGCGGGTTCGGGCGTCAACAACGGACCGCAAAAGGCCGAGAATGAGCCGGTTCTCAACGAGCAGAAGGCCGCGCAAAGTCCGAACAAGAATATCGGCGGCGAAGGTGCTTCGAAGGTGACGGGCCCGTCCGGGGTCGCGAAGAAAAACTAGCTTTGTTCCCCGGCGCAGGCCGGGGCCCAGGAGCGCCGCCAGGCGCTAATTCAATCGATCGGCAGCGTTGCTTTGCATCGCCCTGGACCCTGGGCCTTCGCCGGGGCACTGACCTACTTCTTGTCGTAGTAACCCCGGACAAAGTCCCAGGCTTCGTTCGCGTCTTCACTCCAGTGGATCAGGTCGAGGTCGGACCGGCTAACTACGCCTTCCTCGGCAAGCGCCTCGAAATTAACGACCCGAGTCCAGAACTCTCGCCCGAACAATAGGATGGGCAATTGCCGCACTTTGCCGGTCTGGATCAGCGTCAGCAGCTCGAACATTTCGTCGAACGTACCGAAACCGCCGGGGAAGACCGCGACTGCCCGCGCGCGCAGCAGAAAGTGCATCTTGCGGAGCGCGAAATAGTGAAACTGGAAGCTCAGGTCGGGCGTCACGTAAACGTTCGGCAATTGCTCGTGCGGCAACACGATGTTGAGCCCGACGGTGTCCTTGCCTTCATCGCAGGCGCCGCGATTTGCCGCCTCCATGATCGACGGCCCGCCGCCGGAGCAAACCACGAAATCGCGCCAGCCTTTCTCGTCCTCGGGCGTTCGGCTCGAAAGCCGGGCAAGCTCGCGGGCGACGTCATAATATTTCGACTTGGCCCGAAGGCTTTCGGCGATCCGCCGTTCTTCGTCAGTCGAAGCGGCTTGCACCAGCGTCGCCGCCTTTGCCGGCTCGGGAATGCGGGCCGAGCCGTAGAAGACGAAGGTCGAGCGGATCTTCGCTTCGTCCAGAAGTAGCTCGGGCTTCAGTAGCTCCAGCTGGAAGCGGACCGGACGCAGATCCTCGCGGAGGAGGAATTCGGTATCCTGGAATGCGAGCTTGTAAGCGCGGCTTTCAGTCTGCGGCGACGAAGGCACGTGCCGCGCCGCCTGAGCGTCCACCTTCGACGTTGGGAAGATCCGCTTCGGAGGCGCCCCGTCGTTCATTCCTGATCGTCGCTGGCCTGGGCGCCGCCCTTCTTCATGCGCACATACATGGCCACGGCGGCTCCGGCTCCTGCGAAGATCAGCGCGAAGCTCGCGTTCATCGCCAGATCGACATTGATCCAAGCGGGCTCATTCTCTTTCTTCCCGAGCTCCACCGCCGCGTACCAGGCGAGTGTGACGATGGTCGAGGCCGCCACCATCGAAAGTGCAATCGGCCAGCGTTTGTGGAACACGGCGGCGAAGGCCAGCCCGCCTGCAACGAGATAGAGCAGCCAGACGAGGTTTTCGCTCAATAGACGCGCGCCTTGGGCTTGATGTAGCCGACCTCGTCGGTCAGCGTGAAATCGTGGACGGGGCGATAGTCGATGCGGACGCCGCCGCCGGCGCCGCCCCACCCGTCGAACCAGGCGATCGTGTGCTTCATCCAGTTCTTGTCGTCGCGCTCGGGGAAATCCTCGTGCATGTGGGCGCCGCGGCTCTCCTTGCGGTTGGCTGCACAATGCATGGTGACGACGGCTTGGCCCAGCATATTGTCGAGCTCCAATGTCTCGACCAGGTCGCTGTTCCAGATCAGGCTCTTGTCGACCACGCGGACATCGCCGATCCGTTTATAGACGGCGTCGATTTTGTTCAGGCCCTCATCAAGAGTGCGTTCGGTACGGAAGACGGCGCAATCGGACTGCATCGTCCGCTGCATCTCGAGCCGGATGTCGGCGGTCGAGCTGGCGCCTTCGGCATGGCGGAAATGGTCGAGCCGAGCGAGCGCCCGGTCCGACGCATCCTTCGGCAGCAGGGCCTGCTGACCGCCCGGCTTTACCACTTCGGCTAGACGAAGTCCCGCTGCACGGCCGAATACGACGAGGTCGATCAGGCTGTTGGAGCCGAGCCGGTTTGCGCCATGAACGCTGACGCACGCCGCTTCGCCGACGGCGAACAGCCCGGGCACCACGGAGTCGGGCTCTCCGTCCTTCAGCGTCACGACTTCGCCGTGATAGTTGGTCGGAATGCCGCCCATATTATAATGAACGGTGGGCACGACGGGGATCGCCTGGCGAGTGAGGTCGACGCCGGCAAAGGTCATCGCCGTTTCCGTGATCCCGGGAAGCCGCTCGGCAAGGATCTTCGGGTCGATATGGTCGAGGTGGAGGAAGATATGATCCTTATGCTCGCCGACGCCGCGGCCCTCGCGGATTTCCATCGCCATCGAGCGTGACACCACGTCGCGGCTGGCTAGATCCTTCGCCGACGGAGCATAGCGCTCCATGAAGCGCTCGCCTTCCGAGTTGGTGAGATAGCCGCCTTCGCCGCGAGCGCCCTCGGTGATCAGCACTCCGGCGCCGTAAATGCCGGTCGGGTGGAACTGGACGAATTCCATATCTTGCAGCGGAAGGCCGGCGCGGAGCACCATCGCGTTGCCGTCGCCTGTGCACGTGTGCGCGGAAGTCGCCGAGAAATAGCAGCGGCCGTACCCGCCCGTGGCCAGCACCACCGCCTGGGAGCGGAAGCGGTGGATCGATCCGTCGCCGAGGCACAGCGCGAGGAGCCCGCGGCACTCGCCGCCTTCCATGATCAGGTCGAGTGCGAAATATTCGATGAAAAAGTCGGCGTCATACTTCAGGCTCTGCTGGTACAAAGTGTGAAGCATCGCGTGGCCGGTCCGGTCCGCCGCCGCGCAGGTGCGCTGCGCCGCGGGGCCTTCGCCCATGTTCTGGGTCATCCCGCCGAAGGCGCGCTGGTAGATTTTGCCTTCGCTGGTCCGGCTGAACGGCATCCCGGCATGTTCGAGCTCGTAGACCGCCGCCGGAGCCTCGCGGACCAGATATTCGATTGCGTCCTGGTCGCCGAGCCAGTCCGAACCCTTGACCGTATCGTACATGTGCCAGGTCCAATGGTCCGGACCCATGTTGCCCAGGCTGGCCGCGATGCCGCCCTGGGCCGCCACCGTATGGCTGCGGGTCGGGAAGACCTTGGTGACGCACGCGGTCCTCAGGCCCTTTTCGGCCGAGCCCATGGTGGCGCGAAGTCCTGCTCCGCCGGCGCCGACGACCACCACGTCATAGACATGGTCGATGATCTTGTATGCGCTCAAGCCTGATCTCCGAACGCGATCTTCGCCAGCGCGAACAAAGCGAACGACGCTCCACCGACTGCGGCGAAGAGCAGCAATGTGTTCAGCGCGAAGTTGTTGCCCGCGTCGTGCACGTAATCGTCAACTACGACCTTCATGCCGTCGCGGCCGTGAGCGAAGGCGGTGATCACGAACAGCGCCATCGGCACCGCACCGCTGGGCATGCGCAGCCATTCGGTCAGGGTTGCCGGAGTGAGGTCGGGCAGGAACAGCAGCGACGCGAGCAGCCAGCTTCCGAGCAGCAGCAGGGCCACGCTCGTTACCCGCTCCCGCAGCCAATGTTCGCCGCCCTCGCCCGATGCTCCGAGACCGCGAACGCGGCCCAGCGGTGTTGCACTCGTGCCCAGGCTCATGCGGCCCTCCCGAGAACATAGACCCACAGCGCCGCGGTGAGCAGCAAGGAGCCGACCACCGTCGCAACGGCGAACAACTTGTTGGTGCGCAGCTCGAAGCCATGCCCGCTATCCATCACCAAATGCCGCAAACCCGACAGCAGATGCTGGAAGAACGCCCAGGTGAGACCGATCAGCACGACCATGCCCGCCCAATGAGTGCTCGCCTTGGTGAAGCTCGCATAAGCATCGCCACCCTCAGCAAGCGCCATCAGCCACCAGGTGAGGACCGCAAGGCCGGCTACCGTAAGCGCTCCGCCCGTGACCCGGTGCAGGATCGACACCAGCATATGCGGTCCCCATTTCCAGACGGTCAGGTGGGGCGATAAAGGTGGGGTTCGGCTGTCGGCCATGGGGCCTCGCTTCCTCTTTGTTTTGGCCGCCGCGCGGGTGAACGATCGGCGCGTTCCGGCCCGCTTAGGGCGGCGGCTCCCGCGAGGCAAGATTCTGGCGGCCGCCTAACTTCGCCTTAACCATTTGCGGGCATCAAGCGCGTGAATTGTCTGCGGCCGAACCACGGCAGACGCGCATAAGGAGCTGGTTGCATGAGTGGCGATGGACGGATGAGCGACGATCAGGTGAGCGCGCGTGTCGCAGCCTATGGCCAAGGCGGCCGCTTTGGCGAAGACCTCGCATGGCTGTGGAACGAAGCGGGCCAGTTGATCGAGGGCGCCGCCCGCGGCGCGCTCGGGAACACGGGCGCTCAGCATTGTCTCAACGTCTTCGGCGGCCAGGTGGATTCAAGCTGGGTTTGCGCACTCGCCGACGAAGGCAGCCGCATCGGCGCCAACAACCTTCCGCATTTCATTGCATCGCGCGCCACCTTCGCGAACGAGGCGCTGGAGACCTTCTTTTCGCATTTTGCCGGCCGTGAAGACGACGGCCGCCGCGCGGTCGAGACCTTTCAACGCGCGTTGACCTTCAGTGGCGAGATCATTGCAACCGCCGCGTCGGGCGCGGGTTCGGTAGCCATGGCCTCGACTCCGACCAGCTCGAATGATCGCGACCATGAATTCGAACGGCGTGTTGCCGAGCTGATCCGTACCAGCATCGAACAGACTCGCATTCTCAGCGAACGCACTCATGCCACCGCTGCCTCCACCCGCGGCATGCTCGGCAAAACGAGCGAAGTCGCCGCGGCGGCCGAGCAATCGGCGATCGCGATGCGCGAAGCGGCCCAGACTGCGGCCGGGCTGATCCGTGCGATCGAAGATGCTCGAAGCGAAGTCGAAGTGGCCGCCGGTGTCGCCACCCGCGCCGGCGATCAGGCCAGCGAGGCCGTGCAGGTCAGCCAGGCGCTTTCGGCCCACGTCGAAGCGATCGAATCGATCCTCAGCCTGATCCGCGACATCGCGGGGCAGACCAACCTCCTCGCACTTAACGCCACGATCGAAGCGGCGCGTGCAGGCGACGCGGGCCGCGGCTTCGCGGTGGTCGCACAAGAGGTGAAGAGCCTCGCTTCGCAGACCGCTCGTGCGACTGACGACATTACGACCAAGATCACGGCCATTCAGCAGGCGACCCGCCAGACGGTCGATGCGAACGGCTCGATCCAGCAGACGGTCGAAGAGGTCCAGACCTCGGCTGACCGCATTCGCCAGGCGATGGAGCTGCAGGCGCAGACCGTCACCATGATCACCGCGGCCGTCGACGAGACGGCGCTCGCCGCCGACTCGATGAGCTCGACCATCGCCGCGATCCGCAGCGACACGGAAAATGTCGCCAAGGACATCGACGAGGTCGAACAAGGCTTCGGTCGCTTCAGCGAGCAAATGTCCGACTTCCGTTCGCGCGCGGCGTGAATTTCTGAACCTGTTCCCCTCGGGAACTAACGGATCGTTGAGGAGGGCTTCCTGTAGAAGGGAGCCCTCCTTCGCGTCCGAAGCCGCCAATTTTCGCGGCCGGTCGTGTCCCTAACCGCGAATTAACCATTCTTCTGGCATGGTCCGCGCTGACCGCACCTGGCAGCTCGCCGGAGAGGGAGGCCCGATGGACGACCGCCGCAAATCACACCAGCTGAGCGACCACGAAGTCGCCGAGCGGATTGAAGCCTATTCCGATGGTGGCAAGCTGGAAGCGGCGCTGCAATGGCTGTGGGACGAAACGGGCGAATTGCTCGAAGAGGTCGCCACGGAATATCTTGGCGAGGCGGCTGGCAGGTTCCAGCGAATCTTCTACACCAGCCGCCTGGACGCGAACGCCATCCGCGCCATCGCGCAGCAAGGCTTCGAGATCCACGCCGGGAAGACCACGGTTCCGCAATTTGTTGCCGCGCGTGCCCGGTTCACCAGCGCCATTCTGCGCAGGCTCGACAAGCATTTTGAAGGCCGGGGAGAAGACCGGGTCCGCGCAATCGACACGTTCGTCAACGCCCAGAGCTTCGCGCGCGACATCGTCCTGTCACAGGTCTCGCGACTTCTCGCCAGCGATGCAGCGGAAGCACGCGGGCGCCAAAGCGAAGAATTCGCCCGCCACGTCGCCGACCTGGTGCGCGCAAGCACGGACGATTCGCAGGCCCTCAGCCAGCGCACGCGCGCTACGGCCGCTTCGGCGCGCGGTATGCTCGGGAAGACCAGCGAAGTGGCCGCCGCAGCCGAGCAGTCGGCAGTGGCGATGCGGGAGGCGGCGCAGACCGCCGCGGGCCTGATCCGCGCCATCGAAGATGCACGCAGCGAGGTGGAAGTCGCTGCCGGCGTGGCCACGCGGGCGGGCGATGAGGCCGAAAAGGCCGTCGATGTTTCGCAGGCGCTTTCGGACCATGTGCAGGCGATCGAATCCATCCTCTCGCTGATCCGCGACATCGCCGGCCAGACCAATCTGCTCGCGCTTAACGCAACGATCGAAGCAGCCCGTGCCGGCGATGCCGGCCGTGGCTTCGCGGTCGTCGCTCAGGAAGTGAAGAGCCTCGCCAGTCAGACCGCTCGCGCCACTGACGACATCACCACCAAAATCACCGCGATTCAGCAAGCAACCCGCGAAACGGTCGATGCGAACGGATCGATCCGCCAGACGGTCGATGAGGTGCAGTCGTCGGCAGACCGGATCCGCCAGGCGATGGAACTTCAGGCGCAGACCGTGACGATGATCACCGCCGCCGTCGATCAAACCGCGCTTGCGGCCGATTCGATGAGCTCGACGGTCGCGGCAATTCGTTCCGACACCGAGAGCGTCGCACACGACATCGACGAGGTCGAACAGGGATTCGGCCGCTTTGCCGAACAGATCTCCGGGTTCGAAGCTACCACCAACGACTTCATCGGACGCTTCGCCGCGTAAACATCCTCCCCACGAGTTCGTGGGGAGGATATAGCCGGCCAATGAACATCCTCCTCACCGGCGCAAGCCGCGGCATCGGTGCCGCAACCTTCAACCTCTTGCGGTCGGCCGGCCATCAGGTCGCCGGCCACTCATCAAAGGGTGGCAGCGGCCTTATTGCGGGCAACTTGGCCGACCCAGCGGCGCCTCGCCAGGTCTGGGAAGCCGCGCTCGATCAGCTCGGCGGGCGCATTGACGTGCTGGTCAACAATGCCGGCATCTTCGAAGGCGTGGCGCACGATGCCTCCGACGAGGATTGGCATTCGGCCTGGCAGCGCACGCTGGCGGTCAACCTCCAGGCATCTGCGGACTTGTGCCGTCTCGCGATCTCGCACTTCCAGCAACGCGGCGCGGGCGGGCGGATCGTCAATGTCGCAAGCCGCGCGGCCTGGCGCGGCGATTCGCCGCAGCATTGGCATTATGCCGCGTCCAAGGGCGCGATGATCTCGATGACCAAGACGATCGCGCGCAGTTTTGCGGCCGAGAATATCCTCATTTATGCTGTCGCGCCCGGCTTCGTCCGGACCGACGCGACCGAGGAATTCCTGCAGACCGAAGTCGCCAAGCCGGTGCTCGCCGACATCCCGCTCGGACGCGTGGCCGATTCGGCGGAGGTCGCGGAGACGATCCGCTGGCTTGCCACCGACGCTCCCGCCGCAGCGACGGGCACCACCATCGACATCAACGGAGCAAGCTATGTTCGCTAGTTTGCTGATGGCGGCTCTGGTCCAGACCATCGTCGTCCCGCTCTACAAGGATCATCCGAAGGCCGACCGGCCAATCGCGCCCATCGAAACGGCCGGACCCGCCTTTGCCGTTGCGTGCAACGGCTCGGAGGATTGGGACAAGCCCGCGCCGCCCGTGCGCATCCACGGCAACACCTATCTGGTCGGCACCTGCGGCATCTCCTCGATCCTCATCACGGGCAGCGACGGCCATGTGCTGATCGACGGCGGGACGGAGGCCGGAGCGGATGTGATCGCGAACAATGTCCGGCGCCTTGGCTTCAAGCTGACCGACATCAAATATCTGCTGCACAGCCACGAGCATTTCGATCATGTCGGAGGGATTGCTCGGCTCCAGCAGCTCACCGGCGCGCAGTTGCTCGCGTCTCCGGAGGCCGCGAAGGTGTTTGCAACCGGCGCGGCGGGCGTAGGCGACCCACAGGCCGGGATGCATCCGCCTTTCCGCTCCGCCCACGTCGATCGCGTGCTGACCGATGGCGAAGTCGTGCGGCTCGGCGGCGTTGCACTCACGAGCATCACCACGCCGGGACATACGCCTGGAGCGCTGAGCTGGCAGTGGGTGAGCTGCGACGGCGGCGTGTGCCGCACGATCGTCTATGCCGACAGCCTGTCACCGATCAGCAGCGACAAATATCGGTTCATTGACCATCCCGCCTACGTTGCGGCCTTTCGCGCCGGCATCCGAAAAGTCGCCGCGCTTGAGTGCGACATCCTCCTCACGCCGCACCCGTCGGCAAGCAACATGCCGGACCGGATGCTCGGCAAGGCCCCGCTCGAGAACCCGGCCGCGTGCCGCGACTATGCGGCGGCGAAGACCAAGGACCTCGACGCGCGGCTGGCGAAAGAGGGAGCGAAGTGACCCGACAAAATTCCTCCTCGGAACGGGGAGGGGGACCGCGACGCGCAGCGGCGTGGTGGAGGGGCCCCACTTCCGAGCAGCTTCATCCCTGGGCCCCCTCCACCAGCCTTCGCCTACGGCTCCAGCCGGCCCCCCTCCCCGTCCCGGGGAGGATCGAATGAGCTGGCGCGCCACGGTCCACTGCACGCGCGCTCAGGCTGAGGCTGCGCCGGAGCTGGAACTTGAATGGCCCGCGGAGCCGCCCGTCCTCGTCGCCGACGAGCCCGATCCGGCCAGGCCCGACGACTGGCTGCTCCACGCTTATTTCGATCATGAACCTGCGCCGCAGGAACTCGTGGCACTAGCCGCCCTCGGCATGTCGGAGCCGAAGGTTGAAGGTCTGCCCGAAGCGGATTGGATCTCGATGAGCCAGTCCGGCCTGGAGCCGATCCGCGCCGGCCGCTTCTTCGTCCACACGCCGATGCACCCGCCCGCGCCTGACGCGATCAACTTCGAGATCGATGCCGGCCTCGCCTTCGGCACCGGCCAGCACGCGACCACTGCCGGCTGCCTCGAAGCGCTCGACCGCCTGGAGCGCGAAGGCCGCACCTTCCACAACATCGCCGACATCGGCACCGGCACCGGCCTCCTCGCCTTCGCGGCGCTGGCGCTGTGGCCCGAGGCCAAATGCATCGCCACCGACATCGACCCGATCAGCATCGACGTCACGCGAGATAATGCCGCGATCAACGGGGTGAAGATGGGCCACCGTGCAGGCGAACTGCTGCTCGCGGTCGCCGACGGCATGGATTCGCCGATGCTGGCCGCGCGGGCACCATTCGACTTGCTCATCGCCAACATCCTCGCAGGCCCGTTGATCGAGCTGGCGCCTGATTTCGCGAAAGCGCTCTCGCCGGGTGGAATGGTGATCCTTGCGGGGCTGCTCGACACACAGGCAAATGCGGTAATCCGGGCTTATGAAGTGCAAGGACTCGCCGCTAACTCGCGGGGCTCCGGTGAATGGCCCGTCCTGGTGCTACCGCAGCGTTGAGCGAATGTCCGTTCACAACCCATTGCTCACATGAGGAAGGCTGGTAGCTTCACCTTATGGGGAACGAAGATCCGTCGTTTTTGCTTGTAGGAGGAGCCTTAACGCTTCTCATCTTTGCTGCTGTGGTGTTTATCCCGATCAAGGTCGTACTCCTGCTTGTGCGGCGAAGGCGAGACGATCCACCTTCTTAAGTTACCCTGCCGCCCCAAGCAGACGTTCGGCTAAGCCTCCGCCACGATCAGGGCCCATTCCTGTTCGCTTACGATTCGCACGCCAAGCTCCTCCGCGTTCTTCAGCTTTGACCCCGCACCGGGTCCTGCAACCACCAAATCCGTCTTCACACTCACCGATCCCGCCGCCCGCGCGCCGAGCCGTTCGGCCTGGGCCTTGGCCTCGTCGCGGCTCATGGTTTCGAGGGTGCCGGTGAAGACGATGGTCTTGCCGGTCCATTCGGTCTGCTTCGCCTGGCTCTGGAACGGCTGCGGGCGGACTTCGAAGAGAAGGTCGTCGAGCGCCTCGCGGTTGTGCTCCCCGTGAAAGAAGTCGACCAATGCCTCCGCGACGACGGGGCCGACGCCTTCCACGCCCGCCAGTTCGGCCTGACCGCTCTCGCCAGTTGCAGCTTTGCGTAATGCCTGGACCGTGCCGAAACAGCGCAGCAAATCCTTGGCGGTGACGGTCCCCACGTGGCGGATGCCGAGGCCGAACAGGAAGCGCGCCGGGTTCGGCTCGCGCTTGGCCTCGATTGCAGCGAGCAGGTTGTCGACGCTCTTCTCCTTCCAGCCCTCGCGGCCGAGCAGCTCGGCGCGGTGCTGCTTCAGGCGGAAGATGTCGGCCGGCGAGTGAAGCCAGCCGAGCTCGACGAACTCGACGATCGTCTTTTCGCCCAGCCCCTCGATGTCGAGCGCCCCGCGGCTGACGAAATGTTTGAGCCGCTCGATCCTTTGCGCCGGGCAAACCAGCCCGCCGGTGCAGCGAACATCGACCTCGCCTTCCTCGGCAATCGCTTCGCTTCCGCAATCCGGGCAATGATCGGGGAAGAGGTAGTCCGCGCGCGCCTCGTCCCGGGTCAGATTCTCCACCACCTGCGGGATCACATCGCCCGCCCGCTGGATGCGCACCCGGTCGCCGATGCGCAGACCGAGCCGCACAATCTCGTCGCGGTTGTGGAGCGTGACGTTGGCGACCATCACCCCGCCAACCCCGACTGGTTTCAGCCGCCCGACCGGCGTCAGCTTGCCGGTGCGGCCGACCTGGATGTCGATGGCCTCAAGCGTCGTTTCCGCTTTCTCGGCCGGGAATTTGTGCGCCAGCCCCCAGCGTGGAGCGCGCGCGACCTGCCCCAGTCGCTCCTGCCAGTCGAGCCGGTCGACCTTGTAGACCACGCCGTCGATGTCGAACGGCAGATCCGCCCGCGCATGCTCGATGGCGGCATAATGGCCGAGCAAATCGTCGATCGTCTCAAAACGCCTCAGCAGGTCCGCCACGGGCAAGCCGAACCCGGCAATCCGCTGCATCGCGTCGAACTGGGTCGCGGCCAAGGGCTCCGACATTTCGCCCCAGCCGTGCGCTAGAAAGCGAAGCGGCCGTGCGGCCGTGACACTGGCATCCTTCTGACGGAGCGAGCCGGCGGCGGCATTGCGCGGATTGGCGAAGATCTTCCCGCCCGCCGCCTCCTGCCGCTCGTTCAGCGCGGCGAAGTCGGCCTTCGACATATACACTTCGCCGCGAATTTCGAGGATTCGCGGAACCTCCGACCCGTTCGTGTCGAGCAAAGTCGAGACACGTTCTTCCGCGCCAACGCCCCTCGACTTCGCTCGGGGCGAACGGAGAAGGGATTGAGGGATATCCCCAATGGTCCGCACATTGGCGGTCACATCCTCGCCCACCCCCCCGTCCCCGCGCGTCGCTGCAAGCACCAGCTCGCCATTCTCGTAGCGCAAGGAACAGGACAGGCCGTCGATCTTCGGCTCGGCCGTCAGCGCCACCGGTTCGTCCGCCGGGAGCGAAAGGAAGCGCCGGACACGCCCCACGAAGTCGCGAATTTCCTCGTCCGAAAAGGCGTTCTCGAGGCTGAGCATCGGCCGGGCATGGGCAACCTTGGCGAGCGCGCTGGTCGGCGCGGCGCCCAACCGTTTCGACGGAGAGTCGGCACGCGCCAAATTCGGAAAGTGTTCCTCGAGCTCCCGGTTCTCGCGGACCAGCACGTCATATTGGGCATCGCTGATCTCGGGTTCGTCGCGGTCGTGATAGAGTCTGTCGTGCCGCGCGATCTCCTTCGCCAGCCGCATCAGCCGGTTCGCGGCTTCAGCTTCGCTCAGCTCAGGCATCGCCGAACAATTCTTCCAGGAAATTGATGAAGCTGGACCAGGCCCGTTCGGCCGCGATCGGCTGGTGCTGTATGCCCGGAACCGCCCCGTTGGCCTTCGGATTGGTGAAGCCGTGGCCCGTGCGACCGAAGGCATGAATCTGCCAGTCGGCGCCGGCATCGCTCAGTTCCTGTGCGAGCACCGTGACTGCCTCCGGCCTCACCAGCGGATCGTCCCAGCCGTGGAAGGCGATGACCTTCGCCTTGATCGGCTCCGGATCGAAGCCCGGCGGATCGAACAGCCCGTGGAAGGTTGCAGCGCCGGCAATATCCGCTCCGCTCCGGGCCAAGTCCAGCGCGCACATGCCGCCGAAGCAATAGCCGACGACCGCAATGCGGCCTTCGTCGATGGCATCCAGCTTTCGAGCCTGCTCCAGCACCGCGACGACAAGGCGGCGCAGGAACGCACGATCGCCCTTCAGCCGCGCCATCTCATCACTCATCACGTCGCGGGGCGCCCCGCGGAAACTCTTCCCGAAAACGTCCGCGACCAGCGCCGTATAGCCAAGGTGCACGAGCTCGCGTCCGAAACCGATCTCCAGCTCCGACACGCCCATGATGGTCGGAAACAGGATGACGCCCGGTCGGCGCATGCCGTCCCGTCGCGCAACCAGCACATGTTCGAGCTCGTGACCTTCGAACTCCTGCGCAATGGGAGTGTCGCGACTCATTCCATCTCCTTCAACAACGCGGCCATTTTTGAAACGCTGTTCATGTTACGTGCGGTGCCGTTCGCGGCGGCCGGGATTCTGAGCTTCGAATCCGCCATCCCGCTTCCGTAAGCGACATAAATTTCGCGCGTCCCCAAGGCCATTCGCTCGTCACGAACGCGGCTTGCATGACTTAGTGCGTCCAGCGGCGGCGGCACATCAAGGAATATTGCGACGACGCGGTTGCCCGGCTCTTCAGGAAACGGATTGGCACTGGCCACGGCGTCCATCTCCAATCTGGTCCTGACCATTACCGGCACGTCCGCGTTCATATGCCTTCCAAGTGCCTCTTCCAGCGCGGACTTTACTTCCGCTTCGCCGCGATCACTGGTGAAGAGCAGATTGCCGCTGGCGATGAAGGTTCGCGCGTGTTCGAGTCCGACGTCTGCGGCGATGGACTTGAGATCGTCCATGATCAGTTTGCGCCCGCCGACATTCACCGCGCGCAGCAGTGCCGCATAGGCGGTCACGCGGCGTCCAGCAGTCGCGCCGCCTGTGCGCGCGCTTCTTCGGTCACGGAGCTTCCCGACAGCATCCGCGCGATTTCCTCCTGCCTTTCGGCCTCGCTGAGTTTGCGCACGCTCGTTCGGCTTCCGTCCGCGCTTTGGCTCTTGTCGATGCGATAATGATGTGCCGCCCGCGCCGCCACCTGCGGGCTGTGGGTGACGACCAGCACCTGGGACCGCTCCGACAGGCGCGCGAGCCGCTCGCCGATCGCGCTCGCGACCGCACCGCCAACACCACGGTCGATCTCGTCGAAGATCATCGTGCCGGCAGTGCCCGCTTCGGCAAGCGCCACCTTGAGTGCCAGGATGAAGCGGGACAGCTCGCCGCCGCTGGCGATCCTGGTCAGCGGCCCGAATGGCGCGCCCGGATTGGTCGAGACTTCGAAGTCGACCCGGTCGATCCCGGCGGGTCCCGGCTCTGCCGCAGCGATGCTGCTCCGGAAGCGCGCTGCGTCGAGCTTCAGCGGCGCGAGCTCGCGAGCGACCGCGCCGTCCAGTTCCTGAGCGGCCGATCGGCGGCGCGCGCTCAAATCTTCGGCGGCCGCCGAATAGGTCGCCCGTGCCTGCGCTAGCTGCCGGTCCAGCTGCTCGATCCGCTCGCCTCCCTGCTCAATCGCCGCAAGCTGCCCGCGCATCTGCTCGCCGAGCGCGGCCAGTGCATCGGGCTCGACGCGGTGCTTGCGGGCCAGCGCCCGGATGTCGAACAGCCGCGCCTCGATCGATTCAAGCCGCGCCGGGTCGAACGTCAGCGCATCGGCCGCCCGGGCGATCTTGTCCTCCGCTTCGCAAGCCTCGATCAGCGCGCGGTCGAGCGATCCGAGCGCGTCGGCGAGAAGCGGATGATCCGCCGCCCCGCGCTCGATCCGGCGCGCCGCCAGCCGCAGTTGGGCGACCGCGCCATCGGACCCGCCGAGCAATTCGTCGAGACCGCTGAGCGCTTCGCCGGCCTTGGCGCCGGCCTGCATTTTCGCACGCTGCTCCGCTAGCTCGGTTTCTTCGCCGGTTTGGGGAGACAGCGCCTCGATCTCGGCGCTGGCGTGGGCGAGGTATTCGCGGTCGCGTTCCGCGGCCTCGGCCCGCGCGCGCGCCTCTCCGAGTTCCGCTTCGATCCGGATAACCTCGGCCCAGGCAGCCGCGACCCCGGAGCAGTCGATCCGCCCGAAGGCGTCGAGCAGGGCCCGATGACCACGTGGATTGAGCAGCCCGCGGTCGTCATGCTGGCCGTGGATTTCGATCGCCTGCACACCGATGTCGCGGAGCACCGACGCCGAGACGGCGGCGCCACCCACAAAGGCCCTGCTCCCGCCATCGGCTTTCAGGGTCCGGCGCACGATCAATGGTTCGCCCGGATCGAGATCGATGCCTTGCTCAACCAGCAGACCGGCAACGGGATGGTTGGAAGGGAGCTGGATTTCTGCGGAGACCGTCGCCGCTTCCTGCCCCGCCCGGACCAGCCCGCTGTCGGCGCGCATCCCAAGTGCAAGTCCTAACGCGTCGAGGAGGATCGACTTGCCCGCGCCGGTTTCGCCGGTCAGCGCACACAGGCCTGCTTCGAATTCGAGTTCCAGGCGCTCGACGAGCACCACATCCCGGATCGCGAGCTGCCTCAGCATTCAGCCCGCGCGCCCCCGGCTTAGCTCTTCGGCGAGTGCCGCTGGATGAGCTGGTATGCGTGCTTGTACCAGTCGCTGCCAGGATAATTGGCGCCGAGCACCGCGGCGGACTTGTGCGCTTCGGCCGGGATCCCGAGGGCGAGATAGGATTCCACCAGGCGCTCCAGCGCTTCCGGCGTGTGCGAGCTGGTCTGGTATTTGTCGACCACGTTGCGGAAGCGGTTGACGGCCGCAAGCCAGTTGCCCGAGCGCTCGTAGAAGCGGCCGATCTCCATCTCCTTGCCGGCAAGATGGTCGTTGATCAGGTCGAGCTTGAGCCGGGCGTCCGCGGCATAGCGGCTGTCCGGATAACGGCGGATCAGCTCGTTGAAGGCATCGAGCGCCTGCTGCGTCGAGCGCTGGTCGCGCTGCACGTCGGAGATTTGCTGGTAATAGCTCATCGCGACGAGATAGTGGGCGTAGGGCGCCTCGCGGTTGCCGGGATGAATCGTCAGGAAGCGCTGCGCCGAGCTGACCGCGTCCGGATATTTCTGGCCGAGATAGTAGCTGAAGGCACTCATCAGCTGCGCGCGGCGGGCCCACACCGAATAGGGGTGCTGGCGCTCGACCTCGTCGAACAGCTTGGCCGCCTCCTCGTAGCGGCCGTCGTCCATCCGGCTCTTGGCAAGCGCGTAAAGCGTGTTCACGTCACGGGCGATATAGGCGGTGTCGCCCTTCACATGCTTGCCCGCGCAGCCCGCCGTCGGCAGGATCAGCGCGCAGCCAAGGGTCAGTGCGGCGATACGGGTTAATTTCGACATGGGAACCTCATTAGCGCGGCCTCCGCCAAGCGCCAAGCTGCGATGGCGGCGGAAAGCTTGGAATTTGCTGAACGGACTTCAGGCAGGTTGAGCCTCGCGCTCGTCCTTGTCCCCGGTACGCAGGAAGCTGTCCGGTTTCACGCCGAGCCACACCAGCATCGGCGAGGAAATGTAGATCGACGAATAGGTCCCGATCAGAACGCCGAGGAAGATGGCGATGGCGAGACCGAAGATCACTTCCGGCCCGATCGCCATCAGCACGCCGAGCGCGATCAGGACGGTCAGCGACGTGACGACCGTGCGGGCAAGCGTCTCGTTAAGCGAAAGATTGAGCAGCGGAAGAATGCCCATCTTGCGGAACTTGCGCAGATTTTCGCGGATGCGGTCGTAGATGACGACCGTATCGTTCAGCGAATATCCGACGATGGTGAGGAAGGCCGCGACGACGTTGAGATCGACCGGAAGGCGGGTGAAGGAGAAGAACCCCAGCGTCATTGCAACGTCATGGGCAAGCGTGACCAGCGCACCGACGCCGAACTGCCATTCGAAGCGAAACCACATGTAAACGGCAATGCCGATCATCGCCAAAGCGATTGCGATCGCACTGCCCCGAGTGAGTTCTTCGCTTACCTTGCCGGACACCGACTCGCCGGCACTCACCCTGGCACCCGGAAATGCCTGCGGAATGGTCGCGCGAAGCTTCGTCACGACCGCATTCGATGCAGCGTCCGGGCCTTCGGGCTTGGGCAAGCGGATCTGGTAGGTTTGTGAATTTCCCAGCGCCTGAGGGACCGCCTCGCCGATCTGCAGCTGGTGCAGACGCGCTCGCAGTTCCTCGATGGGGACCGGTTTGGCAAGTTCGACGCGAACCACCTGACCGCCCGCGAAGTCCACACCCAGGTTGAGTCCGCGATAGGCTGTGTACGCAATCGACAGGATGGTCGCGAGCGCGGACAGGATGAGCGCCAGGTTGCGCCAGCGCATGAAGTCGAGGTTCGTGTTGTCCGGAACCAGCTTGAGCATTTTCATCGGGCGGCGGACCTCAAATGTGCAGCACTTGCGGACGCGCGCGCTTGAGCCATTGCGCAACCAGCATCCGCGTGAAGAAGACGGCGGTGAACACCGAAGTGACGACGCCGATGATCAGCACGATGGCGAATCCGCGCACCGGCCCGGAACCGAAATACGCCATGACACCGGCCGAGATGACGTGCGTAACATTGGCGTCGAAAATCGCGCGGCGCGCCTCATGATAGCCGGTCTCGACCGCATCCCGCACCTTGCGCCCACGCCTCTGCTCTTCGCGGATACGCTCGTTGATAAGCACGTTGGCGTCGACCGCCGCGCCGATCGTCAGGATGAAGCCGGCGATGCCGGGCAGGGTCAGGGTGGCGTTGAAGATGGCCATGATGCCCAGGATCAGGAAGGCATTCACGATCAGTGCGATGGTCGCATAGACGCCGAACCGGCCGTAGGTCACCAGCATGAACAGGATCACGCCGATCACGGCGACGATAGACGCGACGGCGCCCTTGTGAATCGAATCGGCCCCGAGCTCAGCGCTAATGGTCCGCTCCTCGATCGGGACCAGCTTCACCTTCAGTTGGCCCGAGTTCAGCGAGACGGCGAGATCATTTGCGCTCTGGACAGTAAAGTTGCCGGTAATCTGTCCCGACCCGCCAAGAATGGGAGTCTGGATCGTTGGAGCCGACAGGATCTTGTCGTCCAGAATGATCGCAAAAGGCTTGCCGATATTCTCTTGCGTCACCAGGGCGAACTTGCGCGCACCCGTCACGTTGAATTTGAACGCGATCGCGGGGCGATTATTCTCGTCGAACTCCTGGCGGGCGCTGACGAGCTGGTCGCCCGACACGATGGCGCGCCGCTTTACTGCCATGCCGCCGCCACCCTCGACCATCGGCAGAACCTCGCTGCCGGCCGGCGCGCGGCCTTGCCGGACTTGATCCGGGTCCGCGGTGAGATCGACAAGCTTGAATTCCAGCCGGGCAGTCTGGCCGATCAGCCTCTTCAGCGCCTCGGGATCCTGCTCGCCCGCCATCTCCACGAGGATGCGGTTGCCGCCCTCGGTAACGACCGTGGGTTCCTTGGTTCCGCTCGGATCGATCCGGCGGCGAACGACGTCGCGAGCAAGGGTCATCGCCTCACTCAGCGCTCGCGTCGCCCCGCCCGGAGACGGGGTGAGCACTACGCGCGTCGAATCGACGACGCTGACGTCCCAGTCCCGCGTGCCGGTCAAAGCCACCGGGTTCGTCAGAGTGCGCAGCCGCTCGACGGCTCCATCCAGTTGCCGCGGATCGCGAACCATGAATGACAGCCGTCCACCCGCTGTCGAAATGTCGCTGATTTCGATCCGAGGGTCTCGGCGGAGTTCTGTCGCGACGGAGTCTTCCATCCCCTGGACCCGCTGCTTTTCTGCGTCGCGAGCATCGGCTTCGTAAAGCAGGTGGCTTCCCCCGGCGAGGTCGAGCCCGAGGTTGATCTTGTACTGCGGAAGCCAGCCTGGCCAATGCTTCGCATAAGGCGTCGAAGCGATCAGGCTTGGAATCGAAAACAGCACGCCCAGTGCGATGACCAGCCAGATCAGCGACACCTTCCAGCGGGGAAAGTCCAGCATCAGTCGTTGGCTGCCTTGGCCGACTTGTTGATGACGCTCGTGAGGGTGGACTTCACCACCCGAACCCGGACACCCGTCGCGATTTCAACTTCGGCTTCATCGTCGCTGACCTTGGTCACGCGGCCGCGGATGCCGCCGGCGGTAATCACGTCGTCGCCCTTCTTGACGGCTGCGATGGTCGCCTGATGCTCCTTCAGCCGCCGCTGCTGCGGGCGCATCATCAGGAAGTAAAAGATGATCCCGATCATCAGGAACGGGAAGATGCCGACGAACGCGCTGGCTGGTCCGCTGGCCGCACCCGCGCTTGACGCGGTGCTCGTTGACAGAAGAGTTGCGATGGACATGGAAGCCTTCAGGACTTTCAATCGGAGGGATGGTCGGGGCGACTGGATTCGAACCAGCGACCCCCACACCCCCAGTGTGATGCGCTACCAGGCTGCGCTACGCCCCGACCAGTTGACGCTGCGGGATACCCGCAAGCGAGACCGGGCATCTAGTCAGCCCCGCGAGGCAACGCAAGTGAAGTGGTTTATCCTCTGCACGAGCTTTGCTCGCTGGGAGGAGCTTAGAGCACATAGCGGCTGAGATCGGTGTTCCCCGCTATCCCGCTGAGCTGCTGTTCGACGAAAGCGGCATCGACCACCAGCGTCTCGCCCTTGCGGTCCTCCGCTTCGAAGCTGACGTCCTGCAGCAGCTTTTCCATCACGGTCTGCAGCCTGCGCGCGCCGATGTTCTCGACCGACTCGTTCACCTCGGCGGCGATGCGGGCAAGTGCCGCGATACCGTCGTCATTGAACTCGATCGTTACCTGCTCGGTCCCGAGCAATGCCCGATACTGTTCGGTGAGACTGGCCCGCGTGGATTTGAGGATGTGGACGAAATCCTCCTGGGTAAGCGCGGCCAGCTCGACCCGGATCGGCAACCGGCCCTGAAGCTCCGGAAGCAGGTCGGCCGGCTTGGCGATGTGGAACGCGCCGGAGGCAATGAACAGGATGTGGTCCGTCTTGAGCGGCCCATATTTGGTCGCGACGGTCGTTCCCTCGATCAAAGGCAGGAGGTCGCGCTGCACTCCCTCGCGGCTGATCGAACCGCCGCGCACGTCGCTGACCGCGATCTTGTCGATCTCGTCGAGGAACACGATGCCATTGGCTTCGGCGTCGGCAAGAGCCGCGCGATTGACGTCGTCGGGGTCGAGGCGCTTGTCGGCTTCCTCGTCCGTTAGCCGCGCGAAGGCCTCGGGCACCTTCAGCTTGCGCCGCTTGCGGGGCGCCCCGCCGCCGAGCTTGCCCATCATCGATTTGAGGTCGAACACCTGCGCGCCCATGCCGGGAATCTCGAACGGCATAGCCGGTGCCTCGTCGACCTCGATCTCGACCTCGGCATTGCTGAGGCTGCCATCGCGGAAACGCTGGCGGAAGCTGGCGCGCGTCGCTTCGCTCGAGCCTTTACCGGTGAGCGCGTCGAGCAGCCGCTCCATGGCTGCTTCCTCCGCGGCATCCTTTACGGCGTTGCGGCGGCGCTCGCGTTCGAGCCGAACCGCCTCCTCGACCAGATCGCGGGCGATCTGTTCGACGTCGCGGCCGACATAGCCGACCTCGGTGAACTTGGTCGCCTCGACCTTCACGAACGGGGCGTCGGCAAGCTTCGCCAGCCGCCGGCTGATCTCGGTCTTGCCGCAACCGGTCGGGCCGATCATCAATATGTTCTTTGGCGTCACCTCTTCGCGCAGTTCCGCCGAAAGTTGTTGCCGCCGCCAGCGGTTGCGCAGGGCGACCGCAACGGCGCGCTTTGCGTCCGTCTGGCCGACGATATGTTCGTCGAGCGCCGCGACGATGGCCTTGGGGGTAAGTTCAGAATTCATTCGCCGATCACCTCAACCGTCAGCCGATCATTGGTGAAAACGCAGACTTCCGCCGCGATCGCCATCGCGCGGCGGGCGAGCGTTTCAGGGTCGCTCTCATATTCGGAAAGCGCCCGCGCCGCCGCGAGCGCGTAATTGCCGCCCGATCCGATTGCCGCGATCCCGCCCTCCGGCTCCAGCACGTCGCCGTTGCCGGTCAGGATCAGCATCACCTCAGCATCGGCGACGATCATCATCGCTTCAAGATTGCGGAGATATTTGTCGGTGCGCCAGTCCTTGGCCAGCTCGACCGCGGCCCGCATCAGCTGTCCGCGATATTGCTCAAGCTTACGCTCCAGCCGCTCGAACAAAGTGAAGGCGTCGGCGGTGGCGCCCGCGAAGCCGCCAATCACCGTTCCATCCGCGCCGAGCCGGCGAACCTTTTTCGCGTTCGGCTTGATGACCGTATTACCGAGGCTGACCTGCCCGTCCCCGGCAATCACCGTACGCCCATCCTTCTTGACGCCGAGAATCGTTGTTCCGTGCCAGCTTTCCAAATCCCACTCCTTCGAACAGGCATTTGGGAAGGCAGGTGGTTCCGCGCAAGCTCCGGGTCAGAGCTGGCGTTCGAACCGGCGGTCGGGAATCAACCACATCATCGACACGATTGCGTAGATCGCGACGGAGATCCACGGCGAGACAAAGGCCAGCGGAACGGCCGCGACATAGAGACCCAGGCTCAGCAGTTCCTTGAGCTTCGAGCCGACTGCTGCCGCGACCTTCGATTGTTCGCCGTCGGCCCGGATCAAGGCTCGCTCAAGCAGCAGATAGGCAAGTGCGGCGAGGATCAGGATGATCCCGAATGCGGCGACGGGCGGTGCCGTCACACCGACCTCGCCGATCCAGCGGATCACAAACGGGAACAGGCTGAGCCAGAAAAGGAGGAACAGGTTCGCCCACAGGACGCCCCCGTCCACCCGCTTCGCCGACTGGAGCATGTGATGGTGGTTCGCCCAGTAGATGCCGACGTTGACGAACGACAGCGCGTAGGCTCCCAACAGCACAATGTCGGGACGGAGCGAGGTGAAATCACTGCCCCGGGGAACGGGCAGTTCCAGCACCATGATGGTGATGATGATTGCCACCACTCCGTCCGTAAATGCGTTCAAACGGTCCGTTTTCATCCCACCCCCAGTCTGCCTGTCAGGCTAGCCGAGCGATCGTCATTTTTCCACGCCCTTGACCTTCCCCCAGGTGCGGGCGGCGGTGTAGCCGAGGTAGCCGGTGCCGAAGAGTGCATAGAGCTCTTCCGGAATGCCGCGCAGATAAGCCGTCATGCCGTTGGCGATGCCAAGTGCCATTCGCGGGTCGGCGGCGGCGATCAGGCCCATCGGGATCGACCACAGGATCAGCGCATACATCATGTAGAGGAAGCTCGGACGCGCGCGGCTGGTCCACGGGTCGGCGGATTGCGCCTCGGCGACGATCGCCTGCATCTGTGCGCCGATTCCCTGCAGTTCCTGGTCGCCCTGCAGCCTGATCAGTTCGAGCTTGGCGCGGTCACGTGCCTGCGGGTCGGGGATGATCTTGTCGAGCAGCTTTGCCATCGGCCCGACGATTGCTTCGAGAATTGCCATTCGCTTTTCCTTTCCTGAAATTGAGTTGGGGGGGTGTGTCGGCTTCGACGGTTGCGGAGCGGCAACCTAGCCTATTCGGTTTGCAAGCCAGCCATAGAGGAACGCTTCATTGGCGGGGCGGCGCTCGGCCAAACGCAGGTAGCGCTCACCCTGGAGCGCCTCGAGCGCCCGCAGCAAGACGGTCTCGCCGCCCGCCTTCCCGCGGACCGCGAGAAATGCGTCCAGCGCCGCGAGCGTCGACGACCCAATGCGGCCGTCGGGTGTGAGATCGGGATAGTCTGTGCCGTTGCGGTTCAACGCAGTCAGCGCGCGCTGAAGGAAAGTGGCCGCGACCGTCGGACCCATGTTGGCGCCGGTGTCGAACAACTCGGCAGCCACGGCGGGCGATCGTTTGGCGATCTCATCGAACCGTGGCCGAAGCCAATAGAGCCGCCTGTAGATATCCGCCGCGTCGCCGCGCGGCAGCTGCTTCACCGCTCCGGTGTAACCGTGCGCGCGCGCCACTGCTTCGCTGATGCCCCAACAGGTTGGCCCACCGCGATCGGCGGCATGGTTCACATAACCGCCCTCGCGTTCGATCAATGCGTCGATCAGATCTTCGACGTCTGCTCCCTTGTCATCCATAAGTGCCTCCCAGCAATCCCGAGTCGCGTGGAAAATAACCAAAACGGTTTGCTGTAGGACAGCGAATTGTGCCACGTCCGATAATGGCGAACGAAATCGAGCGACGTCGAGGGTCTGTCCCGAGGTCGTCGACAGCGCTAAGGCGTGACCATGTCGACCCAGATTCAGCCGATACGCGAGTGGGACAATGTCACGCGCGAGATGTTCGAAAACGACATCCGTCCGCTTCGCCAGCCGGCAGTCATTCGCAACGCTCGGCCGGACTGGCCGATCGTGCAGCGCGGCCGACAATCAAGCGCTGCGGTGGTCGATTATCTGACTCAATTCTATTCGGGAAAGCCGATCGGAACGCTCGCGACGCCGGCGTCGGAGAAGGGCCGGATCTTCTACAACAAGGAGATCAACGGCTATAATTTCAACAGGACGATGCAGGATCTGCGGGTGGTCCTGGCGAAACTGCTCGAGCTCGAGAACCAGCCCGACCCGCCGGCGCTCGCAATGCAGGCGGTGATCGCACCCGAATTCCTGCCCGGATTCGAAGCCGAAAACCCGATGCCGCTGACGCCTGAGGTCGAAGCGAAATTGTGGATCGGCAACGCCGCAGTGGTCGCGCCCCATTATGACATCCTCGAAAATGTCGCCTGCGTCGCCGTCGGCCGCCGCCGCTTCACCCTGTTCCCGCCCGAACAACTTCCGAACCTTTATGTCGGCCCGTTGGAAAACACGCCCGCCGGCGCGCCGATCAGCATGGTCGACGTCAGGGCCCCGGACTTCGACATTTATCCACGTTTTCGCGAAGCGCTCGCCGCGGCGCAGTCTGCGGAACTCGGGCCCGGCGATGCGATCTACATCCCGTACATGTGGTGGCACGGCGTCGAGGCGCTCGACCACTTCAACATCCTCGTGAACTATTGGTGGATGGACTATCCGGACCGCTCGAAGGTTCACCCGCGCACCGCACTTGCCGTTGCAAGGCTCGCGTTCGGCGACATGACTGCAGAGGCGAAGCAGCGCTGGCGGCTGATGTTCGACCATTATGTTTTCGGCGGCGGTGACGAGCATCCAATGGCGCACGTACCCGAGCACGCACGCGGTATGTTCAGCAACTTCGACGAGCCCCAGATGAAAGGCTTGCGGCAACTGCTCGCCCGCCTCCTCAACGAAGCCTAATACCGCCCGCCGACGCAGGTCATTTCGGGGTTGACGCTGTCACGTCCACCGGCAAGGGGGCAATGAGGGTGGGGGCCCAGGTTGCGAGACGTGCATGGCCGAGCCGCTGACTGACCCCTTCCGACTCCTCGTTCAGTCCGTCGTCGACTACGCAATCTACATGCTCGATGCCGAAGGTTGCGTAACCAACTGGAACGTCGGTGCGGAACGCATCAAGCAGTATAGCGTCGAAGAGATCGTCGGGCAGCATTTCAGCAAATTCTACACGCCCGAGGATATTGCTGCCGGAGTGCCGGCACGAGCGCTGGAGACAGCTCGGACAACCGGCCGCTACTCGGCCGAAGGCTGGCGCGTCCGCAAGGATGGCGAACGATTCTGGGCGAGCGTCGTGATCGATGCGATCCGCGACGCCAACGGCAAGGTCATCGGCTTCGCAAAGGTCACGCGCGACATGACCGAACGCCGGGAGGCCGAAAAGCGGCTTGAAGAATCGCGCGAGCAACTCTTCCGATCACAGAAGATGGAAGCGCTCGGCCAGCTGACCGGCGGCCTCGCTCACGACTTCAACAATCTGTTGACGGCCATCCTGGGCGCGTCCGACCTTGCGCTGCGCAGCATCGATAACCCGGACAAGGTCCGCCGGATGATCGACGGCATCCGCAGTTCGGCGCAGCGCGGTGCCGGACTGACCAAACAATTGCTCGCCTTCGCCCGCGCTCAGCCGTTGCAGATGCAGACCATCAACCTGCGCGATTTTCTCGGCGAAATGACGACGCTCCTGCGCCCCTCTTTGCGTTCGGACATCGAGCTCGTCACCGAGAGTTCCGATCAGCTGTGGAATGTCGAGGCCGATGCCGGTGCCCTCGAACTGGCCCTGCTCAACCTCTCGTTCAACGCGCGCGACGCGATGAAGGATGGCGGGGCATTGCGGATCAGCGCGACCAATGTCGTGCTCGATGGCCAGCCAGAGGGCCTGCGCGGCGAGCATGTCGCCCTTCGCGTTTCCGACACCGGCAGCGGCATGGCGCCCGGCACGATGGAGCGCGTGTTCGAACCCTTCTTCACAACCAAGGGTTTTGGTGAAGGTACCGGACTTGGCTTGAGCCAGGTGTTCGGCTTCGCGAAACAGATCGGCGGCGCCGTCACCGTCGAATCCGAACTCGGCAAGGGCTCGACCTTCACGATCTACCTGCGTGTCGGCAATGCGACGGGCCAAAACGACGAGGGCAAGCAAAGCGGGACCGCAAGGCCGGGCGGCAAGGTGCTGATCGTTGAGGATGACATGGTCGTGGCCGAACTGGCGGCCGCAATCCTGGACGAGATCGGCTTCCAAACTGCCGTAGTGCACAGCGCCACGCAGGCGCTCGAGCGGCTTGCCGAAAGCGGGCGCCCCGCGTTTGTCTTCTCCGACATCATCATGCCGGGTGGGATCAGCGGCCTGGAGCTTGCGCGCAAGATCCGCGACCGTTTCCCCGAGCTGCCGATTCTGCTGACCACCGGTTACAGCGAACAGGCAGCCGGGGCTCACGGGTTTCCAGTGCTGACCAAGCCGTACGAGTTCGACTCGCTGGCCGCAGCCGTGTCCAAACTGCTCAAGCAGGATGCATCGCGGAAGAATTAGGGGCCGATATCGCCTGACTGGCGGCGCACTTTGTGACGGGCGGCCTGCGGGCGCCCGAGGGCAACGGCCACATCCTCGTCCCAGCCATAAGCGTCGGTCCGGAACGCAAGCTGCCCCGACGGATCGAGAAAGACCGTGTAGTACATGAGGCGGACGGGGATCTCCCGTTTCAGCGCGATGAAGCTTTGGTCGTTCGGTTTGTCGCGGAAGGCCTTGTCGAATTGTTCAAGCACACCGTCGTCCTGGGCAAGCATCCGAGCAAATCCGAGCGCGTCCTGCACGCGAATGCATCCGTGGCTCTTGTGGCGCTCATTGGCGGAGAAGAGCGCTTTCGCCGGCGTGTCGTGAAGATAGATGGCCTGGTCGTTCTTGAGGTCGAATTTTACCGCACCGAGCGCATTCTTGGGCCCGGGCATCTGCACATATTTGTCACCCTTGCGGACGATATTCTGCGACGCGAAATAAGCCGGGCCCTTCGTCGCAAGTTCCTCGGCCTCGATCGACTTCGGCACGGTCCAGGTCGGGTGGGCAACCAGCTGGAACATTGGCGAACCGAGCTGCGGAGTCTCCCAGTCGGGTTGCCCGGTGACGACATTGCGGCGGTCCCTGAGCTTTCCGTCGCGCCAATATTCCAGGAAGGTCGCGGCGGTGTTGACGTCGACGCGGGTCGGCGGAAGCTCACGTGCGAGCCAGCGCCGGCGTTCCATGTTGACCGCGATCTGCCGCGCTCTTTCTGTTGGCCCGGTGTTGAGGATCTGCAGCGTGTCGGGGCCGACGACGCCATCGGCCTTGAGTCCGAAATCCTGCTGCATCGCCTTGACCGCTTGAACGATGCGCGGCGCGTAGGGCTGGGCGCCAGCGGCGATAACCGCGTTTTCCGGAAGATAGCCGTTGAACTTCAAGGCCTCGGCAAGAGGTCCCACGCGGGGGTCGCGCGCGCCCGGCTTCATTGGCTTGCCGGCGCGGATGTCCTGGTCCTGCGCCGAGGATGCGATTTGCGCATAGCGAAGGAAGGCGGCGGAGAGCGCTCGATACTCGTCCGTCTGCGGAGCAAGGCTGTCGAGCCACGCTCCGACGTTCGCCTTCTTGTTCTGCAGGGCCTCAGCGAGTCCGCGGGCGACATCCGTCTTCGGCCGCGGCAGTGTGTAGACCTCCGACGCCTTCGCCGGATCGACCCGCCCGTTGGCGAGCGCACCGGCGTAGGACAAGGCAGCCTTGGTCAGCGCAGCTTCACGCTCCGCTGCGTCCGACGGAAGCGTCTTTGGCATGAACATGTCGGGCAGCAGTGCGTGCTTGGGAGCAAGATGCACCGCATCCCCAAGCTGCTTTTCGAGCCGCTTGCTCCAAACGGGCTGCCATTGCGTGGCCTCGTAGAAGCGGCGGACGTCCGGATCCTTCGCCGCCGAACGCAGCGCGTCAACGGACACCTGCGGAGCATCGCCGCCGCCAAATGGTGGTTTCACGCCGCCGGAATCGCAGGCGCAGACGGACAGGCTTGCAAAGATGAGGAGCGGCAGTGCTTTGCGCAAAACATAACTTTCGACAGTGATTTACCCTGCCAATACTGTCGAAGGCCAAAGGCGTTCCGAATGACTCGCCACCATCCGGCTTCGGGGCGGGGAACCGGACAAGCACCGGATCGTTCGTTTCGCGAACATAACAGGCTCAATAGCTCAACAGGGAGAGATTTCATGGCCGATAGCGATCGCGACGACACGACCGTGGAACGCGAACATACGACCATCGTCGAGACGGGCGGCGGCGGAGGCGGCGGAGTCATTGCCGTGGTGCTGCTGATTATCGTGATTCTGCTCGCCGTCTATTTTCTCCGCGACAATCTTTTCGGAAGCAAGACAACCGAAGTGAAGGTGCCCGACACCGTCAACGTCAACGTCACCTGAGCATTGCCAGAGCTAGCGCGCGGGAGGCGAGTCCCCGCGTAAGGCGCGGGCGCGGTTTCTTCATGGAGCCGCGCCCGTTTGAACTTGGAAGCGCGCAGTTCTAACGCTGACCCTATGCAAGCCACCCAATATCTGACCGGCTTCGGCGGTCATTTCGAAACGGAGGCGGTGGGCGGCGCATTGCCGAAAGGGCGAAACAGCCCGCAGCGGCCCGCCTTTGGTTTATATGCCGAGCAATTGTCCGGCTCCGCCTTCACTTCCCCCCGGTACGAGAACCGGCGCAGCTGGTTGTACCGGATGCGACCGACGGCCGATCACCCGCCGTTCCGGCCCTACCAGGGTGCCCGGTTGTTCGGTGCCCCGGCGGCGCACGGACCACTCGCGCCCAACCGGTTGCGCTGGGATCCGGCCGAGATCGCCGAGGGGAACGACTTCATCGACGGTATCGCGACGATGCTCCACGCGCGTGCACCGCAGGATCTCGAAGGCTGCGCGGTGCATGTCTATCGCACGACTCGAAACATGGACGACCGCCTGTTCGCCAACGCCGACGGCGAGCTTCTGATCATCCCCCAATATGGCACGCTCGATCTGCAGACCGAGCTTGGGCGAATCGAGCTGGCGCCCGGCTGGATTGCGGTCGTGCCGCGCGGAGTGAAGTTTCGCGTGCAGCTGACCGACGGCGAAGCGCGCGGCTATGTCGCGGAGAATTACGGGCTCCCGTTCCGACTGCCGGACCTTGGACCGATCGGGTCGAACGGACTTGCCAATCCGCGTGACTTCGAGACGCCGGTGGCGTGGTTCGAGGACCGCGAGGAGCCGGTCGAGTTCGTCCAGAAGTTCCTCGGCCACCTCTGGTCGACGCGGCTCGATCACAGCCCGCTGGACGTCGTCGCCTGGCACGGCAATTACGCGCCCTATCGTTATGAACTGGCGCACTTCAACACGATCGGGAGCATCAGCTTCGACCATCCCGATCCCTCGATCTTCACGCTGCTGACCAGCCCGAGCAACGTGCACGGCCGCGCCAATGCCGATTTCGTGATCTTCCCGCCGCGCTGGATGGTGGCGGAAGATACGTTCAGGCCGCCCTGGTTCCATCGTAATGTGATGAGCGAGGCGATGGGCCTGATCCACGGCGAATATGACTCCAAGGCGGAAGGCTTCGCGCCCGGCGGGCTGTCGCTGCACAATATGATGAGCGGTCACGGGCCCGACGTCGAAAGCTGGCGCAAGGCGAGCGCGGCGGAGCTCAAGCCGGCGAAGATCGACGGAACGATGGCGTTCATGGTCGAGACTTGCTGGCCGTACGTCCCGACGCAGTTCGCAATGGAGCACGCGCAGGCCGATTACGACCAGGCCTGGACGGGCTTTCCTAAAGCGAAGCTGCCGTGAGCACGATCGACGAGACGCACGACCCGGCGCGCCGGAGCTGGGTCGAGTCCGCGCAGGGAAGCGATTTCCCGATCCAAAACTTGCCGCTCGGAATTTTCTCCGACGGCGCGGGCCGACGACCTGGCGTCGCTATCGGGGACTACGTTCTGGATCTTGTCGCGATAAGCCATTGTCTGGACATGGACCGCGAAGGCGACCTGTTACTCCCGGTGCTCAACGCCTGGCTGGCGCGTGGACATGAGGTTCAGCGCCAGTTGCGCCAGCGGCTGTCGGAACTGTTGAGCAACGAACGCCACCGCGACAGCGTCGAGCCCGCGCTGATCGGCCGCTCCGAAGTGCGTATGCATGTGCCTTGCCTGATCGGCGACTACACCGATTTCTACGTCGGCATTCATCACGCGACCAATGTCGGCCGGCAGTTCCGGCCCGACAATCCGCTCCTCCCGAACTACAAATATGTGCCGATCGGTTATCATGGGCGCGCAAGTTCGGTGCGTGCTTCAGGCGAGCCCGTGATCCGGCCGAACGGGCAGCGCAAGCCTCCGGAAGCGGAGGCGCCGGAATATGGGCCGTGCCGCCGTCTGGATTATGAGCTCGAGCTTGGGCTGTGGGTCGGGCAGGGCAATGCGCTCGGCGAGCCGATCCCGATCGGCGAAGCGTCAAGCCATATCGCCGGCTATTGCCTGCTCAACGACTGGTCCGCGCGCGACCTTCAGGCCTGGGAGTATCAGCCGCTCGGGCCGTTCCTTGCGAAGAATTTCCTCAGCAGCGTGTCGCCATGGGTCGTCACCGCCGACGCGCTTGCACCGTTTCGCAAGGCACTGCCGCCGCGCCCTGAAGGCGACCCGGTTCCGCTGTCCTATCTGGACGATGAAGCCGACCGCGCCAGCGGCGGGCTCGGTATCCAGCTCGAAGTCACGCTGTCGACCGAAGCGATGCGGCGCGAGGGGATTGCTCCGCACGTACTGTCGCGCGGAAGCGCCGACGCGGCCATGTACTGGAGCGCCGCGCAGATCGTCACCCATCACGCATCGAACGGGTGCAACCTTCAGCCGGGCGATCTGATCGGCACCGGCACGTTGTCGACCGAAAGCGACGAGGGGCTCGGTTCGCTCATGGAGATCAGTCGCGGCGGCAAGCAGCCGCTCACGCTCCCCAGCGGAGAGACGCGCAGCTTCCTCGATGACGGCGACGAGCTGACGCTGCGCGCCTGGTGCGAGGCAGAAGGGGCGGTTCGGATCGGCCTGGGGGAATGCACCGGCCGGGTCATGCCGGCCCCGACGGTCTAGAGCAGGTCCAGGCTCTCGGCCATCAGCCGGGTCAGGGCGTAGATCCGTTCAAGCGCGGGAACCGGAACGCTGCGGCGGCGGGCGATCTCGATCGGCGCGCCGAGCAGGGCCTCCAGCTCGATCGTGCGGCCGGCGTCCACATCCTGGAGCATCGAAGTGCGGAACGCCCCGAGTTTCTCCGCGACCGTGATGCGATCGTCGACGCTCTCGCTGATCGGACAGCCGATTGCAGCTCCGAGCGCTGCCAGCTCGCGCATCCCCTCAGCGACGATCGCGCGCGTGCCCGGATCGCCGTGGATGCGATCGACCGTTGCGCGGGTCAGGGCCGAGATGGGGTTCGTCGTCGCATTGCCCCACAATTTGTACCAGATCGCCTTGCGGACATCGTTGCTCTCTTCGACGCGAATGCCGGCACGTCGGAACGTTGCCGCGAGTGCGCTGACCCGCTCCGACGGCCCGCCCGCGGGCTCGCCCAGGATCAGCCGGTCGGCTTGCTTCACCGCGACATGATTTGGACCGATCCGACTGCACGACGCATGCACGACGCAGCCGATGATGCGGTTATAGGGCAGCGAGCTCAGGACCGCTCCTTCGGGATCAACGCACGCGATCTCCTCGCCGGGCAGGAACCACCAGGGGACTCCATTGAGCATCGGCAGGATCAAGGTTTGCGGGCCGATCAGCGGTTTGGCCAGTTCCGCCGCTTCTCGCAGGGCCGGCGCTTTGACCGCGATGACGATGAGATCCTGTTCGCCGAGTTCGAGCGCATCACCCGACACCCGTGGGCGAGCGGCCATGATCGTTCCCGCCTCGGTGACCTTCAAGCCCTCGTTTCGAAGACGATCAAGCGTAGAGCCGCGCGCAACGATGTTGACCCGCTCGCCGGCGAGCATGAGCCGCGCACCCACCCAGCCGCCGATCGCTCCGGCGCCAATCACCGTGATTTTCATGGCTGCCGTTTAGAGTTCTCAGCGCGGATTTCCCAGCGGCCTGGTGCCCAAGGCTTTGTCGAGTTCGCGCCGCGGGTGGCCCTGTTAGAGAGTTCCCGAGGCCGCACGGCTGCGGCTCGTCCGGACCGGCGCATTGGTGTCGGGCCGCCAGTCTCTTCGACCCAGTCGGATCAGGCTGGCATCACAGCGCGTGCAGACGCTCCGCCAGCGATACTCGTCGTGGTCGAAGCGCGCGAGTTTGGCGGATCGTTTGTGCCCGATCAGGGCACAGAGCAGGGGTGAACGAAGCACGAGACCTCCTTCCCCACTGCGGTTTATTTACGCGCGCTAGGATTTGGCGTCGAGCAGCTCCGGGCGCCGTGTTTCAGACCGGCACAGTCCTGATTCGTTCAGGTCGTTGATCGAAACAGCGTACCCGTCGGTCGAGGAGCGTTGCGCGGGTTGGCCGGCACGCTAAGCTTGCGCTCTCATTGACCGGAGTTGCCCGATGCGCCGTTTTAGACTGACCGTCCTCCTCGCCAGCGCGTCCATGCTTGCGGCCTGTGCCGCCGCTCCGCGCCCGGTCGTCGCGCCGATTGCGGCGGCCGAACTCGTTGCAGCTCCGGTCGCCGTTGCCGAACCGGCACCGCTGCCATCGCTCGTCAAGGAAGTGAACCTGCCGCACACGAGCTTCAAGCTCGACAACGGCCTGACCGTGCTGGTGCACGAGGATCACAAGGCGCCGGTCGTCGGCTTCGGCGTATGGTACAACGTCGGGTCGAAGGACGAACCCAAGGGCGAGACCGGCTTCGCACATCTGTTCGAACATCTGATGTTCTATGGGTCGGACAATGTCCGCGAAGGGATCATGCCCTTCCTGCAGAATATCGGCGCCACCGACTGGAACGGCACGACCTGGTTCGACCGCACCAATTATTTCGAGACGGTGCCCAAGTCGAACCTCGAACGCGCCTTGTTCATGGAGTCGGATCGCATGGGCTACTTGCTTCCGGCGCTTGACCAGAAGCGGCTCGATGCGCAGCGCGGCGTTGTCCAGAACGAGAAGCGCGAGGGTGACAACCAGCCCAAGGGCCTGCTTGATTATATGGTGATGGAGAACCTCTTTCCGGAGGGACATCCCTATCATCACGACACGATCGGCTCGATGGCCGACCTCGACGCGGCAAGCCTTGCCGACGTGAAGCAATGGTTTCTCGACAAATACGGTCCGAACAACGCGATCGTCAGCCTGTCGGGCGACATTACGCCCGACGAAGCCAAGGCGTTGATGAACAAATATTTCGGCGCGATTCCGGCGGGCAAAGTCAACAATCCGGCACAAGCCGACGTGCCGACACTGGCCGCGGCCAAGTCGCTTGTGCTGAAGGACCGGGTTCCCGCGGTCGAGTTCCAGCGGCATTGGGCGGTCCCCGGGATTCAGTCGGATCAGCTGCCCGCACTCGATCTCGGCGCGTCCGTGCTCGGCGGGCTGGCAAGCTCGCGGCTCGATCGGATCCTCGTTCGCGATGAGAAGATCGCCGTTTCCGTCTCGGCGAACATGCAGCCGTTCCACCGGATCGGGCTGATGGAAATCACCGCCGTGGTGAAGCCCGGCATCGATCCGGCACTGGTCGAAAAACGGCTCGACGAGGTTGTCGCTCAATATATCGCCGAAGGTCCAACGCAGGACGAGCTTAACCGCGCGGCCACGCAAGTCGTGGCCGGCCGTATTCGCGGCATCGAGCGGGTCGCTTCGCAGAATCGCGAACTGGCCGAAGGGCTCCTCTACAACGGCAGCAGCGAATTCTACCGCCGCTCGCTCGAGGAATATGCCACGGTCACTCCGGCGGCGGCGAAGGCCGCGATGCAGCAGTGGCTCGGCCGGCCCGTGCTCGCGGTCCGGGTCGAACCGGGCGACCGCCCGCCCTATGAAGAAAGCAAGGCGCGGGTCGCGAAGAAAGGCCGGGACATCAAGGTGCCGTCGGTCAAGCGCCAGATCCCGCCCGTCGGGCAACCGATCGCGCTCGACTTCCCCGACGTTGCCCACGTGGCGCTCTCCAACGGCATCAAGGTCGCTTATGCGCAGCGGACCGCGGCCCCGGTGACTCAAGTCGCCTTGAGCTTCGACGCCGGTTACGCGGCGGACGCGCCTGGACAGCGCGGGCTTCAGAATATGGTGATGACGTTGCTCGACGAGGGCACCGCCACTCGCTCGTCGCAGCAGATCGCCGAAGAGGAGGAGCGGCTCGGCGCGATCCTCGCCGCGTCCGGAAGCGCCGACCGAAGCACGGTGACCTTGTCCGCATTGAGCGCCAACCTCGCGCCCAGTCTCGGGCTGATGGCCGATATCGTCCGCAATCCCGCCTTCGCTCCGCCTGAGGTCGAGCGGGTGCGTTCGCAGCTGATCACCCAGGTGCAGCAGGCGAAGACTACGCCCGGAAGCATGGGACAGCGCGAATATATGCGCCGCATGTTCGGCGCCTCGCATCCTTACGGCACCAGCGCGCTTGGGGACGAAGAAGCGCTGAAGAGCCTGTCGCGCGACAATCTCCTCCAGTTCCAGCAACAATGGCTACGGCCTGACACGGCCGAGCTGTTCGTCGTATCCGACCGGCCGCTCGCGGAAGTGCAGACGGAGCTTGAGCGGACGTTCGGTTCCTGGCATTCGCCAACGGCCGCTGCCGGACGCAAAAACTTCGGTCCGCTGCCGGCCGCGCTCACAAGCCCGAAGATCGTACTGATCGACCGCCCGGGGTCGCCGCAGTCGGTGATCTTCGGCGGCGAGATGACACCCCTCGATCCGCGCTCTGACCTGACCGCGAGCCTGGCCGGCAGCGACGTGCTTGGAAGCGGCACGTTCAGCCGGATCAACATGGACCTGCGCGAGAGCAAGGGGTGGGCCTATTCGCCCTACAGCATCACCGTGCTTCGGCAGAACGCAGCTCCCTATCTGATCCAGGCCAATGTGCAGCAGGACCGGACCGGCGACAGCGTCGCGACTTTGATAGGGCTGGTGAAGGATCTGCTGGGCAAGAAACGCGTGTCGCCGCAGGAGCTGAACCTGTCGGTCGCAAGTGCGACGGGGGAGCTCCCCGGCCAGTTTGAAACCAGCGAAGCCGTGCTCGCGGCGATGCAGTCTAATGCGCTCTACGGCCGGCCCGACAATTATTACGAGCTGATCGCCGACCGCTATCGTGCGCTGACGGCCGCGCAGGTCGATCAGGCTTTATCGTCGATGCTCAACCCCAACGCTTTGCTGTTCGTGGTTGTCGGCGATGCGGCCAAGGTGCGCCCGCAGTTGGAGAAGCTGGGGATTCCGATCGAGGTCAGCGAAGCGCACTGAGCGCTTATTCGAAATCGATCGTGCGGACGCGAAGCTTGCGGCCCTGTTCGTCCTGGATGATCCGGTCGCTTCGTCGCCTTGCGGCCTTCCAGTCCAGTTCGGTCGCGGTTGCGGGCTGAATGATCCGGATCGTCGCCTGCGCGGATGCCCGGGCGGTCACCGGCGGCGACGAAGGCGCTGAAGCAGCAGCAAGGAGAAGGAGGACCATGCGCCCTGATCCGCCCGAACTCCTTCACGCTTGCTCGCCAAATCCTCCGAAGCGGATCGGGTTAGCGAAGCGAGGCCATCTGAGTGCTGGCGGCGCTGCTCATATAGGTGATGACGATCGGCACCGGGCGGGGGAGCGCGACAAACTGCTCGGGCGCCTCGCCGGTGGCATCCGGCTCGCGGCCAAGCAGCCACCGCGCCAGCCGGTCGGCATCCTCAAGCCGCACGCAGCCGTGGCTGAGCGCGCGCTGATCGGTATCGAACAATTCCTTGCGCGGCGTATCGTGGAGGAAGATTCCGTCCGAATTGTCGAAGCCGAACTTCAACCGGCCCATGCTGTTGTCGCGGCCCGGACGCTGGCGGATGTAAACGGTCTCGCGGCCGGCGGCGACGGCCTTCCAGTCCACCGACGATGCGGGAACGACCTCCGCATCGCGGCTGAACCCCGAAACGACTTCATAGCCTCGGCCGTTGAAGTAGCTCATGCCTTCCTTGAGCACGCGCGGCGCGATCGCCTCGCGGGCAAGCGAGGGTGGAACGTACCAATATGGGTTGAGAGTCGCGTAATAGAGCGTGCTCTGGATGGTCGGAGTGGCGTTGCCGCCCTTGCCGACGATCACACGCATCGAGTCCACCACCTGGCCATCCTCAAGCATGAACAGGCGAGCGGAGGTGGCATCGACAAGCACGGCTCGGCCACGCACGGCAGCTGCCGGAACGGCATGCAAGCTCGCGTTGCTCGGGATCGCCAAGCCGGTCGCAATCGCCGAACCCGCGTCTAAGGTCTGGGCCCCGGCCACGGTGGGGGCGAGCACGGCCAGCAACGCGGCAAATGCGCCGCGCATCAGCTCCGTTCTCATTGTTTTTTCTCTTTAAACTGTGTTTGGATGCTCAACGCATCAGCGCTGCCGAAAGTTCATGCCACTCCCGGCGCGGGACTCGTCAATCGTGCAGGCGCGTGACGTGGCCCATTTTGCGGCCCGGGCGAGGCGCGCCTTTCCCGTAAAGGTGAACGCTTGCGCCTGGCTCGCTCATCAGCTTCGCCCAGGCGTTCACATCGTCGCCGATGAGATTGTCCATGCTCACGCGCGGCGCGATGCGCTTCGTCGATCCGAGCGGCAGACCGCAGATCGCGCGGATATGCTGTTCGAACTGCGAGGTCGCCGCGCCCTCGATCGTCCAGTGGCCGCTGTTGTGCACGCGCGGGGCGATTTCGTTGACGATTGGACCGTCGGCGGTGGCGAAGAATTCCACCGTTAGCACGCCGACGTGGTCGAGCGCTTCGGCGATCCGCCGGGCAATTTCCGTGGCGTCGCCCATCATGCCGGCGACCGGCTCGCCCGCAGGGACGGTGGAACGGCGAAGGATGCCGCCTTCGTGGTGATTTAGTGGAGCATCCCACGCCGCCGTGTCGCCCGCAGCGGTCCGGGCGATGATTACCGAGAATTCGGCAGCGAAATTGACCGCTGCCTCGGCCACCGCCGGTTCGCGATCGATCGCGTCCCAACCGGCCACAGCGGAGCCCTCGCGCACCCACGCCTGGCCTTTTCCATCGTAGCCGAGGCGGCGGCTTTTGAGCACTAGCGGAATACCGAGCGCGTTCTCCGCCTCGCGCACATCCTCCTCGGAATTGATCATGCGCCATGGTGCGACCCGCGCGCCTTGCGTCTCGATGAACCTTTTTTCGACGCCGCGGTCCTGAGCGATCTCGAGCGAGGCGGTGCCCGGCAACAGCTTGTCGCCAAGAACCGCGAGCGAATCTGCCGGCAGATTCTCGAATTCGTAGGTTGCGACATCGACCGAGTCCGCGAAGGCACCGAGCGCTTGTTGATCGTCATAATTTGCCCGGGTCATCTTCGCGGCGACATCGCTGGCCGGCGGGTCGGCGTCCGGAGCGAAGATGTGGCATTTGTAGCCGATCTGCGCCGCGGCCATGCTGAGCATCCGGCCAAGCTGGCCGCCGCCGATGATTCCGATCGTCGCGCCGGGTGCAATCATTCCGGGGTTTCGGCCACCGCCTGGGTCTGCTCGTCACGGAAGGCCTGCAGCCGCTCGGCGAGTTCATCGTCGGAGCCGGCCAGGATCGCTGCAGCAAGCAGGCCGGCATTCACGGCTCCCGCCCGTCCAATCGCGAGCGTTCCGACCGGAATTCCCGCCGGCATCTGAACGATCGACAGCAGGCTATCCATACCCTTCAGCGCCTGGCTTTCGACCGGAACCCCAAGCACCGGCAGGGTCGTCATCGATGCGGCCATGCCGGGAAGGTGCGCGGCACCGCCGGCACCCGCGATAATCACCTTGAGCCCGCGCTTCCGTGCCGAGCGGGCATATTCATACAGCCTCTCGGGCGTGCGGTGGGCGGAAACGACCTTGGTCTCGTGCGGCACGCCAAGGTTCGACAAGGTGTCGGCTGCGTGGCGCATCGTCTTCCAGTCGGAGCGGCTGCCCATGATGATTCCGACGAGCGGCTCGCTCATTGAAGGGTTTGCCCTTTATCGCAGGATGAACTTCAAGAGCGCGCTCGTTTAGGAAGATGCGGCTTCACGTGCAACGGGGCCGTCAACCATGTCTGTATATTCCCAAGGAAGCAATTCGCGGTAAACAAGCGACTTCAAACCGATAAGGCTTGCCTGATGAGTGTCCCGAAGCCGAGTGCGTTGGATAGCAGTGCCGATTTCCCGGCGGTCGTTGCTCGGCTGCAGGATGAGATCGCGCAGCTCAAGCAGAAGGTCGCGCAACTGGACCGGCTAGCGCACGAGGATGCACTGGTAGGGTTGCCCAACCGCCGCGGCTTCATGCGGAACCTCGACCGGCTGATCGAGCGTGTTCGCCGCTACGGCGACAGCGCCGCACTGCTGTTCATCGACCTCGACGGCCTCAAGATGATCAACGACACCTACGGCCATTCCGCCGGCGACCAGGCGCTGATGCAGGTTGCCGAGCGGCTCGTACAGGGAGTGCGTGCAAGCGACTGCGTCGCGCGCATCGGCGGCGACGAATTCGGCGTGCTGCTGGAATATGCCGACGAAGCTTCGGCGCGAGAAACCGCCGCCCGGCTGGTCGCCACCGTGGCCGGCCGCGAATTCATCCATGACGGCGAAGTGCTTCCGCTCAGCGTTGCGATCGGCGTCTCGATCATTGCCGAAGCGGACCGCGCAAAGGATGTGATCGCCCGCGCCGATGCCGAGATGTACGAAGCGAAGAGCGCCTAGGCGCGCTCTGCCAGATAATAACGGTCGCGGACGCTGAGATCGTCGGCAAGCTCGTAGACGATCGGCTGGCCCGTCGGGATTTCCAGGCCCACGATCTCGTCATCGGCGATGTTCGACAGATGCTTTTCCAGCGCGCGCAGCGAATTGCCGTGCGCCGCGACAATCACCCGCTTTCCGGACTTCAGCGCAGGTGCGATCTCCGCTTCGAAATAGGGGAGGGCGCGGGCGATCGTATCCTTCAGGCTTTCGGTCATCGGGACCGGCAGCCCCGCGTAGCGGCGGTCCTGAGCGACATCGAACTCGCTTCCGGGCTCCAGCGGCGGCGGCGGAACGTCGAACGAGCGGCGCCAGATCTTGACCTGCTCCTCACCGACCTTGTCGATCATCTGCTGCTTGTTGAGGCCGGTCAGCCCGCCATAATGGCGCTCGTTGAGCCGCCAGTCCTTGGCGACCGGCAGCCATAGCCGCCCCATCTCCTCCAGCACGAAGTTAAGCGTCCGGATCGCGCGGGTCTGCAGCGAGGTGAAGCAGCAGTCGAAGTCCATGCCCTTCGCGGCCAACAAACGCCCGGCGGAGCGCGCTTCCTCAACGCCCTGCTCGGTCAGGTCGACGTCCCACCAGCCGGTAAACCGGTTTTCTAGGTTCCACTGCGACTGGCCGTGGCGAAGAAGGACTAGGGTTGGCATCGAAGGTCTGGGCTCCGTCGCCGCGAGGTCGTGCGGCCGGACGACCCGCTAGGTGAAGTGTCGCAAGCGGGCAAGGGGAGGGAAAGCGGCTGCGATCCCGTGCGGGTAACTTTGGGAGGTGAATGTCTGCTTGGGTGGCTAGCGGACATCTAGCGCTTTGCCGTGACCAGTTGCCCTAACCGCCATTCCGCTACGTCCCACTCAAACACACGACGGGTTGTTTTCTGAACAGCGAACCAGCCGATGTTAGTGCTGCCGCATACCCCGCCGCAGTCCGTCCTGCTGCCGTGAAGAGCGAGCACGAAATAGCCTTTCGGCTGGCTCTCCGGGACAATGACATCGCACCAGAGAACCTTAGAAGCAGGGATGCTGAGTTTGGCAGAGATGAGCGCCTTGACTACCCCACACGCCGCCTTCTCCGTTCGCACTGGTGGAGCGTGAGCATGGGCGCTTGGTGGCAGCATGCCTGCTCCAATGAGCGCGAGCGCCAAAGCCATTGATCCTGTTCCGCGTTCTTGGGTCACAGATATGAGAGTAGTGGCGCTGAGAATGTCCGCAATAGGTCGGAAGTAGAAACTAGGCGCCCAATGTTACCATCACCCCTGCGCGCGGCGCTCCTTGGCAAAGGTTTGGAGTTCGGGAAGGATGGCGTTGAGGGCGTCGAGGCATGCGGTCGCCAGATATTTCGAGCGCTGGGGCGACCAGCCGTAGACCGGGTCGGGCAAATCGAAATTGTCCTTGAACGGCATTTCGAGAGTCATCGAAACGCAGCCGAAGCGCTCGGCAAGCTGGGTCGTCGACATCGACATGTTCGCCTGGCCGGGTGCTGAGAGCTCATAGCCCTGCTTGGTCTGGAAGTCGGGCGAGATGCGCTCGAGCGTGCGGGCGAACAAAGTGAAGAGATCGCCCTGCCGTTCGGTGAACGACGGAATGCCCTCGAAGCCGGCGAGGAAATTGGCCGGAATGGCTTCGTCGCCGTGCACGTCCATCGCGAAATCGACACCGGTTTCATCCATCGCATTGCGGACGTAGAGAACTTCCGGGCTGCGTTCCTTCGACGGTGCGTGCCATTCGCGGTTGAGGTTCACGCCGGCGGCATTGGTGCGCAGGTGTCCGCGGCGCGATCCGTCCGGGTTCATGTTGGGCACGATGTGGAACGTGCATTCGCGGCGCAGGACTCGCGCGACCGGATCGTCTTCGTCGGCCAGCTTCTCGAGCGCGCCTTCCATCCACCATTCGGCCATCGACTCTCCCGGATGCTGCCGGGCGTAGAGCCAGCAGCGTAGCGGCCCGTCACCGATCGTCAGGCAGTCGATATCCTGCCCGTCGAGCGACTTGCCGAGCGACCGGTATCGAACGCCCTCCAGGCTTACGACCGACGTGACCAGATCGTGGTGCCGTTCCATCGAGAAGGGCGCGAAATAGGCCAGCCAGACCAGGTCCGCCGAGGGCGTGAAGCGGATGGTCAGAACCCCGTCCGAATAGCTGGTGTCCTCGACCTGCAGCCATTCTTCCCGGTCGAGGGAAATGCGCGCGCGATAGTCCGGCCAGCCGTTCGGATATGCGGATCCCGCGCAATTGGTGATGCGCAGCGTCACTTCGCGTCCGGCGCCGCCTGCGACCCGAAAGTGAAACCATTGGTAGAAATCGGACTGGTGATCCTTGACGATCTCCAACTCCGCTTGGTCTCCGTCGATGTGGACCACGCGGATGTTGCCGGAATCGAATGCACTCGAAATGATGATCGCCATTGGTCCTGCTTGGTTGTCGGCTCGAACGCCGGGACTGATAGTCGCGGGTCAACCGACAGGGAAGCCCGCGGGTTGCACCTGGAACCGCGAGCAACTTTGAACGTCTCGCTGCTGGCCTTGGCGGCCTTCCTCAATTAGCGCATCGGCGCGATCCACTGCGGAGAGACGATGAACGATCCAACGACGAAGCCGACGGTCCTGGTGACGGGAGGTGCCGGCTATATCGGCAGCCACGCCGTGCTTGCGCTGATCGATGCCGGTTGGGGCGTCGTCGTGATCGACAATCTATCCACCGGCTCGCGTCACGTTGTTCCCGACGAGGTGCCGTTCCACGAAGGCAATATCGCCGATCGAGAGCTGGTTCGACGCATTTTCCGGGAGCACGGTATCGGGGCGATCATGCACTTCGCCGGATCGATCGTCGTTCCGGAATCGGTCGAAAAGCCGCTCGATTATTACGGTAACAACACCGTCGCGACCCACGCCTTGCTGACCGAGGCGGTCGCCGCGGGCGTCAAGCACATCCTCTTTTCGTCAACGGCGGCGACCTATGGAGCGCCGGAGCGGGTTCCGATCGAAGAGGATGATCCCACACTTCCGATCAACCCGTACGGCCAGTCGAAGCTGATGACGGAACATATGCTTCGCGACGCCTCGGCAGCCCATCCGTTCAATTATGGCGCGCTCCGCTATTTCAACGTGGCGGGCGCGGACCCGGACGGGCGCACCGGCCAGATCGGCAAGGGCGCGACCCATCTGATCAAGGTCGCCGCGGAGGCCGCGGTCGGCAAGCGCGACCACGTGTCGGTGTTCGGCACGGATTATCCGACGCCGGACGGAAGCTGCGTGCGCGATTATGTGCACGTAAGCGACCTCGCCGATGCGCACGTCGCGGCCCTCGCCTATCTCGTCGAGAACCCCAAGGCCAACCTCACGCTCAACTGCGGCTATGGCCGCGGCATGTCGGTGCTCGAAGTGCTGGACAGCGTCGACCGGGTGAACGGCACGCCGCTGAAGCGCGTGATGGGGCCGCGGCGCGCGGGCGATCCGCCGACGCTCGTCTCGTCCAACAGACGGCTGGTCGAAACGCTGGACTGGACTCCGCGTTATGCCGATATCGACACGATCGTATCCCATGCGCTCGCGTGGGAACGCAGGCTTCAGCAACGGAACTGAATTTGATCCTGAAGAAAACCGCCGCCCTTCTAGCGGCGCTTGCCCTGATCGGTGCCGCCCCCGTGGAAGCTCCGCTCGATGCGTCCGCGAACCGCATTCGCGCCGACGTCCAATTCCTTTCCAGCGACGAACTTGAAGGCCGCGACACCGGCTCGGTCGGTTACCGGATCGCCGCCCAATATGTCGCCAGCCAGTTCGCCGCCAACGGATTGAAACCGGGCGGAGCGAAAGACAGCTGGTTCCTCGACGTGCCGTTCCGCCGCGCGACTCATGTCGGCGAGCCAAAAGTGGCGGTGAAGATGAATGGGAGCGCGGTCCCGCTGGCGTTCGGCAAGGATGTCGCGATACGCCCGAGCCTGACGGAGCAGCACCGGGCGCTCGAAGTGGGGCTGGTGTTTGCCGGGCAGGGGATCAACGATCCGGTGCTTGGCATCAATGATTATGCGGGTGTCGACGCACGCGGAAAGATCGCGCTAGTCGTCGAGGGAACGCCGGCCGGGGTGCCCAGTGAAGTCGGCGCCCATCTCCAATCGTCCAAGGCCGCGATGGCACTGCGCGCCGGTGCGATCGGCGTGATCATTTTGCCGATCAAGGACAGCGGTGCGGCGCGCGTGGGCAATTATGCCAAGGTGCCAATTCTTGATTGGCACGACGCGAGCGGACAGACGGGAGATGCGGGGATCCTGAAGGCCACAATGGCGATTTCCGCCGGTGCGGCGCAGCAGCTGCTGCAAGGAAGCGCGTGGACGTTCGACCGCATTAAGGCCGCCTATTCGAACAAGCAGAAAATTGCGGCATTTGCACTTCCGGCTCAATTGTCCGTGCAGGCAGACAGCGTGTGGCAGGACTTTACGAGCCCGGAAGTGATCGGCGTTCTTCCCGGCTCGGACCCCAGCCTGGCAGCCCAGCATGTCGTGCTGATGGGTCACCTCGACCATCTCGGGGTCAAGCCGGACGCCAAGCCGGGCGAGGACCGCATCTACAATGGCGCGCTCGACAATGCCGCCGGGGTCGCGACCATGCTCGAAGTCGCGCGCAAGTTCGCATCCGCGCCCAAGGCGGCGCGGCGCTCGCTGATGTTCATCGCCAACACCGGCGAGGAGCGCGGACTGCTAGGCGCCGACTATTTCGCCAGCCATCCGACCGTGCCGGCTGAGAGCATCGTCGGCCTGGTCGACCTCGACATGCCGCTGCTGCTTTACGACTTCACAGATGTTGCCGCGTTCGGCGCCGAGCATTCCACGATCGCGCGCACCGCCGCGGCCGCAAGCGAGTCGATGGGGATCAAGATCTCGCCGGACCCGATGCCCGAGCAGACGCTCTTCGTCCGGTCGGACCATTACCGCTTCGTTCTTCGCGGCGTGCCCGCGGTGTTCCTGATGACAGGCTTCGCGAACGGCGGGAAGAAGGCTTACGCCGACTATTTTGCACGCGGATATCATGCGGTTAACGACGATATGAGGCAGCCTATCCGTTGGGCCGCGGGCGGGCGCTATGCAGAGCTCAACTACCGCATTTCGCGCGCGCTGGCAGACGCCGACGCCCGGCCGATGTGGTACAGCGGCGATTATTTCGGCGACCGCTTCGCGCCGGGTCAGGCCAAGGCGGCCAAGTAGCGCTGATCCTTGACTCGGGACCGGTGCCGCTCTAGTGGGCCGCTTCGGTTTTCCTCCGAAGACCTTACCGACAATTCGCACACGAGATACGAGGCAGGCGCCCGCCATGAAGATTCGCAACAGTCTGAAGTCGCTCAAGGCGCGCCATCGTGATTGCCGGGTGATCCGTCGCCGCGGCCGTACCTACGTCATCAACAAGACCAATCGCCGCTTCAAGGCCCGCCAAGGCTAAACTCCGGGGGAGCTTCGCCGACCGGGCCCATCAAGGCTAAGCTGCGGGGCAGCTTGGACTCGCAAGCTCGTCAGGGCTAGGCAACCTCACCCGAAGTTAGTCATGCGAGCGGTGCCGCGAGGCGCCGCTCGATTCGTTTGCGCGCCTTGCCACTCTTGCGCAGCTCGCCGTCCAAACCCATCTTCCTGCCGTAAGCCCTCATTCACATGGTCTGCGCTATGGGGATGGTGAGGAGTTGTGTGAGATGTTGAAAAGCTATTGGAAAGCAGCGCTGATCGGTTGCATCGCTCTCGGAGCGACTGCCGGCTTTGCGGCCATGGCTTCGGCGCAGGCGGCTCAGTCCACCCCCAAGGGCTGGAACTATGAAATCCGCGACGGCAAGCGTGTGCCCAAGAGCGAACGCGTCACCAACGCGGACGGAAGCTGGCGCGAGGAAAGCCGCCAGGGCAATTGCGTGACCGTTAAGGAGCGCACCGCGACCGGCGAATATAAGGAAACGCGCCGCTGCAGTTAGGCCGGTCAGGCTCTTAGCCGCCGGGGGCGGCCTTCCGCTCCTCGCGGATCACGCATTCAGGCAGCTTGAACTGCGCCATGTCCTTGCAATCGCGAACCTGGGCGCTTCCGTCCGGCCCGACGAAGATCGCCCAGGTCTTCTTGTCTGAACAGGCCGCCGTCCACATCGACAGATTGCCATATTCGGCCACGTAGCCGGAGCGGTCGATCCGCCTGCATGTGTAGCCGGACGCATAGATCGCGCGCTTGAAGGTGATCGCGCGGTCCATTTCGTTGAGCTTGTGGACCTGCTGCTGCTCGTCGCTGCCGATTTTCGGCTGCTCCTTCGTCTGCTGCGGGGCGGGCTGACCGCAAGCTGACAGCAAGAGTGCGGCGGCGATGGTGGTGCGGACGCGCATGCTTCGGCTCCTGCGATCAAATAGCGCGCCCGAGATAGCGGTGGCGTGCCGCGTTCGCTAGACCGGTGCGAAGGGAGTTTCATTCATGCGCCACTTCGTGTCTCTGCTCGCCCTGCCGCTGCTGATCTGCGCCGCCCCGCAATCAAAGCCGGCCGCAAAGAAGCCTCTCACCGGAGCCGAGATCATCGCAGCTTCGCCGCCTTCCGCCTGGGTGACGATAGACCCGGAGAATCTGATGGTGATGGACCTGGCCAAAGGCGGCCGCATCGTTGTTCAACTCGCTCCGGAATTTGCTCCCGCCCATGTCGCCAATATCCGCGCACTCGCCCGCGCAAGCTGGTGGAAGGGCGCGTCCGTCTATCGTGTGCAGGACAACTTTGTCGCCCAGTGGGGCCATGACGAAAAGGGGCCGCCGCTGCCTTCAGGAGTGATGAAGCCGCCGCCCAAGGAATATTGGCGCTCGACCAAGGGACTCGCGATCGGCCCGCTTGGCTTCGTCGATGCCTACGCACCGGCCGTCGGCTATGCTGGGGGATGGCCGATCGCCTACAGCCCGAAGGGCGGCTGGGCCACGCTGCCGCATTGTTACGGCTATGTCGGGGTTGCCCGCGACCTCGCGCCGGACACGGGTACGGGCGAGGAGCTCTACGCGATCATCGGACACGCCCCGCGGCGCCTCGACCGCAATCTGGCGGTCGTCGGGCGGGTCATTGAAGGAATCGATCGCCTGAGCAGCCTTCCGCGCGGACCGGCGCCCATGGGCATGTATGGCGATGCGAGCCGAAACGTCGGGATCGCGTCCGTTCGCCTCGTAAGCGAAATGCCGGCGAGCGATCGGCCCAGCTTTCAGATGATGAACACGTCGAGCGCCACGTTCGGTCAGATCCTGCAGCTCCGTACGAACCATGCCGACGCATTCTATCAAACGCCACCGACGGGCATCGATATTTGTGGCTCGGGAGTCCCCGTGCGAAAGACTCCGCCCGCTTAGGCGGCCCAGGCGTGCTGGTCGCGGTTCTTGTGCTGAATGACGACCGGCCCGTGATGCGACCTCATGCTCGCCTCGGCGAGCGGCAGCGCGGTCGTGCAAAAGGCGCATTCGGCCGAAACCCGGCCAATGATCCAGTGCGTGCGGCCGCAGCCCGGGCAGTGGTTTACCTCATGCTCGCGATAGACAGCATGATAGCCCCGACCCGCCGGGTCATGAGTCTTGCGCAGGTCGCTCAAAGTCATGTTGATCGCCATTGCGAGATCCTTTCTTGGATCGCTGAACGACCGAAATGCGTGGCGGTTGCACGCGCCTGGGGTGCGCGCGGGCGCCGGCGGGGCTGCAGGCGGGCAAGCGGAGGAATATTCGCGTTGGCCGGAGCCGCAGCAGCGCTCAGCCGTGCCGGACGCTCTCGAGTGAGATGGGCTCGGCAAATTCTCCGCCCAGCTTGTCGCCGGCGGTCCAGCGGATCACGGCGTTCGCCCGTTCGCGGCCTGGAAGCATTAGCCATACCCGCGCACCGACCTCGAACCGCGCATCGGATTGGGCCATGAACCCGCGCTCGGAAATGTTCAGCACGCGCGCTTCGACCCCGGACGCGCCAAGCTCACGCACCGTTGCGTCAAGCGTCACGGGCAAACGCCCGAGCCGGCGGCGCTCCGCCGCATCTTCGGCTTCCGCGATCCGCGCCTTGATCATCGAGTGGCTCATATCCATGCCGCGGCTACTCCAGACTGGCCGAAAAAGCGAGGCCGACGCAGCCATCTCTGACCCACCGTACCTCCGCTGCAACAGTGCCGCGCTCCATCATCTGGATCATAACCTGGTCGCCGATATGCGGAACCAGCGAGAAGCGGATCATTGCTCCAGATGGTGAGTCATTGCTGAGGCTGACCACATGATCGCGCCCGCGGAAGGACAGCACTGCGGAGATCGCGCCGGCGTCGATCCGCGGTTCGGCGCGCTGATCGAACAGCCTTTTTACTTGCCGCGGGATCATCGAACCGTCGAGGCTGAATCGTGCCGACACCCCACTCGTCTCCTCTTCACGCTTGTTCACACAGGTAAGCTGTTCAGATTAAAGATTGGTTTGCGCGATGAAGAGTGGATTTTCCGCGGCTGTGCTTCGCGTGTCACTAGTGAGCATGGTTCATCGAGTGTATTGCTGCACTGGGCCATTAAGGTTTGGACGGGACGGCTTTGTCCTTGGATAATAACGGGTTGGGTCAACGGATGAGCGTGCGCTTCAAGACTTTGGCGACATTTTCATTGCTTGCGGCGGTGCCGCTCGGCTGGGCGGCGGCGCAGAGCGTCGATCCGCTCAAGCCCTTGCCGCCGACTGCGCCGCCGCAAACCACACCGCAAACTCCCGTTCCGCCCGAGGTCCAGGTGCCGCCGCCTGTCGTGCTTCCGCCGGCCATCTGGAATGTCCCCGATGCGCAGCAATTGCTGGCCTATATTCAGCAGGTCGGTGCCGACGGCCTCAACCCGGCCAATTACGATCCGGCCGGGCTCGAGCGCGCGATCCGCAGCGGAATGCCGGACGCAATGTCGAAGGCGGCGAACGATCGCTTCAACTGGCTCTCCTCCGATCTCGCGCTGGGCTATGTTCCGCGCAAGGAGCGAACGCAGTGGTTCGTGAAGGATGGCGACTTGCCGGCCGACCGGCAGGACTCGCTCCTCCGCGCCGCGCTCGCCCAGCACAGCATTCCCGCCACGCTGAACAGCGTGCTGCCCAGCCACCCGCAATATGCAGCGCTGAAGAATGCACTTGTGCAGACACCGAAAACCGAAACTGCCAAGCTCAGCCGAATTCGCCTGAACATGGAGCGCTGGCGGTGGCTGCCGCGCGACCTCGGCAACCGCTATGTGATCGTCAACGTCCCGGCCTATCACGTTGCCTTGATCGAGAACGGTGCGACGCGCTGGAAGCAGCGCGCGGTCGCCGGCAAGGTCAGCACGCCGACTCCGCAATTGTCCGCAACCGCCACCGGCGTGATGCTGAACCCGTGGTGGGAAGTGCCGCCGAGCATCGCACATGAAGTCGCCGGCAAGGGCGGGTTCGTCGCACTGAAGGACGCCAAGGGCAAGGTCCAGCGGTGGCGCCAGCCGCCCGGGCCAAGCAACGCGCTCGGCCAGGCCAAGTTCGTGATGTGGAATTCGCAGAACATCTATCTTCACGACACCAATGCGCGCAGCCGCTTCAACAGCGAGGTGCGGGCGTTCAGCCATGGCTGCATCCGCACTCAAAACATCATGGACCTCGCAACGCTGCTGCTCGGCGATGATGGCGGCGAATGGACCCCGGAGAAAATTCAGCTGACTCTCGCGTCGAAAAAGACTGTCGAGGCGAAGTTCGTCAGGCCGCTGCCCGTCTATATCGTCTATTTCAGTTCGGCTGCGCTCAACGACGGCACCATCCGCGATTATAGCGACATGTATGGGCGCGACCCGAAAGTACTGGCGTCGCTCAATGCCGTGCGTGGAACCGTCAACACGCAGGTCGCGAGCCGCTAGTCGTCGGAAGGGTTTGGATTGCTCACGGTCCGCTTAAAGTAACCGCTCCGCTGGGTACGCCGGTCAGCGCCACCCGATTTTGCCCGCCGCCCACGCTCTCCGGCCGCACGGAACCGGCATCGACTGACACGGCGCGCGTCGCTGATCCCGTTACGCGCACGCCTCCCGCGAATGCTCCCGCCGTACCTTTGATCCTCGCCGCGACCTTCGTCTCGCCGCAGTCCACGAGCAGGACCGCCGGGCCCCGGCCTTTGCCCTCTGGCTGGTTGATCGCAAGGTCGAGCGCTAGATCGCGGCATCGCGTAAAGCGGGCGGGCTCGGTAAACTGGAGCAGCTTGACACCGGAAATGTCCAGACCCTCGCTGGCGGTTGCGACGATGCCGACCGCGCCGGGAGCTGTCCAGCCGATCAGCTGTCCGCCGCGAACCGTGGTGAGACCGCGCACCCGATCGAAGCTCATCGCCGCCCGGCTTCCGGGTGCGGAGGCCACATAGGCGTCCGAAATGTCGAGCATCGTATAGTCGGACGTGTCGCTGATCTCGATCCCGACATTTGTGCACTGGTCGAGCACGGGAGCGAGGATGCGCACGTCGGCGTGCCCGCTTCGGCGCTTGCTCTCGCTCAAGCGCGATGCGTCGCCGGATAACCGCATCCCCACCGCCACCGATCCGGTCTCGAAGTTCGTGACGGTCGTATCGGCGAACGCACCGTCCATCAGCATCCCGACGCATTCGCTGAGCGGCGGATTGCCTCCCGTCCGTGCGTTGCAGTCGATCAGGATGATGGACGCGTTGCCGCCCGCCGCGCCGATCTCAACATGTCCGTCGCAGGCATATCCACGGAACACGGTCGATCCGCCGTGCACCGATCGGAACGCGCTGCAGTCCCGCAAATAGCTGCGAACCGCGCCGCCAAGGGCGAAGCCATTCACATTCTCACTGCTGTCGACGCGGCTGATGTCGGCAAACAGCACGTGACGCATGCGCATTCCGGCGGCCCCGTCATGTCCGGAGCCGGACGGCGGGCGAGCGCGCGTGAGCTGAAGGTCGGAGACCATGACACCCTGCACGAAGTCGTTGATGCTCCCAGGCCGCTTAAGAGTGCCGATCCGCATGACGTCGCCGTCCCCGGTCAGCACCAGGCGCGTGCCTGTTCCAGCGCCGATCCAGCGCTGCCCCGACCCACGGATGTGGCGATTGCTCCGGTCAACAACCAGCGTTCGCGAAATGTAGTAGCTGTGCGGGCCCAGCTGCATCACCGGGTGGGCCGCGAGGCAGAATTCAAGGGCCGCCGCCGAATCCGCTTCATTTTCCGGATTGGCGCCCCACCATTCCGGATATGCTTCGATGATCCGGCTTCGCGACAGGTCGACCGTGCCGGACCCGGTGAAGACGTGGCCGATCGGAGCTGAAAAATCGCCGAGAAGAGTCAGTCGAGCACCTGCGGCGATGGCGATCCTGGCACCCGGTTCGACAATGACATCGCTGCGGATATTCGTGTCGCGATTGACCTGGTGCACTCCGGGCTGGAGGCGCACAACGCCTTGAGGACCGGGGTCACCGAGAGTCTGAGCGATCGCGTCGGCCGCGAGCAGCGTGGCCGGCGATGCCGCGAGAAGGTGACGCCGGCTGACGGGTAAGCTCATGGGGGTTCAAACGCTCCGCAGCCTATTCGGGCTCAGCGAAGGCGATGCGGATCGGTTTGTCAAAGGCAAGCCGCAACCGGCTCCGCCGCGGCTCAGGCCTGGATCTTGTCCGCGTAGATCATGCGGCCGCCGGCGAGGCGCTTCATCACGTCCCACTGGCTGGAGCGGCTGAAGGCGAAGCAGCCTTCCGAGCGGCCGAGCTTGCCGTGGATGTCGATCATCTCCGGCTCGGCATACCAAGCGTTATGAATGACGATCGCGCGGTTTTCGGCATTGTTGTTCGACCAGTCGAGACCATGGACCTTCATCGAAAGCCCGTACTTGCCCTCGTAATAATCGCCGGTCGTGTAGGTCCCGTTCGATGTCGCGTAGGAGCCGAAGCCGTTCGAGAACCGCTCGACGAAACCCGAATGATCGGGGTCAGAGCCCCGTCCGTGAGCGACAAGGTGACTTTCGGCGGTGCCATTCATCAGGTCGACGACGTGGAAGCGAGGATCACGCGAAGCGAGCGAGAAGTCGGCAATTCCGATGCTGTCGCGAGCACGGATCCCGTGCGCGTCAAGCGCGGCCTTGGCGCGCTGGAACAGCGCGGGATCGATGCCCGCGGGTGCCTGTAGCACCGGCTTCGGAGCCGCCGGGAGCGCCGCCGATGGCAGCGGAGCAAGCGGATCGGTCTGGTAAAGCGTCGAGCCAAGCGGAAGCGAGCGCGCAGCCGAAGACAGCAGCAAGCCGCCTGCGCCAATCGCGCCCATCCGCAAGATTTCCCGACGATTCAATGACATTCGAGCCCTCCGTTCGAGAAAGCTTTTAACAGTCAGAAGGTTAATCGCCGATAACCCAAAGGTGATTCGTTGCTCGCTCCGACCTTGTGAGCGAACCATTCGTCGCATACCAAGGCGAGTTCACATCCCACGAGTGGCAAACGGTTCACTCGAACTCGACGATCATCTGGTCAACGGCAACGCTTTCGCCTGCGCTCACCGGCGTGGTCTTCACGGTTGCGGCCTTGGTCGCGCGCAGGATGTTTTCCATCTTCATAGCTTCCATGACCGCGACCGGCTGCCCCGCCTCGACCTTGTCGCCGGGCTTTACGTCGATGCGCGTTAGGAGGCCCGGCATCGGCGCGAGCAGCAGCTTGGAAAGGTCCGGGGCCGGCTTCTCGATCATGTGCCGTGACAAGGCGGCAACGTGCGGCGGCAGCACCTGCACTCTGTAAGAGCGGCCGCGCGTGGTCAGGCGCCAGCCGCGCCCGTCCCGGGCAATGCGCATGGTTCTAATCCGCCCCGCAACATTGGCCGTAAGCAGCCTCTGGCCCGGCGACCAGTGACCGACGATCTCTATGGCATCGGCAGTGTCGATGCTGGCGAGCGTTCCGCCGTCATAAGTGTCGATCGAGACGCGATGTTGTTCTGTTCCGATCCGCACGAGATGCTCGCGCGGCGCGGCGACCGGCCCATTGAGCTGGTCGCCGATTGCGGCGGCGCGGGCCTCCTGCGTCCTCGCGATCATCGCGGCAATCACTGCGACGTCGGCAATGAGTTCCTGGCTAGTCGGCGCGCCTTCGAACCCTTCCGGATATTCCTCGGCGATGAAGCCGGTCGTGATCGCGCCCGAACGGAAGCGCGGATGCTGCATCAACGCGGAGAGGAAATCGACATTGTGGCCGATGCCCTCGATCTCGAACGCGTCGAGCGCTCCGACCTGCGCATCGATGGCGGCCTCGCGCGTCGGACCCCAGGTGATCAGCTTGGCGATCATCGGGTCATAGAACATGCTGACCTCGCCGCCTTCGGCGACGCCGTCATCGACGCGGACGACGGTCGATCCAGCTACAATCTCGTTCGTCCTGAGCGAAGTCGAAGGGCGCTTCTTGGAGGCAGGTGCCAGACGCCCTTCGACTTCAGCGCTATCGCGCTTCCGCTCAGGACGAACGGTTTGCTGAGGAGGAGAATATCTTACCAGCCGTCCCGTACTCGGCAAAAACCCGCGATACGGATCCTCGGCATAGACGCGCGTCTCCACCGCCCAGCCGTTGAGCTTCACATCCTCCTGCGCGAACGCCAGTTTCTCCCCCGCCGCGACGCGGATCATCTGCTCGACCAGGTCCAGGCCGGTGACCTCCTCCGTCACCGGATGCTCGACCTGCAGCCGCGTGTTCATCTCGAGGAAGTAGAATGAGCGATCCGCCCCGACGATCAGCTCGACCGTGCCCGCTGAATAATATCCCACCGCCTGTGCCAGCGCGACCGCCTGCTCGCCCATTGCGCGCCGCATCTCCGGCGTGACGAACGGCGACGGCGCTTCCTCGACCACTTTCTGGTGGCGGCGCTGGATCGAGCATTCGCGCTCGCCGAGATAGAGGATGTTGCCATGCTGGTCGCCGAGCAGCTGGATCTCGATGTGGCGCGGCTGCTCGATGAATTTCTCGATGAACACGCGGTCGTCGCCGAAGCTCGCCAGCCCCTCGCGCTTGGTCGCCTCGAAGCCCTCACGGACATCGGCCTCGTCATAGGCCAGCCGCATCCCCTTGCCGCCGCCGCCGGCCGAGGCCTTCATCATCACCGGATAGCCGATCTCGCCCGCGATCCGCACCGCATCGTCGGTGGTCGCAATATCGCCGAGGAAGCCCGGCACGATGTTGACGCCCGCCGCTTGAGCCAATTTCTTGGACTCAATTTTGTCGCCCATCGCCGCGATCGCCTTGGGCGGTGGGCCGATGAAGACGATGCCCGCTTTGGCGAGCGCTTTCGCAAAGCTCTCCCGCTCGGACAGGAAGCCGTAGCCCGGGTGCACCGCTTCTGCTCCGGTCGCCTTGCACGCGTCGATGATCAGCTCGGCCTTGAGATAAGACTCGGCGGCAGGTGCAGGCCCCAGCCGCACTGCCTCGTCGGCCATCCGTACATGCGGTGCCCGCGCGTCGGCATCCGAATACACCGCGACCGTCCTGATCCCCATGCGCTGCGCAGTGCGGATCACCCGGCACGCAATCTCCCCGCGATTGGCGATGAGGATCTTACTAAACATTTCGCCTCAATACCCTGATCAACAGAGCCGCCAGTGCAGCCCACAAAATCACGAAAGCGATAGCCGTCGCCGGAATGAACGAGCGGCAATTCTGTGGAGCGCCGTATGGCTCACAACCCACCCATTGGTTCACGAAGCTGCTACTGAACAGCACCACGGGGAAACTCACAACGCCTGCGGCAATAATCACCAAGAGCGTTTGAAGTAAGCGAACAAACAGTCTCATCGGGCAACCTCCTCGACCGGCGGTCTGTTGTGCCCAAGCAACCGCAACACCTCATCCGCCGCATCGGCGAGGTTCGTCCCCGGCCCGAAGATCGCCTGCACGCCCGCGGCGCGAAGCATCGCATAATCCTGCGGCGGGATGACTCCGCCCGCGACCACCTTGATGTCGGCGCGGCCCATGTCCTTGAGCGTGTCGATCAGTTCCGGGATGAGCGTCTTGTGGCCCGCCGCGAGCGAGGAGGCGCCGACCACATCCACTTCCTTTTCCACCGCCAGCTCCGCCGCTTCGCGCGGGGTCTGGAACAAAGGTCCGGCGATCACTTCGAAGCCGAGATCGCCGAACGCCGACGACACTAAATTCGCCCCCCGGTCGTGCCCGTCCTGGCCCATCTTGGCGACGAGGATGCGCGGCTTGCGGCCGAGCCGTTGCGCGACGGCTTGCGCGCCTTCGACGGCCCCGCGCCAACGGGCGTCGGAGCGCTGGCCGTAGATGCCGCGCACTGGTTCTACCGCCGTGTGATAGCGGCCGAACGCGCGTTCCAGCGCGTCGGAGATTTCGCCGAGCGAGGCGCGGGCGCGCGCGGCGGAGACTGCGAGGGCTAGCAAATTTGATCCTCCCCGGGACGGGGAGGTGGCAGACCGGAGGTCTGACGGAGGGGGGTCTGAGCCCTGCACGACCCCCCCTCCACCATGTTCCACATGGTCCCCCTCCGGAACTTTTGCAGCCGCCTCCAACGCATCCAGCGCCCCCCGCACCTTCACCTCATCCCGGCCCGCTCGCATTGCCTCCAGCCGCGCAATCTGCCCAGCGCGCACCCGCGCATTGTCCACCTCAAGGAAGTCGTGCTCAGCCTCCTCGGCGAGCCGATACTTGTTCACACCGACGATCACCGTCTCGCCAACATCCACCTTCGCCTGGCGCGCCGCCGCAGCCTCTTCGATCCGGTGCTTCGGCAGCCCCTCCGCGACCGCCTTCGTCATCCCGCCATGCGCCTCGACCTCCTCGATCAGCGCCCAGGCCTTGTCCTCCAGCTCGCGCGTCAATGCCTCGACATACCAGCTGCCGCCGAGCGGATCGGCGACCGCCGTTACCCCGCTTTCTTCGGCCAGGATCAACTGTGTATTCCTCGCGATCCGCGCCGAGAAATCCGTCGGCAGCGCAATCGCCTCATCGAACGAATTGGTGTGCAGCGACTGCGTCCCGCCCAGCACCGCCGCCAATGCTTCGACTGTCGTGCGGATCACATTATTGTACGGGTCCTGCTCGGTCAGGCTGACGCCGCTGGTCTGGCAGTGCGTCCGCAGCAGCTTCGACTTTTCCGTGGTCGCGCCCAGCTGCGTCATGATCCGCGCCCACAAGGTCCGCGCCGCGCGCAGCTTGGCGACCTCCATGAACAGATTCATGCCGATGCCGAAGAAGAAGCTCAGGCGCGGCGCGAAGGCGTCAATCGCCAGCCCCTTGGCCATCGCCGCGCGCGCATATTCCATGCCGTCGGCGAGCGTGTAAGCGAGCTCCTGCACCGCCGTCGCGCCGGCCTCGTGCATGTGATAGCCGCTGATCGAGATCGAGTTGAACTTGGGCATCTCGGCCGCGCAATAAGCGATCACGTCCGCCACGATCCGCATCGATGGTTCGGGCGGATAGATGTAGGTGTTGCGGACCGCGAACTCCTTCAGGATGTCGTTCTGGATGGTGCCCGTAAGCTGGTCGCGCGAAACCCCCTGCTCCTCGCCCGCGACGATGTAGAAGGCCATGATCGGCAGCACCGCGCCGTTCATCGTCATGCTGACGGACATCTCGTCGAGCGGAATGCCGTCGAACAGCAATTTCATATCCTCGACGCTGTCGATCGCGACGCCCGCTTTGCCGACATCGCCCGTAACGCGCGGATGATCGCTGTCGTAGCCGCGGTGGGTCGCGAGGTCGAAGGCGACGCTCAGCCCCTTCTGCCCGGCGGCGAGGTTGCGTCGGTAGAAAGCGTTGCTGTCCTCGGCGGTCGAGAAGCCCGCATATTGCCGGATCGTCCACGGCCGCCCGGCGTGCATCGTCGCATAGGGTCCGCGCGTGTAGGGCGGCATGCCCGGCCAACCGCTGTCTACATCCGTAACATCTTCCGGTCCGTAGACCGTCTTCAGCCGTATGCCTTCGGGCGTTTCGCGGCTTAGATCCTTGCCCGTGGATTCCTTCGCCGCGAGCCTCTCCCAATCCTCATGGCTGGGTTTATCTGTCATTGTTGGGGCTTAGCGTGGCTTTGCTCCAACCTCCACACCCGTTCGTGTCGAGCGAAGTCGAGACACGTGCGCGCGAACGTCCCTCGACTTCGCTCGGGACGAACGTCAGAGGTTAGTGCGTCGGCGTCTCCATGATCTCCGTCAGCACCCCGCCCATGTCCTTGGGATGCACGAAGAAGACCAACGTCCCATGCGCCCCGATCCGCGGCTCACCGAGCACGCGCGCACCCTTGGCCTCGAACTCTGCCTTGGCGGCGTGGATGTCCGGCACTTCGAAACAGACATGATGCTGCCCGCCCAGCGGGTTCTTTTCGAGGAACCTTGCGATCGGCGAGTCCGCACCCAGCGGCTCGATCAACTCGATCTGGCTGTTCGGAGTATCGACGAAGCAGACGCGGACGCCCTGCGCGGGAAGGTCGAACGCCTCCCCGTGCGGTTCCGCGCCGAATATGTTCTTGTAGAGCGCGAGGCTCTTTTCGATAGAGGGTGTGGCGACTCCGACGTGGTTCAGGCGGCCGAGTTTCATTGAATTCCTCCGTCCAACGCACGCTCAAGCGTAACGGATCAACATATATATCGCCGCTCCCAGGATCGTACCGGCAGCAAAAACCAGTCCGCGCTTGTCTGCGGCATCGAGTCTGATCATTGCTCCACCCTCACATCCGTTTTCACGCTATTCGCGATGAAGCACGCGTCGTGCGCCTTGTGGTGCAGCGTCGCGACCGCAGCTTCGTCCGGCGCCTGGCCTGACCATACGATTGCCGGCCGCAGGGTCACGCGCGTCATCGCCATCCGCCCGTCCGCGCATTTCTCCATCACGCCTTCCGCCTCATCGACATAGTCATCGACCACGAACCCGGCCCGCCGCGCGAAGTCGAGGAAGAAGAGCATGTGGCATGACGACAGCGACGCAATGAATGCCTCCTCCGGATCGACTCCGGCCGGATCAGACATCGGCGCCCGCACGACATGCGGGCTCGACGAGGCGGGTACGATCGCGCCGCCATCGAACGCCCACTCGTGGGCGCGGCTATATAGCCCGTCAGAATAGGTCGCGCCGTCGCGACTCCAGCGGATGGTGGCGGTGTAGGTGCTCACGTCAACTCGACGTAGATCTGGTCGTGCGTCACACCCACAAGCTGTCGGGTGATTGGGTATGCCAGCTGGTCGGGGCGGAGTTTAAGGCGTTCGCGTCGTTCGAGACAAAGCCGCCATTGGCCTGCCCGAGCCAGTCGCTCAACTGGCCGCTGTCGCTCCGCCACAGGATGTCATCGCGACCGTCGCCGTTGTAATCGCCCACGTCGGCCACATGCCATGTCGTCGGCGCACTGCCGAACGCATAGGCGTCATTCTGCGCTACCAGTGCCAAACGGCAGTTCGATGTACGATGCTCAGTCAACTTTCCCCCGCCAAAGGAATTACATTCAGTGAACGTGCATGCATATTGTAGCAATCGCAAGCATATAGCACTGGAAAAATGGCCAGAACATTAAGGCTTTTGAGTTCCATTGACGTCGGTCTCTATCCCCGAAAGCGTCCTCATCTTCGCCGACAGCGAACCTCCGGGTCAGACCGGCTCAGAGCGAGTCCACGGCCGCGCCTCCGAACGACCAACTCGATCAACTCGCAGGAATTTGGATGACACCGGTTTCCAAACGGATCTATAAAGCGTGCGCCACGAACGCGAGGTCTGTGCTGCGCGGCTCAGCGCATGCCATGGGAGATCATCGATGACCCTGCTTGATCGGCGAATATTCATTGGCGCTTCCACGGCTGCTGTTCTCGTGCCAGCTGCCGTTCGGGCGGCCGATCGCACTATTATCGTCAGCAAGTCAGGGCGTTCTGGCACGCTTGCATCGGTTGCCGATGCGCTCGTCTTGGCGCGAACTGTAGGTGGCAAATGCACTATCCGCATCGAGAGCGGGGTATTTGCAGAGAAGCTGACAATCGACGTTCCGGATCTCCGCATGGAAGGGGAGGGCCCAGAGACTGTCATCAGCTTCGGCGCCGCGGCAGGCTTTATGGCACCGGACGGCAAGAAATGGGGCACTGGCCGTACTGCTACGCTGACGGTGAATGCTCCGGGCGTGACGCTCCAGCGCATGACGATCCGCAACAGCTTCGATTACATTTCCGATCAGGCCAGCGGTGCAAGCGGCGGCGGGTCGCAGGCGGTCGCCTTGTCGCTTGGCGAAGGCGCTGACCGGACGGTCGTCCGCAATTGCACGCTCGAAGGATATCAGGACACATTCTACCTGCATGCACCGGGCCGGGCTTATGTCCACAACTGCCTGATCAGCGGCAATGTCGATTTCATCTTCGGGGGCGCGACGGCACTGTTTGATCGCTGCGAAATCCGCTCGCGGTTCGTGTCCGGTCGCGACGTTCAGGGCTATGTCGCGGCGCCAAGCACGCCGGCGAATGTCCCTGTCGGGCTGGTCTTTTCGCGCTGCCGGCTGACAAGAGAGAACGGCCTTCCAGCCCGTTCCGTCTATCTTGGCCGGCCCTGGCGAGCGGGCGGCAACATGAAACTCACCGGCGCCGCGGCCTATCTGGACTGCTGGATGGACGACCATATCCGCCGCAATGGGTGGACGTGGATGGGCTATACAAATCCGGCCGGGATTCGCACTCAACTCACTCCGCAGGAAGCGCGACTCTATGAGTTCGGCAGCCGCGGTCCCGGAGCAGGCCCCGCGCAGCCGACGCGGAAGATCCTGACCAGGGAGCAGGCAAAGATCTTCTCGTCCGCCGGAATGTTCGGCGACTGGCGCCCGGTATGACATCAAAGGAGTACACCGCATGCGAATGATCTGCGCGGCATTGCTTGCTCTGCTGTTCACGGCGCCGGCAACCGCGCCCGCCAAGGTGATCGGTCAGATGGTTCCGGCACAGCCGCTCACCGAGGCTCGCATCTCGTCCTTGCCACCGGCGCAGCGGGCTTTTTGGACAGCGTATCTCCGGCGTTCCCATGCGCAGCGTGCGGCAGACAAGGCAGCACTCGCCGCCGAACGCCAAAGGATTACCGCGCCGCCTCCAGCGTCACCGCCGGAAGGAAGCACGAAGTCGATGCCGCTCGACAGGCCGGCCGAATGGTATCGGTCGGATGAAGCGCGGCGGATCGCCGACAACATCGTCACCTATCAAACGCCCGCCGGCGGCTGGGGCAAGAATCAGGACCGCACGGCCCCGCCGCGCCGCCCGGGCGAAAGCTATGTCATTATCGAGCATCTGCCGAAGGAAGCGCTGCCGGACATCATCACGGACGATTCGCGTTGGGCGTTCGTCGGGACCATCGACAATGATGCGACCACTACAGAGCTGCGGTTCCTTGCGCGCGCCCAAGGCGCAGCATCGGGCCAATCAGCCGCAGCCTATCGCGCCGCGTTCCTGAAGGGCGTGCGCTACCTGTTGGAAGCGCAATATCCGAACGGCGGCTGGCCGCAGATATATCCGTTGCAGGGCGGCTATCACGATGCGCTCACTTACAATGACGATGCGATAGCCGACGTCGTCGGTCTGCTGATGGATGTCGCAGCGCGTAAAGGCGACTACGCCTTCGTTCCCGACCCGATGGCTCGGCGTGCCGGCCTCGCCGTCGACAGGGCCGTCGCGGTCATCCTCGCCTCGCAGGTGGTCCTCAACGGCAAGCGCACCGGTTGGGGGCAACAACATGACCCGCTGACTCTGGCCCCGGTCGGCGCGCGTAATTTCGAGCCGGCATCTTTGTCCAGTTCCGAGAGCTCCACGCTTCTTCGTCTGCTCATGCGCGTCCCAAATCCGAGCCCACGGATCGTGGCCGCAGTTCACGACGGGATCGCCTGGCTGCAGAGCGTGGCCATTCCGGACGTTGAATGGGCGAAAGCGACCGAGACACAACCGCGCCATTTGGCAGCAAAACCTGGGGCGGGCGCTGTTTGGTCACGCTTCTACGATCTCAAGACGATGAGGCCGATTTTCGGAGACCGCGACAAGACCATCCACGACGATGTCGATGATCTGATTCCGGAGCGCCGTAACGGTTACAGCTGGTACGGGACGTCGCCGGCATCAGCCATCAACACCTACGCGAAATGGGCAGTCGCTCACCCGCGCGGTTAGAAGCCGCCTACTCAGGGTAACAGGTTCGGCCGCATTTCCGGCGCTGCCTTGATCAGCTCGGCGGTGACCATGTTGGCGAAGAAATCCGCGCCGAACCGCCCGAGATGCGTGCGGTCGAAGGCCAGCTTCGGAACGGCAGTGGGGACCACCGCGACTTCGGTCGTTTGCGGGCTGACGGGCAGGGGCGCAGCGCCAACCGGAACCGATCCCTCCGGCAATTGCGCAAAGGCATTCGAAGCCGTTTCGCCAAGTGCCTGGACCGCCGCGACGCTCCGCGCATTCAGATCGACCAGCGGCACGTTCATCTCCGCCGCGACGCGTCGTGCTGCTTCGGCCCAGGGTTCGAGGTCGTTGTCGAGCACGCCGGTCTTGAAAATTCTGCGCGTGAGCGGCGTCAGGAGGATCGGCTTGGCGCCAGTCTTGCGAGCCTCCGTGACATAGCGGCGGAGGTTCGCGGGAAACTCGGTTTTCAAATCCGTGGAACGACCGGGCTTCCCCGGCTGATCGTTGTGCCCGAATTGAATCAGCACCCACACATTCTTGTACCCCGCCGTGCGCATCTCCGCCAACGCAAGGTCCCACGAACCTTCGGCAATGTAGCTGCCCGAGCTCCGTCCTCCGCGCGCCAGGTTCACGCACGCCGCGAATGAGGTGACGTGATAGCCGCAGAAGCTCGGCCCCCAACCGCCCGTAACCGCCGTCGTAGAATCGCCGACGAGGATGATCTTCGATGCGACGATCTTGCGCACTTCGTTTGGTGCCGGAGGTGCGTTTTGGGTTGCCGCGGCACCGCTGGCTGAAAGCAGGATTGCGGTGATCGCCAGTTTTAAACTCATGATCAAAGCGCCTTGAAGGTGAAGTTGCGGAAGCGGGCTGTTCCGGCGCCGGCCGAATAGAGCCCCGGCCGAAGCATCAGGAATCCGCCACGCACATTATGGTGGTAGCCCGAAACCTCCATCCCGCGATCGAACCGTTTCCATGTCCTCCCGCCATCGCCGCTCGTGTCGAAGGTGATGATATTGCGGTCATTGGTCACCCGCATGCGCATGCGGCGGCCGTGCGGATTGGGCGGTCGGCCGCGCTCGATGCCATATTGGTGAGTGACGAAGTGGGCCTCGTCGAAACCGAGGCCGGCGTACAATCGGTCGTCGTAGAATAGGATCAGGCCGGCGGTTCCGCCCGCATCGATCTCGATGTCGCACTCGAAGCGATACGCCGGATCGCCCGCAATAAGGAGCAGCGGCGAACTGTCGCTCGGGGCCTTGCCGCGAGCTTGCAGGAACAAGCTGTTGCCCGCCACGTGCGCCCGGCTCCGTTCGTCGGGAGCAGGCTTGAAGAAGTTCCACTTGCTGCCCAGCGCCAGCGTTGCGAAGTCGTCGGACAGCGGCTGCCCGTGCGGTCCGGACTTGCCGCCGCGCGGTTTGCGGATCGGCCTCGACAGGTCCCCGCCCGTCATTCGGAACCAGCCGTCCGCGGTCCACTCGACCGGGTCGAGCAAGGTTTGCCGTCCCAATGTCCAGAGGCCGTTCTCGTACCCGTGATAGACGCTCCACCAGCTCCCGTCCGGCCCTTCGACCAGTGTCGCATGGCCACGCGACCACCATTTCTCGGACAGACTGGTGGTGCGAACGAGCGGATTGCGCGGGCAATGCTCCCACGGACCGTGGATAGACTTCGATCGGGCGGCGGTCACCATGTGCCCGGTCGGCGGCCCGGCGGTGCCGCCCACGGCGGTGACCAGATAGAAGTAGCGGCCATGGCGCATGACCTTCGGCCCTTCGGGCGAGAAGCCCTCGACCACCCAGTCTTCCGGATAATGCCACGGATCGTAGACATGCTCGGGGTCACCGGACCGCGACAGGCCGTCCGCTGAAAGCCGCACGCGGTCGCCGCCCGAAAGAAACAGCCAGCGCGATCCGTCTTCGCCGACCGCGTGGCCGGGATCGATGTGATTGGGAAGCTCGAGGTCGATCGGTTCCGACCACGGGCCTTCGATCCGGTCCGCCCATATCACCCAGGATGTCGTCTTCGAACCTTCCGCAGCCGTCTTCTTGGTCGGGATATAGAGAAAATAGCGGCCATTGTGCCTGGCCAGCTCCGGAGCCCAGACCGAGCCGACATTTTTCGTCAGGGCGGCCGTCACAGGCCGCCAGTTGATGAGGTCCCGCGAATGCCAGATGACCAGACCCGGATAGGAGTCGAAGGTCGAGAAGGTCATGTAATAATCCGCGCCATCCCTCAGGATGGTGGGATCGGGATGGTCGCCCGCCATGAGCGGGTTGAGAAAGTAGCCGTTGCCGAGGTCGGCCACCCGCTGATTGTCGAACCCGCGCTTCCACTCCGGCCGGGACTGCGCACGAGCAGCCGTCACCGCGGCCGAAACTCGCGGCGCTCCAAGGGCTAGCCCTCCCGCAAGCCCGACACGAAACGCTTCTCTTCTGTCGAGGTCCACGCGAATTCCCAACGATGGATCAAGCGGCGGCACGCGGGGGAGAACGCGCCCGCCGCCGCTTGACTGGCTTAGAATTTCAGACGGGCGCCAACACGATAAACCGGGCCGGAGCTCGCATATTGAGTGACGACCGGATTGTCCTGGTACGCATACCGGTTGCTGGTCTGGTTGGTAAGGTTGAGCCCCTCTACCGTGACCGAGAAATACCTTGTCACCTGATAGCTGGCGGCAAAGTCCACATTGCTGGTCGCTCCGCTGAAAATGAAGTCGTTAACCAGGGGCGCGCTGCAATAGGTCTGAATCCCGGGCACCGTCTGCGACAGGATGCCCGGCGCGCAGGTCCCCGCGGCCAAAGGATAGGTCGTGCTATACCCCTTGCGCCGAGCGACCGACACACGCGCCTTGAACGGTCCCTTTTCGTAATAAAGCGTTCCGTTCAGGGCTCTCGGAGAGACGTTGAGGAACGGCGCGGTTCCGTAGGACGGTGCGACGGCTGGGCTGGTGTTGGTCGCAGGCGAACCGGTGGCGACGATATATTTGAGCTTCGACTTGATGTAGGTGTAGTTGAGCAGCACGCCGAAGCCATCGAGGTAGCCCGGCAGGAAATCGAGTTCGAACTGCAGGTTCGCTTCAAACCCGCGCAAATAGCCGCCTGGCGCGTCGCGGTACTGGCGCGCGATCACCGTTCCGTCACTGATTATGAAATTCTGTTGATTGATGATTGCCGGCGTGGTGCCCACGAATTGCGCCAACAGCGCATCGCGCGATTCCTGATCGAGGAAGCTCGAAAGCGGTCCGCCGATCGAGACGGTCTGTGGGAACGACTGAATCTTCTTGTTGAAGAGCGCAAGGCTGAACAGGCTGCCCTTTCGGAAATACCATTCGACGCTCGCATCCATATTCCTTGCATAAAAGGGCTTCAGCTTGGGATTGCCGACCGTCAGCGCTCCGAATGCGGATGTGTCCCCGGTGTTCGGAATGGTCACTGCGGTGACGCTTGGCGATAGATTGCCGAGGAGCGGCCGCGCCATGACCTTGGACGCGCCGAAACGGACGAGCACGTCGCGCATCGGTTCATAGACAAGGTTCACCGACGGCAGCCAATCGGTATATTTGTTGGTGCCGACGAGCGGCCGTCCTGCAGTGGTTGTCCCGTTGGAAACGACATCGGTCTTGGCGACGCGAGTACCTATGTTGCCGCGGAAGGTCCGGCCGAAGAGTTCCGTCTTCCAGTCGATCTGACCGTAATATCCGGTGTCCGTCTCGCTGACCGAGAAGTTTTCCCGGCCACCATTGCGAAGATTGGTGAGGCGCCAATCACCCCATTTGTTGATGCAATTGCAAGTGAAGTCGAACAAGTTTTGGAACGAGCTGATGGTGGGCACAAAGAAGCTCGTCGCGGTCCCTTCCGGAAGGTCCAGGCCCTGGCCGAAGTCGATCACCCGGCCCATATCCGCCAGGTTGGCGCCCGCTTCCCGCAGGGTCGGATTCAGCAGGTCGTTATTGCGTTCGAACTGCTCGGTCTTGAAGCCATATTTGCGCCGCGTGCCGCCGAAAGCGATATTGAAGCGGTCGTTTACCGCCCAGTCGAAATCCGCCTTGATGGTGCGATAGGTGTTGGTCACGAACCGCTGATAGTGACGGATACCCGAGAAGCCCTTGACGGTCTGCCAATTGCTCGGGTTGGCGGCATCGAAGCCGAAGTCGATGACCGGCATGTCGCCGCCGCCGCGCTCGTCGTAGACGAACGACCCGGGCGAATCCATGCGGTTGAATTCGACCAGAAGCCCCTGCTGGAATAGCTTGGACTTCGACCGGCCGTAGATGAATTCACCCTTCAGATTGTCGGTGAATTCCTGAGTAAGGTTGATCGAGCCCTGCCGGAACTTGGTGGTGTAGTCCGACTGGTCGGCAGCGGACCGGAAGTCGACGTTGCGAAGAACGAGATAGTCCGCGACGCCGTCGGTCACATGAGATTGTAGTACGTCCACAGCGGGACGGCCGATCAATTCGCCACGGAACGCCGTGCGATTGGTGCTCGGAATGTAACCAACCGAGCCGGGGTTGTTGTAATAATCATAGGGATCGAGATTGTTGGGGTTGACGCTGAAGATGTTGGCGTTGCTGGCCGTGGTGCCCCCCGGCACCACGGCGCCGGCGCCGAGGATTGAGGCAACGGTCGCATTCGATGAACTGCGGGCCGTGGAAAATACGGGAGTGGTGCCGTACAGCGCCTGGCCGCAATCCTGCGCCGGAATGATATCGGAGCCTGCGTTTGGCGAGCAGGTGCCCGGATAAAGTCCGCGCGACGTGACAGGCGTTATCGAGTTTGAAGCCGTATTGTAGGTTGCGTTGGTATTGTTGCGGTTGAGGCCCACCGACGAAATCTGGTTATTAGTGCTGACGTTGTGGAAATTCGACATCAGCCCGTCGATGCTCAGCCGGGTCCGATCGGAAACCTGCCACTGATAAGCCGCCGTGAGCCCCAAGCGGCGATAACGGACGTCCTGCTGCTGCAACGTCGCCAGCGCTGGGATCCGCACCAGGGAATCGTCGAACCGGCCGGGCGTGCTGTAGGGCGAGCCCGGATACAGGTTTGCATAAGCGGTGGGGTCGGAACCGGTCAGAAAACCCACAGCGGTCGGGTTGGTCACCTGGTTGATGACCGCCGGGTTGGTTGCACTTGTCGGGCCTGTGAACGTGGCCCCGACTGGCGCGGAGAAACCACCCCGGGCCGGCAATTCGTTGCCCAGGAAATCGGCGCCGCGATACAAATAATCGGACTGACCGGCCTGGCGGAAGTATTGGTCAACCTCGTTGAACGACTTGCTGTAGGCGACGGAAACCAGGAGCCCCATCTTGCCGTCCATGAAGCGGGTGGAGGCCAGGCCCGCGATGCGCGGGCTCCATTCCTTGCTATTCTTCTGATAGCTGCCTTCCGTGGAAACGGCGATCGTCGACTTCTTATAGTCGAACGGGCGACCGGTCTGGAGGTCAATTGTCGCGCCAAGCGAGCCTTCGTCGGTTTCAGCGGAAGCGGTCTTCTGCACCTTCAGCGAACTGAACAATTCCGACGCGAAGGTATTATAGTCGAAGGAGCGCGAGCGGTTCGGGCTGCTCCCGGCGTCGTTGGCGCCCGCAGTGGACAGCGCCTCGAGGCCATTGATGCGCGTGCGATTGAAATCGCCTCCGAGGCCGCGGACCGTGATCGAACGCCCTTCGCCATTGTCGCGGTCGATCGAAACGCCCGGAAGCCGCTGAAGCGATTCCGCAAGGTTGGCATCCGGAAAATCCGCAATGTCTTCGGCGTTGATGACGTCGACCTGGACGTTCGACCGGCGCTTCTCGTTCAGCGCGCTGCGCAGCGAGCCGCGAAAGCCGGTCACGACCACTTCATTCCCGTTCGAGGGCGCGGCAGGGCTCTGCACTTCAACAGGCGTCGCCGGATCGGCCGTGATCCCGGTCTGATCGGGGGTGGTTGCCGACGGCTGCGGCTGCGTCGACTGGGTTGGACGCGGCTGCGGCTCGGTCGTCGCAGTCTGCGCGAGTGCGGCAGTCGAGCTCGTGGCGACTGCGATCGCGGCCAGCGACGCCGCGCGAAGAAGGGCCGGAACCGAGCGAGATGACGGCGCACTCAACAAATTGCTACGCATGTAAAAACCCCTCCGTCGGACATCTGATGCGCATGACACCGGTGTCTCGTTGAATGAAAAAAAGAGGAATCGCATTGCTGCGTCTCTCCCAAGTCCGCTGCTTATCCCTGCATCGTGACCCGCTCGACCGGCAAAGTAACCGGTGTCATTCAAGACTGATACTGCTCGGCAATGCTGTCAAGCCCTCTGCCGAAACGGTCGAAACTCGTATTAAATATGTAGCAAAAAAGAAACGCTTATCCAGGATCGCCCACGGTCAGCTGCCCGGCTGCACGTAAGGGACTCGCGCGAACAGTTCGCGCTCCCACCGGCGCGGGTCGCGGGCGACTCGAGCGGCCCGGTCGAAAATCATCGTCGAGCGACGGTTCAGCCGGTACATCGGCCAGTGCGGCAATCCCGGTGCGGCCGGATCGCCGGATTTCGCGAAAGCAGTGAAGGCCCGCATCATCGCGCTGCTTGCCGCGCGCGCGCCGGCCCCCGTGCCCGTAATCGACCCCGGAGCATCCAAGCTCCCGAAGACCAGCGGAATGTCCATCGTATGCGGTGCCCCGCGCCACGGGTCGAGCGGGGACCGGAAATCCAGCTGGTACACCCATGTCGGCGCCCCAGCTCGCGCACGCGCTTCCGCTTCGGCTACCTGGCCTCGCCAGCTGCGTCCGGCGGTGGTTGCGGCGAAGAACACATCCTCGGGCGAGTAAGCCGGAAAGGCGCGCCGATATTCGCTCACCACCCATTCCGGCTTGATGTCGACGCGCAGCTCCGGCGCCATGCGCTCGGCGAGATTGTCCCAGCTCAAACCGGCGATCCTTGGATGGTCCTTGCCAAAGAACCCGCGCGTTTCGTCATGTGTGTTCCCGAGAATCATCGGGAGGTGATTGGAAATGGGATTGGAGTCAGGCCAGAAAGGATGCCGATCCAGCCACTTCATATCGAGTACGGGCCCGAAATAGATGCTCCCGCTAATGATCGGGTCGGGGGTGTCGAGCGCCTCGATCAATCGCTCCGCAGGCATCGTCAGAAGGTCCGTCGGCACTGCGTTTAAGCGCTTCAGAAAGGCCTGAGCGCGGGCCGTCGCATTGATCGGACCCGATGCAGTCACCTGCTGCCCGCTCATTGTCGCGGCGCCGTGAAACAGTCCGGCTGCCGCGGTCATCCCCATCAAGGTCGCGATCTTCGCGCCGCCGCCGGATTGCCCGAAGACCATTACGCGTGTCGGATCGCCGCCGAAGTTGGCAATGTTCGCGCGGATCCATTTGAGAGCCATGATGAGGTCGAGTTGCCCGAGGTTTCCGCTGTCGGGAAAGCGGGGTTCGAGGCGAGCCAGGTAGAGATAACCTAGCGCGTTCAGCCGGTGATTGACCGTCACGACGACATTGCCTTGTGACGCAAGATGGCGCCCGTCGTTGAGCGGATCCGTCACCGTTCCGCCGGAATAGGCTCCGCCATGGAAATAGACCATGACCGGAAGCCGCGGACCCGGCCTCGCTTCCGGCGTCCAGACATTGAGAAGCAGGCAATCCTCGCTCTGCTTGCTTGATGTGGCATTCCGCTGATGAGCGATCGGACCGAATGCGAACGCCTCGAATACGCCGTCATGCAGGCGCGGAATGGTGGGCGCCCAGAAGCGCTGGGCGGTGCCGTAATGAATGCCGCGGAAGACAGCCACGCCATGTTCCTTCAGTCCACGGACGTGGCCGAGGGCTGTGGCAACCACAGGATCGCCGAGCGGTGCTGACTTGGATGCCGCAGATGCCGCGATCGCGCCGCCAAGGAACAGGCGGCGCGACACCGAGACCGAGCAACCGAAAGAAGTCACGGACATGGTCTCAAGCGCCATGCGGCGGGCAGCAACGTTGGGGGCATCACAATATCACTACTCGTGGTCCTGTATTCACCGGCCGCACTCTTGGTGTTAGCTGCGAACCAGCTCACACACTGCTGACACCGGTTACCGATACCACAAAAATTCGCGTGTCTGAAGAGATGAGTGGATTATCGGTTGCATATTTGAAAGTCTCTTTCATGGTGGTGTGGCCCGCTATCTGGTGATTCGTGGGCATGGATCGGCTTCGGAGGAGCTCTTGCCCCGCCCAAGCCTAGCCAATGGACGCGACCGGGCAATCATGGCCGCGGCGTTTCCAGAGCAAACTCTTGGAGAGGGACAACGCCTATGCGCAACTTCATACACAGATTCGAGCGAACACTGAGGAGCACCGCCTTGGCCGCTGTTGCCGCTGCTGTGGCGGCGAGCGCAACGTCGGCCTCGGCGCAGCTGGCGCCGGTGAGCGCGACGCAGCTATCGCCCGGCTGGAACCTCGGCAATTCGCTCGAGTCCACCGGCTCCGGCAGAACGCCGTTCACGACGTCGCAAGAGACGAACTGGGGCAACCCGGTCGTCAATCAGCAGATCATGAACGGTGTCGCCACGGCCGGCTTCAAGAGCGTCCGCATTCCCGTGTCGTGGATGCAATATGCCGACCGTAACAACAATATCGCGCCGTTCTGGCTCGCACGCGTGAAGCAGGTCGTCGATTATGCGCGTAACGCCGGTCTCTACGTGATCATCAACGAGCATTGGGACGGCGGCTGGCTTCAGCCGACCAGTCGCACGGCCAGGACCGCTAACCCAAAGCTCAAGGCGCTTTGGACGCAGGTCGGCAACTATTTCAAGAATTACGACGATCACCTGATCTTCGCCGGTACCAACGAAGTCATGGTCGACGGACAATATGGCACTCCGACCGCGGAAAATTGCACGGCCCAGACGGGCTTCAATCAGGTTTTTGTGGACGCGGTACGAGCAACAGGCGGCAACAATTCCACCCGCACGCTGATCTTCCAAGGCTACAACACCAACATCGACAACACGATCACCGCCTGCGGTGCGAAGGTCCCGACCGACCCGACGCCGGGCCGGCTGATGGCCGAGTTCCACTATTACGATCCGTGGAATTTCGCCGGCAGCGAAACCAGCACGATCTGGCAGTGGGGATCGATCGCGACCGATCCGGCCGCGACCGAAACCTGGGCGAACGAGCCCTATGTCGAAGCGCAGTTCGACAAGCTGAAAGCCAATTATGTCGACAAGGGCATTCCGGTGATCATCGGGGAATTCGGCGCAATTTCGAAGACGGAATACGACGCCCCGATGAAGTACCGGAGCTTCTGGGACCAGTATATCAGCGGCTCGGCCAAGCGGCACGGGATCGCCCCGATCTACTGGGACAATGGCTATCCGGACAATCACCAGTTCGGCTTGTTCAACCGCACCACCGGTGCGCAATATTATCCGACGACCGTCAACGCCATCGTCACCGCGCAATAAAGGAGGAGCGGGTCCGGACCAGGGTTCGGCCCCGCCTCAATTCTTGATGACGACCCGTTCGACCTGGCGACGGCCGCCGCGTCGGGTGAGTTGCACGTAGACGTCGATCGTCTGGCTCACATATTCGCGAACATCGGCGCGACCAAGCTTCGTGCCGGCCTGAAGCACCAGCAAAGCGAGTTGGTCGATTGCGGCTTCCGGGCTGTCGGCGTGGATCGTCGTCATCGAGCCGGGATGGCCTGAATTGACCGCGCGGAGGAAGGCAAGAGCCTCGATTCCGCGAAGTTCGCCTAGGATGATCCGGTCCGGCCGCATGCGAAGCGACGCCGCGACCAGATCGTCGGCACCGACCTTCGCCTCGCCCATCCCGCCACGAACGGCGATCAGCCCGACCTGATTGTGGTGGGGTGCGGAAAGCTCCGGCGTATCCTCGATCAGGATCAGCCGCTCGTCGGCCGGGACTTCGGCCAGAAGCGCGTTGAGGAAGGTTGTCTTGCCGGTCGAGGTGCCGCCCGACACAAGGATGTTCTTCCGGTCCCGCACCGCTTGGGCGAGTAGTCCCGCAGCCTGCGACTCGTCCTGAAGATCGATGCTGCCAGTCCGCTCCGAAGCTGAGCGCAGCGGCGCGAAGGAGGCGCCCGCGAACGCCCCGGCGGCCATATAGTCGGACAGGCCGAGCTTGGGCGCGATATGCTTGCGGATCGCGAGCGCGAGCGGGCCACGTGTTGCTGGCGGGCTGACGATCTGGATCCGCGATCCGTCGGGCAGGGTCGCCGAAAGCAAGGGATGTTCGCGGCTGATCCCCTGGTGGGTCAGCGCCGCGAGCTGGCGGGCGAGCCGGGCGAGCGTGAGCTCGTCGAGGCGCGGGTGATCCTGCCGCTCCAGGCCGCCGCCGATGGTCTCGAGCCACAACTCGCCGGGGCGATTGATGAAGATGTCGGTGACGTCCTCCCGAGCGAGCGCGTCGGCGAGCGGTGCGAGGAAGGAGCGGAGGTAAACCCCGCCGGGATCGTTGGCTGGAGCAGGAGTGCCGCTCACTCCCCTGCCTCGCGGTTGGGGAATTCGAGATCCTGCGCGACGAACACGCTGATGCTGGTTCCAGCGGGCACGCTCAGCGTGCGCATCGGCCTGTCGCCCGTGGTGGCCGTGGGCGTCTGCATCCCCCCAGGCGCGAGGATCACGTTCGTGCTGCTTCGGCTCAGCGCGAGGTTGCCGGCGACGGAGAACACGGACTGAAGGAGCCCGTCGGTTACCCGCTCGAACAGATGATTGTTGACGCGCGCCTTGACCCCGCCGCGGCCGAGCGGATCGACTGCCGGCGAGTTGAGCGCGATGGTAACTCCATCGCCGCGGATCAGGCGGGTCCAGTTGATCACCGCCCTGCTTTGCCCCGCGCCGACATCGGCGCGATACTGACCGATCAGCCGGCTGCCGCGAGGGATCAGCACCTTGCTTCCGTCGAAGCTGCGCACGTCTCGCGCCACGATCGCCCGCGCAAATCCCGCCTGAGTGGAGTTGAAAGCCGTTTCCAGCACCGCCGGGATAAGCGCGCCTTGCGGCACGGTCTGGGCGGGATTGGCGAGACTGCTTGCACGCGCACGACCGCCGCCTAGGCTCGTTCCGAAGGCTCCCCCGAGCCCCGGCGCCGCACCATCGCCTTGCTGAGCCGACGCGGCACTCGCCGGAGGTGCGTCGATGACCATCGTCGGCCCGCCGCCGCCGCGCGTTGCTCGTCCTGGGGGCGGCATGGGCATGACCGGATTGGACGGAATCATGATCGGGCGCTGATAGCGCGGCGGCTCCTGCACGTTCTGCACCGGGACTGAAATGGGCGTAGGAAGCGGCGCCGCTTGATTGATCACCTGCACGGGCGTCCCTGGCTGCTGCTGAACGACCGGCGCCGGAGGGATGTAAAGCGGCGGTGGCGCTGCGAGCGGAATCGTCTGCGCATCAGGCTCCGCTTCGACAACCCGCGTCGTCCGGCGCGATTCGAGCGCCCAGAACAGCATCAGCGCAGCGAAAGCCGCGGCGGCGGCGAAGACCCAGCCGGGCGCACCTCGCCTGCTAACGGCGACCGTCGGCCTTGCGGTGGCCGGCCCGAGGTTCGACGGAGCGAACATCGCTTCAAGCCGCGGATCGCCCAGTTCTGCGACCGGCATCAGCCTTTCCTCTTCGGCGGCAGGAGGTCGGCGCGCGCGTGGCTGCGGTCGCGGCGGAAGATCAGCGAGGTGATGACGCGGTCGATCACCAGCACATCGTCGCGCATGATCCCGTTGACAAGCAATTCCTCGCCACGTCCGGCAAGCTCGTATGTCGCGGGAAGATCGCGCTCCTTCGGCCATACGATATAGGTGTACCGGCCGTCGTTGGAGATCGAACTTGGCCGCAGCAGTCGATCGCCGCTGAGGCGATACCGGCTCAATCGGCGCTGCGCTGCGGAGACGTCGACGAAGTCGTTGGACTGACCTCCCGCCGTCGCATTCGGATAACGAAAGCGGACGTTGAACGCCATGTCCGGCGTCGGCATGGGCGTTGAGACCAACTCGAAATTATAGGTCCGCACGTTGGTGACCGTGGTCATGTTCGTCGGCTGCGAAGTCTGGTTCGGCCTGACGAAGATCAGGTTCCGGGCTGCGTTGACGCTGACCTGCCAGCCACTGCTGTCGCCGACGGCGACATTCTGCACCTGCTCGTCAGGCGAAAGCTGCACCGTCAGCTGATATCCTGGAGTACCGCGAAGCTGCACGACCTGCGCCGGGTCGTAAGTGATTGTCTGCAAGCGCGAGTCCCCGGGAGCCGCCCGATACACCTGGGCGCCGGCAACAGAAGCGATAAGCAACAGGCCCAGTCCGACACGGGCGAACATTATCTGCGCCCTCCGTAATAGCTGCTCGGCGGGATCGTGGGCGCAGGAACCGTGGTCGTGGCGGCAGCCGGAGTGGCCACCGTGCCGGGAGCAACGGCTGCAACGGCCGATGCCGGCGGAGGCGGCGCCTCCGGATCCTTCCGGTAGGATATGACGCGGAAGCCGAGCGGGTTCACGAAGCGGTCCTCGAGCTTCATCGGCTCGCCGGAATAGCGATACTTGATCACCGCGACCCAGGAGCTGGGTGGCTGCGCCTGGCCGTTGGCGTCGGTGCGCACCGTGTCGAACCGCACGAACGCGGTATCGCTGCCGCTGGGCGACACGCTCTTGATGCGAGTCTCGATGACGGCGTTGCGGGGATAGAGCGCGAGCGGGTTCTGCGGGCTGTTGGCCTGCATCATCGACAAATAGCTATTGCGGGCCTGATCGGCCGAGAACAGGGCGACCTTGCGGTAGGCCTGGCCCAGTGTGTTGATGTCGAAACTCTCGCGCGCGGTCACATATTGCACAAGGAACGACTGAGTCAGCGCCGTGTCCGGTTCGATCCTGGTCTTTTCGATCGGCTTGATCGCCTGCACATATCCCGTCGTTCGATCGACGAGCAAAGTGTAAGGCACGACGGTTTTTAGAGGAGCGAGAAAAACCAAAGCGAGCGCTTCCAGCACGGCGATGAACGCGGCGGTTCCCGCGACCCACCAGGCCACGCGCCGCGACGAGGTCAGGGCCTTCAGCCGATCCTGGTTCCAGGTGGCAGCCTGCTCGTAATAGTCGCTGAGCGACGGGCGGCTATGTTCGTTCATCAATTGGAATCCCGCCGTGCGGCGCTGGCGGAAGCCCGCGCTCCAGTTCTTCGTCCGCTGGTCCGTGCGCGGCCGCCCACCGGCGCCGCCGTTACCATGCTGCGCGCTTCAGCGGTCGTCAGCAATGCTCCTCCCGGGCGAACGCCACGGCCCGACGCCGCGGCCGCAAGCGTGCGCTCATGGCGCTGCATCATCATCAAGCTTTCGGCGACGGCTGCGGCGCGAGTGCGCTCCTGCCCCGTCGCCGACGCGACGGTCAGCCGATCGCTCTGGCTGCGGCTCTGCACGAACAGCGATTCGGCTTTTGCGACGAGATTGGGCGGAGCCAATCGGAATGCACCGGCCAGCTTGGCCGACGCGGCGACCGCGCCGATCAGGATCAATGCGAACAGCGTCATCACGACGACGAGTTCGGCCGGCATTCCGACCATCGATTCGCCCGCCAGTCTCCGAGCGACCACGTCCGCCAGCCAGGGTTCCAGCAACGCGAGCTCGAGCCCGAGAACGAGCGAGACTGCGATCGATCCAATCGCCGCACCGGCCAGCACGCGCACCCAGCCTTCGAATAGGCTGCGGGTGTTGGCGAAGATCAGGAAGGCGAGGAACAGGGGGCCGAGCGCGAGCATCAAAGCCGCGACGACCCGGACAATGATAAGTCCCCCCACTGCGCCGAGCAGGAAAATGATCCGCGACATCCCGAGCGCGAATACGTCGAAGCCGATGAAGGGTGGCTGCCCGCCGCTGAACTTCTGCTGCTCGTAAGTCACTTGCCCCGGTCCGAGCGTGCTTAGCAGTACCAATGCCGCGTCGGCCGCATCGATGTGCGCCGTCAGTGAACCGTCCGAGCCGGGTACCGCCGCCGGACGCCCGACCTCCGCGACAACCTGGTCGGGTCCTTCGACGACGACATTGTAGACGAGCGTGCTGTAGGCCTGCCAGCTGGTGGCAAGCGTCACGACGATCGCGACCTTGGCCAAGGTCGTTACCCCACTGCGCAGCGACGGCGCCTGGCCGAGCATGAGATTGTAGCCGATCAGCGCGACGAGGATCGTCACCAGCCCGGTAAGCAGGATCGAAGAAGTCGAGCCGGGCGTCGCAAGCGCGCCATAAGCGCTCGCAGCGAAACCTTGGGCCTGACAGTCCACGAAGCGCGTCAGCGATCCTGCGAAGCCGGTGGTTGCTGACTGGGCGGTGCAGATGCTCATCCGACGCGCTCCAGCAATCGCGGCATCCACTCGGCGGGATCGTCGCCCGTCTCTTCGCGGATCTCGTCCAGCATCCGGACCGTGCGCTCACGGCCGGACAAAATGGTCAGCAAGTCTTTCTCGCCGGTCAGGTTCAGCCGGGCGACGACGCTGTCATTGCCATGCTTGATCAGGAAGCAATGGGCGCTGTCCGGGATGGTGCGCACGAGATCATATTCATGCTCGGTCAGCCCGAAGCCTTCAATATAGTCGCTCGCGCGCGCCTTCGGGTTGGACATGAAAATCTGCGTCGCCGATTGCTCGATAACGGCGCTGGCAATCTTGCTTTCGAGCGCGTCCTGCGCGCTTTGGGTCGCGAAGCCGACGATGCCGTTGCGCTTGCGGATGGTCTTTTCCCAATCCTTGATCTTGCGGACGAACACTTCGTCGTCGAGCGCCTTCCAGCCTTCGTCGATGACGATGATCGAGGGCGACCCGTCGAGCCGTTCCTCGACCCGATGGAAGAGATACATCATCGCCGGCGTACGCACCGCCGGATCGTCCAGGATCTGCGTCATGTCGAACCCGACTGTCGCGGCGTCGAGGTCCGTCAGGTCGCTCGCGTTGTCGAACAGCCACGCACGCTCGCCGTCGCCCCACCAGGGCCGGAGGCGTGACCAAAGGTCGCCGCTTTGCGGGCGAGCACCGCCACGGAAAAGCTCGACGATGAAGCGCAGGCGCTGATGCTCGCGCGGCTGCTCGAAGTTCGCCTCGATCGCGTCCTTGATCCGGCTCAATTCCTCGCCGTCGGCACCACCGGCAAGCTGCGCGACCCAGTCGATCAGGAACTGCCGGTTGGCGGCATTGTCGGGCAGTTGCAGCGGGTTCAGCCCAGCCGCTGTTCCGGGGCGAAGTACGTCGTAGCGGCCGCCGATCGCGCGGATGAACAACTCCGCACCGCGGTCCTTGTCGAAGAAGATGATGCGCGGGTGGAACTTGCGGGCCTGGGCGAGCAGGAAATTCAAGACCACCGTCTTGCCCGAACCGGACGGACCGATGACGCTGAAATTGCCGAGGTCGCTCTGGTGGAAGTTGAAATAATAGGGCCCTGCGGCCGTCGTTTCGAGCAAGGTGACCGCCTCGCCCCAATGATTCTTATTCGGACGTCCGAGCGCGAAATTGTGGCAGCTCGCGAAGCCGGCGAAATTGCTCGTCGATACCAGCCCGCGACGCGCAATGTAGCGGAAGTTGCCCGGGAATTGCGCCCAGAACGCCGGCTCCAGCGCAATGTCCTCGCGAACCGACATGATGCCTAGGTCGGACAGTGCCGCCTGGATCTCGGCAACGCCCTGATCAAGATCGGCGAGATCCGCGCTTCGGATCAGCACCGTCATATGATGTTCGCCGAACGCCTCTCGCCCTGCGGCAACTTCGTCCTTCGCTTCGGCGAGCTCGGAACGGAGACTCATTGCTTCGTCCTCGGCCGACCGCATCCGGCGCAGCGACAGGTTCATGCGCGACAAGGCTGCTTGCCGTTCGACGAACCCGAACGACTGGGCGACCGTGATCTCGAACGGCAGCCGCAGCAGTTCGTCGAGCATTCCCGGCGCGGTCTGGCCCGGATAATCCTTGATCGACACCATCGCCGCGAACGACGCTGGAGTGGCCCCTGTCCGACCCAGCTCGATCGCCTGTTCGCCGAAACTCAAGCGCCGATACGGAAGATATTCCCCGAGATCCTGCAGCGGCATCAGCACCGGCCGCATCTCTCCGTTGAACAAATAGGACAGGAACTCGAGCGGCTCCGAACAATGGCCCTGCGCGGTCTCGTAAACGCCGAGCAGCCGTGGTTCGTAACCGCTCAGCGCTGCAATTAATGCGTCGCGCGCCTGATCGAGCTGCTGCCGCTCGTAGCGGACGTTCTCGCCTGGTTGCTCGGAGACGCTGCCAAGCAGCCTGCGAATCTTGTCGAGCTTGCCGACGCGCCCCTGCAGCGGGCGGCGGATAACGGTGAGATAGAGGTCGTTGACATAGAGGCGGCGTGTCGCGAGGCGGTCGCGCCAGACGCCGTCCAATTCCTGCGAGAAGGGGTCCGGGAATTCGCTTTCAAGGGCGGCGTCAGCCTCCCGGCGGACGATGTGGTGATAAATGGCATAGCGCGACGATCCGATCGCCTGCAGCGTCGCTTCGCGCAGTCGCTTGCGATAATTGATCTCGTCCGCGTCCGCCGTTTCGAACAACAACCCGCGCAACTGGATGAACTGCATCAGCAGGCCATCGCGAGTCTCGATCGTATGATCGTCGACATGGCGTGCGTACGGCAGGTGCTTGCCCGCCGGCTGCTCGCGCGCGATCACCTTAGGATCGGCGGTTAGGGGCGGTAGGAGTTGCATCCCCACACCCGATGGTTGCGAATGCGCGGACAGCGCGAAACCCGCACCAGCCAAAGATCGAAGATGCGCGGTTCCTTGAGGCAGAGCAGAACACCGATCGCGTGGAACAGCAAAGCAGCGGCGATCACCCAGAGCGAACGGAAGATCAGGAACAATTCGGTCGCGACGATCGCATTGGCAACGAACACGCTGTACGTGACGCCCGCGAACATCTGCGGCCGCGTGAGCGCGACGAACACCGTGTCCCGCTCGAGGCCCTGGCTCATCGTCCCGCCGTAGCCGCGGTCTGGATTCCGGCCACGATGCTGGCAGCGCCGAACAGGATGAAGCAGCCCAAGATAACGGTGGCGCCGTGGCGCCAGTTGATCCTGCCCGTCAGCATCAGGAATCCGACCGACGCGACCGCGATCACGGCGGCGACGGTTGCGACCGTCCCAAGCAAGGTGCCCTGAAGCCAGCTCACGGCCGACACCAGCACGCCCGATCCGGCCGGATCGGAATAGCTATCCTGAGCCGCCGCAGGCGCTTCCACAAGCGCTGCGGCGAACATGGCCGAAGCCCAAGTCGTGAAAGAATTCAAAAGCTTAATCATCGCATCCCCAAGAGCGATTCGCCTGGCCCGATTGTGGGGTAGGCGGTCGCCGTTGCCAAGCAGTTATGAGTGACTGTCACGTGCAGCCGGCAAACCCGTCGTGTAGCAAAATAAGGCCGTGCTGGACAGGCTCGCCCGAGGGCTAGCGTGCCGAGCACGGCCTTGAGAGCCTAGTTCCAGGTGAAGTAGTTGGTAAATCCGAAGTTTGTGCCGGTATTGTTGGTCGAGGTGATCTCGACGCCATACTGGACGCTGCCGATGTAGAGATTGCCAAAAATTCCCTGAGACTTCGCCCACTTCAAGAGCGCCTTGATGTCCACCGAACCGCTATTCGTTTTGCTGGTGCGCAGGAACGAAAGAACCTGGTTCGCGCCGTTGCTGCCCAGATAGACGTTCCAGCAGCTGCCGCCGACGCAGACATTGGAATTCCGAGGAACCGGCTGGCCGCTTGAATTCCAGTTGTAGGAAATCGGGTTGATATTACCCATCCAATTCGTCCAGATCATGATCTCGTGCGAATGGTTGCTATCCCACACATCGTAGGCCGCGTCCCAGGAGCCAAAGGACGGAGTGGTCTGGTTCCAGCTCGACGTGAGCGTATTCATCGAGTCGATATTTTTGTTGGCGTTGATGTTGATGTGCGGATAGCTCTTGATCCCGCCGGTGTTCGGCTGCTGAGACCATGTTCCCCAGCTGCTGGTCGAATTCACCCAGATCGTCTGCGGACCGGCGCCGCTTCCCCATACGTCATTGTTCCAGCTGTAGGAGCCGCTCGAGTAACTGCCAAACTTGTCGGACGAGCTCCAGATCGCCGCATTTGCTGCAGACGACACGAGCACGGATGTTGCCGCGACCAGCGGCGCAGCCCACTTAAACGTCTTAAACATACACCTCTCCCTGTTATTGCTTTTGGTCCCCCATCCGTTACATGTGAAAGTAGCTTTTAAGAGTCAAATGGAAAACTGACGAAAAATGTGGTGCGATGCAGCATCGCGTGTCCCATCATTTGAGACTTGATCGCCCTTGAGGACGGTCATACGGGGCACAAGTCGGACCAAATCGAGGGGGCCTGTTTTGGGTGTCAAACTGTTAAGGACGACCGCGCTCGCACTTGCTGCAGTCGTGGCGAGCTGCGGTGGCGGCGGCGGAAGCAGCGGCGGGTCACCGACGCCGACGCCTACTCCCACTCCCACCCCCACTCCCACTCCCACCCCCACTCCCACGCCGACACCTTCGGCGTTCACCCCGGCCGCAGCAGCATTGCCCACGACCGGCGCAACTCTGAAGCTGGGCAAGTGCGTGAACCTGTCGAACATGCTGGAGGCCCCGGTTGAAGGCCAATGGGGCCGCGCCTTTGTCGACAGCGACATCGCCAACATCAAGAGCAAGGGATTCACCGCAATCCGCCTGCCGGTTCGCTTCTCGGCGCATGCGGGAACGACGGCACCCTACACCATCGATCCGACCTTCATGGCCCGCGCCAAGCATATCACCGACCTCGCCGTCGCGAACGGCATGTCGGTGATCGTGGACATGCATCACTATGAGGAACTGTTCACTGACCCTGCCGGCCACGCCGCGCGCTTTGCTGAGCTGTGGCGGCAGGTCGCCGTTGCGTTCAAGGATGAACCGGCGACGGTCTATTTCGAACTGATCAACGAGCCGCACGACAAGCTTGTCGCGAGCAACCTGATGGCGGTTGCCAAGCCTGCGCTCGATGCGGTGCGGCAGTCCAACCCGACCCGCCTGGTGGTGTGGGACGGACCGAACTGGGCCGACCGCAACGACATGTTCACAATGACCTTCCCGAACGACCCATATATCGTCCCGACATTCCACTATTACGAACCCGCGAACTTCTCTTTTGACAAGGCAGATTGGCTGACTCCGAGCACCCGGGACAATTTCGGAACCACCCAGGACATTGCCGACCTGCAGAGCGCGCTCGACAAGGTAAAGCAATGGATGCAGACGTCCGGACGCGTGCCCTTCATGGGTGAATATGGCGCCTGGGAAAACCGGCCGCTCGACCAGCGGGAAAAATACTACGACACGGTCAGCTCGGCCTTCGCATCGATCGGCGTGCAGAGCTGCGCCTGGGGCTACACCAACACCATGCATCTCCACCGCGACGGCGCTTGGGTCGGGACGATCGCCGATGGCATAAAAACCACGACGAGCCTGCCCCCCGGCTAATGTCTGGCGCGGCGTCCTTCGCGGCCCGACCAGTACCTACGTTCGATCGATGTCGCCGGCGCGCCGCGTAAAAGCGAAATTCGATCAGTAGCGCAAGCTTCCGGCGTCTCGCCGAGAGTGCAGTCGAACGTACTCACGGGTGCTGCTCAGGATGCTGCGCCTGGCCGAGCGGATTCCTCTTGGTCGGGGCCCCCCAACGTGCTGTGAAACATTCGGCAACTCCGAATGTCCGTAATGGGTGGAAACGGCCATTCCGCGTGGATCTTCAGCGTACCGTTGCACATGACATCTGCGTGTGGACTTAAGGCCATCGAACACTTATGTACCGACCGATATGGAATGCCTTCTCACGAAGGCCTGCAAGGGTCGCCCAAGAGAGTTTGACGTCGATCAAGCGCTCGCGGCAGCTCTGCGCGTGTTCTGGATCAAGGGGTACGAAGGGGCTTCGCTTACCGACCTCACGCAAGCAATGGGGATCACCAGGCCGAGCCTTTACGCGGCTTTCGGCAACAAGGAGGCATTGTTTCGAAAGGCGCTCGACCTCTACGAGCGCGAGAAGCTGGCCTACGTCGGCGAGGCGCTGAATGCACCCACATCGCGACAGGTGGTCGAGCGTCTGTTCCGCGGGGCACTGGCCGCACAGACGGACGGATGCGAGCCGAAAGGTTGCATGCGGATTATCGGAAGCCTGAGCTGCGGGCCCGAGGCAGAGTCCATTCGAGCGGACCTGATGGCGCGCCGCCAATCCTCTCAGCAGGCGCTGTGCGCGCGGCTCGAACAGGCAAAGTCGGAAGGCGATCTCCCGAACGATGCCGATGTAAACGGTCTCTGTGCCTTCGTTGGAGCAATCCTCCAGGGTATGGCAGTGCAGGCAGGCAGCGGCGCGAGCCGCCAACAGCTTGAAGCTCTGGTTGAGACCAGCCTTGGGATGTGGCCGGGCCGCTGACGAAAATATTTTCGTACCAACCGGTAGAAAAAGGATTGACCGACTTTTGCGGGCTTTCTATACCGCTTAGTACATAAGACTGGAGAACCAGCAAAGCGACGCGTTTCAGTCGCATAAGGGCGTGTCCTGGCTCGGTAAGGAGTGTCCCCAGTTTCCTGACGGAGAGCAATGCGGCGACGTGGCGCAAGCCATGCGCGCCTCGTGTTGCCTCGAGCTGATCAAATGAGTCCGCGAGCGTCTTCTCGCGGGGTGGGCGCCGTGCGTCCGCGAAGCAGGAGAAAACCATGGCTACGCGCGCCATATCCCGGTGGCCGGAACATCTGGTGTCCAGCGCCGGTACCGCAAATCCGCCCAAGCTGGAGCCGATATCACGAGCGGCATTCTCCGACCTGGAGTGGTCGATCGTTGCAATGGCCGAGAGCGATAGAGTGGCAAGTCTGCGCGAGCCCAACCGCTTCTGGGCCGTGGTCGGCGTACTTTTCGGATTGCGGCCAGCAAACCGCCTCGCGAACGACCGACTGGAGGCGCTCAGGCGAACCGCGGTGCTCACCTGGCGCGAACGCTCGATCATTCCACAGACAGAGGTGGAAGCATTCCTCCGGGCCGGTTTTTCACCCGCTCAACTTGAGCTTTTGCAAGACACAATTGTCGAGCTGCGCGGCCAGCGCACTCCAAGGGGCAAGCGATGAACATGTATACAAAAGACGCCGCGAATCTGTGGGCGCATCGGTCGCCGGCCGTGCGACACTTTTTCGCCGGGCTTTCGCCAGCCAAGAAAATCGCTGTCGCGGCCCTGCCGCTCGTTTTGGTCGCTGGCCTTGCGATGGGCCGATCGGCAAGTCCTCAGGCAGCGGCCCCGCCGCCCCCGGTCGTGACGGTCGCCACGCCGCTCGTGCGTGAGATATCCGAATGGGACGAATATTCAGGGCGCTTTGAAGCGAGCAGAACCGTGGAGATCCGTCCACGTGTTTCGGGCGCCATTGTCGGAGTGCATTTTCAAGACGGAGCGTTCGTTCGCCAGGGGCAGCTGCTATTCACGCTCGACCCGCGGCCCTTCTCTGCGGCCGTGGCTGAGGCCAGCGCTGCCGCACAGGGCGCGAGGAGCGATCTGGCACTCGCGCAGGCGGACCTTGGCCGCGCCACCCGGCTGCTTGCCGTCGAGGCGGTCTCACGCAGCGATGTAGACCGGCTTCGTGCTCGCGTTCAGGCCGCCCAGGCGTCGCTTGCCGCGACCGAAGCACGCATTCGCGCCCGCTCGCTCGACCTTAGCTTCACGCAGGTGCGAGCTCCAATCAGCGGCCGTATCTCGGATCGACGCATCGACGCGGGGAACATCGTCGAAGGTGGCGGTTCAGGAGGCGGAACGCTGCTGACCACCATCAACGCGCTCGATCCAATCTACTTCAGCTTCGATGCGTCCGAGGCACTTTTCCTCAAAGCTCGGCGGTCGCAGGAGAGCGGAGCCGGTCCGTCGGCGGTCGAAATCCGCCTTCAGGATGAGCCCGACTACCGCTGGCGTGGTCATCTCGACTTCACCGACAATGGCCTAGACTCGCGATCAGGCACGATCCGCCTGCGGGCAGTGCTCGACAATCCCAAGCAGTTCCTGACCCCCGGGATGTTCGGCAATATGCGGCTTGCGACCAGCGGCGCGGCGGCGGCGATGCTTGTACCCGACGCAGCCGTGCAGACCGATCAGACCCGCAAGATCGTGATGGTTCTCGCCAGGGACGGCACACTGGCGCCAAAGCCGGTGGTGCTTGGGCCGCTTGTCGATGGCTTGCGCGTCGTGCGCTCCGGGTTGAGCACTGCCGACCGGGTGGTTGTGGCTGGCGCCCAGAACGTGATGCCCGGCATGAAGGTCAAGGCGCGCAGCGGTGTTGTCGCACCGCTAGCCGCCGTGTCCCAGCCGGCCACGTCAGCCGTGGTGCCAAGCGGCGACGCAACCTTCGCCACGCGGTGATCCCACACATCTGATTACCGGCTGCGGCCGCGGAGAAATTCCATGCGCTTGTCCCGCTACTTCATCACCCGCCCCATCTTTGCGGCCGTGATCGCTGTGCTCATCACGGTGATCGGTGGCATGGCCTATTTTGCGCTGCCGATTTCCCAATATCCCGACATCGTCCCTCCGACGGTGACCGTGAATGCTGTCTATCCGGGCGCCGATGCGGAAACCGTGGCCTCAACCGTGGCTGCGCCGATCGAGCAGGAAATCAATGGTGTCGACAACATGCTCTACATGTCGTCGCAATCGACGGGCGACGGCCGGGTGACGATAACCGTCACGTTCAAGCAGGGCACCGACCTCAATGCCGCTCAGGTGCTGGTGCAGAACCGTGTCGCGATCGCCGCACCGCGACTGCCGCAGGAAGTGCAGCGGCTTGGGGTGGTGACGCGCAAGACGTCGCCGGACTTCCTGATGGTCGTCAATCTCGTGTCGCCCGGCAACGTTCTCGACCGCGGGTACATGTCGAATTACGCCCTGACGCAGCTGCGCGACAGGCTCGCGCGGATTGACGGTGTCGGCGACGTGCAACTGTTCGGCGCCAGAGACTATGCGATGCGCGTGTGGATCGACCCGAACCGCGCCGCCGCGCTCAACCTCACGGCCGGCGAGATCGTCGAAGCGCTGCGCGGCCAGAACGTGCAGGTCGCCGCCGGCACCCTTGGTCAACCGCCTTATGCGAGCGGGAATGCGTTCCAGTTGAATGTTCAGACGCAGGGACGACTGACTGACCCGCAGCAATTTGCGAACGTGGTCATCCGTACCGATGCAGAGGGGCGACAGGTGCGCGTGTCGGACGTTGGGCGTGTCGAGCTTGGTGCCGCCGATTATGCTTCGAACACCTACCTTTCAGGGGAGCCTACAGTCCTTCTTGGCGTGTTCCAGCGCCCCGGATCCAACGCTCTGGCCGCAGCGACCGCGGTCGAAAAAGAGATGACCATCGCATCGAAGACCTTCCCCGCGGGTCTCGAATATCGCGTGATCTACAATCCGACGGAGTTCATCGCTCAGTCGATCGACGCTGTGCGGCACACGCTGCTCGAAGCCATTCTTCTCGTCGTTCTCGTTATCATCGTCTTCCTGCAGCGCTGGCGTGCCGCGGTGATCCCGGTCGTTGCCATCCCCGTCTCGCTGATCGGAACGTTCGCTGTGCTCCTCAGCGTCGGTTATTCGCTCAACAACCTCTCGCTGTTCGGCCTCGTGCTTGCGATCGGGATTGTCGTCGATGATGCGATTGTGGTCGTCGAGAATGTCGAGCGTAATCTCGCCCGCGGGCTGTCGGGCCTCGAGGCCGCGCGAACATCGATGGATGAAGTTGGCGGCGCGCTGGTCGCCATCGTGCTGGTGCTTTGCGCGGTGTTCCTGCCGACCCTTTTCCTCAACGGGATGTCCGGAGCTTTCTACCACCAGTTCGCCGTCACGATCTCGGCAGCAACGATCATCTCACTGCTGATTTCGCTCACCCTCTCGCCGGCTTTGGCGGTGCTGCTGCTCAAGCCGCACACCGCCGCCGCGCCGCGGAACCGCCTCACGGCCTTGCTCACCTCGCTAGGCGAGCGCTTCAACCACATGTTCGAGCGTTTCAGCGAGAGCTACGGGCGGCTGACGGCCCGGCTAGTGCGCGCGCCGAAGCGGATGATGTTGGCGTATGCGACGTTGATTGCAGCGACTGTAGGCCTGTTCTGGATGACACCGACCGGCTTTATACCGGCTCAGGACCAGGGCTATTTCCTGACCGTCATCCAGCTTCCGCCAGGGTCCTCGCTCGAGAGAACCGATGAGGTCATGCGCAAGGTTGCGGCGCGGATCCTGCCGATCCCCGGTGTCAAAGGGGCCGTCATGCTGGCGGGGTTCGACGGAGCATCGCAAACCCAGGCACCGAATGCCGCCGCAGCCTATATTCCGCTGAAATCTTTTGAGGAACGGAGAAAGCTCGGCGTCTCATTTCCGGAGATCATGGCGGAAGCGCAGAAGCGCACTGCCGACATCAACGAGGCGCGCCTGCTGATCGTCCCGCCGCCCCTGATCCAGGGTATCGGATCGGCCGGCGGCTATCGCCTGATGATCAAGGACCAAGCGGGAGGAAGCTTCCCGGCGCTATCTGGCGTGGCGTGGGGTCTCATCGGCAAGGCGAACCAGACGCCCGGTCTGAAGCAGGTCTACACCTTGTTCGACATCTCAACTCCACGGGTGTTCGCCGACATCGACCGCGTCAAAGCGGAGATGCTGGGGGTTCCAGCCGGCCGCGTGAACGAGGCGCTGCAAGTCTATCTTGGATCGGCCTTCATCAACGACTTCAACCTGCTCGGCCGCACTTACCGCGTCACCGCGCAAGCCGATGCTCCATTTCGCAGCTCCGAATCCGACATTGCAAATCTGCGAACACGATCGGACTCAGGCGCCATGGTGCCGATTGGATCGGTGACCACTTTCCAGGACCGCACCGGGCCGTACCGGGTCGCAAGATACAACGGCTTCCCTGCCGTCGAGATCGACGGCGATACAGCGCCGGGCTTTTCGTCGGGGCAGTCGCTCAAGACGATGGATAGGCTCGCCACCGAGACGCTGCCACGCGGCTATTCCGCCGAATGGACGGGCATTGCCTATCAGCAGAAGGCTGCCGGCAACACTTCGGCACTCGTCTTCGGCCTCGCCGTACTATTCGTCTTCCTCGTGCTCGCGGCGCAGTTCGAAAGCCTTGTTCTTCCGCTCTCGATCATTTTGATCGTGCCGATGTGCCTGTTCGCGGCGATGGTCGGCGTGAACCTGCGCGGCATGGACAATAATGTGCTGACTCAGATCGGCCTCGTGGTCCTCATCGCACTTGCTGCGAAGAATGCGATCCTGATCGTCGAATTCGCTCGTCAGGATGAGGCGGCCGGCATGTCCCCGATCGAGGCTGCCACTCGCGCGGCGCGCGACCGGTTGCGCCCGATCCTGATGACGAGCTTTGCTTTCATCCTGGGATCGGTGCCCCTGCTGATCGCGACCGGAGCCGGGGCTGAACTCAGGCAGGCACTCGGCACGGCCGTCTTCTTCGGCATGATCGGGGTGACCGCCTTCGGGCTGATCTTCACACCCACTTTCTACGTCGTGTGCCGGACGCTTGCGGATCGCATCGCCAGCCGTCGGCGCCGCGGCGGACAGGCCGGCGCACTCGTGCCCGTAGAATAGGACAGGATATGTTTGGACGCATTTTGCTCTTGAGCCCGGCGGCGTTGCTCGCCGCCTGTGCAGCTGGCCCGACCTATGTGCCGCCGCACGCTAGTCCGACAGCCGCGGCGGCGTTCGTCCACGGCCAGAGCGCGGCCTTCACTCTCGATGCGCCTGCGGACGCGAATTGGTGGCGCCTGTATGGAGATCCGGTGCTCGATGGCCTCGTGCATGACGCACTTGCAGCCAACACGGACGTGCGGGTCGCCGTCGCGCGCTTGCAGAAGTCGCGCGCGATCCTGCGCGAGGAAGCTGGCGCGCGCGAACCGCAGGTGGGCTTAGGTGCAAGCGGTCAATATGGGCGCGTCGCAGGTCTGCCCGCTGGCGGCGAAGGCCGCGATGCTCTGCACGTCGGTGCGGGCGTCGATGTCGCCTACGAAGTTGATCTGTTCGGCCGATTAAGCGGCCGCGTCGAGGCTGCACGCGGCGAGCTCGGGGCGTCTGCCGCGGATGTCGCCGCTGTCCAGGTTGCAGTCGTCGCGGACACGATGCGCGCCTATGCCGACGCTGCCTCGTCCGCTGAGCGCATTGCTGTTGCGGAACGCATCGTCGCCTTGCTCGACCGGTCACTTACCCTCACTCAGAAGCGCCAGAGCGTTGGTCTCGCCAACGGCCTGGACGTGGCCCGCATGGGCACTCTCCGCGATCAGCGCCGGGCTGAGATCCCCGTTCTTGTCGCCCAGCGGGAGGCTGCACTGCTGCGCTTGGCGACCTTGACGGGCCGTACGCGCCGTGAGCTGCCGGCAAGCATTGGAGCCCGCACGCATTCGCTCGCGCTTAAACAGCCGATCCCGATTGGCGATGGTGCGGCCCTGCTCGCTCGCAGGCCCGACGTGCGTGCTGCCGAACGCAGGCTGGCGGCATCAACCGCTCGGATCGGGGTCGCCACGGCGGATCTTTATCCGCGAATCACTCTTGGCGGGACGGCTGCAACCGCAAGCGCGGGGGTCGGCAATGTGCTGAGCGGTAACGCCCTCACCTTGTTGCTCGGGCCGCTGCTCAATTGGACAGTCAATCGCAACGCCGCTCGTGCGCGTGTCGCCGGTGCAAAGGCCGACACCCAGGCCGCACTTGCGGCGTTTGACGGCACGGTGCTGCAAGCCCTTGAGGAGACCGAAGCCGCACTGTCGAACTATCAACAGATTCTCCTGCGCCGTCAGGCGCTGCTCGCTGCTCGCGACCAGGCTGAGCGTGCCGCAACGATCACACGCGCCCGGCAGCGTGAGGGCGATATTAGCTCGCTCGAACTGCTCGACGCCGAGCGCACCGCAGCCGACACACAGGGAGCTCTCGCTGAAGCCGACGCGCAGCTCTCGGCCTCACAGATCCAGCTTTTCCGGGCTCTGGGTGGTGGGTGGGTCAGCTAGGACGGACTCGCCAACTCTAGCACGCGCGGGTTGCCTCGGGTCTCGACATTCCGATTCCGCTCGGATTGTGTTCACCGCGTATGAAGCACAGAGTCTGGGTCAACTCTCTACCGAGATCTTGCATACACCGCCAGGATCGGCAACTCGATCGAGTGCAGCATCTTGCACGCCGAGATGGTCAACGGGCCGATCGCCACCGACGAGCCCCCGATGCGAACGATCATGATCGCGGTGGCGATCAACAAGCCGCGCGTCGCGCCGGTTCGGACCGAACCTGTTCCACCAGTAGCGCACCGTCACGTGCGAGATGTCGATGCCGCGCTCGAACAGCAGGTCTTCTAAGTTTTTGAGCGACAGTGGGTATTTCACGTACAGCAGCACTGCCAGCCGGATCACCTCCGGCGAGGTCTTGAAGTAGCGGAAGGGGCTGGCGGGCGCACGAGATCTGGGCATGACAGTGCCCTTACCGACGCATCCTTACCGGTGGTGCGTTCGCCCTGACAGTGCCGTGGAGACTAGTGCTGGGGGTGTGTGGCGGAGCGGGAGGGATTCGAACTGAGCCTGCAAGTGCCTGATTTTAGGCAGCCCACTTCGTCCATTTTCCCGCCAGGTCCACGCCTAGGTCCACGTGGCGATTTTTTCCTCTAATTCTGAGACTAGAATGCCAATCCGTCGGCCCCAGAACGATAGGGGAAATGCCCCTTCGATGCAATTGGATGGCCAGTGATGGGTTCAAGCGGGCCCAAGGCCGCGTAGGCCATACAGCGGACACCTGATGCCCGACTTCAGACCTTTCGCTTTTTCCCCTCGAAGCCGTCTTTCACGTCGTCGATCCAGGCGGTCAGCTCTTGATCGCTCCACCGCGCGGCGAACGGCGAGATCTTGTACGGGCGCGGAAACCGCCCCTCCTTGATCATCCCGTATATCATCGTTTTGCCGAGACCGGCGCGCCGGCACACCTCGTCAAGCTTCACAAAGCGCTCAGGCCTGTCGGCTTCGGGCATCATTTGCTGATCGACCGGGATCGCGCGAACGCGCGGTCACTTTCCAGGAATGCCGACAGCATGGCCGGAACGAGATCGGCGACGGGTTCCTCCCGCCCATAGGCGTTCGCATATAACGCCGCGTATTCTTGCAGAGACTGATGCAAGTCGGGCGTGATCGTGATCGCCAACTTGATCGGCGTGCGGTCGGGAAGCCTTGCAAGTTTCAGGTCAGGCATGTCGCGCTCCTAACCGCGCCATGGCGCGAGAATGAGGTCCTTCTGGACGACGAGGCGCACAGGGGTACCGGGGCGGATGGTGATGGTCGGCTGGACGCTGAGCGTCTTCGAGGTCAGCTGGTCCCCGGCGTGGGCGACATTCTGCTGCCCGGACTGACGGACTGCTTGGACAAGCCCGCTTTGCCCCGAGAACTGAAGCTCCGACCCGACGCCGAGCAGGGTCGAGATGACGACGCCCTTAAGCAACGCCCAGCTATGCCCGTCGACCTTGTCGGCGAGCCCCGAGTAGCCCGAAGCATCGCTCGCGGGCACATTGTCCAGGCCGAGCGAGCTGCCGTCGGGCAGGACGATCCGTTGCCATACGACCAGCGCACGTTTTTGGCCGAAAGCGACGACGCTGTCGTACTTGCCGATCAGCCGCGCGCCTTGCGGCACGAGCAAGATGCGGCCGGTGGCACTGTCGAACACGTTCTCGGTCACTTGCGCTGTTACCAGCCCTGGGAGATCGGAACGAATGCCGGTGATCAGGCTTCCGGCAATTACGGTGCCCGCGGTCAGCATGTACGGTGACACTGGCCGCGCCAAGACATGCGTATCGGTGCTGTCCTCCTTCGTTGATCGGGCGACAAAGTCGGACTTGCGCTGCTGGCCGTTTGGATCGCGCTCGGAATCAAGCGCAACCTTGCCGGATTCGGCGGCGGCTGGAGCTTCGATCCGTGCGGTCGCCGGCTGTAGCGAAGCGTCGGTTCGTCCGCCTGACTGTACCAACAGGGCCGATTGGCGTGCAGCTTTCACTTCCGCAAGTTGGCGCTCGCGCTCCGTTTGAGCCGCTTGTTCGGCTTGGGCCTTGGTGTCCGAGAGTGGCGGCTGTGCCATCGATCCATCGACCAACAACTGCTGCTGTCTTTCGAGGATAGGCTTGCCGAGGTCGCCCGGCAGCGGTGGCCCAAGCTGCGGGACGTCGCCATACGTCTTTGGCAAGGCACTCAGTGCATCGGCAGGAGCCTTTGCGCCCACGTCGGACTTGTCGTCACCTGTGGCGATGACCCGGAACACGGACGGCTTCAACGCAATGCCAGTGATGCCGACCAGCGCGACGACCCCCACGGCAGTGATTCCGACGACGACTTTGCGCTTGAAGCGGATTGCTCGAAGCGGGGACGCTCGAATGACCAAAGTTTCCGGATCGACCTTCGGCGCAACACGCGGGACTTCGACCGGCGCGGGCTCGGGGTTGGCCGCCTTGGCCACCGAGAACAGGTCGGGATCAGGTTCCCGGTTGGGCGTGGTGGGGCCCTTGCTCATGATGCCCTCCGTGGGGCCGAGCCCTCGCCGAGACGGGTGATACGAACGACCTGCTGACGCTTCAGCCCGAAGCGCAATTCGGCAACGTCGAAGAGGCGGTCGACCACGTAATACCGGCCGCGCATGCGATAGTTGACGAGCTCAGCGCTGCCATTTGCCCCGACCACGAACAGCGGCGGCGCAACGCCCGTAGCGATCTGCGCCGGGAACTCGATGAAGGTCTGACGCCCGTCATCGAACGCGCGGAGCGGGCGCCAGTCGGGCTTGTCGCCAGTAACCGCGTAGCCGAAGTGAAGCTGGTCGATCGCCAGCCCCGACGCCACCGGGGCCGCGGCATCCGCCGCCTCAGCCCGCTTCTGGAGGGCGATCAGCTGATCCTGCGGATAGGTCCAGGACAGGGCGGTCAGCGCGGTTCGCGCCGTGCTGGTCAGCGACAGATGATAGACGTGCCGGTCGGTGGTGATGACCAGATTGGTCGAAAGGCCAACGACGGACGGCTTGACCAGCACATGGCTTCGCCGAGTCTCGCCGGCGCCGCTCGCGGTATCGCCAATGATCCAGCGCGCCGTGTCGCCCGCCGCGACCGCGCCAAGTGCTTCACCGGGCTGAAGGGCGATATCGGTGATACGGCCGGGGGCTGTGTAAACGTGGTACACCGACCCCTCGGCGTAGGGGTAAACCGACGATGCATTGACGAACCCGGTCGGCTCCTCGGTCGCGGCGCGCGTTGCCGCGGCGACGCGGGTCGCGTGTGTCCACCTAACATGTCGAGCGGCTCCATGATGCACGCGCACCTTAGCAATCACTCCGCGCAGGACTGGCACAGTCGGGAGCGGCTTTGCCATGGCCGCGGCTTTGGTCGCGATAGTGGATCGTGGCGCGATCGGCGCGGGCGCCGCCGCACACAGCAGCAACGCCGCGCCGCTCAGACAAAGAATATGCTTCGCGTTCATCACTGGGGCTCCTGGTTCGACGCCGGGGTGGCGTCCGGGTTGGGAATGGGCACGGCATTCGGGGCCGGCGCGGTCTGTTCGGCCGGGGTCGACGTTGGTGCCTGTGGCGCAGCGGGCGTCGTCGGCGGCTCGAGCTCGCGGCTCCAGTCGATCGCATCGACGTAGAGGCCGAGCGGGTTCTTGCGCAGCGTCTCGGCCGAGGTCGGCGGCTTGACGACGACGGTCACCATGGCCGTCCAGTGCGAGGTGCCGGCCTGGGCGCCGCGTTCGTAGACGGTCTCGGTCCACTTGACCTGGAACGAGCGATCCGAGGCGCGCACGATGCTGGTCACCTGGACGGACACGGTCCGCTCGCCGATGTTGGCGAATGGATCAGCGGACCGGGCATAGTCGCCGAGGAACTGCGCCCCGTGCCCGGTGGCGAAGTCATAGGCTTCGAGCCAGCTCGCGCGCATCAGCACCGGATCGAGCGACACGGAGCGGACGTTGCCGATGAAATGGCCGAGCGCCCAGGCGATTTGCGGATCGGTCGGCCGATAGCTCGCTTCGGCCTCGTTGATCGTGCGCGGCTCGCCGAGCCGGTCGACCGCGACCACATAGGGCACAACCCGGCTCTGCAGCGATTCCCAGACGAGCGCGCCGGAGAGGCCGGTCGAGAGGGCAAGCCCGCCGAACGCCATCAGCCGCCAGTTGCGCGCCTGGACCCGGGCCGAGCCGATGCGCTCGTCCCACAGCTGCCCGGCACGTTGGAAGGGTGTTTCGGGCTCGGGCGTCCGCCCGTAGCGCTGGATCGATCGTTTGAAGTGCATCAGTCTTCCCTTTCCTTGATGTCGGGGGTGGCGGAGGCGCCGCCGCGGTCGCCTTCCTTGAGTGTCTGCAGGGCGACGTGACGGTGGTGGCGGGCGGACTGCTGCGACTTGAGATCGCGGGCCCAGCCCGGGGCGCTGTCCGATGCGCCTTGCGCATCGGGCGAAGAACTCTCGCCGCTGGCCCCGCTGCCTTTGAGCGCGGTCCGTGCCGCATCGCGGCCACTGGCCGCGGCATCGCTGAGGCCGAGTGCGTTGGACGCGCCGGTGCGGGCCGCATTGCCGGCGGCATTAGCCACGCCGCCAAGGCCCGCGCCGACCGATGACGAGCCGGCGGCTTCCTGCCCGAGCTGGTATGAGGTCGATGCAGCGGACCCCATCGCCGTTCCCGCGCGAACTGCGCCTAGTGCCGCGCTGCCGGCGGCGCTGGCAGCGCCAGCGCCGAGCATCGTAACGCCAGCAGCGCCGATGACTGTGCCCGCGACTGCACCCGCGCCAAGCTGCGGAGCGCCAGCGACGAGGCCAAATGCGATGCCGGGTCCGAAGATGCCGAGCCCGAACAGCGCCAGGCTGGCGAGCACGAGGCTCATCGCCTGTCCAATGTCGGGCTGCTGACCGTTCAGCGCGGTCGTGAACTGGTCGAAATAGTTCGAGCCGATGCCGACGATGACAGCGAGCACCATGACCTTGATGCCCGAGCTCACGACATTGCCGAGCACGCGCTCGGCCAGGAAGCCGGTGCGGTTCCACAGCGCGAACGGCACGAGGATGAACCCGGCAAGGGTGGTTAGCTTGAACTCGAGGATCGTCACGAACAGCTGCACGGCAAGGACGAAGAAGGCGACGATGACGATGATCCAGGCGAACAGCAGCACCGCGATCGTCAGGAAATTGTCGAAGAAGCTGGTGAACCCCATCAGCTTCGAAGCCTGGTCGAGCAACGGCCAGGCGGCGGCGAAGCCGGTGCCGGCGAGATGGCCGGGTTTGAGCAGGTCTGCGGCGGTCAGCGTACCGCCTCCGGCGGTCAGCCCAGCTTGCGCGAACGAGCGGAAGATGATGTCGGCCAGGGCCGAGAAGCGATTGAGGATGAAGGCGAAGGCGCCGACGTAGAGGATCTTCTTGAGGAAGCGGCCGATGACATCCTGCTCACCGCCCATCGCCCAGAACAGGCCGGCGAGCGTGATGTCGATCCCGATCAGGGTAGAGGTCAGGAACCCGACGTCGGGTCCGAGCAGCCCGAACCCGCTGTCGATATAGCGGATGAAATCCGCCATGAAGCCGTCGATGACGTTGAGATCGGTCACGTGTTCGTCCTGATGATCGGGTGGCTAGGGGTAGCGATGGAGCGGGGTGTTTGGCGGGCCTCGGCCCGCCGAACCGTCAGTGCGGTGTGTAGGCCGAGCCGGTGCCGAGGAATTTGGCGGTCGCCGCCTTCGCCTCGGCCTCGGCTTGGATCTTGCGCGCCTGTTCGATCGCCTCGGCACGATATTGCGCCGCCATCAGCTGCTGGATCTGGAACTGCTGCTTGGCGGTGAGTGCGAGCAGCTGGTTAGTGGCTTGCGCGACCTGCAGCGCACCTTCCGCCCCCTGGCTCCGCGCGACAATGGCACTCAGCGCCTGCGCGTCGGCCTCGACATTCTCGGCGACCCGCGACTGGACCATCATCGTCTGCTTGTAGGCCGCCATGCTCGTATCAAGCCGGGTCCGTGCGGCAACCACCCGGGCGTTGACGGTCAGCGCTTGGTTGAAGCTTTGCGGAAACATCTGCCTGAACTGTTGGTCGAGCCCCGCAACGCGGAATTGGATGCCTTGCGCCTGGCCCATCAGCTGGTTGATCTGCTGGATGGTCTGGGTGATCGCCTGCAGTTCGGGGAAGCTGACCGTCGTCAGATTCTTGGCCTGGTTAGTCAGGCTGGTCGCCTGGTTCTGGAGCATGCGGATCTGGTTGTTAATCTGCTCGAGTGTCCGCGCTGCGGTGAGAATGTTCTGGCTGTAGTTGCTCGGATCGAAGACGATGATCGCCTGCGCCGGGGTTGCGGCCACCGTTGTGACGGCGATGACAGAACAGGCCGCGCCGATGGCTACGATCAGCTGCGCGAAGCGGGTTTTGGGATGCAGATTGTGGGTCATGGCACTTCTCCTTGGGGTCGGGTGTCGAGGGTTGGGCTCTGCGGTCAGGCGGAAAAATCGGCGAGCAGCGGCGTGGCCCATTCGAGGCCGACGTCATTGAGGAAGCGGGCGGCGAAGTCGGCGGCGCCATGCTCGGCGATCACCGCATCGATCCGTTGTTGGCTCGCCGGATCGGACGCGCCGCACAGCGCGAGCGCGATTGGACCAAGCCCAAGCTCGAACAGCCGATTGCCGCGCGCTGACTGGAGGTAATAATGGCGTTTCGGCGTAGCGCGGCTGATCAGGTCGATCTGACGCTCGTTTAGTCCGAACCGCTCATAGGCCTCTCTGGACTGCGGCTCGATCGCCCGGTCGTTGGGCAGCAGGATGCGCTGCGGACAGCTTTCGATGATCGCCGGCGCGATGCTGCTGGCGGCAATGTCGGCGAGGCTCTGGGTCGCGAACAGCACCGCGACATTCTTCTTGCGCAAAACCTTGAGCCACTCGCGGATGCGCGCGGCGAACAGCGGGTGGTCGAGAAATATCCAGGCCTCGTCGAGGATGAGCAGCGTCGGCCGCCCGTCGAACCGCTCTTCGAGCCGGTGGAACAGATAGGTCAGCACCGGCGCGACGACGCCCGCATGACCCAAGAGTGCTTCGGTCTCGAAGCATTGCACGTCGGCAAACGCGGCGTCGCGCTCGGCGGCGTCGAGCAGGCGACCATAGGGTCCGTCGAGCGTGTAGGCGGCAAGCGCCGAACGCAGCGCGTTCGACTGGAGCAGCAGGGCAAGACCGGTTAGCGTCCGCTCCTCAGGCGGCGCCGAGGCGAGGCTGCCAAGCGCCGACCAGACACTCTCCTTGACGTCGGGGGTGACGCTGATCTTCTCGTGGGTCAGCAGCGCCGCGATCCAGTCGGCAGCCCAGGCGCGTTCGCTTAATCGATCGATGTGGCGCAGCGGCTGAAACGCAAGCGCCTCGCCAGTTCCCGTCCCGCCGTCGAGCCCGAGCGCATGATGCGCCCCGCCCATAGCGAGCACGGCGGCGCGAGCCGAATAGCCCTTGTCGAAGATGAAGACTTGAGCACGGGGATAGCGCCGGAACTGAAGCGCGATCAGTGCCAGCAACACCGACTTGCCCGCGCCGGTCGGGCCGACCACCATCATGTGGCCGACATCGCCGACATGGGTCGACAGGCGGAACGGAGTCGAGCCCGCTGCCTGCGCATAGAGCAATGGCGGACCGCCAAGGTGCGTGTTGCTCGTTGGCCCCGCCCAGACGCTCGACAGCGGCATCAGGTGGGCAAGGTTGAGGGTGTGGACCAGTGGCTGGCGGACGTTGGCGTAGACCTGGCCCGGCAGGCTCGACAGCCACGCCTCGACCGCATTGACGCCCTCGCGGATTGTCGTGAGCCCGAGCCCGTTGACCACCCGCTCGATGCGGCGGACCTGCTCCTCGACTCGCGTGCGGTCGGTGTCGGCCAGTGTGATCGTTGTCGTGAGGTAACCGAACGCGACATGGTCGGCGCCAAGCGCCTGGAGTGCCAAGTCGGCGTCGACGACCTTATTGTCGGCATCGCTGTCGAGGAGCTGGGTGGGCTGGTTGTACATGATCTCGCGCAGCAGCGCGGTGATTGACTTGCGCTTGTTGAACCATTGGCGGCGCAGGCTGGTCAGCGCTTTGGTCGCATCGCTCTTGTCGAGCGCGATGAACCGCGTAACCCAGCGGTAGCCAAAATCGAGATGGTTGAGCGCGTCAAGCAGCCCGGGACGGCTGACGTTGGGAAAGCCGAGGATGGTCAGCGTGCGCAGATGCTGCGCCCCAAGCATCGGCTCGAGCCCGCCCACCAGCGGCGTGTCGACGAGCAAGCCGTCTAGATACATCGGGGTCGACGGCACCGCGACCGGATGGCGGCGGGCCGAGATGCGGCCATGGAGATAGGTCAGCGTGTCCGCCGAAGCGAGCGCCTGCGTATCGGGCATGAAGGCCGCGAACAGGTCGAACGCGCGATCAGTCTCGGCGACGAACGTCGCCAGCGCCGCGCGCCAGTCGCGAGCACTGTTGCCTTCGGGACGATCGACCAGCGACCGGCCTGCGGCGTCGCTGCTGTCGGCAGTCGGCAGGAAGGTCAGGGTGAGATGATAGACGCTCTCGTAGTGGCCACCTTCGGCGATAAAGCCGGCACGGCGTTCACGATCGACAAGCCACGAGGCAGCGTCGGGGAAATCGCTATCGGGATAGGCGATCGCTTCGCGGCGCTCGGCCTCGAAGAACAGCGCCCAACTCGTGCCGAAGCGCTTGAGGACATTATTGGCGCGGGCCGATGCCGAGACCAGCTCGGCCTCGGTGGCGGACTCACGGTCTGGACCGCGGAAGCGCAGCGTGCGCTGGAAGCTGCCGTCCTTGTTGAGGATGACCCCGTCGGCGACCAGCGCCGCCCAGGGCAGATGATCGGCGAGCCGGTCGCTATGGTGACGATACTCAGCAAGGTTCAGCACGAATAATGGCCCTTCTGACGGAGGTGGCGCAGCAGCACCGGCGCGAAATGCGGATCGCGGCGGGCGGCGAACACGGCGAGGCTGTGCCCCGCCGCCCACAGGATGATCCCGGAGATCCACTGCTGGAGCCCGAGCCCGACTGCGGCGGCGATGGTGCCGTTGACGATCGCGAGGCCACGCGGCGCGCCGCCAAGCAGGATCGGCGTTCCGAGCGAGCCATGGATCGACACTTCGAACCCGGCGACGTGCTCGGTACCGGAGTGGTGCACGGGCCCGCTCATGCGATTAGTGCCCCGCCACCAAAGCTGAAGAAGCTCAGGAAGAAGCTCGACGCGGCGAACGCGATCGACAGGCCGAACACGATCTGGATCAGCCGCCGGAACCCGCCTGCACTCTCGCCGAACGCCAGCGTCAGTCCGGTAACGATGATGACGATCACCGCGAGGATCTTGGCGACCGGTCCCTGGACCGAGCCGAGCACCTGCTGGAGCGGCTGCTCCCACGGCATGCCGGTGCCCGCCGCCTGGGCGGCGGTAGCAAACGAGGTCGCGGCGAATGCGGCGACGACAGTGATGATCGAACGTAGGCAAGGCTTGGTCATGGGTCAGTCTCCTTGGGGTTGGGTTGGCGTGTTGAGGTCGGTCAGCGCGTAGCCACCGCGGGCATCGAGCCCGTCGACGCGGGCGATGCTGGTGACGCGGCGGTCGAGCCCGCGTCCGGCGATGAACACGACGAGATCGATCGCGCCGGCGATCAGCTCGCGCGGCACGGTCACGACCGCTTCCTGGACAAGCTGCTCGATGCGATGAAGCGCGCGGAGCGCGCTATTGGCGTGAACCGTCGCGATGCCGCCGGGGTGGCCAGTGTTCCACGCTTTCAGCATATCGAGCGCTTCGGGTCCGCGCACCTCGCCGACGATGATCCGGTCGGGACGGAGGCGAAGCGTCGAGCGGACGAGGTCGGCCATGGTGACGCTGCCGACGCCACTCGAGTTCTTGGGACGCGTGCGCAGCGCCACCGTGTCGGGCGCCGGGCACTGCAGCTCACGCGTGTCCTCGATCAGGATCACCCGCTCGTCGAGCGACGCCATCTCGGCCAGTAGCGCATTAGCAAGTGTGGTCTTTCCGGTGCTGGTTCCGCCGGCGATCAGGATATTGTCACGGCGGATGACCGCTGCCCGCAACTCGACCGCCGCTCTTGGGGCGATGATGCCGTCAGCGACATAGTCGGTGAGCGTGTAAAGCCGGGTCGCCGGCTTGCGGATCGAGAAGCACGGGCCGGTCGCGACCGGTGGCAGCACGCCTTCGAACCGCTCGCCGGCACGGCCATCGACTTTAGCCGGGAGCTCGGCTGAGACGACCGGCGCCTCGCCATGAACCTCGGCGCGCGCGTGGCTCGCGACGAGGCGGATGATGCGCTCGACTTGGGACGCATCGAGTCGCTCGCCGGTGTCCACCCGGCCTTGGCCCAAGATGTCGAGGCGGAGCACCCCGTCGGGGTTGACCATGATCTCGATCACGCGCGGGTTGGCGAGCGCGGCAGCGATCGCCGGGCCCATTGCGGTGCGAAGCATTGCGCGACGACGATCGTCGGCGGCGCCGGGGAGTGCGGCGGCGCTCATCGTGTCTGGTCCTTGCCACGCGCAGCGAGCGTATCGGGTGCCAGCGTGCGCCGACCGCTTGCTAAGCGCTCGCCTACCCGGCTGACAAACTCGTCGAACCGCGCGCGACCTACGGCGCGGGCAGCGTCGTCGCCCTTGGGCAACGGCGCATTTACCGTCAGCTCGATCAGCACGAACAGCGCCAGCGTCTCGAGTAGGATGTGGCCGTCACGTTCGATCCGTCCGACCGCGTTGGTCATCCGGTCGAGCCGCGATCCGAACTTGTCCTCGAGCTCGCTCGCCGCCCGGCGGTTTAGCCAGGCGGTCAGCGCGTCGACGAGGATCGCCGACTTGGTCGTGCCGGGCTTTGCGGCCAGCACCTCAAGGCGCTCGCTCAGATCCTTCGGCAGGAACAGTTGGTGGCGGATGCGGTCCATGGCTCCGCTCCTCAGAAGCTGGGGAGCGACTCGTCACGGTCGCTCCCTTCGTTGATCGCGTGGGCGCGGACGACCGTGCTCGCGGTCTGTGCCGCGGTCATGGCGCGCGTGTCGGCGGCGACGTCGCCATCGTAGTCGACTCCGAGATCGGGCTTATCCGGCTCGACGACGGACGGGGCGCTGTCTTGGGCAAGGTCCGGCGCGCGTTGCTGCTGGAGCCCGCCGTCGTCGTCGCGCGGAGCGTCGACGTTCAGATCGAGCCGCGCATCGCGCTGGCTGACAAGTCCGCTCCAATCGTCGGGACGCGGGGTCGGACGGTCGCGATAGGGACCGTCGGACAGCACCGGTGCCGGCAAGGCGCGTGCCTTGAAGGTCGGGTCTTGGTAATAGCGCAGTTTCTTCGCGCGGATCGGCGACAGGCCCGAGACGAGGATCAGTTCGTCGGTGGCGGGAAGCTGCATCACTTCGCCGGGGGTCAGCAGGGCGCGCGCGGTCTCCTGGCGGCTGACCATGACGTGCGCGAGCCACGGCGCCAGGCGGTGCCCAGCATAGTTGCGCATCGCGCGCTGCTCGGTCGCTGTGCCGAGCGCGTCGGAGATCCGCTTGGCGGTTCGCTCGTCGTTGGTCGCGAACGCGACCCGGACGTGGCAATTATCGAGGATGGCGTTGTTATCGCCGTAAGCCTTCTCGATCTGGTTGAGGCTTTGCGCGATCAGGAAGGCGCGCACACCGTAGCCGGCAAGGAAGGCGAGGCTCGTCTCGAAGAAATCCAGCCGCCCCAGCGCAGGGAACTCGTCGAGCATCATGAGCAGCTTGTGACGGCGGCCACTGCCCTCAGCGTGCAATTGCTCGGTGAGCCGACGGCCGATCTGATTGAGCACGAGGCGGATCAGCGGTTTGGTCCGGCTTATGTCCGATGGCGGCACGACCAGATAGAGCGAGACCGGCGACTTAGCCTCGACCAGGTCGGCGATCCGCCAGTCGCAGCTTGAGGTGACCGCAGCGACGGTCGGGTCTCGATATAGTCCGAGAAACGACATCGCGGTCGACAGCACGCCCGAACGCTCGTTCTCGCTTTTGTTGAGCAGCTCGCGCGCGGCCGACGCTACCACGGGATGCACCAGCGGTGCCGCCGACGTGCCGAGATGATTGGTGGTCATCATCCGCTCGAGCGTCTTGGCGAAGCTGCGCTGTGGGTCGGACAGGAAGGTCGCGACGCGGGCGAGCGTCTTCTCTTCCTCGGCATAGAGGACGTGGAGGATCGCCCCGACCAGCAGCGAGTGGCTGGTCTTCTCCCAGTGATTGCGGCGTTCGAGCGCACCTTCCGGATCGACGAGAATGTCGGCGATGTTCTGGACATCGCGTACCTCGTTTGTGCCGCGCCGCACCTCGAGCAGCGGGTTGTAGCGGGCCGAGCGGGCATCGGTCGGGTTGAACAGCAGGCAGTGCGAAAACATCGAGCGCCAGCCAGCGGTCAGGGTCCAGTTCTCGCCTTTGATGTCGTGGATGACTGCTGAGCCGGTCCAGCCGAGCAGGGTCGGAACGACCAGGCCGACGCCCTTGCCCGAGCGGGTCGGCGCGAACGCCATGATATGTTCGGGACCGTCGTGGCGGAGGTAGCTTCCCTCATGCTGGCCCAGGAAAACTCCTGCGACATCGCGCAGGCCTGCGCGCTCGATCTCGCGGCCGTTCGCCCAGCGCGCCGAACCGTAGGTGGTGACGTGCGTGGCTTGGCGGGCACGCCATAGGGAGCCTGCGATCGCCGCGGCGCAGCCGACGAACCCGCTGGCCCCGGCCAGCAAGCCGGCCTTGTTGAAGACGTTCGGCGCGTAGGCATCGAAGTGATACCACCAGGCGAAGAGGGCCCAAGGATGGTATAGCCGGTGACCGAAGGCGATCGCCCACGGCGGGCCCAACTGCGGCTGATAGGCCAGCTGTGCCGCAACCCACTGGGTCGATGTCCACAGGCCAGCAAGCACGATCACGAAGACGATCAGGATCTGGCCGAGAAGCAACTTTGTCGGGGTCATGCGAGCGCTCCGACCGAACCACGATGGTGGTTCGGATCAGGCGCCTAGATCAGGCATTCGCGCGGGCATTCGTATTGCCGTTTGAACGAAGTCGAACGCAGATTGCGGCAGCCGGTAGGTTCAGCCTGCTGCGGCGTCTCCGAAGGGATTGGGAAAAATCCGGCGTGCGATGAAGATGCCCACAATGGGAGCGCCCGGAAACCGATTCGACAGAAGATCATGAGCAGCGCGAAAGTGCGTGCCAGCAGTGAGGACGTCATCGACGATGCCGATCGTTTTGGGCAGCGGCGCTGCAAGCGCTTCGTCGATTTGATAGAGAGCCTTCAGCGCCTCTAAGGTTATCCGATCTCCCGCTGCGGCTTCATGAGATGCAGCGGTCGATTGCGACTGCACGATTAGGTTGCGGACATCCAACCCTGGGGAGATAGCGCGGCAAAGGCGCTCGATCCTGTCGTCATAGTCCACATGGTCACTGGTTTTCGAGCAGGGAATCGGGACCAGGGTGGCGAACTGAAGCCATCCGGCATTGAGAGATTGGCCAAGCGCTTTGGCACATTCGCCAATGACCCTGCCTTTGTGGGCATATCCGCGCGCGGCGCTCTGGCTCGGCTTCTTTTTCAAATTGGAGATAAGCCCGTTGGTAGCGCTGAACGCGAAATCGCGACCTGAAGTGTATTCATACAGATAGAGGCACTGATCGCCCGCCGCGAGGTGGTAGTGGTCGCGGCGGTTGCTATCGTCGATCTGGGAAAGCCGGATCGGTTCAGGCAAGCGCGTTCCAAATATCGTCTGATGTGCGAACTCTGATCGCGCCGTCTCTCTCGAACCGTGCAGGCCAGGTGATATCGGTGCGTTGAAAGCAAGAATCGAGGATGAAGAGCTTGCGGCCCTGGTGGAGCGCTGCTCGCGCCTGGGTTAGCGTACCTGATGTCTCACCCGCCTCCACGATGATCGTGCCCTTAGTGAGGGCGCTCATCGTCGCGTTACGCTCAGGAAAGAAAAGGCGGTTGTGTTGCGGGCTCTGGCGCCCGTAGCGAAGCACAGGAACCTGCGAGACCAGCAGGTGATCGGCCGCAATGAACTTCTGCAATTCCGCATTTTCGCGAGGATAGCTTTGACCAAGCGGTGTGCCGATGACGGCGATTGTGCGGCCGCCGCGCTCGATCGCAGCCTTGTGCGAAGCGGAATCAATGCCCTTCGCCAGGCCAGAAACCACGGTAATCCCGCGATCGACCAGCTCTCGTGCCAGTCTGGCTGCGCGCTTTATCCCATCCTCAGACGCGTCCCGGCTTCCGACAATGGCCATGGCGGGGGTTTCAGAAAGCTCCCAGCTTCCCTGATAATAGAGCATCTCGACTGGATAGCGGGCATGCCGCAACTTGGCGGGATAGTCGCCAGCGTGATGAATACGCACACCGAATTGATGGACTCCACCCGCCTTCAGCCTCGCAAACACCTGATCGGCATGCTCGTCCGCCACGGTCGGGGAAACGAAATCGGAGGGCAATGCGGTTGGATCGGTCGCAAATTTCTCTGCAAGGCTTTTGAACGTAGCCCCCTGTTCCAGCCACAGCGCCTCATAGGCGCCGAGCTCCCGGCGTGGTGAGATAGGCGAGATGGCGGGACCGTTATCGCTCATCGCCAACCGCATGCACTCGCCTCCTTTCGCGACCCGTTCGGGCATACACGTTCACCTACCATGACCCCATTCCATAACATAGCTGATCGGTCAATGTTCTTTGTTTGTTCCCCCCTTGCTTCTCGCAGTGTAAAGTCGAGGAGAGAACGTACGCACTCCGCTGCAAGAATGTCCAAATTCACAGTACAATTGATAAGGAGAAAGCGCATGGAGCCAGAGCACGAACGGGAATTTGAAAAGGGCCTGCTCTCGCCGATCGGTGAATTGGAATTCGTCCGCCTGCTCCTTGCCGACCTGCATGACGATCTAGACGGAAAAATCGGCAGATTCCGGCAGTTGACCGATCTTTCGGGGGCGCTCGGATCCGCAGGAACGATGCTTCCTGGTGCTTACACCACTTCGGCGGCATGGCGCGAGGCGCGGATCAGTTTCGTCCAAGGCAATTACGTGGCGACGGTGATGCTCTGTCAGGGCCTCGCCGAACATGTTCTGGCCGCCCATCTGGAAATGCTTGGCGGTGATGGACTACCGCCCAAAATTACCTTTCCTGAGACGTTGCGTCGGTGCCAAGACCACTCAGTCATCGCGCAACACGATGCCGACGACATGCGGCGCCTGATGGCACTGCGCAATCCGCTTTCGCACTTCCGTGCAATCGACGACCCCGCGACGCTCATGCAGCGCGTCCTCCAGACCCGCGAATCGCCAGACAGTCATTTGTTGCGCGACGCGACGTTCGCGATCAGCATGGCGATACGACTGCTGGCGCTGCCTGCTTTTCGGCTCGAGGGCGCGGAATGACGGGCAACTGTCAAAGTGGGCTGCTGCGCGTCTAAGCAAGGGAGTGATGTGAACTCGCACCAATACGGATCAAAAAAAATCGAGACGGTAGTGCGGGAAGAAGGCCTCCGCTATCGCATGAGAACATTCTGGCAACCTGCGATGCAGTGATTCGCCAAGGCGATTGGGCAACCGGGGAGAGAGCGTGCGTTGGGGGGCTAATCAGTTGAGCAAGATGCAGGAAGATCGCGCTGCGCAGAAGGCGAAGCGCGGTGCGATGGCGGCCGGACTCAAGGCCCGCGCGGCGACGGAAGCGGCCGCGGCAAGAGCGGAGGCGGAACGCCCGGGCCCCTTCGACAGTATCGACGTCAATGCCGCGCTAGCCTATGCTCAAACGCTTCAATTTAGACGGCACGACTTGGAACTTGGTCCCTCCACCGGTCTAAACCGCCCGACCCTGGCGCTCATGCGGCACTATCTCGATGCCCTCGTGGCCGGATCATCGGCGGCGGTGCTGCAATGGCCAGTCGGGCAGCGCGATGTCTCGATCCTTCATCCGCTGACGATGCTCGCCATACTTGGTTCGCGGCCTGCGTCCACGGTGGGCCAGTTGCGCTCATGCGATGCTGTGCCGGACTTTCGGACGCTCTACTATCCTTGGCGTGGTGGGGGGACAGGAGCCGATCAGCGTACCTGGCTCGCCGAAAGGCAAATTCTGCTGCGACCCAATTCGCTTCATCTCACCCGCCGTGAGACCGGGCAAGAAGAGCATTCGGGCGCGATGCGAGATCTTCACGAGATGCTCGGCCATTTCAACGCCCTTCGCCGACGCGATCAAAGCCATCCCCATCTTGCGCATCCTGCGCTTTCCGAGCTTTATCCGCTTTTCGCAGCGGATGGCGGCGAAGCCGCCGCGCCGATCTTCGGTCAAGCGGCGCACGAACTCTTTGGCCGCGTGCGTTATGGCGCCGGCATCGATCGCCTCCCGGACCACCGGGCGACACTGACCGACCCGAAGTCCGCCCCATTCGGTTTCTACGGCATCACGCGTCGCGCCGACCCGCGCGCGGCGCTCCGACACGATGCTTTTAACCCGGCCCGGGGAGGGCGAGCTCCCGATATCTGCGTGCTCGACCTCTGCTATCCCGGCCTCAATCGCCTCGGCTATCATTGGGAGGAATTGATGGGTTCGTTCCTGGAGCTTTTGCTCGCACAGGCACCAAAGCTTCCGATCCTCGCGGTGACACAGGATGCCTACGTCCAGCGCAGGATCGCCGCGATCCTGCGGCAGTCCAAGGCTGCGCGGCAAGCTAACCGCACGACAATAGCTCAGTCCGTCTTGATCAGAGCAAGCGGGGATATCGTCGTCCCCGATCCGGTGATCGAGCGCGTCACTCCGATCGAGGTCGAGTTTCAGTCGATCGGCGGCGCAAGTGTTGCGGCGCTCAATGCCATTGGCGAGGCGGCAAGCGGCAGCGCCGATCGCGCGCTTGCCGGCGCTCTGCGGCGCAGCGCGGCCAATCTCCGGCGTGCGGCGGCGCTGCCCAGCGGCCTGTCTGCGACGTATGATGCGCTGTGCGAAATCGACGGCCAGGCCGCAGCAGAAGCCTTTCTCGAGCAGCGCTCGGAAGCGTCGGTCCTGTCTCCGATTCTCGATGCACTCGCGACCGGTGTATCGGGGGCCGCCCGCGAACGTCTGCTTGCTGCCGAATCCGCTGTCCGCGCCGCTTATGCTGGCCTCGACGCCGAGACCCCTATAGGATCGGCTCTGGCGCAGTTGGCGACGACGCTCGCACGTGCATCGACGTTCGGCATTGTTGTATTCTCGGACGAAACCGATCTGCGCCTTGCGGAGGTTCGATTGGCAGGCAATGCGGCGTCGACCGGCATCCTGCGACGGCGCATGGAGCGGGGGCAAACGCAGATGACCCATGCGGGTCTCCTAGAAGAGAGCCTCGCGGCGATTGAGGTCGGCCCTACACGCAACAGCTGGAAGCGCCTGATCCTTGTTGCTCCGCGGCTTGGCTTTCTCGACAAGCTCATGGCTCGCGGATGGCTACCCGAACAGATGCTCATCCTGTGTGACCGGGCGTTCGCGACCCGTGTCGCCGGTAGCTACGCCGGCCTCGCCAAGCATCAGGATTTCGGCGGCCAGGGTCGGATCGGGGATCGGCTGCGTGTCATGGCAGCGGCCGCCAAGGCTGAAGCTGAAGCGCGCAACGTCGGCGCGGTGGATCTTGAGCTGAGCGCCCGCCCGCCCGTGGACGTGCCGGACACGGTCATCGACATGACGGACGGCGATTCTCCTGATCGCGACGTCATCCTGATCAGGCTCGAGAGCGGCAGAGAATTACGGGCGTGGCGAGGGTCCGCGATGATCCGCCACAATCGTCACGCGGCCATCAATCCCTATGACCGGGCATCCGCCAGTCAACTGCGTGCCGGTGACGCAATCGTTGTTCCAGACCGCGCGTTCGTCGATGCCGCGCGTCGGGTCCTACCCGTCCATGTTCTTGCCCAGGGCTGGGTCAAAATCTACCACGACACCGTCGTCGGGGCTCTCGCCACGCTGCCGGGCAACACGCTTGGCGCAAAGGCGCGCACCCTTCACGCACGCCTTCAAGCGCAAAATATGCGCGCCACGAGCGTGGCTGCGGTACAGGAATGGCTGCGGGCGGAAGAGCATCGGGCTGATCCGGCCGAACGGTTGCGCCCGCATGCGCCGCAAGCCCGCGGCGATTTCGACCTTTTCACTGCCGCTCTCAGCATACCAGCGGCAATTGCCGACAAGATGTGGAACGAAGGAATCGACCAGCTACGTGTCGGGCGACGTCGAGCAGGCGCCCGCATTGCCCGAGCCTTCATTTCGGTGCTGGTTGATCCGCATGGCGCGGCCGCAGATCTTGATGCTGATGTTCGGAGCCGCATCGCCGAACTGCGCGACCGAGCGGTAGACCATCTGGATATTGTAGCCGACGTGCGAGATGCCGACGAAGGGCATATGGGATGAGCGACAGTCAGCGCGGCAGCGCTGCGGTTTCGATCGTCACCGCCGATTTGTCGGCGGCGGAGCGGGATTTGCGGACACGGGGAGCCGGCGACCTCACCGAGGCCAAGGAAGCCATCGTCGACGGCCTCTTGGGCATGACGCTGGCCTATTGTTCGGGCGATGGCCCGATCGGAAATGTCATCCTCGGAAGCAAACCGTCGGGACGCCTGGTTAGCGGATTTCTTCTCCCGCGCTTCGACCAATCGGGCGACGATGAAACAAGCGATATCCATCTAGCCACGATGGGGCTGGATGTGCAGCTGGGTGCAGAATCAACAGGTATCATTGTCGTTCAGCCCGAATTCTCGATTTATGTGCGCGAACTGCCGAGCTGGGATGAACTCAGCGATCCGCGGCATGACATGATGCCGCAGATCCTGCTGTCCAGGGTCACGCGCCAGCAAGTTGAGGCATTGGCGCGAAGTTACATCGATGAAGCGCTCGCTGCGCTACCTGCCGGTGGCGACGAAGAGCCCGATGAGCGTTCAGGCGACGCCGAGGCCGACGCCGACCAGGCGCGTGAACGTGCCGATGTCGCGGCTGAGAATGCGGATCCCGGCGATGTGGAAGCGCGGGGCGAAGCGCAGGCAGCGGCCCAGGCAGCTGATCGCGCCGAACAGGCTGCGGCCGGACGTGCTGCAGCGAGTATTCGACGGCGCGAAGAACGGCTTGAGCGTGGGCGCCAAAGAACAGCCATTCGGCGCGCAGCCTTCGATCGCGCGTTTCGTGAGCTTGGCATTACTTTGCGTCCTGGCGACGAACAGGACGACACGCCACGGCCGCTAACTGCTGACGACATGATCGAAGCAGAGGTCAGCGACACGGCGATGACCGACGTTCCCGAAGCCGAACCGGAAGTGACCGATGCCGGCGACGGGGAGCAAGGGCCGCCTGTCGCGAGCGGCGCCTTGGGAGCGCTTCGTCCGGATGCCGGACGGCTCGAGGATCGGCACGCGGCCGCGCAACCGATTCCACAGAAATGGCGACGACATGTTCTGCGGCTCAGCTCGGTGGCATTGCCGATCGCCGATCCTGCAGCTCGACTTTCGGCCTGCGCCGGTTTTGCCGCACAGGTGACATCCGAGGTCGACCGTGTCCTCCTCGCCTGGCTAGCGACTCCCGAAGGGCAGCGCGATGCCTATCGCCGCGACGAACATATCCTGCCCAGCCAATTTGCCGACCGCGCAGCATGGGAGGCGTATCTCGACAGCCTGCGGCAACGAAAGCCGGCAACGCTCGACGATATTCGGCCGCGTCTCGCCGGCGTCAATCTCGTTGCGGAGGTCGACCCCGATTTCGTCGATTCGAGCCGGATCAACATGCGGGTCGCGATCGAAAATGGGGCGCTGCAGCCGGCGGCGAGGCATCTCAGCGGCTTTGAGCACGGCATCTTTCAAGCGCGTCTCACGGCTACGATCGCGGCGTCGGATCATCGCCCCTTGCGCCTTGATCGGGTCAAACCGTCCTACCGATTTCGCGATTGGCTAGAATATCCCGCGATGGGCCTGAATTGCGGGGTCGAGGCCGTCGGCCGCGATGCTGCCACGGTCGTGCTCGAAACAACATGGGCACCACGCTACTGCCAGCCCCGTATCGACCCCCGCGACATTCCGGGGGTGCCGACCCGATATTCCGTGCTAAGCGATCCGACGACGCCGTTGGAGCAGCTCTACGCGTTGCCAGATGCCTATGATGTGTGGATCGCAGCCCAAGTTGGACTCGATGTCGAGCACGGCCTCGACGCGGCCCAGGCGACGCAGGAACGGGCGGCCCATAGTCGCGACCTCGAAGCATATCGGCGCGAGAGCGGCTATATTCGTTCGGGCGTCCGCCTGCTCATCGTATCGCGCGAAGCCGATGCCGCCATGGCTAGCGAGCGAGATCCTGCCAGGCGCGCCACCCTCAGCCGGCAGGCGGCGCCGTGGCGGGGATGGCTGCACACCAACGAGACGTTCGCCCAATATGGCGGCGGCCGCTACACGGATTGGCGTCTCTTCCAGCTCGCATTCATTCTCGCTCATATTCCGACCCTGGCATCGCGCATGCCCGAGTTTGCCGACCATTTCGACGCGTTCCGCGACGAGCTGTCGGCGAGCCTTCTCTATTTCCCGACAGGCGGTGGTAAGTCGGAAGCCTTTTTCGGATTGCTGATCTTCAACCTGTTCCTCGATCGTCTCCGCGGCAAGACACGCGGCGTAACGGCGCTGGTCCGATATCCGCTCCGCCTTCTCACGCTCCAGCAGGCGCGGCGGCTGCTCAAAGTGGTGGTGCGCGCCGAGCTGGTCCGACTGGCCGAACATATCGGGGGCTGGCCGTTCGAAATCGGTTTCTGGGTCGGATCGGGCAATACGCCCAATCGCGCGGCGCAGGGATTTGGCGGCGTCCCCACCATCGCGATGGCGGCATATCCTGACGACCAGACGTTGCTCCATCCGCCGGAGGGAAGTAGCGCCGCGGCGGCGGTCGCTCGGCGGCGATCGAACCGATATCGGGAAGCGTTGGAGGCATTCGATAAACTGCGGGTTTGCCCCGTGTGCCAGTCGCCCACGGGCATGCGCAAATATCCGGGGCAGTTCGGCCGGATCGGCATCGTCTGTTTCAACGATACGAGCTGCGATTGGAACCGCGCGCATCCACCAGCGCCGGACCGAACGCCGCTGCCTTTCCTGCTGACCGATGACACGATCTATCAGCGCGCGCCCTCGGTAATCCTGGGGACGATCGATAAGCTGGCACTGATTGGCCAGCACGACCGAACGATCAACGCGATCGTCGGCATGTTCGGTGCGGCTCGGTATCGCGACCCGGCCAGCGGTCATCTGTTCATGCCGCGAACCGGACCGCAACTTGAACGCGCCGAAGACGATGGCTGGGAGCGGGTCTGGCCAGCATTTTCAGCCGGGGTTGCCCTCTTTCACGATCCTTTCCCGAGTCTCGTGATCCAGGATGAGGGACATTTGCTCGACGAGAGCCTTGGCACCTTTTCGGGGTTGTTCGAGACGGTGTTCGAGCGGATTCAGCTCCGGCTCGGCGCGGGGGCGCTCGGTGCGCAATGCGCGCATTGGCGCGAAAGCAGCGATGTTCATTCGCGTCCGCGCCTCGCCAAAGTGATTGCCGCGACCGCGACGATCTCCGATCCCGATCGGCAGTTGCGGGTGCTGTACCAGCGCGAATCCCTGCGCTTTCCATGCCCCGGCCCCGGCTTATACGAATCCTTCTATTCTGCGCCGCGCGAGCCGCTGCGCGCTGAACGTCAAGACTATGCGCGCTCGTTGCCTGAGCTCATCCGCCCCGAGCGTTCTGCGCCGCGCATGCGCACCTATGTGTCGGTGATGACCAACGGCCGGTCGCATACGATGACGACGTCCGCCGTCGTGTCGGCCTATCATTTGGCCTTCACGCAATTGTGGCAGATTGCGGATGCTGGAGACGCGACGGCCGTGGTTGCGGCGCTCATTGCCGGGCTGCCCACGCATGATCCCCTCACGCCCCTGCGGGCGACCGCACTCCGGGAGCTCATCCCGTCGCCCGATATTCTGGCGACGTTGCTCGATCTCCAAAGAATCTCGCTGACCTACGTCACCAACAAAAAGGGTGGAGACCAGATCATCGAGACACTGGCGTCGCAGGTCGATCGCGATCAGCGAGCCGCCGGCGTCGGCGATCTGGCATTCCTTACCGCGCTCATTTCTGGCGGGGTCACGATCGCCGAGATTCAGGATGTGATGGAGCAGGCCGAAGGACAAGGTCGGGCCGGTGAACCTTTTCCGCCACTGTCGGAGGCGCTTCGCAACATCGTCGCGACTTCTGCCATCAGCCACGGCGTCGATGTCGACAAGTTCAATGCCATGTTCTTTGCCGGGCTACCCGCCGACATCGCCGAATATATCCAGGCATCGAGCCGGGTCGGTCGCAACCATGTCGGGTTCAGCATGCTGGTGCCGACGCCGCACAGTCGCCGTGACCGCTATGTGGTCGAGACCCATGATCAGTTTCACCGGTTCCTGGAACGCATGATTCCGGCGCCGGCGGTACAACGGTGGGCCGAGCGGGCGATACGCCGGATCATCCCGAGCATTCTTCAGGCCTATCTGTGCGGTGTCGTGGAGCAGGAAGCGTTCGAACGCGCGCCCGAAAACGCCAAGGACAGCGCTCGCAGCTTTCGGACTGCGGCAGCGATCAAGTCCTGGTCGGATCGTCACGTCGGGAGTGGCGCGGGGGCGATTGCGGCGCTTACCGAGTTTGCGCTCGAAGGCATTGGCGTGGATGGCCGGTCCGCCACCCGCATCGGCGCTGCGCCGCACGACGTCTACTACCGACAGTTTGTCCAGGACCGCGTGCGCATGCTCCTCGATGTATTTACCCAGCGCTCGGACGCCAGTCTTCTTGCGAACTTCTGGCAATCGCGGGAATCTCCGACGGTGCGCCGACCGATGACCTCGCTGCGGGACGTGGATTCGGGCGGTACGATCCTGGCGGCGACGCGGGATCCCTATCGCAACCGGTCGGTGAACTTAGAGACCGTTCGGCAGGTTATGAAGATCATCCGCGGGCAGCGCCTGGCCGTGCGAACCGACGTCGATGCCGATCCCGCCCCTATCGACACGGAGGACTGAGATGACCGATCACCGATCCGGTCGGGGCACCACGCCACCGCCGATGCCGCCGCGCATGAGCAGATCGCAGCCCCAGCTGGCCACGGCGTATGCGCCCGGGGCCATGTTCACCTGGGAGGGCGGCAAGGGCGCCTGCATTGCCGCGCCCGTTGACGGCGCGACGATCGATTTCTCGGCACGCTCAACACGCCGCGACCAGATCTTCGACAGCATGACCGAGTTTTGCCAGAGTTGGCTGGCCCGCGGCATGAACATCAGCCGCACCGCCCCGGTCTACGAGGTGCAGCTCCTCGACGGTTGCTTCTACAACCAGACGCGGCAAGGGATTGCCGGCGTCGACATCGCCAGCGACCAGTTCGAGTTTCTGCGTCCCGAGCGGATCGGCTATTTGCCCGGGCCACTCGTCTATCGGTGCGACAGCTGCGAGATCGTGCGCGAATATCTTTCGCCCGGACATCAGGTTGCCGATCCTCTGCCGACGCCGTGCCGCGCCTTCAACGGCGAACGCGAGTGCCGTTGGCGGCAGCTCGACGTTGTCTATGTGCATTGGTCGGGAGGGCTTGAGGGTCTTTCGCCCTATCGCAACATGCTCGATGGCCAGGGCGAGTTGCGCAAGATTCCGCGCTGCCAGTGCGGCACCGATGATTTTCGCCTTGTCAAGCAAGGCAATCAGTTTTCGCGCTGGCGCTTTCGGTGCACCGGCTGTGCGGCCGAGCGCGAGGTCTATCAGACCGACCCGTTCACGCTGTCGTTGCTGAAGCCGCGCATGGACGGCGGCGTGCCGCACGAATGGAGCGAGATCAATATGGTCCCGATCTCCTATCGCGCATCGCCCGTCTTCTACGTCCAGACGGCGAGGTTCATCGTCTACGACGCCGATCCCGACATCGTCACGATCATGGCACCGACACGCCATGTCGATCTGACCAACCGCGTTGCAGCGCTGCACGGCTTTGGCGGGTCTGATCCGTCTCCCCAGCGCATTCGCGAACAGCTCGAAGCGCGCAACAATGCCGGGATGTTCGGCCTCTATGAGAGCATGCTCCGGCAGGCCGACGCAGCCCGGGCCAGTGGCGGCGATGCGGCAACCTACGAAACCATGGCCAGGTCGATGCTGGACGCCTGGTATGCAGACGGGAATGTTGTCCGCGAGACGCAGGCGTCGGCGCGTCTTCAACAGCAGATCCTCGACCGGGCGCTTTATGCACGGCGGTTCGATCCGATTAGAAGCACGGTCGAACATGACGCGCTGCGGCGCCGTAAACTGGTGCCTTCCGGCCAATCCGCCAACCTTGCCGAAGCACACGCCGATCTTTGTGCAGAGCATGGCGATCCCGCCAGCGAACAGGCCTATGCGCGGCGTGTTTCCGGAGAATTGGGGCGCGCCGGCATTGCGGAAGCACGCCTGATCCGTGATCTCGACATGGTCGAATTCTCGTTCGGTTATACGCGCGTATCCGCGACGCCGGAGACGGTGCAGAAGAACAAGTCTATGCCCGTGCGCCTGATGGGCTTCCCGCGCCTGCCCAATGATCGGCGACCGGTTTACGTGATCGAGCAGCAGAATGAGGCCATTTACATCCGCCTCGATCCGCAGGCGGTAGCGGAATATCTGCGCCTGAACGGTGTGATGGCGGGACCACCGCCGGCACCTCGAACCATCGGCGGGGAACTGATCGAGAGCTATGAAGATTTCGGCATGTTCCTACGCGACTTCGTTGTCCGCGATCAGGCAAGCCAGGTGCGATCACGAGACATCGCATCGTCTGTATTCCTGCTACTGCACAGCCTGTCGCATCATGTGATGCATGGTATCTCGCGCTTTTCCGGTCTTGATCTTGGCTCGATGAGCGAAGCGATCTTTCCAGCGGACCTTGCCTTCCTGGTTCATCGGCGCGGCATGACCGAGGATCTGGGCAACATCTCGTCGATGTGGCGCGATCATAACGCGGCGTTTCTGGATTATCTGGTGTCGCGCCGCGAACTGCGTTGCGGCTCGGGAACGCTGTGCGACCACCGCGGCGGAGCCTGTCCGGCGTGCATCATGATTCCGGAAACCTCCTGCATCGCGGGCAACCAGCTGCTCTCGCGGGCATCGCTGGTCGGAGGGCGAGCGCCGCTCTGGGACGGCAATGTGGCGCCGCTCCATGGCTATTTCGAGATCGTGCATGCGCTGAGCGGAGCGTCTTAGCCTTTGCCGTTCGAAGGCTCTTTCTGTTCGGGGGCCACTAGCACACCGTCGATCGATGCGAAGGCCTTAGCGACACCTGCCTCGAACCGATCGCCGAGCGCCGGCAGGGCGTTGACCTCTGGAAGTGCCAGCCTCGCCAACAGTCGTGCCGATACGCTGAAGCTGCCGGAAACGGCAGAAAAGCGCGCGTTGACGATTTCTGAATTGAGCAGGCGCGACACGATTTCCTGCGAAACCGCAGGGGTCTCCGAAAGCGGCTCAAGCACGATGACGTGGTTTTCGGCAACATAGCCATTGCGCTTGTGCTCCGCTGCAAAAGCCTTGGTCACGGGAGCAGCATTTAGCCGTCGGCGCTGGTCACGGTTGCTGGTGCGCTGGACCAGCACCGCGCGCCCACGGCACACATAGGCGGCAGACTCTGCATTGACCGGTGCATACCAGGCGGATTTTCCGGTTCGTGTGCCCGCCTGAAAGCGAAAGCTGCCATTCACGCGAATGTCCGAGGCCCACAACACGGGAACGCGCCCCTCGGCAGGCTCGGCATGCAGCAGCGCACGCTCGCGGGTCGGAACCACCTTTCCGACGCGGATGCGATAACCGTAGGTTTCGAGGGTCGATGCGGCGCTGACGGAGACAAGCTGATGGTGATGCGCGATCACCGCGCCACTGGGGGCGACAGGTAGATGCCATGGCTCGCCATCGGACGGCGCGGACGCGGTGCCGAGTTCGGTCCGCGTGCCGGCCGCGTCGATCCAACCGAGCCGATAATGAGAGTCGTCGGCAATGCCGGGCCCGTGTCGCTGAAGAATCAGTAGGCAGACGTCCTGGGTGGCGTCGATGAACAGATCTTCGCGTTGCTGGTGCATGGCCAGGTCGACGACGCGAGCGCGCTTGCGAATTTCTTGACGAAGCCCGGCGAAATATGGGCCTGCGACAAAGCTGGTGGGCAGGACAAAAGCCAGACCGCCGCCTGGCTTCAGCCAGTTGAGCGCCTTTATCACGAACAGGGAATAGAGATTGGTGTGCCCGCCAAGATCGGCATGCCCGGCAGCTTCCGTCAGCTGGTCGACGCCACTGCGGAACAGCTTGCTATAGGGCGGATTGCCGATGATCAGGTCAAAGCCCTGATCGAGCGAGGTCGCCAGCGTGTTGGCACAGCGCACGATCTCGCTCGTATCGTGTTTGACGCCATATTCACGCAAGATCATCTGGCCGAGCAGTTGCCCGGACAGGGTAGCCAGCCCGGGATCGACTTCGATGCCTTGCAACTGCTCCGTCGCGAAGACGCATGCTCTCTCGACATCCACCCCGTTGGCGACGTGCATGTCGATGAGACGCCGGGCTGTCGGCACCAGAAACGAGCCGCCGCCGCAGGCCGGGTCTAGAATGGTGGGAGCGTTCGCAGTTTCGAGAAAGGGGCGAATCGCCTCGAGGGTGGCCGTCGCGAGAACAGGCGGCGTAAAATACGCGGACAGCGCCTTTCGGCGGTCATCGCCGATCAGCAGGGCATAAGCGCTCGATACCGCATAATCGCGCATATCGGCCGTCAAAACGTCCAGGTGTTCGCGGTAGGCGGATGCGTTGGCCGCCATTTGGTCCGGATCGATCAGGGTAAGGCAGAAATCGAGCGGCGATGCGTGCGCGCGCAAGATGGCGACGCGGTCACGCCGAAGCATCGACAGGAATTTTAAGACGCTCAAGCGCGGGTCTGCAGCCTCATTTGCCAGGTCGGACGTCGTTTCGGACGTCACTGGCCGGGCGTTTATCAGTGCGGCGCTGTCGGTCATGACCGGGCAAAGGCGAGCAAAGGGGTGATGTCATGGGCATCGGCGGCGCGGAGCGCATCGACATAAGCCCGGCGCATCGTGCCGATATCGGCGAGATTGCCACCGCCCCAGCTGAATGCCTCGCCTACGAGCCGTTCGATTAGCAGATCCGCCATTAGGCGGGCATGCCGTCCATTGCCGTTGGGAAAGGGATGAATCGCGACCATGCGATGGTGAAAGCGGATTGCGATTTCGTCGCTCGGGTAGGTCTTATGCTCGATCCAATAATTGACGTCGGCGAGCAGTGTATGGAGTTCCGTCTGGATACGATAAGCTTCGATACCGATATTGCGCTCGGTCTGCCGATATGCGCCGGCCCAGCTCCAGACGTCGCCCAACATCCGTTTGTGCAGCTCTCGCACAAAACGCTCGGTCAGGATGTCGGTTCGGCGGCTTAAGGCCCAGCCCGCGCCGGCATCGATATTGGCTTGTTCGGCCTCGTTGAGATCGGCGCGGGTCGTGATCCAGCTTTGCAGCAAGCCTTCGCGTTCACCGGGTTCGAGTGGCGTTGCGTCGTCTGGTTCGACGAACAAATCCGTCATGGCCTGTCCCAGACGTCACGTTGGCGAAGGTTCGTGGCGATGTAGCGCTGGATGCGAGCTTCCTGCTCAGTGTCGGCAACACTTTGGTCCTCGAGCGCCATGGAGTGAGACACGCGGCGCAGCGCATCGCTCGCGATCGCACGCTCGCGATTACGGACTGTCCCCTCCAGGCTCGACTTTGGCAGCAAGGCATAGACAAGCACGCAGTCCATCGCTTCGGCTGCTTTGCGAAGCGTATTGAGCTGCGCGGTGCCGTTTGCTTCCGATTCCTCGAGATTCTGCACACTTTGTGCGGTGATGCCGATGCGCTGGCCGAGTTGAGACCCGCTCATGCCCAAGGCGTCGCGGATCGCCCTGATCCATCCGCGCGGAGGCACGGCAAAGCGTGACGCCGGCTCGAGCGCTTGCAGGCGCTCATCCAGGCGTTTGCGCGCGCGTTCTGTAATATCCTTTCTCATCAGGTCATAGCCTTATATATGTGGCTCAAATTCAGGCCTTACTATGATATAATGTAATTTACAATTAGGCTGTGGCCTGTATGTGGAGACGTATTCATTAGAATGCAGCCTGATGATTCGAAGTTTTTTGAGTAAAAAAGAGTCAATATCGCCGGAAGTGCGCAGCGCAAACCTCCATTCCCGGGAGCCGACCGGGTCGTTGCTACGCGGTGATAAGAACCTCGCAGTGCTCGACCGGAAGGAATCCGATCGGGGATAACGTAGCGTCGTATTTTTCCATCAACTTCTGACGCACACCGTCGAAAGCCGCCTTGCGCATGCGAAGACCGTCGCCTCTTTTGCGGCCTTCGCCGAGGAGGAGCGGCTTGAGCCGGGCAAGGACGCGCGGAGGGGTCCAAACCGGCAGCTTGATCGCGCCGTGCATATACATGTTCGCCCAGCCGTTGACCCGTCGAAGGGTGGCGAAGGGCACCTCCGAAATGATCTGCTGCTCGAAGGGCCGGATAGCCTCGAAAAGCGCTGAGAGTGGCACCGGTTCAAACGCGCTGTTGGCAACGGAGAACCGCCCGGCGACGCCGAAGGCGCGGCGAAGCCGTATTTCCAAGGCCTGGCGGATCGTGCCGATCACGATATCGGAATGGTTCTCAACGTAGCTGAGTCCGAAGCTACCGTGTCCGTAGATCGTCTGCTGTGCGCCGAAGAAGAAGGTTTGAATATGCTCGACCTCGTTCTTCCCCACGCCGAATACATCCGGGACTTGGCGGCTACGCGCGGCCCAATGTTCGAGCAGCACCACGCTGTCGAACAACACGTGATCGACGAAGCGCAGCACGTTTCCGAACGCAAAGGCCGCCTCGGGATCGGGGCAATCCCGCGGCACGCGGGAGACGATGCCGTCCATCTCCTGGAGGAATAGAGCCGCGTGCGCGGCGTAATAGGCGTCGTCGGCTTCCTTACGTTGGAGATCGCCGGGGCTCCGTGGAATGGCGGCATCCAGTAGCGTGTCGATACCGGCGTTCGACGGTCGCTTGCCGACCTCCTTGTGGAACGCCTGCACAAAAAGCGGTCGGCCGGCGGCCCACCAATCGACGACCCCGGCCCATTCCGCGCCCGCGTTGGCGATCTTGCCGCGATTGCCACGGCAAGCCTCGCGTTTATATTCCTCGATCAGTGTCGTCATCGCCTTGCTCTCTGTCGTCCGCGTGAGCGAGGATATCATTCGCGCGGGGGTTGGAAACGTGATTAGGACATTGGACATCTATACTGACAACACGACGTGGCCTGCCGCCGGCGCGCCGGCGTTCCCGCCATCGTTCGCGGCCGGGATATCCAGCTTCAATGTCCCGGTCCTGCCAACGCTTCTTTTGATCGGTCAATTGACGACCCCGCAGGTCGCGCGCGGCGTTTCGCTGAGCGAGTTCTGGGCGTGGGTCCGATATCTGTACGCGGTCTCGGGCGACAGCGATCTTCGCATCACGGCAGACTTCGCGAACCTGGACTCCCACCAGAAGACCATTCTGAGCGATGACTTTGGAATGGGCATACCGGTCGGCTATCTTATTGGCGCCCTCGACTTGGTCGCGTGGAGCGACGGACGATATTTCATGGATCGGATGAGCGCGCTGATGCACGGCCCGCTGCCGGTGCCGCGCAAGCGTGGACCACGTAAAGCCCCTGACTTCGTATTCATGGACCACACCGGCGCGCTCCATGTCGTCGAGTGCAAGGGTGGGCAAAGCGGTCCCGATGCGCGCGACCGCCAGCTGTCGGGCACGACGAGCAAGGGCGAGCCGACGGGGGGCGTGGTCCAAAAACGCATGGTGCTCCTCCCCGCCCATAGGCAGGGACAGAGGCTCGCTTGCGGCCTATCTATCGGCGTCTCTGGAAAGCCGGGTCCGAGCGACCTCAAAATCGTCGATCCAGAATTCGACCCAGAGTTCGACCTGTCGGAGGCCGATGACGCTGTGATCGGCGATCCGATTGTGCGCTCTGGCCTTGCCAAGTCGTTGCGTGGTGCCGGGTTCGCGGCGACCGCTGCGGCAGTCGCCGCTCCGAGCGGGCTATCGGCGAGGGCGAAGGCAATCGAAGCGAGCCCCGCTATCGTGAGGGCGAGCCGCCGCCGTGTGGTTGATCAGCGCAATGCAGCGGCGCGGGCCGAACTCGGCGCAGCCGGCGCCGCCACCTTCACGATCGGCGACACAAAGCTGGTAGGGCGCGAGGTGTCAATGGTGCTCCCCGTCCCCCTGGCCATCGACGGCGCGACCTATCGCCGCGCGGTCATCCGGCAAGGTGTGCCTCCGGACCTGCTGGGCACTGTCATGGAGATCGGCTTGATCGAAGGGACGATGCCGTCGTTCGGCCCGCAGAAGGCCGACCTGGGCGGGATCAAGCTGTTCGCCGAGGGCGCGCGAGGAGAACTGCGGATAGGAGGTTCGTTTGCGAGCGAGATTATCCTTGAGAAGTCGGCCGGGCCGGACGCGCCTGCACCCTCGGCCACCTAATCGATCAGGGGCCGGCACCGGCCAGGTTGTCGAGATAGCCGTCGCACCCGGTGAAATAGTTCGCGACCGCCTGCATCACGTCCCTGAGCGTCGGCAGGTGTAGATCGGTCAGCGCCAGCGGAAGCGGCTGACCTTTCTTGTCGACCGGATAGCGGTGCGAATAAGATCCAGGATCGATCTTGGCGAATTGACCTGACCTCCGCCACGATGGGATCTGCTTCATCGGGATCGGCGGTGCCGAACCGCTCAAGCATCGTCGCAACGTCGGCCCATAGCACTTCTAGGCGAAGCGAGTTTCATTTGGGCTTCACGTCGACATGGCGGCCGTAGGTCGCTCCAAATCAGCTGGTCCGGTTCCACCAGATTTTGCCACGGCGCCCTGGCTCGGCTGTACTTAGTTCGGAGTAGTAAGCAGTTGGGGCTCGCTTTCGCGTCAATCGGACGGCCTGCACAGCACGAGGCATGACGCTGACGAGTCTTCTCATTCAACGGTCGGCCCTCCGCGGCCTCGCCCCACCGTCCAGCTAACCCCACCTGCTCTCAGAATACCCGAGACAGGCTTGCCGATCTGATGTTCCAACATTGGTCGCCACGGCACGAGCCAGAACTCACGCGATTTCTCGATCAGCGCGAAGCGGCCGCTCGCCAAGTCGATCCGTCGTTTGAATATGCCGTCAATCCGTTCGCCGTGGCGCGCTTCCTCGAACGGTTTGCCAAGCTCTTCCGAAAGCCGCGTCCCCATCGTCAAAACCTCGCGCTGCTGGAGCATCGACAGCATGTCGGGACGGTAGGTCATTCGCCCGCCAACCTTTTCGGCCAGCTTCTGCTCGATCAGCCAAGCCTGCCGGGCCATCTGCGCGGAGCCGACCTCGCGACCAAATCCGCCCTCGCGTAATGACAGTGGATCGATGGCCGTCAGCTCGCGATCTAGCCAAGTCGAGGCATTCATGGTCTGGAGCCTGTCGAGCGGAACGCTCGATAGCAGCTCAACCATTACCGGCCGATCGGCCGCTAGCTTCGCTTCGAATGCGGCCGCGCGTTCGAGGTGATCGGGCGCAATGACCCAGCGTCCGTCGGGCTCCCGCTCGATGCTGCGCATGATCCGCCGCATCGCCTCGAGCCGCCGGACATGGGTTTCGGCGAAGGCTTCGCTGGTGGTGGGGTCGAAACATAGGTGGGCGTCAATGGTGTATTTGCCGTCATTGGCCGCCGCGACCGCGACGACCGTTAGATCGACTTCGCGCACACCGCGCGGTGAGCCCGCAACGCGTACGATAGAGTCCGCCGGTAAAGGTTCGACCGCATCGCCCTTCCCAATGTCGATGTAGTGGCTGCGGCCGTCGACCCCGTCGACTATTAGGTAGTGACGATCATGAAGTTCATCAGCGAGTCCGCGCGCGACGACCCGTCCGACGATCGGCGGCATTTCGTCGCTGTCCTCGATGACTTGATCAGCAACGGCGCGCTCGGGAAGGCGGGCACTTAGCTCGCGCTGCATCGTGCGGATGATGTCGCCGCGCTCGCCCATCCGGCGGAGCGTGTCTTCAAGGCCGTCGGCGAGCTGCCAACGACCATTGCCGCGCTCCTCGGCGAGGCCAAGCCGCTCGAGGGTCTTGAGCCGACCGGCGCGAAGCGACTGCTGGAACGGATCGCGGTCGGCCGACGACACCATTCGATCGGTGTCCATGGCGCGGACGAGCCGACGATCGATCGCAGTCAATCGTTCCTGGCCAACGTCGTGGCGCAACCGCTCCTCAACCTCGAGGTCGGTCCGTGGGCCGAGGTCGAGGCTGACGATGGCACTCGCCCGCTCGCGGAACCCATGGGCAATATACTCGCGCGCAATGATCAGATTCTCAGCTCGATCATCCTTTCCCCGCAGCATGATGTGCGAGTGGGGATGGCCGGTGTCGCGATGGTCGGCAGCGACCCAGTCGAGCTTCGTCCCGAGGTCCTCTTCCATCTGCGTCATCAGCCGCCGCACGAATGGCTTGAGGTCGGGATACTGGTCGCCATCCTCGGCCGACACGATGAACCGAAACTGGTGGCGGTCGCCGTTGCCGCGCTCGACGAACGCTGCGCCATCGGCAACGTCCCGGTCAGCGGAGTAAAGACCGCCGGGTGGGCCTTCCGGGGTGGCGCTGTCTCGCTGGATATAACGCAAGTGCGCCCGGCTGGCCGAGACACCCTTCGCGCCAAGCTTTACCAGGCGGGCTTTGATGACGACGCGGCGGCTGCGGAAACCGGCGTGCCGATCTCCGCTGCGGAGGACTCGACCAATGCTCGCGCCCCGTCCGATCCGACTGCCGTCGAAGCGACGAGACCGCACGCCCGTTGAAGCGCCGGCTCGGGCCGTAGCGGCGACGATTCGGCCAAGAAATTTCCGCCCACGATTGCCGGTCGTCCCGCCAGCACGAAGACGCCCAAGCCGCGGCTTGAACTCGTCCCCACTCATGGCAGGAACACGCCGACGAGGGGTCGCGTTGCGGCGGCTCCGAGGTAAGCGGGGGACTGACGGCGCTGCTGGCGATCTGAGCGCGAAAGCGGCGGATTATTGCCATTCCTCTCTGACCTATCTCCCTCTAGCGAGGCCGTGTCTCGCAAGAAAAAGATGTGCAGACAAACACTTAGCAGGGCCAACGAGGGCCTGCCTTTATCTTGCAATCCCTTCTCTCCCTCCTTCACCACTCGATCAGCCCGAGAATGATGAGAAGCAGCGCCGATCCGACGCTGCTCCTTCGCCACCAAAAGCGCCCTTTCAACGCGCATGTTGGAACGCCCTTTCAGCTTCGTTCCTGGTGTCGAATGTGCGCCGATCGTTCATCCCGTGCGGCATTCCGTCGCCGTCGATGATCGATGTCGCGGCGAACCAACGGCCATCGATCTGCCCGACAATCTCGACCCGATCTAGCTCGGTTTCGTCGTCGTCGGCGTTGAAATGCTGGCCGAGCCAGCGGTCACTCAGCCGCAGGTCCCAGTGAAAATTCGCTTCTTCGGCCGCCAGAATATGCCGGTCGATTATCTCGCCGACATACCGTTGGTCCGCGATTCCCCGACCTGTCGCCAGGCAGTGCAACACGCGCTCCGAAACCATTCCGATTGTCTGAACCATGGTCATGATCGCCTCCATTTGATCCGTCCTCATCGTCAAGAAGGTGGTCCGTCGGACGGGTGGCGGGGCGGCTGTCAGGGCCACGGGACGACACGTCCCGTGCCGCGCCAGCGGACGTGGGGGGAACCGATTTGCGCAGCAAATTGGGGGGACCTGCGGGCCTTGAGAGCCGTCTCGCCGCCCGTCATGCTGCCAAGACCCGAGACGAGCCCCTCCTTTTCCTTGCTCATGGTTGGGGCCGCTGGACCGCAAACAGGCCATTCGATTGCGTCGGCGCGGCGCCACTCTGATTGACGGTCGACAGGTCGCGGCGGAGCACGAACATCAAATCGCGCGGCTGGGTCAGCGGCGTGATCGCAGTCGATCCAGCCTGCCGGGTAACCGTATTGAGATAAGCCACCGTCTCGGCTGGCAGCCGCTGCCGCCGGGCGAAATAGGCGGCGTAACGCCCTGGCCCGGCGTTGTAGGCAGCGATCATGCCGGGGTAGCCAAAGCTGTCGCCGAGCTGACGAAGGTAGGCCGTCCCCGCCACGATATTGTCGTGCGGATCGTAGGGATCGGAGCCGAGCTGAAGTTCTGATCGAAGCGCGGCCCAGGTCCCCGGCATCAATTGCATCAACCCCATCGCGCCAGCGCGACTGGTAATCGGACGGCCATTCAGCGTGGTCCGCCCGCCGCTTTCGGCGCGGATGACCGAGGCGATGATGCTCTCCGAGACCCCAAAGCGCTGCGACGCTTCGGCGATCAGCGGGTGCCAGCGGGCGATCGAGGGTGCGTCCGAGCCTCCGCTTGAAGCCAGCGCGGCGGCGACGATCAGGCTCAGCGCGGCCACAACAGCACCGCCTTCCCAAGTATCGCCGAACGGTCGACCGGCCCGAAATAGCGGCTGTCGAACGACGCCGCCGCACCGTTGATGAGCAGGGCTTCGCCGGGCAGGAGGCGGCGACAACCGGTCCACCACGGCATGTCGCGACCATGCGCGTCATGCTTTCGGCGACGGGCGACGGTCCTCCCGTCGATAATGATGCGCGCTCGCAACGCACATACCTGGCTGCCTCGCGTGGCAGCGACGCGCTTCACCAGTGGCACGTCGGAGGGCAGATAGCCGCGCGCCGAGGCGAGCTGGCGGGCACCGTCGGGCGCCCGCGCGGCGACCATGTCGCCGACCTCCAGCGTTGCGCCGGGCTTGATCAAGTAGAGGCCAATCGGCGCGCTCGCGCTGGCGTTCCACAGCAGTCGGACCTTCGGCGAATGGGCGATCGTGCCCAGCAGCGCGCCGATTCCAAGGCCGATCAATGCAGCCCGGATGAGCACGGTTCGATGCTGAAGGCGGCTGTTGCCGAGCGACGGAGCAGGCGGACGACCGCCGTCCTTGGTGACCTCAAACACGCGACTGATCCACGCCGCGAACGTCGCGCGACCAGCTGTCGAGATCGTCGATATGATAGCGCACGAAGCGGCAGTGGCGGCGGAACGGCGGTCCGCCGTCGCTGCTGCGCATCATCTGCAGGGTGCGCGGGCTCAAGCCCAGATAAAAGGCGGCCTGTTCCGTATTCAGAAACGGGCTGCCCTTCTTGGCGCGCTGGGCGCGGTCGAAATCGTCTTCCATGGATCCTCGGCGTGTTGTGCGAAGGGCACCACGCCGTCCGCTGCGCCGGGAATGGTCGTGCCTCGCCCTTGCCGGGAGGCTCGCAAATCGACGCCCCTGATTTGCGATCCGGGTCGACTCGTGGACATGGGAAAGCCCCGCCGCGCATTGCGCGGCGGGGGTATGCGAGGCTCAGCGGGACCAGATCAGCGCCTGCTCGCCGCCCTCGCCTTCGATCAGCGAAGCGTAGATCGGACCCGGAAAGCTGGGGTCGTCGAGCTTGAGCGAGAGGTAGTCACGGCCATCGCGCGAGGTCTTCTTCCACGCCGCGCCGAACTCGACGGCGGCGTTGAACACGCGGTAGTCAGGGGCTTTGTCATTCTCCTTTTCGGACGGGCGGATGGTCGCTTTGACGTTGAGGGTGAGAGTGCGAATGGTGCCGGCGAGCATGCCGTTGTCGCCACTGGTGAAGGTTCCGATCTGTGCCATGATGTCAGTCTCCTGTGCTGGTCGGGACCGCCCGATGCGGCCTCGATGGCGCCTTGAGGCGCTGGGGCGGCCGGCCCGCACCTTCGGCCGAAGCGCAGCGGAGGACGGCGGCGAACGGGCTTTTTGCTGCGCGAGGAGGCGCGAAGCGGCGGGGAAAAAGCTTGGGCGAAGCCGTTGCGGGCATAAGGCCGGGGCGCGTAGACGCCCGCACCGCAGCGCCAGGCCAGCCCATCGACGAGGCCGTGAGGGCGGTCGACGCTAGCTCGTTAGGAGACCGACTGCGCTCAGGATCGGGTCCGACCGAAGACGTTACAGAACGATCCTCGCGAACATTTCCGCGCTCTTTGCCGTTGGAAAGGCCACTCCGCGAGGGATCGATAACCGGGGCATGGCCCACGAATCGTTGCCTTCAACCTGCCTGCGTCGGGCGGGCACCCGCAGTCCAGAGCCGCGGAACGGTCATCGTCAACTGGTCACGGGCGGACCATGTCGGCTCAAGGCGCATTGCGCGCCTGGAATTCGAAGGCGCTGGTGACGGCTATGTCACGAGCCTCGCCGACGGCGAGATAGATGCCGTTGAGCGCGGCATTGACGTTGCCCCAGCGGGCATTTGATTCGCGTTTGCCGATCGACCGCCAGAACATGTCGAAGGAGTCGTGGGTGGCCGTTTCGACCTTGCGGCTGGCGAGATAGGCTAGGACCAACGCAAGGGGCCGCGATTGCTCGATGGGCTCAACATGACAGCAGGCGGTGACCTCCTCAAGAGCGACTAGCGCCATGTGCGTCAGTCGCGGATGATCGAGTCGGCGCATCGTGCCAGCTAGAACAAAAACAGAACGATACGGAAGCGCGGCGATTTTTGGCAGCGCAAACGGGCGGCGGCGTGAGCCGCCGCCTACATCATCATGCAGCCAGTCTCGCCTCGTCAGGCGCATCTTCGCCAACGGGATCGGCTTCCGGCGTAGGGATTTCATCAACCTCCGGCGCATCCTCGGGCAAGACCTCGGCCTCGAACAAGGGTGCGACCTGCTGCGCATGCCGCACCGTCCGAAACCCGCCCCGGTCGGTGTAGGCAGCGGGCGGAAACGCCAGCCAGCGGGGCAACCACCCAGTCTTGGGACGACCGTTGCTGCCGCCCAAATAGTCTTGGATCAGCTCTTTCTGAACCTTCACTTTCTCGCTCGCATTGGCGCTGGCGACCGCTTCGCCGCCGATGTCGCCGAGCAGGGCATTGACGATCGCCTTGTCGCGGATCAGCTCGAAGAAGGCCGCATCGGGCTGCCACAGCGCGGCCATGTCCACCCCAAGGTGAAGCCCGACTGCCTCGACGACGATGCTCCCGGCTTCAAGGCTTTCGCCCATCGCGACCGCGATCACGTCTAAGATTTGGGCGTCGGTCAGGGCCAACAGCTTCGCGTAAAGTTCGGCGGTGGCGTAGCCATCGCCAACCCTGCCGACGACCGTCGCCGCCTCGGGGTCGAAGTAGAGCAAGGCCAGCACCGCGCGCCGCTTGGCATCGAACGCCGCTTCGGCGGCGGCGTTCTCGATGCTCTCCGCGATCCCGTCGCTGCCGCTGCGCTGGGGGTCGGGCTGGACCCGGAACAGGTGGGACCCAGCAATCACGTGCGCCACCATCAGCCGCAGCGCTGCGCCGGGATGGTTGGTCAACGTCGCGCGCACAGCCGCATGGCGGTGCAAGTCGATATAGGTCTGCATGCTGCTGCTGACCTCGGGCCGGGCGGGCTTGACCGGCTCGGCCTCGCTCTCCCCGCGCGCGGCCCGGCGCGCCTTTTCTGCCTCGCGGCGGCTGACAAAGCCTTCATGAAAGGCGACTTCGCCGCGATGCGAGACGGCGATATAGACCTTGCCGCCTTTCGCCTTGCTGGTCTTCTCATGCTCCCAGCCTTGGAAATAGTCGTGCGGCCCGAGAATGACGACCTCGCTCCATCCGGCTTCCAGATAGGCCAGTCGCCGGGCCTCGACCGCCTCGCGCTGCACTTCCCAGAAGACATTCGCGTCGGCAAAATAGCCGTCGTCGCCGAACAGGTCGGTGACGATCTGGCCGGGGTAGGAGCCCAGGTCGAACAGCGCGACGCCAGTGGCGATCGGCTGGCCGCCAAACAGCCACTGCTTCAAACTATGGCCGTTCGGGGCATAGGCATCCTTGTCATTGAGGAGCGCCAGCCATTCCTTCTGCTGGGCCTTGCTCGCCATGGTCAAATGGCGGACGCTCGCCGGATCGATCTCGTCGCGGGCATAGGCTTCCCGGATCTTGGGCAATAGATTGCCGAGCGCGAGCGCGCGGCGGACCTGAACTTCCTCCATCCCGAAGGTGGCGGCGATGTCCTCGGGGCGGCGACCTTCCGTGGTCACGAGCCGGGTGAACGTCTCCCATTGCTCGACCTCGTGCGCGTCCAGTCGGGCGACATTCTCGATCAGCGAGGCTTCGAGCGCGGCGGCATCGTCGCCCGCTTCCATTACCGCGCACGGCAGCGGGTCGCCACCGCCGCCTTCCTCGGCGACCGCCTTTGCGGCGAAGAACCGCCGCCGCCCGGCGACAATCTCATAGGTGTCGGGGCTGCCATTGGCGCGAACGAGCAAGGGCACGAGCACGCCGCGAGCACGTACGGAGGGGAGGATGTCGCCAATCTCTGGCGGCTTTTTCGACGCGCGCATGTTGGCGGATGAAATCGACAGATGGTCGAGGGCGATATGGGCAAGCTGCATGACTAATCCCTTTCGTGTGTTCGCCTCCGCTCTAAGACTGGGCCGCGCGCCGGGAGGCGCGGCGCGCGGCCCAATCGGATTTCAGGTTTGCAGCGGGCTTTCGGCTTCGGCGCGCTGTGCGCGGCCACTGATTCCGAACAGGTCGAGCTGGTCGCGCGCGGCCATGTCGAACAGGCCAAGGTCGAGCGGCTTTTGCGGGCGGGTCGGCAGCAACGGTGCTGCCATCCGCGCCTGCAATCGGTCGCGCATCGTGATCGGCGCGACGCCGGGGACAAGTCGCTGCTCGCCGATGGAGGTCGGTTCGGACAAGATCGCCAAGCCGTCGGCAGGGGTGCCGAGCGCGGTCATGACGCCAGCGCCATGCGTTCAGTGTCGGCCACCGGAGCGGCACGCACAGCCTGATTGTCCTGCGGCGGGTAGGGCTGGAAGGCGAGCAGATAGTCGGCGGCGCGGCTGGCGTGGCTCGCGGCCCGGAAAATCGCACGCGGATCGGCGCGCAAGACCTCAAGCCATGATGCCAAATAATCGGCATGGCGGACGGTCGGAACGATGCCGAGCGCCGCGCACAGATAGGCCGACGCCAGTTCGGCGCACAGTTCCTCGCGGGCATAGTCCGCCGACCCAAACGGGTGTGACTGGTCGCGGCCAAGGCGCGAAGGATGCCCGGTCCAGTGGCCGAGTTCGTGCAGCGCGGTGCGGTAATAATCGATTTGGTGGTGGAAGGCGGGCTGAGGCGGGACCTGCACATAATCCGCGCCGGGCGCGTAATAAGCCTTTGCCCCGCCGATGCGGAAGTCGGCTCCGGTCGCCGTAATCAGCCCCTCGGCTACGGGCATCGTCTCGCGCTCGGGCAGCGGCGGCGCGGTAACGGCGAGCCGCTCGGGCAAGCCGTCGCACTGATCGATGTTGAACAAAGTGAAGCGCTTGAGGAAAGGAATGGAGCGCGGATCGTCGCCTTCGCTCCGCGCCCGCTCGCGCTCCTGCTCGGAGGTGAAGCGGTCGGCATAAACGACAGTCGTGCCGCGCTCGCCCTTGCGGACGCACCCGCCCGCGTCGAGCGCCTGCCGGAAGGTCAGCCAGCCTTGCGAGGCATAGCCGCGCTCGATCACCGCGCCCCACAGCAAGAGGATATTGATCCCCGAATAGCGTCGCCCGGTGACCGCGTTGCACGGCAAGCCCGGCGCGGCGGTGGTGCTGCTCCACGGCTGAACCCATGGGAACCGCCCCGCCTCCAGTTCGGCGATGATCCGCGCGGTGACTTCGGCATAAAGCGAGAGGCGCGGCTGCTCCCCGCAGGTGCCTGATGCCCCGGCCTCCGACCGACCCGCGCCCGACAGACGCGCGTTCGGTCCACCCGACCCGCCACTGCGCCCCGCGCGCGAGCCTCTGCGTCCCTGCGCCCGGCCCTTCGCCGCACTCGCGCGCGAAGCGCGCATCGTCCCGTCATATCCCATCGGACCTTCCTTCAAATCTCACACCGGACCCCGGAGAAGCGGGGTGGGCGGCGACTGGCGACCTGGAAGGTCCGCATCGAGCGGGCGGGGGCACCGGCACGGCTGGAACGAAGTGGAGGACCGGCGCGAAGCGCCGGTTGCCGCCGACCGCGGCGGACCTAGAGGGGAGCGCCGGCCAACCCGCTTGTCCGGGTCCGGCACACCAGCGCCGCGCCGCTTCGGCGGTGCGTCCACGTCGGGGTCCGTCGGACCGTCGCGCCCGGTCGGGCTCCGCCCGGACCCCACTCACGCCATGCGATCGTCACCCGGAGGGCCGGGACGCGAACCCGCGGCCCGGCATGGTAGAGCGCGGTCGCGCGTCAGCGCGAGGCGTCGAAGCTCATGCCACGGGACCCACGAAGCAAATCGAGATAGCCCCCGCTGATCATCGCGTTGGCATCGCGGAGCAGTCGTTGGATGCGCAGGCGAAGAAAGTCGGATCGAGTTCGCCACTCGGCGATGACATCGGGACCAAACAGCTCGCCGGCGATCTCGCGTTGCGACGCACCTTGGGTACTCAGATCATGCGCCCGAAGCATCATCACCCATCGCTCGGCTTTCGTTTCGCGCGGATGAAGCCGCCGAGCGAACCGACCAAGTCGCTGTAGCGCCAGAAGCTGCTGCAGCGTCAGCAGATGAAGTTCGGCTTCAGCAAACCCAGCGAGCCGATAGTGAAGCCTGACCGGGCCGTCGAACAAGGTCCCCGCCACGACATCAAGTCGGATCCGCTTCAAACCGTCGGATATCGCCAGATGCTCGACGCCCGCCGGTGAGACGATCGTCGTGGTGGGCACGCTCAAGCGATCGAGACAAAAGGCATCGAGATGTTTGGAGGCGATTGGTTCGGCCGAACAGGCGAGGACCGAGGGGTCGACCAGTGCGCTCCAGACGATCCGACGAAGGCCATGGTCCGCGCTATTCACCTCAACCAAAATGAAGTCCCCATCGCAGCAGATTGGGAGGGGACGCCTCGGCAGTAACGACGATCGATCTGCCGCTCTCGCGAAGAGGAGTTCGTGACGCGTACGTAAAGGCAAAATCGGGATTGCGACGAAGCCATTCCCAAGCCCAGCCTGCCCGATCAAGCTCCAGCAGATGCCGGTAGCTCGACGCCTGAACGGCGTGATGGGAGATAGACGCCTGCGAACCCAACGACACTCTCGCTCCTCCGATTCACAGAGGCAAAGCCAATCGGCAGCCTCAATGAGAACAAAAGAAGAACTTGCAGGGTAATTCCTATATTAATCCAACAAAGTGACGACTCGCCTATTTTGTTGGATTTGCCCCATTAAAATTACGGTGCGCGTAAGCGTCAGCGGAGACGGCGTCCCACCCAGACGACACGCCCGATGATGTCGACGTCGCCAAGCTCGCAGTCAGGCCAGCTAGGGTAGCTGTCGTTGTCGCTCTTGATGATGATCCGGCGCGACGCCGGACTTGGTGCGATGCGCTTGACGAGCAGGGTATCGTCTCGGCGAAGAACATAGATCCCATCACGCAATCTTTCGACCCCGTCCCCGGCATCGACGAGGATATCGTCGCCATCAGAGAGAGTGGGCGTCATGGAGTCACCTTGAACCTTGATCACCGACAAGTCGCTCGACTTGCTCCGAGAAACGCGCCGAAGCCACTTCTCGTCGAAGCCGATGTGCGCAAATCCACTCTCGCTGTCGTTGAAGGCACCCGGTCCCGC
>JBDSMG010000057.1:0-32722 GCA_039915925.1 Sphingomicrobium sp.
TGAGGAAGTCCTCAACGCCGAGCCAGTCGTCGCCGAAGCCGAACAGGCCGCAGCGTCCGAAGAGGGCGAGCGCCAGATCGACGCATAAGCCTTTCGCCGAACCGTCATGCGGGCGGGGTAGGGCGATCAAGCCTTACCCCGCCCGCAAACACATTCTGACTAGAAGGACTGACAACATGGCCGACATCACGGCAGCAATGGTCAAGGACCTGCGCGAAAAGAGCGGCGCAGGCATGATGGATTGCAAGAAGGCGCTGAACGAGACCAATGGCGAGATGGACGCCGCGATGGACTGGCTGCGGACCAAGGGTCTTGCGGCTGCCGCCAAGAAATCGAGCCGCACCGCGGCCGAAGGCTTGGTCGGAGTGGCGGTCAACGGCACTCGCGGGGTCGCGGTCGAGGTCAATTCCGAAACCGACTTCGTCGCCAAGAACGAGCAGTTCCAGAACTTCGTCCGCGAAGTCGCAAGGCTTGCGCTTGGCAGCGGCGGCGACGTCGATGCACTCGCGGCCTCGGCCTATCCGGGCGGTGGCACGGTCATCGAGGCGCTGACGAACAATATCGCGACGATCGGCGAGAACCAGTCGCTACGCCGCACCGCGGTTCTCGAAGTGAGCGAAGGCACGGTCGTGTCCTACGTCCACAATGCGGTCGTTCCCGGCCTCGGCAAGATCGGCGTGCTGGTCGCGCTCGAGAGCGCCGCGCCGACCGACACGCTTCAGACGCTCGGCAAGCAGATCGCGATGCACATCGCTGCCGCAAACCCGCTGGCGCTCGACGCCGACTCGCTCGATCCGGCGCTGGTCGAGCGCGAGCGCGCGATTGCGATCGAAAAGGCCAAGGACAGCGGCAAGCCAGCCAACATCATCGAGAAGATGGTCGAAGGCGGCCTCGCCAAGTTCCGCAAGGACAATGCGCTACTGTCGCAGCTGTTCGTGATGGACAACAAGACCCCGGTTGCCGAAGTCGTCGCGTCGGCGGCCAAGGAAGCGGGCAGCGGAATCGCCCTCAAGGGCTTCTTCCGCTTCCAGCTCGGCGAAGGCATCGAGAAGCAGCAGAGCGACTTCGCTGCCGAAGTTGCAGCCGCCGCGGGCACTGTCGCGGCCTAACCTCGGCTCGACTCTCCGCTTAGCGGTTGGCAAGGGGGCGGACGCGCCATAGAAGCGCGTCCGCCCCTTCTTGCATCTTGCCTTTCGAGGACAATGAATGACTCGCCCCCGCTTCAATCGAATCCTTCTGAAGCTTTCGGGCGAAGCCTTGATGGGGCAGGGGCAATTCGGGATTGATCCCGACGCCGTTGCGGGCCTGGCAAGCGAGATCGCGGCCGCCAAGGCGCACGGCCATGAACTCTGCCTTGTCGTCGGGGGCGGCAACATCTTCCGCGGAATGGCGGCCGCGGCCAAAGGCTTCGATCGCGCAAGCGCCGACTATATGGGCATGCTTGCGACCGTAATGAACGCGCTGGCCGTCCAGAATGCGCTGGAGAAGGCAGGAGTCGATACCCGCGTTCAGTCGGCGATCCCGATGGCCAGCATTAGCGAGCCCTACATCCGCCGCCGCGCGCTCCGGCACATGGAGAAGGGCCGCATCGTCATCTTCGCCGCCGGAACCGGAAACCCCTATTTCACGACCGACACCGCTGCCGCGCTTCGCGCTGCCGAAATGGGTTGTGACGCCTTGTTCAAGGGCACCAGCGTCGACGGCGTCTACACCGCAGATCCCAAGAAGGACAAAGACGCGACCCGCTACGACAGCCTGAGCTTCAACAAGGTGCTCGGTGACGACCTCAAGGTCATGGACGCGGCCGCGGTGGCGCTTTGCAGAGACAATAATATCCCGATCGTCGTGTTCAACATCCGCCAGCCCGGCAACCTCGCCCAGGTGCTTGCCGGCGGCGGAACCGCGACCATCGTTCAGAACGGAGAGTGAGCAATGCCCGCGTTTGACAAATCGGACCTTCAGCGACGGATGCACGGGGCTGTCGAGGCCCTCAAGAGCGACCTGATCGGACTTCGCACCGGCCGCGCCTCGACCAATCTGCTCGATCCGATCAACGTCGAGGTTTATGGCGCGCAAATGCCGCTGAACCAGGTCGCGACCGTCTCGGCCCCGGAACCGCGGCTGCTGACGGTGCAGGTGTGGGACCGATCGAACGTCGGGCCGGTCGAAAAGGCGATTCGGTCGGCGGGTCTTGGGCTCAATCCCGTAACGGACGGCCAAATGGTTCGCCTGCCGATCCCCGACCTGACCGAGGAGCGCCGCAAGGAACTCGCCAAGCTGGTCGGGCAATATGCGGAGAAGGCCCGTATCGCGGTTCGAAATGTGCGCCGCGACGGAATGGACGCGCTCAAGACCGACGAGAAGAAGCATGAGATCAGCGAGGACGAGCGCAAGCGGCTCGAGGGCGAGGTCCAGAAGCTGACCGACCAGACGATCGCCGACGTCGATTCGGCGGCCGATGCCAAGGAAAAGGAAATCCTCAACAAGTGATCCCCGCCTCCGATCCGGAGCTCTCCGGCGCGGCGCGGGAGGAGACAGACGAGACGCAGGGCGGCGCGTCCAGCGCTCCCAGGCATGTCGCGATCATCATGGACGGCAACGGCCGCTGGGCAGCCAAGCGAGGCCTTCCGCGCGTTGCCGGCCATCGTGCCGGCGCCGAGGCGATGCGCAAGGTGTTGCGCGCGGCCGCCGAGCGCGGAGTCGAAGTGCTTACGGTCTATGCCTTCTCCTCGGAGAACTGGCGGCGCAGCGAGGAAGAGATCGCCGACCTCACCATGCTCATGCGCTATTATCTGGAGCGCGAGTTGGCCACGTTCGTGAAGGAAGGTGTTCGACTCAAGATCATTGGCGATTTCAATGCCTTCGGAGCTGATCTTGCCTCGCGGTTGAAGCGCGGGATCGAGCGTACCGCAGGCAATTCGAAAATCACTCTGGTGGTTGCGCTGAATTATGGAGCGCGGATGGAAATCGTCGATGCCGCGCGCAGGCTGGCCGAACGATCGGTCGCCGGGGAGATCGATGCCGGCGCCATCGATCAGGACGTGTTCGAGCGCGAGCTGCAGACCGCCGACCTGCCAGAACTCGACCTGCTGATCCGAACCTCGGGCGAGGTGCGGCTGTCCAACTTCCTGCTGTGGCAGTCGGCCTATGCCGAGCTTCTGTTCACCGACACCTTGTGGCCGGACTTCGACGAGCAGGCGTTCGGCGATGCGCTCGACCAATATGGCGTCCGCCAGCGCCGTTTCGGTGGTCGATGAGCGAACTGGTCGTCCGCGCATTGTCGGGACTGGTGATGATGGCGATCGCGCTGATCGCCACGCTCGCCGGCGGATATGTGTTCGCGCTGCTTGCCGCCGCGGGGGCCACGGTCATCTTCTATGAATGGACCAGGCTCGTCCGCGGCTGGGGCTTCCAGTGGCACGTGGCCGGCTTTGTCTACGCCCTTGCCCCGGCCTTGGCCTTGCTCTGGCTGCGCGAGCGAGCCGACAGCGGGATCGCGTTGCTGCTGTGGGTGCTCATCGTCACCTGGGCAACCGACATCGGCGCTTATTTCGCCGGGCGGCGGTTCGGCGGACGCAAGCTCGCGCCCGCGATCAGCCCGGGCAAGACCTTCGCCGGCCTCTATGGCGGGATGGCCGCGGCCACCCTGTTGGGCGGCGCCTGGGAGCGCTTTGCCGGCCTTGGGCATCTGCTGATCATCGTTGCGCCCCTATTCGCGGCGATCGCACAAGGCGGCGATCTGTTCGAAAGCTGGATGAAGCGGCGGGCGGGAGTGAAGGATTCGGGCAACTGGCTCCCCGGTCACGGTGGCCTGCTCGACCGGCTCGACGGGCTCGTGCCGGTGGCCGTTCTGACCGTTTTGCTCGAGCTTGCAGGATTGGTGTGACCCGCAAGATCACCATTCTCGGTGCGACCGGCTCGATCGGCCGCTCGACGCTCGACCTTATCAAGCGCTCCCCGGATCGGTTCCAGGTCGAAGCTCTGACCGCGCGCGAGAAGGTCGCCGAGCTTGCGCAGGCGGCGCGTGCAACGGGGGCGCGGCTAGCGGTCATCGCCGACGAGAGCCGATATTCGGAATTGAAGTCGGCGCTTGAAGGAAGCGCTTGCGAAGCTGCGGCGGGCGAAGAGGCCCTGATCGAAGCTGCGGGGCGTGAGGCTGACCTGGTGATCGCCGCCATTGTTGGCTGTGCAGGCCTGCGCCCGGTCATGGCGGCGGTGTCGGCCGGGCGAACCATCGGCCTCGCCAACAAGGAAGCGCTGGTCACCGCCGGCTCGCTGATGACGGACGCTGCCGCGGCGAGGGGGGCGAGAATCTTGCCCGTGGACAGCGAGCATAATGCGATATTTCAGTGCCTCGCAGGCGATAGCGTTGAGAATGTCTCAAAGCTGATTCTGACCGCCAGCGGTGGGCCGTTCCGGACCTGGCCGGTCGAGCGCATCGCGGCCGCTACGCCCGAGCAGGCGGTTGCCCACCCGAACTGGTCGATGGGTGCCAAAATCTCCGTCGATTCCGCGACCCTGATGAACAAGGGCCTCGAGCTGATCGAAGCGCATCATCTATTCGGCCTTCCGTCGGAACGGATCGACGTCATCGTCCACCCTCAATCGGTGGTGCATTCGATGGTGGAATTCGTCGATGGATCGGTGCTCGCGCAGCTGGGCCCGGCGGACATGCGCGTGCCGATTGCCCATGTTTTGGCCTGGCCGGACCGGGTCGAAACTCCCGTCGAACGGCTCGATCTTGCGGCGCTCGGCCGACTCGAATTCAGCAAGCCCGACCTCGCTCGCTTCCCTTCGCTTCGGATCGCTCGTGCGGCGATGGAGCAGGGCGGTGCCGCAGCCGTCGTGCTCAACGCGGCCAATGAGGTGGCCGTCGCAGCCTTCCTTGCTGGCCGCATTCAGTTTTCCGACATTCCTGCTACCGTAGAGGAGATGCTTCGCCGATCGGCAGCCGCCGCGCCGGCAAGCATCGAGGATGTGATGGTAATCGACGCCCAGACCCGCGCCGACACGGAGCAGATGATCAAGCAGGACCGCCGCTGATGCTTGCGACTCCACCGCTGTGGCTCACGCTGGTCGCCTTCGTCTGCGTCATCGGGCCGTTGGTCTTCTTCCACGAGCTCGGCCATTATCTGGTCGGCCGCTGGTTTGGCGTCGGCGCGGAGACATTTTCGATCGGTTTCGGGCCAGAGCTGTTCGGATGGACCGACAAGCGTGGCACGCGGTGGAAGGTCGCGGCGCTCCCGCTTGGCGGCTATGTGAAGTTCGTTGGCGACATGAACGCGGCAAGCGCCCCAACGGCTCTGGAGGACGTGCCCCCGGAACTGCGCTCGAAGAGCTTTCACCTCAAGCCGGTGTGGCAGCGGTTCCTGATCGTTCTCGCAGGTCCGGCGGCCAATTATCTGCTCGCGATCATTATCTTCGCCGCCTTTTACACTTTTGTAGGCGGGCCACAGAGCAATGTCGTGGCCAAGATCCAACGCGGGTCACCGGCCGCCGCAGCGGGGGTCAAGCCCGGCGATCGCATCCTCTCCGTGAATGGACGTGCAACGCCAACCTTCGAGGACCTTTCAAATATCGTTGGAGTGCGTCCGAATGAGACGGTCTCGCTTGAGGTCGAGCGGCGAGACGGCGTTCACGATCTGCAGGCGCGCCTTGGCAGTCAATTAGCGGTCGATCCGACTGGCCGCCGGTTCCCACGCGGTGTGCTCGGAGTGCTCTCTAACATCGAGAAGCTTGCGCCGATGCCCGTCACTCGGGCAGTGCCGGAAGCGGCCAAATCCACCTGGCGAATGACCGGGATGATCGTCGACGGACTTCTGCAAATCGTTCGCGGGCGCATCTCGGTGAAGCAGCTTGGCGGCCCGGTTAAAATCGCTCGAGTGGCTGGCTGGGGAGCCGAATTGGGGCCGCTTGCGCTTATTCAGCTGATCGCCTTGCTCTCAATTAATCTGGGATTCATCAACCTCTTGCCAGTGCCGATGCTGGATGGTGGACATCTTTTCTTCTATGCAATCGAGGGCATTCGCCGCCGCCCGGTCAGCGAGCGCACGATGGAGTGGGCGTTCCGTGGAGGACTCGCCGCAATCCTGACGCTTCTGCTGTTCGTGACGGCCAATGATCTGGGCGCGTTTGCACTGTGGGATCGGCTTGGGCGCTTGATTGGCTAGAAGGGTTGGGGCAGGGCAGGACTGCATTCGAGCGGCCGACGGGGCCGCTTTTAGAAATCTCTCAAGGCGGGGACGCGTGATCTTAGGAACGAAGTCTATGAAGCGCACAGGCGCAGTCCTTCTGGTAGGGACCATCTTGGGCGGTTGGGCGGCTCCGGTCTTTGCCCAGGCGACGACGGCCCCTCAAGCCGCCCAGCCATCGCCTGCCGCAGCCGATCCGCTCGCTGCAGCTCCGACAGCTGCCGCGCCGGCGCCTGCAGCCGCACCGCGTCCCTCTGGCGTGATCCGCTCGCTGCGGGTGAGCGGCAACCAGCGCGTGGAGCCGGAAACCGTCCGCTCCTACGCCAATCTCACTCCCGGCCAGACCTACAATCTCGAAATTCTCGATCAGGCGGTGAAGGACCTTTACGCCACCGAGCTGTTCACCGACGCGAACATCAGCGGCACCGAAACCGGCGACCTGGTGATCAACGTCAAGGAAAGCCCGGTCATCAACCGCATCGTGCTTGAGGGCAACAAGAGGATCAAGAACGACAAGATCCTGCCCGAGATCAAGCTCGCGCCGCGGCAGATTTTCACGCGTTCGAAAGTCCGGTCAGACGTTGAGCGGATCATTGAATTGTATCGCCGCCAGGGCCGCTTCGCCGCCCGCGTCGAACCGAAAGTCGTCAACCTCGACCAGAACCGCGTCGATCTCGTCTTCGAGATTTACGAAGGCGACAAATCGAAGGTCCGCAGCATCAACATCCTGGGCAACAACGAGTTCAGCGATGCCCGCCTGCGCAAGGAGATGTACACGCGTCAGTCCGGCGGTGTGCTCGGCATCTTCAAGCAGAACGACAGCTACGACCCCGACCGGCTTGCCGCCGACCAGCAGAAGCTGCGCGCTTATTATCTGACGCAGGGCTATGCCGATTTCCGCGTCGTTTCGGCACTTGCGGAACTCACTCCGGACCGCCGCGACTTCGTGATCACTTACGTCGTCGAGGAGGGGCCGCGCTACAAGCTGGGCGAGGTCAAGGCCGAGAGTGCGCTCCGCGATCTGAGGCCTGAACAGATTACGCAGGTAGTGAACCTGAAGCCAGGCACCTGGTTCAACGCCAAGGCTGTCGAGGATGCGGTGACCAACCTCAACGAAGTTGCCGGCAACCTCGGCTATGCATTCGCCGACATCGACCCGCAGTACAACCGCAACGCCGATCAGCATGTGATGGGCATCACCTTCAAGGTCGGGGACACGCCGCGGACCTATGTCGAGCGCATCGACATCACCGGCAACACGATCACGCGCGACAAGGTCATCCGGCGCGAGTTCCGCCTCAACGAAGGCGACGCCTTCAACGCGATCAAGGTCAAGCGTTCGCAGGACAGGCTCCAGAGCCTCGGCTATTTCCAGGAGAAGCTGGAGATCAAACAGTCGGAAGGCTCGGCTCCCGACCGGGTTGTGCTGGGTGTAGACGTCGAGGACAAGTCGACGGGCGAACTGCAGCTGTCGGGCGGCTATTCGAGTCTCGAAAAGTTCATTCTCCAGCTGTCGATCGCCGAGCGGAATTTCATGGGCAAGGGCCAGGAGGTCAATGCCGGGATCAGCTATTCGGCTTATTCCAAGTCCGCGCAGATCGGCTTCATCGAGCCGCATTTGTTCGACAAGGACATCATGGCCGGCCTCGAGATTTTCCGTCGCGACTACAACAGCTTCAATTATATCGGGAACAGCCGCAATACGACCTATTCGCAGGTCAGCACCGGTGGCGGGATCAGGACAGGATTCCCGATCACCGAATATATGAGCTTCGGCACGCGCTATAGTTTCAGCCTCGACAAGGTATCGCTGAACAAGGCGACCTTCTACTCCGATCCGGATGGCGCCGGACCGCTGCCGTTGCAGTGCGATCCGCTCCGCGCCGGCCGCTATCTGTGCGACGAAATCGGGAAGCGCACGACATCGCTGCTCGGCTATTCGCTGCTGTTCGACAATACCAACGGCATTCATGCGACCAAGGGCCACCGCTTCAGCTTCACGCAGGATTTCGCGGGATTGGGCGGTGACGTCCGCTATATCCGTTCGCGCGCGGACGCGACCAAATATTGGACCTTCGGCGCTGGCTGGATCTTTTCAGCCCATGCCGAGGGCGGGTACATCCACTCGCTCCAGAGTTCACCGGGGCCCGGCCGTGACCCGGTCCGGCTCACCGACCGCTTCTTCGGGCCCGACCTTCGCGGCTTTGATCTGCGTGGCATCGGCCCGCGCATTCAGCGCATCCCCTATGCCGCGGATGGCACGCTGAATACCAAGAGCAAGCTGATCACCGACTCACTCGGCGGCAGGGCTTATTACATGGGCCGGTTGGAACTCGAACTACCGACCAGTTCGGGTCTCAAGAGCATGGGGCTTCGTCCATCGGCGTTCATCGACGTCGGGTCGCTCTGGAACCTGACCTCGCCGGAGCTGACCGACATCCCCGGCGTTTGCATTTCGACCACCAGCGGCGGCTCATCGATCACGCTCAAACCGGGTGAGACCTGCCCGGCGACCGGTTACACGCTTAGCCCCGGCTACAAGGAAGTCTTCCTTGGCAATTCAGGCAAGCCGCGCCTGTCGATCGGATTCGGCGTGAACTGGGTGTCTCCGTTCGGACCATTCCGCATCGACATCGCCAAGGCTCTGCTCAAGCAGAAGGGCGACGATACCAAACTCATCAGCTTCAACGTAGGAACGCAATTCTAATGAAAACCATCATCTCAGCCGCGCTGCTTGCGTCGGCAATCGCTCTTCCGGTCGCCGCTCAAGCGCAAACCGCTTCGATCCTGATCGTCGATACCGAAACGGTGCTGACGACCTGTACGGCCTGCGCGTCGGCCCAGGCGCAGCTTCAGTCGAAGCAGACCCAGCTGCAATCGCGCGCGCAGGCGTTGCAGACGCAGTTGCAGACCGAAGGCGCGCCGATCCAGAAGGCCGTCGATGCGCTCGCCGGAAAAACGCCCGATGCGGCGCTGAAGCAGCGGATCTCCGCCTTCCAGACGAAAGAGCGTGCCGCGCAACAGGAACTTTCTAGTCTTCAGAACAACTTGCAGTCGAGTGCTACCAACGTTCAGCAGCAGCTCGGGGTGCGCCTCGTTGCTGTGGTTGAACAGGTCCGGGCCCGTCGCAACGCTGCCGTGGTCGTTGCCAAGAACAGCACATTGGCGAACAGCACCGCGATCGACGTGACCAGCGAGGTGCTGACTGCCCTCAATGCTGCCGTCCCGGCCGTGAGCGTCACTCCATTGCCGCAGTCGGCCGCGCCCGCCGGCGGGGCTGCCACGGGCCGGTGAGCCAGACCAACCCGGGCACCGCCGCCATCGGACCGCTGGATATCCGGCGGGTGATGGCGGCGCTGCCGCACCGTTACCCGCTTCTCCTGGTCGACCGCGTCGAAACTCTCGAGCTTGGCCGGTCGATCAGCGCGATCAAGGCGGTGACGATCAACGAACAATTCTTCCAGGGCCATTTCCCTGGCCGACCGATCATGCCGGGCGTGCTGATCGTCGAGGCGCTCGCCCAGGCTGCGGGCATCCTCGCCGTCGAGTCCCTCGGCCTCGCGAACTCCGGCAAGCTCGTCTATTTCATGGCAATCGAGAACGCGAAGTTCCGCGCTCCAGTCGAACCGGGCATCCTGCTCCGCCTCGACGTCGAGTTCGTCCAAAAGCGCACCAGCGTCTGCAAGTTCGCCGGCCGCGCAACCATCGACGGCAAGCTCGCCGCCGAAGCCAGCTTCACTGCGATGATCGCGGACGCCCCTGCCGACTGAGTTTCCAGCCGCTCGTCGAGCGTTCGATTCCGAAAACTTCCGACAGCAGTTCACTGCCCAGCAGATCGGCCGGTTTGGCGTCGGCAACGACGCAGCCCTGGTTGACGAGCAGCACGCGGTCGAACGCGTCGACCTGACCCAGATCGTGGACCGCCACGAGCGCCGCATGGCCACGGCCGACATAGCCGCGCAGGATATCGACAATCCGCAGCGCCCAATAGGGATCAAGGTTCGAAAGCGGCTCGTCGAGCAGCAGTAGGCGCGGCTCGCAAGCCAGTGCGCGAGCGAGAAGCACGCGGGCACGCTCGCCGGTCGAGAGGCTGTTGATCGGGCGATCGGCCAGCCCGCCGAGATCGAGCAAGTCGGCAAGAGTGTCGATTCGAGCGCGCGACAGGCCCGGACAGGCGAGGGCGATCACGTCCCGCGCCCGAATCGGCCAAACCACTTCGCGCGATGCAGGCAGGAAGGAGAGGAGGTGCGACCGGCGGGCAGGCGGGGCACTGCTGAGCGGCTCCCCGCATATTCGCACGCTCCCGGCCTCGCCTTCAACGTCAGCAAGCGCTCGCAACAGGCTGGTCTTGCCGCCACCGTTGGGGCCGATCACCGCGACCAGCTCACCGCTTGCGGCCGACAGGCTCGTGGGCTGGAGCCTGCCCGAAAGAGCTAAGTCGCGCGCGTCCAGCAGCGGCGTCATGGCGTCAGTCCTCGCCGCATCGTGACCACGATCCAGATGAACAACGGGGTGCCGATCACGGTCGTGAGGACGCCAACCGGGATTGGACGGCCCGGCGGTCCGAGCCGCAGCGCAAGGTCAGCAAGCAGCAGCAGGATTGCGCCGACCAGCGCCGCCGGCACAAGCGCCCGGCCCGGGTGGCCGGTGGTCAGCCGCCTCGCCACGAACGGCGCGATCAGGCCGACGAAGCCGACCGTGCCGCACACCGACACGCAGGCTCCGACGGCGATTGCGCTTAGCACCACGACCTGCACTCCCACCGTGCGCGGCCGGTAGCCGAGCGACGCGGCGACGTCTTCGCCAAGCGCCATGATATCGAGTGCGCGACCGCGCGTGGCGAGCAGCGCGCAGGCGAGCGCGGCAGGGATGAGCGCCGCGGCGGCCTGGGGCAAGCTGCGGTCGACGAAACTGCCCATCAGCCATTCGAACGCGTCGTAAAAAGCGTAAGGGGAGGGGGCGAGCGCGAGCAGAAGGCTGGTCGCGGCGCCTGTCGCAAGCGCGATTGCAAGGCCGGCGAGCAGCATCGTCGACAGGTCACCGCGACGTCCAGTCAACAGGAGCAGCAGCGCCAGCGACAACAATGCACCGCTCGCCCCAAATGCCGCGAGCGCGAGCGGGTTGGTGATGCTCAGCCAATAACCGCCGAAAACGGCGCCCAGAGCCGCGCCGCTGCTGGTGCCGGTCACATCGGGCGAGCTCAAGGGGTTGGCGAACAGCGCCTGCAGGGCTGCTCCGGCCATGCCGAGCACGGCTCCGTAGCCCGCTGCGAGCAAGGTGCGCGGCAGGCGGATCTCTGTCGCGAGCAGGGTGGCCAATTGCGGGTCGCTGCGATGGAGTTCGGCCAGGGGTGCGAAAGGCGTGAGCAAATGCACCGCCGCAATGACCAGCACGGCAAGGAGCAGGGCAATCCTCACCGCGCCGCCTTCCGCAACCGCTCGATCTCCGGGATCATCAGCGGTCCCATGCAAGTCCACACACGCCCGTCCGCGGTCAACCGTCGCGCCTTCGTCTGCCGGACGATCGGATGATTGAGCCACATGGTTTCGCTCGACACTTGCCCGCGCCGGTACCCGCTTTCGATCAACACTTCCGGCGGGCGGACGAGGAGGGTCTCGAGGCTCGCCCGGCCGCCCGGAAGCGGCCGCTGCCGGAACCCCGCCAGTCGCATCCAGTCGACTCCAGGCGAACCTGGTGACTGGCTGCGACCGCCGCCGCCGAGGAAAATCGCTTCCCGCGCTCTCGCGGGACGAGTACGCCGGAGCTGTTCGAGGCGCGTCAGCCAGGGCTGGGCTCGCCGCGGCTCACCGAGGGCGCCCGCGACCGCCCGAAGGTTGGTGGCCACATCGTCGATGTTCGCTGGCGGCACTAGATCGACGGACCTGATGCCCATGCGCCTGGCGAGGAGGCTGCTGGCCCTGCCGCCGCCGCCCATCGTCAGCAGGATTTGCGGCCGCAGCGGCAGCACCTGCTCGAAGCTCCCGTAATTGGCATGATGGCCCTTGGCGCGCTGCCAGAGCGGAGAATCATCGCGCTGCTGCGAAAGATAGCTGACGCTGGCAATCTCCTGCGGTCTGGCCAGCAGCAGCAGATATTCGTCCGTGCACAGGTTGAGCGACGCAACCCTAGCGGCGAGGAGCAAGACGGAGGCCGGCATGCACGCTCCTTCCTTCCGTCCGATATCCGACCACGTCCTGATAGTGATCGTCGAACGCATTGGCGACACGTCCGAACAGTTCGATGCCCGGACGTACCGCATAAGCCGCGCGTGCCCCCGCAAGCCAGTAGGCGCCAAGACGCACGGCGCGGGCCGGATAGAAGTCGAAATCCGTGTCCGCGCGCGCCCCGGTGTACGCGATCGAGGCGCCGTAGCTGAGCGGTCCGCGCGCGCCGTCGACCGCCACCGAGCCGCTATGCTTCGGACGCCTGATCTCGCGCACTTGCATCGTCCCTGCGCTGCCGGGCTGAGTGGCCTTGAGATAGGCGTAGCCGGCAGTCAGCCGCAGCTGCTCGCCCAACTTCCAGCCCAGTTCCGCCTCCACGCCCGAGCGGCGGCTTTTGTCGGTGCGATTGGCCGTGCTCGACAGGAAGGTGCTGCTGTCGAAAATATCGACGATCTCGTTGCTCAACCGCTGCCGGTAAGCGGTGAGCGAAGCGCGGAGCTTTCCGTTCGAGAAGCGCCCCGACACTTCGCCGCCGCGAGAGCTTTCCGGGCGCAGTCCCGGGTTGCCGGCAAACGACCCCGGAAAGAAGCCGTAGAGGTCGAAGAAGGAAGGCTGCGCGATGCCTTCGCCATAGGAGGCCGCGAGCGAGAAGCCGCCGCCAAGCTTGCCGAGCAGTGACGCGCGGAGGGTGGTCGCATCCTTGAAACGAGAGAAGATGTCCTTGCGCAACGCCACGTCGGCCTGCACCGGCCCGGCGTCGGCGCGCCACTCCGCGGTTAGAGCATTGTGGCGACGGTCGCGGTCCTGGTTGGAAAATCCACCGTAGACGACATCGCGAGCGCGAAAGTCCTCGGTCTCATGCTCGGCCGCCGCAATGATGAGATGCTTGACCGAGCCGGTCGCGAAGCGGTGCTCGAGCTGTCCGGCGGCGGTCCGGCGCTTGCCCCAGGTCTGGTTGATCTCGTTGCCCGCAAGCAGGTTGCGGTTCGACGAACGCAGCAGGCTGGTCGAGAGGTTTGCCGTCCACCTGCCTTGCGCTTCGCCGATGCGGGTCCAAAGCCGAGCGGCCTTCAGGCGGTTGGCGGTGCTGTCGAGCGTGTCAGCGTGCGCGAAGGTGAGGGGGCTGTAGCCATCGAATTCGCTTCGCCCCGTAAGCGCGAAGCCGCTCGCGCCCAGTTCGAATGCCGACGAGGGTGCCCATGCGGCACGTAACCGGCCCGAAAGATTGCCGTAGCCGTCGCGATCACCAGTCCCGTCGAAACTGTCGATGCCGCGCGCTTTTTGCCAGCCGAGCGCCCCGGAGAGATTGAGATCGCCCGTTGCGGTGCGCCCTTGCACGGCCGCGCGGCGAAAGCGGAACGACCCGAATTCGCCGAGCGCGGAGACATCACTGCCCTTCGCTTCGGAATCGCCGTCCACGGCGATGACGCCGCCGATCGCCTCCGAGCCCCACAGGGCCGATTGCGGTCCGCGCACGACTTCGATGCGCGAAAACAGGTCTGCGTTGAGCAATTCGAAGCGGGGCGTGTTGCCGGCCGCCGGATCGTTGGCGCGAATGCCCTCGACGAACAGCAATGTGTGGTTTGCCTCGGCGCCGCGGATGCGGACTTCGGTCAGCGACCCCGCCGGCCCGGAGCTTGCCACTGCCACGGACGGCGACAGGCGCAGCAGTGAGGGGACCAGCGGTTCACCCAGCCGCTCGATCCGTTCTTTATCAAGAATTGTGACGCTTGCCGGCGTCTCCACCTGCGTCAACGGAGCACGCGATGCAGTGATGACGATTTCTTGGGTTTCGACTGGAAGTGCCTGGATCATATGGATTTCCCTCAAATTGACGACAACGTCGTCTCAGAGGGAAGCGGAGCTTGCGCGCCGACCCACGCACCACGGCTGAACCCGGCCGGGGAAACGGACGACGGACCAAGGCAAGTGTCTGACTGGGCTCCTTGAGGAGGGGCCTTACAGTTGCGGGCACAGCGCCGGCTTCGAACCGGCTTCCTTCTTGGCCGGCGGCCGTAACCGCCGGACCTCGATCCTGATGCTGCAGTGCGGCACAGGGGTGAAGCTTGTCAAGAAGCCCTACTTTCGGTAGGGGCGCCGGGCACTTGGCAGCTGGTCGGAAACCAGCGCCTCATCCAAGGAATCTTAAGAATGAAGTCCGGTACCCACCCCGATTACCACACGATCACCGTCCAGCTTACCGACGGCTCGACCTTTCAGACCCGCTCCACCTGGGGCAAGGAAGGCGACACGATGACGCTCGACATCGATCCGAGCGTGCACCCGGCGTGGACGGGCGGCAAGAGCAGCATGCTCGACAGCGGCGGCCAGGTCGCCCGCTTCAACAAGCGCTTTGGTGGGCTTACGCTCGGGAAGAAATAACTCGCGCAGCTTGTCCGGGGGACAAGCGAGCAAGTTATTTATGGCCGGTCTTCCCGCATCAGCTCTGCGCTCGGCTCCACGATTGGAGACCGAGCGGCTCATCCTTCGCTCGCTCCAACGATCCGACCTTGACGCTCATGCGGCAACGCTGGGCGATCCTGAAGTCGCGCGCTTCATTGGCGGAACGCCGTTCAACCACGAGGACAGCTGGCGTCGGATGCTTGCGGCTATCGGCTGCTGGCAGGCGCTCGGCTTTGGCGCCTGGGCAGTCGAGCTGAAAAGCGACGGCCGCATGATCGGCCATTGCGGCTTCTTCGACTTCGAGCGTGACATGCAACCGTCGATCGTCGGCGAGCCTGAAATGGGCTGGATTTTCGACCCGTCCGTGCACGGGCAGGGGATCGCATTCGAGGCGTGCAGCGCCGCGCTTTTATGGGCGGACGAGCATCTCGCCGTGCCCACCTTTCCGGCCATAGTCGTCCCCGGCAACGAGCCGTCGCGCCGGCTCGCCCTGCGGCTCGGCTTCGAACAACTGCCGGACGCCCTCTACAGAGGTGAGCCGACCTGGTTGTTCAGGCGAACATCACCAGCCGCCGCCACCGCCACCTCCACCGCCCCCGCCTGACGATCCGCCCCCGCCGGACCCGCTGCTCGATCCGGGAGCAGTGGAGGCGGAGCTGACCGTGCTCGCAAGGGACGAGCCGACGCTGTCGACGAAACCCCCGGTGTCGTTCCACGGGCTGTTGTGCCCGGCATACCAGCCGAAGCCCTGCTGGCCCTGGGTGGCGGCCGCGGCGAGCACTCCACTGAACCGGTCGGCCCAGCGATTCTCGACCCCCAATGCGATCGCATAAGGAAGATATTTCTCGAACAGCTCGGGCGTATCGCGAGGCGCCGTCATCCGGTCGAGGCGCTCGCCCTCGGTGATCGACAAATATTGTTTGAAGCCCGCAATGCGGTCGAGCACGCGGCGGCCCTCCCGGGTTGGGGCAGCCATCCAGATGAATCCGCTCCCGACAAGAACGAAAGCCACTCCCGGAATCAGCATCGGCAACAGCCAGCCCGTCGAGAATGCCTCGGCGATGATCGGCATTCCCGTTGCCAGTGCCAGGCCGGCGAAGGCGAACACGCCGACCACGAACAGGCATTTGCCGACCGCCGAACTATGCTGGACAAGCACGGCCAGGATCCCTGCCGTAAGGATCGAGCCGAGCGCTACTCCGATCGGGAGCAACTCAGTGCGGTCGATCGATGCGAGAACGGCCGCTGCCGCCAGCCAGACCGTCGCGAGCCACAGGAACAAGCCGGCGACCGCCCACCCCCAGTTGCGGTTGAACAATTTGCCGTCGAACCGAGCCTTGAACGCTTCATCGAGCGCCTTCTTCGCAGCGCCAAAGTAAGCGTGGTTCTTCTGCTCCATCGTAATGGAAGCGCCGCTTGCCATGAGCTTGTCGAGCGCTTCCTCCTCTTCAGGCTCAAGGGGAGACTTACCCGCCTCGCGATAGATGCGGGTCTTGTCCTTGGACAGCCAGCCGCCATCTTCTTCCTCAAGCCGTACGTGGCCCTCAACACCCATGCTTACCAGGGCCGCTGCGAAGGCGCGGTTGTCGAGGCCCATTTTGGTCACGTAGCGCATAGCGGCGGGCGAGAGGTCGTCCGGCGGCGAAAAAAGCGGCATGATGGTCCCGGGCCTGGGATCGCGCCCGGCCTTCTTCCATGCCACGAAGTAGAACAGGCCCAAGCCGATGAGGCCGAGCGCGCCGACAATCGGCGGCCCATTGTCCGCAAGCAACGACCGCGTCCGCTCGCCCGCATCCGGCTCGCCGGCGATGCCCTTCGGCCAGGCCACCGCCACGGTCAGGCCTTCATAGGAGCCGAGCGGTCGCGTCGTGCGCCAGCTGATGCTGCCCGGCGCTTCCGCTGTCACGACCGCATCACTGGCAGTCGAGCCTTGCGGGCCGGTGTAGGCCGCTCGCTGTCCGAGCCGTACCGCGCTCGGCAAACGGATGTGGGCCTCGGCCACCTCGATCGGGAACATCCATCCGTTGCCGGTCGCGTTCCAGTACAGCTCGTCATAGTCCGCAAAGCGGCCGATCTGGCGCGTGGTGCGATAACGAAGGACGTAGCGGTGCTCGCCGGCCGGAACCGTCATCTCCGGATTGCCGATCTTGATCCGCAGGCCGTTGCTGACCGCCTCGGTGCTCGTCGGCTCCGGCTGCCCATCACGCGTTGCGCCGAGCAGGGTGAAACCGACGCGCACGCGAAGCCCGTTCCTCGCCTTGTAGCGCGTAGGAAAGTCGCGGAAGATGCCGTGATTGATCCGGATATTCTCGGCGACCACGTCGATCGTCTCGGTGACGTCCAGCGACGCGTCGGCATTGACCTGCACGTCGCTGACGAAACGCGTGATCCGCTCCTCCGCCGCCGCCGGAACCGCTGTGGCCAGAAACAGGAGAACCGCGACTGCGGCCCCGCGCAGCATGGGGCTAGGCCGCCGGCCGGTCGAACGAGACCTTCGGCGCCGTCTGGATGCTCTCGTCCGGATCCGTGTAGAACGGCTCTTCCTGGAACCCCATCGGCCGAGCGACAAGCACCGCCGGGAAGCTCTGCACCGACGAATTCAGGTCACGCACCGTCGCATTGTAATAGCGCCGCGCGCTCTGCAGCTCGCCTTCGACCGTCGCCAGCTGACCCTGCAAATCAAGGAAGTTCTGATTGGCCTTGAGCTCCGGATAAGCCTCCGCAACCACCATGATCCGCCCGAGCAGGCTGGTGGTCTGCGCGTCGGCGGCGGCCGTCGCCTCGACGCTCCCGCCCGCGGTTGCGGCGGCGCGTTGCGCAGTGACCGCCTCGAACACTTCGCGTTCATGCGTGGCGTAGCCCTGCACCGTTTGGACCAGGTTTGGAATCAGGTCGGCGCGGCGGCGAAGCTGCACCGTGATCCCGCTGAATGCTTCCTTCACCAGCGCCCGCAGCCGGACCAGCCGGTTGTACAAGCCGATCGCGTACAACAGCAGCAGTACGACGACCGCAATTACGATCCAGCCGATCATGCCCATGAACTCCCCCTTTGATGCCCGCTACAAGCATAAGGGCAGGGGAAGCCCGCAGCTAGTGCCGATCAGAAGGCCGCAATCCCCGTGATCGCCCGGCCCATGATAAGCGCATGCACATCGTGCGTCCCCTCATAGGTGTTGACGGTCTCCAGGTTGGCGGCGTGGCGCATCACGTGAAATTCAGCGCTGATGCCATTGCCGCCGTGCATGTCGCGCGCCGTTCGGGCGATCTCGAGCGCCTTGCCGCTATTGTTGCGCTTGATCAGGCTGATCGTCTCCGGGATCAGCTCGCCCTCGTCCAGCCGCCGCCCGACGCGCAGCGCCGCCTGCAGCCCGAGCGCGATTTCCGTCGCCATGTTCGCAAGTTTGAGCTGAACGAGCTGGTTGGAGGCGAGGGGGCGACCGAACTGCTTGCGGTCGAGCGTATATTGGCGGGCGGCGGCAAAACAGGCCTCGGCCGCGCCCATCGCGCCCCAGCCAATCCCGTAGCGCGCACGGTTGAGGCAGCCGAACGGTCCCTTCAGCCCCTCGGCATTCGGAAGCAGCGCATCCTCGCCAAGCTCGACCTCCTCCATCACGATCTCGCCGGTGATCGACGCCCGCAGCGACAGTTTCTCCTTGATCGCCGGAGCGGACAGGCCCGGGGCGCCCTTCTCCAGCAGGAAGCCGCGGATCTTGCCCCCATGCGCGTCCGACTTGGCCCACACCACGAACAGGTCCGCGATGGGGGAGTTGGTGATCCACGTCTTGGCGCCGGTGAGGCGGTAGCCATTCGGGGTCTTCTCCGCCCGCGTCCGCATACCGCCCGGATCCGATCCCGCGTCCGGTTCGGTCAGGCCGAAGCAACCGACCAGCTCGCCGCGCGCGAGCGCCGGCAGGAAGCGCTGCTTCTGTTCTTCGCTGCCGTAAGCGAGGATCGGGTACATGACGAGGCTCGACTGCACCGACATTGCAGAGCGATAGCCGCTGTCGACCCGCTCGACCGCGCGCGCGATCAACCCGTAGCTGACATAGCCGAGGCCCGCCCCCCCATATTGCTCCGGAACCGTAGCGCCGAGCAGTCCGAGCTCGCCCATCTCGCTCAGGATCGCGCGGTCGAAATCCTCGTCGAGATAGGCGCGTGTCACCCGCGGCTGCAGCTTCTCCTGCGCATAACCTTCGGCCGTGACGCGAACGAGCCGCTCCTCGTCGGTCAGCTGGCTGTCGAGGCCGAACGGATCGGCCCAGTCGAACGCAAGAATGGCAGGCTCGCCCACGCGTGAAGGCTCCGGAGGTGGTGAAAGGATGACGCGCGTCTAGCCTTGTTCCGCCACCGCTTCCACCCCGTACCCGGACGCTGAGCCGCAAGCTAGGCGAACACCTCCTGCAGATGGTCGTGCTGCGGTCCATCCTTCCACTCGCGCAGTTCGACATAGAGCGAGGCCTGGATTGTGCTCCACACCGTATTCACCACCGTCCCATAAAGAGCGCTGGCAATGAGCAGTTTGGACGAAAGTTGGAACCCGTTCGACATCGCGGCTGCCCGCATTCCGGCAAGTCCAAATAGGAAGCTGGCCAGCCATGCCATGACGGTCAAAATGAGAATTAGCGCGAACACCTTCCAGCGCGCTCCTTTGGTCAATGATCGGCTGCGCGAGAACGCCTGACCAATATTGAGTTGCTCAGCGACGAGCGACTGAGCGCCAACCGAAAAGGCGACATACAGCATCACGCCCGGCACGAAGAGCAGCAGCATTCCAAGCATCACTGCGATTGCTAACAAAATGCTGAACAGGATCAGGGGCAACAGTACCGGCACGGTCTGTCCGAGCGCCTGTCCCAGGGTTGCCTTCGAACCGCGGGCGGACGCGGAGGTGACGATCGTAACCACACCGGTCAGTACGGCGCTGATCGCTAGGGACAGCACCATGGTGCCCAGCCAAGCGATCCAGAATTTCGGCGACAAGGCCGTAGCCGCCGAATCCGGCCCCATAAGTGCCGAGCTGGCCCAAGTCCCCGCAACAGACGGGATGGTACCGATGACCAGCGCAAGTCCAATCGTCGCGAGCGGGTTTTGAGCGATTGTCTTGAAGGCCCGCTCGAATATTCGTCCCAGCGAAACTCCGCGCTCTCCCGAATCTACCGCAACACTCGCCATGATTTCCCCCTCTCTGCTTTCCCCGACTTGAAGTTGTTGCAGAACATTGCCGCTGTCGAGATGTTTTTGCCGTTGCGCAAAGACTTGCCTCCGCTACTCTTGAGCCGGGGACGGGAGGCGAGGATCGCTGGGGGCGTAGAGACTGCAGGAAAGGTGGACGAGCTTGCGGCCGCGCATCGCGCGCTGCGGGCAGACGCGTCGGTGCAGTTCAACCTGCCCGGAGTGAAGCCGCCTGCGCAGCCGCCGACCTGGCTCAAGGCGTTTTTCAAGTGGCTCGGCGACATGCTCGAGCCGGTCGGACGCGCGATCCGCTGGCTGTTCAGCTGGCTTCCCGATTGGGCCTATGGACGCATCTTCCTGTGGATCGTGCTGATCCTCGCACTGCTTGGGATCGCCGCGCTCCTCTTTGAGCGGATCACATCGGGCGAATGGCGGATGCCGCGACTGCGCCGGACCGCTCGCATCGCCGCCGTCGAGGAAGAAGAATGGATTCCAGACGAGCAATCCGCACGCTCCTGGCTGGAGGAAGCGGATGCGCTCGCCGCGCAGGGCAGTTTCGCCGAAGCCGCGCATCATCTGCTGTTCCGGTCGATCGAGGACATCCAGCGGCGGCGACCGCAATTGGTCCGCCCGGCGCTCACCAGCCGCGAAATCGGCACGGCCAACGCAATCCCCGAAACCGCGCGTCAATTGTTCTCCGACATAGCGCTTGCGGTCGAGCGGAGCCTGTTTGGCGGCCGTACTCTGGGCGAGCGTGAATGGTTGCAGGCGCGCTCCTCCTATGACGGCTTCGCACTCGCCAAGAGCTGGCGCGCATGAGCGAGCTTGCGATCGGCGAGGGCGCAGCGCCGAGCCCAACCTTCAGGCCAAGGCTGATGCTGCTGGTCGTGGCCGTCGGAATCCTCTCTTTCCTCGCGATGCTGGTGCTCGGCGCCTATGCGCCGGATTTGAGATCCGGGCGCAACGGCGGCTCCCATGCCTTGTCGAATGCGGCGACCGGCTTCAGCGGGCTGGTGAAGCTGGCCGAAGCGACGCACCGTAACCCGCAGATCGGCCGTGCCGTCCAGCAGCTCGATGGTGAAGAACTAGTCGTGCTCACGCCGGAAGATCCATCTACGAATCTCACTTCGATCCTCGCCCAGCGTGGCGGGAAGGCGACCCTGCTGATCTATCCCAAGTGGCTGACGATGCGCGATCAGGTGCGTCCCGAATGGGTTCGGGTAGCCGGCGTTTTCCCTGTTTCCGGCGTCGAGCGCGTGCTTGCTCCAGCCCGCGAGTTCACCGCCAGGCGGGTGAAGGGCAATGGCCGGCCTTTGCCGGTCCCGATGCGGGAAGCGTCCGCCGACATGCGCTTCATCGCGCCGCCGGTTACGCAGACTCTTTCGGGCAAGGAACTGGTTCCGATCGTGACGGCGCCCGACGGCCGCATCGTTCTCGGCCGGATCAACCAGTCGCAGCTCTACATTCTGGCGGACCCCGACCTGGTGAACAATCACGGGCTCGCCGACATCCGCCAGGCGCGTTCCGCGATGGCGATGCTCGACTTCCTGAACAGCACGGGCGCGCAGAAGATCGTGTTCGACGTGACCCTCAACGGCCTCGGCAGTTCGCGCAGCCCGTTGCGGCTTGCGTTCGACCCGCCGTTCCTTGCGGTTACTCTGGTCCTTCTGACCGCCTTGCTGGTCGCGGGCCTGCAGGGCCTCGTGCGCTTCGGCCCGCCGTTGAGATCCGAGCGGGCGATTGCATTCGGCAAGGCGAAGCTTGTGGAGAATAGCGGGGCGATCATCCGCCGAGCACGGCGCGAAGTCCGGCTCGGCCATCTTTACGTCGATGTCGTCCGCCGCCGCGCTGCTTCGTTGTTCCGCCTTCCGCCGTCACTCAAGGGCGATGCATTGGACGAGCGGCTCGACAGGATCGGGCAGGGGCGATCCTTTTCCGACGCAGCGGCGGCCGTTTCGGCAGCACAGAATGAACAGGAGCTCGTCGCGGCGGCGCGGGCATTGAACGAATGGGTAGAGGAGCGAAAACGTGACGGTTGAAGAGGTTCAGGCACTCGGACAAGCCGTCCGCGAACAGATTTCGAAAGCAGTCGTCGGGCAGGAGAGCACGGTCGAACTGATGCTCGTCGCGCTGCTGTCCGGGGGGCACATTCTGCTCGAAGGTCCGCCCGGTACGGCCAAGACCCTGCTCGCGCATAGCTTCGCGCGCACGATCGGCCTGGATTTCGGACGAATCCAGTTCACGCCCGACCTGATGCCTGCCGACATCATCGGCGCGAACCTGTTCAACTTCCAGACGTCGACCTTCACGCTCACCCGCGGGCCGATCTTCACCGACCTTCTGCTCGCCGACGAAATCAACCGCACGCCTCCCAAGACGCAGGCGGCGCTGCTTGAAGCGATGCAGGAACGGCAGGTGACGATCGATGGCGAAAGCCTTGAGCTCGGCGACCGTTTCATGGTGGTCGCGACGCAAAACCCGATTGAGCAACAGGGCGTCTATCCGCTTCCGGAAGCGCAGCTCGACCGATTCCTGTTCAAGCAGAACGTCGACTATCCCTCCGAAGCGGAGGAGCGTCGGATCGTCGCGACGCACGGCGCGCGCGATAACCGAATGGAGCCGGAGGCCTGGGGCGTCGAGCCGGTCACTAACGCCGACACGATCGGTGCGGCTCGCAACGTCGTCTGCTCCATCCGGCTCGTCGACGAGGTGATCGACTATATTACCCAGCTCGTGCGCGGCACCCGGCAGGTGGCCGACCTCGAATCGGGAGCATCCCCGCGCGCCGGGGCCTTCCTCGCCGGTGCAGCCCGTGCTCGCGCTGCGCTCGATGGCCGCGACTTCGTCATTCCCGATGACGTCAAGGCGCTTGCCCCGGCCTTGCTTCGGCATCGCCTGATCCTCTCGCCGGCGGCGGAGATCAACGGCCGCAAGGTCGAGGAAGTCGTCAGCGGAATCATCGAATCGATCGAGGCGCCGCGTTGATCTATCCGACCGCGCGAGCGGTGGCCGCGGCCTCGGCCGGCGTTCCCGCCGCGTTGCTGGTCGCGGCCATGTCGCCGGGCCGCTGGTGGGTCGCGCTCGCATGGCCGCTGTTCCTGCTTCTCTTGTGCCTCCTCGATACCGTCTTTGCGCTTGGCAGTGCCGAAACCCGGCTCGAGCTTCCGCGAACCGGTTCAGTCGGCGAGACCGTAGACGTTCCGCTCGACCTCAAGGTCCGCGCGCGCCAGGCTCCGTCCTTCGCCCAGGTGGCGCTCGGAGCGCCGGCGCTCGTCGCCATGGAGGACGACGGACGCTATCGCGTTCCGCTCGATCGTGGACGCAATCGCCTGTTGATGCCCGTGACATGGCTGCGGCGCGGCGAAGCGGTCTTCGATCGGCTATGGGTGCGCTGGACCGGCCCGCTCGGACTGATGTGGCGTCAGGTGGAGCTTTCCGTGAACGGCACGGTTGCCATTCTCCCTGACATCCGCCCCGTTTATCAGCGTGGCGCCCAGATCTTCCAGCGCTACGCCTATGAAGGCTGGCTCGCGCAGCAGGAGCGGGGACAAGGCAGCGACTTCGACGCCCTGGTCGAGTTCCGGGCCGGGATGGACCGCTATTCAATCGACTGGAAGCAGTCTGCACGGCACCTCAAACTGCTTGCAAAACAATACCATACGGAGCGGAATAACCAGATCATCTTCGCTGTCGACAGCGGTCGTCAGATGTGCGAGCCGGTCGCTGGAATGGCCCGCATCGATCGCGCGGTTTCGGCCATGCTGCTGACCGCCTGGATCGCACTGAAGATGGGCGATCGAGTCGCGCTCCACGCCTTCAACTCGCGCCCGCGCGTGATCAGCGGTTTGGTGTCCGGAAGCCGCGCCTTTCCCGAGATCCAGCGCCTCGCCGCGCAGATCGACTATAGCGGTGACGAGACCAACTACACCTTCGCGCTTTCGACGCTTGCCGCCCGGCTCACCCGCCGGTCGATGATCGTGATCTTCACCGAATTCGCCGACAGCATCTCGGCGGACTTTCTGGTGCGCGCCGCCCGCCGGCTGGTGCGGACGCATCTGCTGCTGGTCGTCGTCCTCCGCGACGAGGAGCTGGAGACGATCGAGGAGCGCTCGCCCGAGACTCCGGAAGATGTAACTCGGGCGATCACCGCTGCCGCCTTGCTCAACGACCGAAAGCTTGTGCTCGCTAGCTTGCAGCACCTTGGCGTGCATGTCGTCGAAAGCGGACATGACAGCATCGTGGAGTCGCTGGTCACCGCCTACATGGACCTCAAGCGAAGGAACGTGCTGTGAACGCGCTTGCTCCGGCCTCGCAACCGCTCGTCAACGCGACCCGCTTCCGCCAGGCGCATGAGCAGGACTGGGCGCGGCTCGACGATCTCGTCACGCGGATGGAGAAGCGCTCGATCCGTGCGATTGCGGACGAGGATCTGCTTGCGCTTCCGATCCTCTACCGCTCGGCGCTGTCCAGCCTGTCGGTGGCGCGCGACACCTCGCTCGACCGGGCGCTGGTCACCTATCTCGAGCAATTGTGCACCCGAGCCTATTTCCAGCTCTACGGCGTTCAGACCCCGCCCGGACGCCAGATCCTCGACTTCTTCCGCGTCGGCTGGCCGTCGGCGGTGCGCGCCATATGGCTCGAGACGCTGATCTGCGTGCTACTGACCATCGGCGCGGCGCTGCTGGCCTACATTTTGATCATCCGCGATCCGAGCTGGTTCTACGCGATCATTCCCGAGGGCCTCGCCGGTGGCCGCGACCCGACGGCCTCCGCGGCCGACCTCAAGGCGACCCTCTACGGCCACAAGGAGGAAGCGTTGATGATCTTCGCAACCTTCCTGTTTACGCACAACAGCCAGATCGCGATCTTCGCCTTCGCGTTGGGTTTCGCCTTCGCAATCCCCACGGTGCTGTTGATCATCTACAACGGGCTGATGCTCGGTGCCTTTCTGGCGGTTTTTGCAAGCAAGGGCCTCGGTCCGAACATGGCGGCCTGGCTGACAATCCACGGCACCACGGAGATGTTCGCGATCTGCCTTGCCGGCGCCGCGGGGATGCGGATCGGCCGGGCGGTCGTTTTTCCGGGCCGGCTGTCGCGAATGGACGCAATGGTGCGCTCGGGCAGGCTGGCCGCCACCGCGATGGGCGGAACCGTGATCATGCTTGCCATCGCCGGCCTGCTCGAGGGAATCGGCCGCCAGGCGATCGACAATGACATGTCGCGCGTCCTGATCGGCGCTGCCGCCTTCGCCTGCTGGATCACCTATTTCTATCTCTGGCGTGCGCGGGGAGTTGCGCGGTGAGCAAGCCCAGCTGGGAAAGCAAGCTCAGGCGCACCTTCGTTACGCCGGAAGGCGTCAACTTGCGTCTCGAGCTCGCCTCGGCGGGCAGCCGCGCCGGTGCATTTCTGATCGATGCCATCATCATGATCGTGCTTCTGGTGGTTGTCACCCTCGCAATGGTTTTCATGGCGGTGCCGGGAGTGGCCAGCGTCCTCGCGACCTTGTGGCTGATCGGCTTCTTCATCCTGCGCAACTTCTGGTTCTCTCTCTTCGAGATGGGCAGCCGCGGCGCGACTCCGGGCAAACGGCTGATGGGCCTGAGGGTGATTGCTCGTGACGGAGGAAGGCTCAGCGGATCGGCGGTGGTCGCGCGCAATGCCATGCGGGAGATCGAGGTTTTCCTGCCCTTGTCCTTCCTCGGCCAACAGACCGCGGCCGGAACCGCCGACACCTTCCTGGTGCTGTTCGCGCTGCTGTGGAGCGGAATCTTCCTGTTCTTCCCGTTGTTCAACAAGGACCGGCTGCGCATCGGCGACATGGTTGCTGGCACCTGGGTGGTCGAAAGCGCGAAACAGACTTTGTCTGGCGACCTGGTCGGGACCGCGCATAACAGCCGCCGCTCCTTCTCGGACAAGGCGCTCCGGCTCTATGGCATCTACGAACTGCAGACGCTCGAGCAAGTGCTGCGCGACGAACGCCCGGAATCGCTCGCCACCGTCGCCTCGATCATCCGCAGCAAGGCCGGAATTCCCGACGACGGCGACGATTACGGCTTCCTGTCGGATTATTATGCCGCGCTCTGCGGGAGGCTCGAAGCAGGCATGCTCGTCGGCCAGCGCCGCGAAAACAAGTGGGAGACCGCCTGAAGCCTATTTGGGCAACGGGTAACGCCAAGATCGCGTAGCGCTCCGCAGGTGGGGGGCTGACCGAATCCCGTCGTCGACATCCCTGAGTTAATGGGAATTTTACGTTTTTTTAACAACGACTCGTTACCCCGCCAATGTGGAATCCGTCCGTTTTGGACCGAAGTGGGGGTACGTGAAATGGAACCTGTTCGTCTTAGTAAAACTCTCGCCAGCCTGGCGCTGGCTGGGCTGATATCTGGAACCGCGCAAGCGGCGACCCAGGGCACTGCTGGCGCAACGTCCACGGGCACAGTGACGATCAATGCGTCCGTTGCAAGCCGGGTCCAGATCACCGGGCTGAGCGACGTAACCTTCACCGGCGTCGATCCTTCGACTGCTGCTTCCAATGCGCAGAATGTTTGCGTGTGGAGCAACACGAGCACCAAGGGCTATAACATCAAGGCCACCGGCAGCGGCGCAAGCAGCGCCTTCACGCTCAGTAGCGCGGCTTTGCCGGTCGTCCCCTATTCGGTCGAGTGGGCCGGCAGCTCCGCCCAGTCTTCCGGGACCGCCCTTACCGCCGGTACGGCGTTAACCGGGCTCACATCCACGGCGATCAATCCGACCTGTTCGGCCGCACCGTCCACGACGGCGAGCCTGATCGTTAAGCTCGCCGCAGCGGACCTGCAAAGCATGACGGCTGGTGCGGCTTATGCCGGAACTTTAACCCTCGTCGTCGCGCCCGAATAACCGTCAGTGACATGGTGGCCAGCAATCACGATGCCACCAGGTCAGTGCCAACCCGCCGCGGCTTAAGGCCGCTCCGAGTCGCACGCCCTGGGTGGCTAGCCGGACGACCGGCCTGCCGCCTTGCGATCGTCGCGGCGGCAGCATTGCTGTCGCCGTCGAACGTCTTTGCTCAGAAAGCGCAAATCACCGGGCTCAGTGACCTGAGTTTCGGTTCGATCAGCAACGTTACCGTGGATGCGGTGCGCAACGAGAATGTTTGCGTCTACGCTAACGGATCCAATCGAGATTACACCGTCCGAGCGACTGGATCGGGAAGCGGGAGTGCATTCACGCTCGCCAACGGCTCCCTGTTGTTGCCATATGAGGTTCAGTGGAAGGACAGCGCTGGCCAGACGACTGGATCGCAGCTGACAACCAACGTGGCGCTGGCCAATCAGATCACTAGCGCTTCGAGCACCACCTGCAGCAGCGGACCGGCGGCGACGGCCAGCCTGATCGTCATCCTGCGTGCCTCGGCTCTGGCGAGCGCGACGGCGGGCAACTACTCCGGCGTTCTCACCCTTACAGTCGCGCCGCAATAATGTCCGGCCGCGCTGAAAATCGTGCAACGCGGATGTTTCGCGGTTTCGCTTGTTTACTATGTTTGTTTGCCGCGAATCCCGTGCTCGCCGACGGTGAGGGGGTGGACGGTTCGACAGGATTGCGGATGTCCGTCGGCGCGCCCGCCGGGTTCGACTCGCTTTCCGGACCACGCGAGATTCTCGCCGACATCTTTTTCGGAGGTAGCAAGGTCGGGGAAGCGACGATTGTAACCCGCTCGGGCACGATTACGTTCAAGGATCCCTCTGCCCTCACTTCACTCATTCCCAACCTCAAGGAGCCAGAGCAGGCGAAAGCGGCATTTGCGCGGGAACTGCCGGGCAATCCGGCGTTGGTCTGTTCCGATCTCAATGCAAGCCGCTGCGGCACCTTGGCGCCGGAGGATGTCGGCGTGATCTTCGATGAGGAGCATTTCCGCGTCGATGTCTTCGTGAACCTAAGGATGCTGAACGCCATCTCGCCGGTGTCGAGCACATTCCTGCGGACGCCGAGCACGCCTTTGTCGCTGACGAACTCCATGAGCTTGACCCTGTCGGGTTCGAGCGCAAGCAAGGCCGCCTATAATTTGCAGAACCGGACCCTTGTCGGTTACCGCAACGCACGCATTCGCAGCGACAGTTCCTATTCCTCCGAGCTCGGCCTGATCGTCGATGATCTGGTGGCGGAGGTCGACCGGCCCGACCTGCGCTATTCCGCCGGCCTGTTCTGGGTGCCGGGCCTCGATCTGATCGGTCAACGCCGGATCGTCGGCGCCGGGGTCAGCACGCAGCTCGACACGCGCTCGAACAAGGAATTGATTCAGGGGACACCCGTCTACCTGTTCCTGCAGCAGCCGGCGCGCGTCGAAATGCTCATCGATGGCCGCCTGGTGGAGTCGCGTTTCTACGAGGCGGGCAACAACCAGATCGACACGTCGCGGTTGCCGGACGGATCCTATTCGCTTCTGCTTCGGATCCATGAGGCGGCCGGAACGCGTGAAGAGCGCCGGTTTTTTGCTCGGAACGCCCAGATCGCGCCGGTCGGACGGCCCATCTATTTCGCGTTCGCGGGCCTGCTTGCGAACACCCGCCGCAACCGCCCGATCAGCCCGTCAAAGGACATCTTTTACGAAGCCGGGACGGCGCATCGGCTGAGCCGCAATCTCGCCGTCGACGCGACAATTATCGGAACCCAGCACAAGACGATCCTCGAAAGCGGCGCTTTTGTAATTTCACCTTTGGTGCGGGTCCGCGCAGCCGGGCTGGTATCGAGCAAAGGGGACAGGGGCGCCCTTGTTCAGTTTGGATCCGCCGGCGGCGGTCGCCTCAACTTCAGCTTCGATCTGCGCCGCATCTGGAGCAGGGACGGCGGGCCGCTGATGCCGTTGCCAATGTATGGAACCAGCTTCGAGTACAACGCCCCGACCAACGCGCAAATGGGCAGCGGCTCCTACACCCAGGCGAGCGGCAACATCGGCGCCAGCTTCGGCTCCGCTTATGTCAGCCTGACCGGATCGCTACGCCGAGACAAAGGCATCAAATCCGACTATGTGGTCGGGCCCAGCCTTTCCTGGCCCGTGGTCACCCGCGGCGGATTTCAGGTCGTCCTGCAGGCGGACGCGCAGAAGACCCGGCACACGACTGCGGCTTTCGCGGGACTTCGACTGCTCACGACGTCCAGAGGGCGATCACTCATGGGATCGATGGGTTATGCCTCGCGCAGCGATGGCGACGGGTCGCGCACGCGCCTGGTCGGCCGGGTAGGGGGAGAATATTTCCATGAGGGCGCGGACCGCACGCAGATCGATGTCAGCGGCGGCATCGAACGCACCCTCGAGACTACGGCGGCGCAGGCCAATGGTGCTTTCCAAAGCCGATTCGGAAGCGTTCGCGGCGATCTTCTGCACCGCTTCGACGGGCAGCGGTCGACCCAATATGGCCTGACGCTTCAGTCCGGCGCCGCACTGACACCAGGGAGTGTCGCGGTCGGCGGCCGCGATCTCCAGGAAAGCGCAATCATCGCGTCGGTCGACGGCGGAGCGAAGGGCGCAGCCTTTGAAGTGCTGATCAATGACACGGTGCGCGGGGTGGTGAAGGACGGGGACCGCTTGCCGATCTTCCTTCAGCCTTATCGCGTTTATCGAGTCCGCCTGAAGCCGGTGAAAGCGGCGGCCGTCGCTTATGACTCGGCCGCACGCGAATTCACGCTCTATCCGGGGAACGTCCAGCCGGTTCGCTGGCACGTCGAAAGGACGTTCACCGTCTTCGGTCGCGCGGTCGGTCCCGATGGCGTCGCGATTGCCGATGCCCGGGTCGAATCCCGGCATGGCCTGGGCCAGACCGACACTGATGGCTATTTCCAGGTCGATGTCGCCGGCGGCGACTTGCTGTCCTTAAGTCGCGCCGATCATGACGCATGCCAAGTCTCTGTAACCAATGCTAAACCCAACAACGATTATGCGTCGCTCGGAAAGGTCGTATGCCAATGAAAAGGCCGTCATTTCTCTCGCTGCTCACCATCGCGGCCTTGTCCTTCGTCCCAGCCGACGCTCAAGCCGGGATCACGCTCAGTCAGATGATCGTCGAGCTGCAGCCCGGGAAGAGCATCCGCCAGGACGTCGAGCTGTGGAACAATGATCCCGACCGCACTTATGTCGTCATCGAAGCGCGCGAAGTCGTGAATGCCGGGCGTCCGGATGAGGCCTCGCGCGTCGATCCGGACCCTGAAAAACTCGGGCTTCTCGTTTCGCCTGGCCGGCTCATCCTGGAGCCCGGGCAGCATAAGCTGATCCGCATCGCCAGCATCGCGCCGCCGGGCGATCGCGAGCGGGTCTACCGCGTCATGGTGAAGCCGGTGGCCGGCGAACTGGTGACCAACAAGTCGGGGCTCAAGATCATGGTCGGCTATGATGCTCTCGTCATCGTGCGGCCGCCACACCCCCGCGCTGATCTCATCGCTAGCCGCACGGGTAACAGGCTGACGTTCCACAATTCCGGCAACAGCAGCGTCGAGCTTGTGCAAGGGCGCCAATGCACCCCGGGCGGCACGAATTGCAGCGAACTACCGGGCAAGCGCCTCTACGCGGGCGCCGACTGGGGTCAGGACGTGAAGCCGGGATATGTCGCTGAATATAGCTTGAGATCCGCAACCGGCACGGTCCTGCGCCGGTTCTAGGTCCGAACGGCCTTGGGGACGACCAAACGATCCGTTTTGGCGTGACTCTTAAGGGCTACCCAACCGCCGCCCCGTATCTCAGCCCGGTCTTCATGGAGACTGGGACATGGTCTTGCGTCGGGCATCCTTGGCGGGTTTCGCGGTGATTTTGCTACCCGCACCTTGTTTGGCGGGTTTCGACGGCGGAACCATGGGCGCCACTTCCCGGACAAGCGCGCTGATCACCGTCTCGGTGACGGCCCGCCTCGAAGCAGCGCCGCTGGCCGCCGCGAACGACAGCCAGCCCAATATATTCTGCCTTTGGACCAACAGTGCGACGGGTGCGTACAGTGTGACCGCGCTCGAAAGCGGTGTTGCCTGGTCGCCGAGCGCCGACGGAGGCCTGGTCTCGCTTGAGATTGGAGCGCCTGTGGAGTTCACGGCCGAGGCCTCGGCTCCAGCCTGTCCATCAGGCAAAGGACTTGTCCGCTTGCTCCCGGCGCCGCGGGAGGAAAGGCGAGGACAGGAACGCGGCCCCCTGACGATCGTGTTGGCGCCGCTGTAGCCGAGCACGTTCTGGCGGATGGGGTGTCCACCGTACCACGCGCATTATGGTACTCTAATCAAATAACAAATCTGATAGATACGGAGAGCTTCCCCACATAACTCCCCACATTGATCTCTCGTCACTCCAATTTCGAATGTCTGCGTTCGACCCATTGCGGACGTTGACGCTCAAGTTCGTGAAGCAACGGCTCTTCCGGGGAATAATGCATGCTGGCTATCGAGCAGGCCGCTCCCCGCCGATTTCACCTTCTCGGTCCAAATGTCCGCTATTCAGCAGGCCGGAGATTTGCTGAGTGAACCTGCCGAAGCACAGTTCAACCTCGTCGATGTCGTGCGCGACGTTCTCGGTGTCGGAACGGATGACGGCCACGGTCGAACTCATCGAATCCGCTGACAGGGCGGTCTCGTCCACAGCCGCTGAAATCATCGTGACCGTCTGGGCCTGAAGGTCCATCACCCGGCGAATCCGGTCGGTCGACGACCGGACTTCGTCAACCGTCTGCTGGATCGAACCATTGGCCTCAACCGTCTCGCGTGTGGCCTGCTGCACAGCATTGATTTTGGTTCCAATGTCGTCGGTTGCCCGTGCTGTTTGGGTCGCAAGGCTTTTGACCTCCTGGGCGACCACGGCGAAGCCTCGACCAGCCTCACCGGCTCGAGCCGCCTCAATGGTTGCATTCAGGGCCAGCAGATTGGTTTTGCCGGCGATGTCCCGAATTAGCGAGACGATCGATTCAATCGCCTGGACGTGTTCGGACAATGCCCGAGAAACCTCCACGGCCTGCTCGGCTTGATCCCCAGCTCGGATTGCAACCCCAGTGGCGAGCTCGACGTCACTCCGCGCACCTTCAATAGCGCGGATCAAGCCAGCCGCGGTTTGCGTTGCATTGCGCATCGCCACCGCGGACTTTTCCGCAGCTGCGGCGACCTCGGTCGTCTTCACTATCATGCTGCGAGCCGAAGCGGAGGTTGTGCGGGTGCGCTCCGTGAGCGTTCTGGACTGCCGTTTTGTGGTGTTGACCACCTCGGCCACACGCTGCTCGAAAAGCTCACTCTGGCGGCCGCGTGCTTCGGCCGCATCGTGCGCCACGAGCAGCGAAATTTGGGCAAGAACGATATCGCGAGCGAAGCACTGCCCTTTGAAGAACGTGTCGAGCGCACGGACCCGATCGGCTGGGCGATCCGCGAAGTGCTGATCCAGCCTGGACAGCAAGTCACTCGTATAGCGCGCGCGGCCAGCAACGAACTCCGGCACGCTCATCATACTGGCGTGAATTTCTACCCCTTGTTGCGCGATCGTGTGAACCCAGTGCTCATCCACCCCGCAATTGTACAAGCTATGCTGGAATTTGCCCGTACTGTCTCCGAAATGGGCGGTTGCGACTTCCTGAATGATGTGACCCGCGTCGTTCCATAGCCAGGTCAAGTCGGTTTCCAGCTGACCGTCAGCCGAATAAGCGGCGAGCCGCTCTGCGACATCGCGCGCGCGCAGCCGGACCACCGTCGCATCAGGTACCGCTTCGAGCAGGCCCCGACATTTCGCATCCGAAAGCGCAAATCGTCGTTCCGGCCCGCTTTGAGCCGGGCCGCCGTCGTCCGTACCGTCGTTCATCTCAC
>JBDSMG010000001.1:0-58646 GCA_039915925.1 Sphingomicrobium sp.
GGCAAGGCGATCCAGCTTCACCCGCTGGTTTGCGCCGCCTTCAACGCCGACTTCGACGGCGACCAGATGGCCGTGCACGTTCCGCTGAGCCTCGAGGCGCAGCTGGAAGCGCGCGTGCTGATGATGAGCACGAACAACATCCTGTCGCCCGCCAACGGCAAGCCCATCATCGTTCCGTCGCAGGACATGGTGCTGGGGCTATACTATCTGTCGATCGAGAAGGATGGTGAGCCGGGCCAGGGCATGATGCTCGCCGATATGGCGGAGGTCCACCAGGCCATCGCCGCCGGCGCGGTCACCCTGCATTCGAAGATCGTCAGCCGCGTTCCCCAGACGGACGAGGCCGGCAAGCAATATATGAAGCGCTTTGAGACGACCGCCGGCCGGATGCTGCTCGGCGAGACTCTGCCGAAGAGCCACAAGGTACCGTTCGAAACCGTCAACCGCCTGCTGACCAAGAAGGAGATCGGCGACGTCATCGACACCGTCTATCGCCACACCGGCCAGAAGGAGACGGTGCTGTTCGCTGACGCGATCATGGCGCTTGGCTTCCGCCACGCCTTCAAGGCCGGCATTTCGTTCGGCAAGGACGACATGGTCATTCCCGCGGCCAAGGTTCCCCTGGTCGAGGAAACCCGCGCGCTCGTGAAGGATTATGAGCAGCAGTATCAGGACGGCCTGATCACCCAGCAGGAAAAGTACAACAAGGTGATCGATGCCTGGTCGCGTTGCGGCGACCGCGTGGCGCAGGAGATGATGAAGGAAATCTCCGCCACTCCGAAGGGTCCCGACGGCCGCGAAGCCGATGTCAATTCGATCTACATGATGGCCCACTCGGGCGCTCGTGGTTCGCAGGCTCAGATCAAGCAGCTTGCCGGCATGCGCGGCCTGATGGCCAAGCCGTCGGGCGAGATCATCGAAACACCGATCATCTCGAACTTCAAGGAAGGCCTGACTGTCCTTGAATATTTCAACTCGACCCACGGCGCCCGCAAGGGTCTTGCCGATACGGCGCTCAAGACGGCGAACTCGGGTTACCTGACCCGCCGTCTGGTCGACGTGTCGCAGGACGCGGTGATCATCGAGGAAGATTGCGGCACCGAGCACGCGCTCGAAATGCGCGCAATCATCCAGGGCGGCGCGGTCATCGCGTCACTTGCCGACCGCATTCTGGGCCGCACCACGGCCGAAGATCTGGTCGACGCCAAGACCGGCGATGTCTTCATTCCCGAAGGCACGCTGCTCGACGAAGCGATGGTCGCGAAGATCGAGGAACTTGCCGTCCAAGGCGTCAAGATTCGCTCGCCTCTGGTGTGCGCATCCAAGCAGGGCGTGTGCGGCAAGTGCTACGGGCGCGATCTCGCCCGCGGTACGCCGGTCAACATCGGCGAGGCGGTCGGAGTCATCGCCGCTCAGTCGATCGGTGAGCCGGGCACCCAGCTGACGATGCGGACCTTCCACATCGGCGGCGCGGCGCAGCTCAACGAGCAGTCGAACCTGGAAGCGCCGGTCGACGGCACAATCGAGTTCCGCGACATGCCGACGATCACCGATCCGCGCGGACGGCACATCTCGCTGTCGCGCTCGGGCGAAATCGCGATCCTCGACATGGACGGACGCGAATTGTCGACGCACCGCGTGCCTTATGGCGCGCACCTGTTGTGCGACAGTGGACATATCGTCAGCCGCGGCGACCGTATCGCTGAGTGGGATCCCTCGTTCAGCCCGGTCATCACCGAGCGCGCCGGTACGGTTAAGTATCAGGATCTCGTCGAAAACCGCACGATGACGGAACAGGTCGATGAATCGACCGGCATCGCCCAGCGCGTGGTCACCGACGACATGGCCAAATCGAAGAAGGACACGCTTGCGCCGCGCCTCACCCTGACGGGTGCGGATGCGTCGGACGCGGGCGTCTATCGCATGGCTCCGGGTGCCATCGTCGCCATCGATGACGGCCAGCAGGTCGAAGCCGGCGAAGTGCTCGCCCGTATGCCGCGGGAAGCCGCCCGTACGCGCGACATCACCGGCGGTCTGCCGCGCGTCGCCGAGCTGTTCGAAGCGCGCAAGCCCAAGGAGAATGCGATCATCGCCAAGATCTCGGGCAAGGTCTCGTTCCGCAAGGATTACAAGGCCAAGCGCAAGATCGCGATCGTTCCCGACGACGGTTCGGAAGCCGTCGAATATCTGGTTCCGAAGTCGAAGGTGATCGACGTCCAGGAAGGCGATTATGTGAAGCGCGGCGACAATCTCGTCGGCGGCTCACCCGATCCGCACGACATCCTGGAAGTGCTCGGCGTCGTGGCGCTTGCCGAATATCTCGTCAGCGAGATCCAGGAGGTCTATCGACTGCAGGGCGTGAAGATCAACGACAAGCACATCGAGGTGATCGTTCGCCAGATGCTGCAGAAGGTCGAGATCACCGACGGCGCCGACACCACCCTCCTGGCCGGCGAACAGGTCGACCGCGAGGAGATGGACGAGCTTAACGCCAAGCTCGGCAAGGGCAAGAAGCCCGCGGAAGGCAAGCCGGTGCTGCTCGGCATCACCAAGGCCAGCCTGCAGACCCGCAGCTTCATCTCGGCGGCTTCCTTCCAGGAGACGACCCGAGTCCTCACCGAAGCCTCGGTTCAGGGCAAGATCGACACGCTCAACGGCCTTAAGGAAAATGTCATCGTCGGCCGCCTGATCCCGGCGGGTACCGGCGCGGGCATGAACCGGATGCGGGTCGCCGCCTCCAGCCGCGACACCGCGCTTCGTGCGGCGCAGCGACGGATGGCGGAAGCGACTCTGGTCGCTCCGGACTCGGCCGAGGAGCTTCGCGCCGCCGAACTCGCCCGCTCGCCGCGGGATGATACCGGCACCGGCGACGACCCCTTGGGTGAAGTCGTGACCAGCGGTACCGGCACCGACGCCGACGCCGGCGACTATCTGCAGGACTCCGAAGCCTAAGCTTGAGCTTCAGTGCTAATGAAAAGGCCGTTGCCCACCATGGGCGGCGGCCTTTTTCATGAGTGCTGGGGAAGAACCTCGCGCGTACGGCGCAAGAGCAGCCGCTAATGTCCGCAACGGGTGGAAAGCGGACCTTCGATCGCAATGTCGTGTCGGCGTGATCAACGGCAGCGATGAAGGTGACGCAGCGATCCGTTCGTCTCGCGCTCAACCATGCGCTCACGCGTCAACGCGACAATCGTGCTGACACCTCGTTCCGGCGTTGTCAGCCTCCGCCATTTCTCGTCCGGACCCATACGTTTCGTGATGATAGTTGTGAGAGTTTCGCCGTTTAGCTTCCACCGACCTTCGTAATCATAGCCAAAGAAACGCCCGTTCGCGTCATAGGAAATGCCATTATCTCCCTCGCAAGTGCCGGGCTCCTCCTCCCAATCCCCGACAACGGCCGATTTGGATGGCGCTACACCATGAGGATTTCCGAACGGAGTCGCGATGCTCACGAAAATCGACATGAGCGTGACTGATCGCATCTTGTGATCTTAATCCAATGAGGAATGTCCGCAATGGGTGGAAAGCAGACATTGCGCACCGGCTACCGCTAGCGTTACGCTGCTCCGATGGAGTTCGTTGGCCCTTTCAGTCATCTCAGCATGCTTGTTGCTGGTGCGCTCCAGATTGCAGCCACGGATGTGCCCACGATAGCCGAGGAGGATTACGACTTTATCGCAGTGACCAAGGGTCCATGCGCTCTCAAGATTGGTGTCGGTATCGAACCGAAGCACGAAGCCGAATGCCAAAGGATTACGGCGCCCAGGCGATTCCGAGGAACGTGGCAGGTGGAGTTCGAGGGATCATTCTTCACGCCTATAGGCAAACCAGATTGCGTCGAGACAAGGCGCAATTGTGCCGAACTCGTCGGACAATCACTGCCGTGGCCCTCCCGGTGGGCATGCCCGCGCAAGTTTGAAGTCGAGTTCGTTGGCAGACGCAACGTCTTACCGCGCGATGATCCATCGGCTTACAGGATCATCGTCGATAAGGTGATTACCGCCAAGCGCCTGCCTGATCCTCTCCATGAACCCGGCGATTGTGATTCTACTGCGCCCTAGCGGACACGCAGTCTCTGAGCACGGAATGCCCGCAATGGGTCGAAAGGAGACATTCATGCTAAGACGCCATCGAAGACAAAGCCAGCGTGAGTGGGATTATGACTGACTGGGGATCAGAGGAGCTTTGGCGTAAATCGCTTACTCTGCAGCGTGGCCACCTGCGCTCGGTGAAGGGTGCAGAGAGGGCCTCCGCAGAAAACATTGCCAAGGCTGAACGGCGGATTGAGCGCATTTGGGCCGCTGGGCTTCCCGAGTGGCAAGCGCGAGTGCGCGAAAGCCATCCACTGGGTTACCTCGGAGTCTAGCCGCTAGAAACTCCAAATATCCGCAATGGGTCGGTAGCGCACGTTCCAAAAGATGAACGCAAGCTCCAGCAAAAAGGCCCCGTCGGGATCGCTCCCGGCGGGGCTTCCTTCTGCTCGAACGAGCAGCCTAGCGCTTGATCGCACTCTCCGTCGCATTCGCCGCGGAATTGAGATCCGCCGCTGCACCACGAACCGTGTTGCAGGCGGCAAGAGCCAAAGCACCGCCAATGACGGCGAGTATCACCAGCTTACGAACCATGGTCATTCCTCCACTTAAAGGCGGATGACCATGGCCGTAATCAGGTGGCCTTGTCGACCGCGTTGGCAGCCGAGTTCACATCGGCTGCGGCACCGCGAACGGTGTTGCAGGCGGCAACGGCGAGCGAGCCGCCGATTACCACCACAGTCATCAGCTTGCGTAACATCGAAATTTCTCCTGTCTGACAGCTGAATCGAACGCCAGAACGCGCCAGAGGGTCCATAACGCTACCGTTATTTTATTGCGGCTGGTCGCAAGGTCACACCGCAACCGGCGCGGCAATGTGCGGATGCGGCTCATAAGCCTCGAACGCAAAGTCCTCGGGGTCGTAGTCGAACAACGACTGGCCCCGATCCTTGAGGATCAGCTTCGGTAGCGAGCGCGGCTCACGCGATAGCTGCAGCCGCGCCTGTTCGAGGTGGTTCGAGTAGAGATGAACGTCCCCGCCCGTCCACACGAAGGTTCCCGGCTCCAGACCGCATTCCCGCGCGAGCATGTGCGTCAGCAAGGCATAGCTGGCGATGTTGAAGGGGACACCAAGGAACAGGTCGGCACTGCGCTGGTAAAGCTGCAGATTGAGCCGGCCCGCGGCCACCTGGGTCTGGAACAGGCAATGGCACGGCGCCAGTGCCATCTTCTGGATCTCGCCCGGGTTCCACGCGGTCACGATCTGCCGCCGTGAAGACGGATCGCGCTTGATCAGCGTCACTAGGTCGGAAATCTGGTCGATATGGCGGCCGTCCGCGCCCTCCCAGTCGCGCCACTGCTTGCCGTAGACTGGGCCGAGATCCCCCTGCTCGTCCGCCCATTCGTCCCAGATGCGGACGTTCCGCTCCTTAAGCCAGGCGATGTTGGTGTCGCCCCGCAGGAACCAAAGCAGTTCGACGATGATCGACCTCAGATGCAATTTCTTGGTCGTGAGCAGCGGAAAGCCGTCCGCAAGGTCGAACCGCATCTGCGCACCGAATTGCGAGAGCGTGCCGGTGCAGGTCCGGTCCATCTGCTCGACTCCCTGGTCGAGGATCAACTGCATGAGATCGAGATATTGGCGCATGCGCCAACCCTAGTGCGCGAGCGCGGAAACTCAACGCGCCATCGACCGGGAAGCCCTCCGGCCAGCACCGCTTTCGCGCGCGCGGGATTCATCGAAAATGGATCAGCTTGCGTTCGTCTCGGGAGCCGCACTTCCCTACATTTGCCTCATGCATTTCCAGCATGCCACGAGCGCCGTCCGGCTCAACCAACTTGAGGCCGCGAAATCCTTCTTTGCCGGCTGCCTGCTCGATCGCGATCCGGCCCTTGAAACCCTGTTCGTCGCCCATGTCGACCGGGAATCCCGCTGCGTTCACGTCTCCCAGCACGCGGGCGACGAGCGCGGCGGCGAATTCCCGTTCCGCGAGATCATCTCGGATGCAGCCTTTCACGGAAGTGCCGGAATCGTTCTCGCGCACAACCACCCGAGCGGAGATCCGACCCCCAGCGATTCGGATTGCATGGCCACACGGCGCCTCGCCTCCGCGGTCGAAGCCATAAATTGCACCGTTTTGGACCATCTGATTTTCGCCGGGACCGAGTGTACTAGCCTGCGGCGTATCGGCCTTCTTTGAGCCCCCCCGGACGGCCGGCCGCAGGCCCCTTTACCCGCCGAACAAAGCTAAGCCTTGCAGCCCTTGATGTCCGTCGGCTGCGGGCGCGGCCCGGCAATCGTGAAAGCCATGAAGTAGGACTCACCGCCTGTCAGCATCCGGCTCGCAACTGGCTTCAGTCCGACCGATGCGAATTCGCACTGAAGCAGCTTGGGCGGGATGCCATGGCGCCGGGTCGGACGGTTGGCATCGACGACGATCACCTGCCCTCCGGCCTTTATAGTCCCTCGCGCATGTTCCACAGGAACTCATAGGGCTCCTCCACCTCGTGATACATGTGAACCAGGAAAACGCGATCGAATGAATGCGGCGGAAGCATCGGATCCGCAGGTTTGCCGAGCCTTACCGCGACATTGTCGAGCTGCTCTCGCTGCACGCGGTCGAGCAGCCGCGCCCGCACCTCCGGCATGATGTCCTCGGCAAGGACGCGCCCCTTGCGGCCCACGGCGGGCGCAAGCCGCACCGTATAATAGCCCTCGCCTGCCCCGACGTCGGCGACCCACATGCCCGGCCCGACCCCCGCAAGCGCGATCACCTCATCGAATTCGCCGAGCCGGTCGCGCGCATCCTCTGTCGAGAAGCTGTCGCCGACGATTGCAGCGACGTCGCGGTGTGCCTTGGGGAACGTCGGCTGCTGCGGCTCGGCCTGGCACGATGCCAGCGCGAGCGTGCCGCACAACCAAAGCGCTGGCCGGACGAGCGCGGCTCTAATCGACGTCTTCCACTTCGACCTTCTCGCCGGTCACCCGCTGCGACAAAGCTGCCGCCATGAACCGGTCGAGGTCGCCGTCGAGCACGTCGCCGGGGCTGGTCGAGGTCACGCCGGTGCGCAGGTCCTTCACCAGCTGATAGGGCTGCAGCACGTAGGATCGGATCTGGTGGCCCCAGCCGATGTCGGTCTTGCTCGCGTTCTGGGCATCGGATTCGGCTTCGCGCTTCTGCAGCTCAGCCTCGTACAGGCGCGCCTTCAGCTGCTTCATCGCCTCCGCGCGATTCTTGTGCTGCGATCGCTGGTTCTGGCAGGCGACGACGATGTTGGTTGGAATGTGCGTGATGCGAACCGCGCTGTCGGTCGTGTTGACGTGCTGTCCGCCAGCACCGCTCGCGCGGTAGGTGTCGATGCGCAGCTCGCTCTCGTTGATTTCGATGTCGATGTCGTCGTCGACCTCGGGATAGACCCACACGCTCGAAAAGCTCGTGTGGCGGCGGGCGGAGCTGTCGTACGGGCTGATCCGCACCAGCCGGTGCACGCCGCTCTCGGTCTTCGCATAACCGTAGGCATTCTCGCCGTTGAGCAGGATGGTAGCCGACTTGATGCCGGCCTGCTCGCCCGAATGATGATCGACCAGTTCCACCTTCATTCCGTGCCGCTCGCCCCAGCGCGTGTACATGCGCAGCAGCATCTCTGCCCAATCCTGACTCTCGGTGCCCCCGGCACCCGCGTTGATCTCGATATAGCTGTTGTTGGCGTCCGCCTCCCCTGCGAGCAGAGCCGCGACCTTGTCGCGCTCGGCGCGCTCGGCGAGTTCCGCCAAGGCGGTCACACCGTCGTCAACCAGCCCGGTATCGCCTTCCGCTTCGGCCATTTCGATCAGCTCGACAGTGTCGGCAAGTTCGGATTCGATGGCAGTCGTGGCGCCCATTGCCTTCTCTAGCCGCTGCCGCTCGCGCATGACCTCCTGCGCGGCCTTGGGATCGTCCCACAGGCTGCTGTCCTCGACCTTCGCGTTCAACTCCTCAAGCCTGCGCTTGGCCCGGTCCCAGTCGAGGAAGCGGCGGAGCAAGGCGGTCGCGGCATTGATCTGGTCGATATGAGCTTGCGCTTCGGCGCGCATTGAAAAGTCCTTGTCGGTTCCGCCCGTTCGGCTGGCGCTGCTATTAGGTCGCGGGAGTGCTTGGCGACAAGCTCGGTTGTGATTGGGCAATCGGCGGAGCAGGCCGCGGTCGCTTCACGGCGCGCGGCGCCACGGCTTTGCGTACGGTTGAGGTTTCCGAATCCTCTTCGTCATCCGGGCTTGTCGCACCCCGGCCGTGACGGAAGGACCGGCGGGGCTCCGTTTGCGGCTGGAACGCTTCCCAGATCACCGGCGACTTGGGATCTTCCTTGGTCGGGAACGTTCCGAACACCCGGCGGCCGGTCGCGCGGTCGACGCGGACCCAGCGAATACCGGCGGGAGCGACGAACGGCACCGGCGGCATTCCAGCAAAGGCCTGCTGAGCAAATTGCTTGAAGATCGGCGCCGCGATCCGGCCGCCCTGCGCATATCCGCCGAGGCTGCGCGGCTGGTCGTAGCCGAGGTAGACGCCGGCGACGATCTCCGGCGTGCCGCCCACGAACCAGACGTTGGTCGGGCCCGATGTGGTCCCGGTCTTGCCGAACAGCGGCCGGTTGAGGTCGCGAAGCACGGTTGCAGTGCCGCGCTCGATCACTCCGGTCATGATGTGGACCATCTGGAAGGCGGCCATCGGATCGAGCAACTGCTTGGTCCGCGAGGGCGGACGTGGCATCGCCTTGCCGTCCCAGTCGGGCGCATTGCAGCCTTCCATGATCGCGCAGCGTGTGTCGCTGCGGTAGATGACCTTGCCTTTGCGGTCCTGAACGAAGTCGATCAGAGTCGGCTTTACCGAGCGCCCGTGGTTGGCGAGGATCGCGTAGGCATTGGTCAGGCGAAGGACGGTCGTGTCGCCGGCTCCAAGCGCGATCGAAAGATAATCGGGATAGTCGCCGACGCCGAGCCGGCGCGCAGTGTCGGTGATCTTGGCCATGCCGGTCTCCGACGCGGCCCGCACCGTCATCAGGTTGCGCGACTGCTCGACGCCCCAACGCATCGTCTTCGGCCCGGCATATCCGCCCCCGAAATTCACGAAGCACTTATTACCCAAGCCGGCGCCCTGCCAAACGCAGAATGGCCCATCGACGATGATCGAGGCCGGTGTCATTCCGTTCTCCAGCGCGGTCTCGTACACGATCGGCTTGAAGGTCGATCCCGGCTGGCGGAGCGCCTGGGTCGCGCGGTTGTAGCTCGACCCGATCACGTCGAACCCGCCCTGCATCGCAAGCACGCGGCCGGTGCGGACTTCCTCCGACACGAACCCGCCGCCGACTTCCGGAATCGAGCGAAGCGCATAGCTGCTCGAGCCGTTCTTTTTGACGATGATGATCATGCCCGGCTTCAGGTAAGTGAAGGCCGCGCCGCCGACCCCGCGCTTGGGCTGCTGAGCGCCGGACGCCGGAAGCTCGCCCTGTGATTCGTCGCTGAAGCCGATCTGAGCAACGCCATCGGCCTTCGACAACACCACGGCCTTGCGCCAGTCGGTGAAACCAGCGCCGACGGGAGCCCGGTCGAGCTGCGCCGCCCAGTTCTTCGAAACATCGACGCTAAGCCCGAGATCGCGCCAACCGCGCCCTCCGTCATAATTAGCGAGCCCCTCGCGCAAAGCTTCGGCAGCGGCATCCTGCATCAGCGGCACCATCGAGGTGCGGACCCACAGGCCGCCGGCATAGACGCTGTTGGGTCCCGCCTTGGAGTCGTCTCCGAACCGCTTCATCAGCGTGCGGCGAACTTCCTCCATGAAATATCCGCCCATCTCGCGGAACTTGGCGTTGCTGCCGTAGCGGATGGTGCCGAGCGGTGCGGCGGCGGCCGTGGCATGCTGATCGGCGGTGATGTAGCCGTTCTTTTCCATCTCCCGCAGCACATAGTTGCGGCGGCCGAGCGCCCGTGCCGTCGCGCGCTCGGGATCATAGTTGGACGGCGCCTTGGGAAGCACGGCGAGATAGGCTGCCTCGGACACCGTCAGGTCGGAGACGTCCTTGTCGAAATAGGCGCGGCTCGCGGCTTGCACACCATAAGCGTTTCTGCCGAGGAAGATCTGGTTGAGGTAGAGTTCGAGGATCTGCTCCTTGCTCAGCGTCGATTCCAGGCGGAACGCAAGGATAGCCTCGCGGACCTTGCGGGTGATGGAATAGCTATTGTCCTGCAGCAGCGCCTTCGCGACCTGCTGTGTGATCGTCGATCCGCCCCGCGCGCGCCCGCCGCTGACGCTCTTGCGGGTGAAATCGAACACGGCGCCGACCAGACCCGGATAGTCGATTCCGCCGTGCCGGAAGAAAGTCTTGTCCTCGGCCGAAATGAAGGCGTGCACGACCAGCGGCGGATATTCATCATAGGCAAGCTCCACGCGCCGTTCGCGGGCGAAGGTCTGGACCGGATTGCCGTCATAGCCGCGAACGTTCGTCGGCAAAGGCAACTGCAGTGCGAGCAGCTTCTCCGAAGACGGGATGGTCGATGCGAAATAGGCCCAGGCCGCCGACACCACGAGCAAGCCGGCGAGCATTGCCCAGGCAAGACCCCGCACCCAGCGCCGCGCGAACCACGGGTCGAGCCGCTCGTGCACCCGCGCGTTGAACGCGACGAGATCGGGCCATTGGATGTTCGACAGCGGCAAGGTTCGGAGATTCATCTGCGGCAAGCATCTAGCCGCTTCGATCAGCAGCGCAAAGGCAGATCAGCGATGGTTGCGCGCGGCGATGTCCGCTTCGACCGCCTGCGCAAGCGCAAGCACGATCGCGGAACGATGCTCCGGCGAGCGCAGCAGCGCCTCGTCGTCGACGTTGCTGAGATATCCCGCCTCGAACAGAACCGCGGCGGTTCCGGAACTGCCAAGCACATGAAATGCAGCGAAGCGGTGCGGCTCCGGCCGCAACTCGACCCGCCCCGCCGCCTTGCGAACCAGACGGGCAGCCAGGTCGGCCGACGCATTCATCTGATCGCGCGTTGCAAGCTCGGCCAGCACCGCCTGAACCGATCCGTCAGAGGGGCCGGCCGGACCGCTGCTGGAGTTCTGCGAGCGGGCGAGCCGCTCAGCCTCGGCATCCGAAGCGACGTCGGACAGCGAATAGACGGTCGCTCCGCGCGCGAGTGGATTCGGCGCACTGTCCATGTGCAGCGACAGGAACAGGCTTGCACCGAGCCGCCGAGCCACCGCGGCACGGTCGTCCAGCGGCATGTAGGCGTCGCCGTCCCTCGTCATCGCAACCCGCACGCGACCGCGCTTGACCAGCGCGTCGCGGAGGTCTCGGGCGAGTTCCAGCGTGAGATCCTTTTCCGTGGCTTCACCGGAGACGCTAGTCGCCCCGGGATCGCGTCCGCCGTGCCCGGCGTCGATCACGACGATCGGCCGTCCAGCGGCCTGCGAGGCTCCGTATATCTTGTCGGCTACCGCTGGCGCGAGGTTGACGGTAAGGCTTGCCGACCGCGCTTCTCCCAGCGAAACTGGCTGGCTTGCTTCAGCCCCTGAACTGCCGCGTGTGCTGGCAATGACCGCGACGGCGCACAGCAGCGCGAGGGCGGCGCCTCCAACCCCCCATTCAAGCTGCCTTGATCGTTTCAACTTCACGCGCCACCCTGCCTCACTGCTTCCTATCACGGCAATATGGTTAACGCCTTATTATCCTCGAAGCCCTTTACGGAGGAGAGCGGCGATGGTTGCGGCGCCTGCGCGGCGGTGCTAACCCAAGCCATTCCCGGTTTTTCGCCGGCGAAAATGCCGCGACCAATGCAAGGAACGCGGCTCACAAGGTTGACGCTGCATGACGCCACAGAACGCCTATCGTCCGCTCTTTGAAGAGCCGACGGGCGTGTTCCCCGCGCAAATCCCGGGGATGGCCAGTGCAGCAGAGGCATCTTCCGAACGTCCCGCCACCGCCGCCGGCCAATTGCCGGCGGCCCTGGCCTTAATCATGGCGCGCCGCCGCTCACAACGGTTTGCATCGCGCGCCCGGAGAATATTCAATGACAATGCGCATGCTGATCGACGCGCGCCACCCGGAGGAGACCCGGGTTGCAGTCGTCAAAGGTAACCGGATCGAAGAATTCGATTTCGAATCCGCGGAGCACAAGCAGCTCAAAGGCAATATCTACCTCGCCAAGGTAACCCGGGTCGAACCGTCGCTGCAGGCGGCCTTCATCGACTATGGCGGAAACCGCCACGGCTTCCTCGCCTTCAGCGAAATCCACCCGGATTATTATCAGATCCCGAAGGCCGACCGCGACGCGCTTCTGCGCGAAGAGGCGGAGCATGCCGCCGAGGAAGAACGCCTTCGCGCCGCCGAATTTGACGCCGACGACGATTCCGACGAGCGCTCGTCGGAGGCAGAGGACGATCATGCCGACGAGCATGACGATGATTATCACGCCGAAGACCATGGCGAGGAAGACCATCACGACGAGGATGGCGAAGCCACCGAAACCGGCACCGGTTCGTCGCGCTCGCCGGTGGACGAAAGCGCTGCCGACGAGCTTCGCAAGAAGCGCCAGAACCTGCGCCGCCGCTACAAGATCCAGGACGTCATCCAGCGCCGCCAGGTGCTGTTGGTCCAGGTCGTCAAGGAAGAGCGCGGCAACAAGGGCGCCGCGCTGACCACTTATCTCAGCCTCGCCGGCCGCTATTGCGTGCTGATGCCCAACACGTCGCACGGCGGCGGAATCAGCCGGAAAATCTCGAACGGCTCCGACCGCAAGCGGCTGAAGTCGATCATGGCCGATCTCAAGCTTCCCTCGACCATGGGCCTGATCGTGCGCACCGCCGGCCTGTCGCGCACCAAGGTCGAGATCAAGCGCGACTTCGACTATCTTGCCCGCCTGTGGGATGAGATCCGCGAGAAGACGCTCGCGAGCAGCGCGCCCGCCCTCATCTATCGCGACAGCGATCTCGTGAAGCGCGCCATCCGCGACCTCTACCATCGCGAGATCGACGAGGTGCTGGTCGAGGGCGACGAAGGCTATAAGGCGGCTCGCGGCTACATGAAGCTGCTGATGCCAAGCCACGTCCGTCGCGTGAAGCTGCACAGCGAATCCACGCCCATGTTCCAGCGCCATGGCGTCGAGGACCAGCTCAGCGCGATGTACCAGCCGGTCGTCCAGCTGAAGTCCGGCGGCTATCTCGTCATCAATCCGACCGAAGCCTTGGTCTCGATCGACATCAACTCCGGCCGCTCGACGCGCGAACATAATATCGAGCAGACCGCATTCGCGACCAACCTCGAAGCCGCCGCAGAGATCGCGCGCCAACTGCGCCTGCGTGACATGGCCGGCCTGGTCGTGATCGACTTCATCGACATGGAGCAGTCAAGCCACGTCCGTAAGGTCGAAAAGGCGATGAAGGATGCGCTCAAGAACGACCGCGCCCGAATCCAGGTTGGACGGATATCCAGCTTCGGCCTGATGGAAATGAGCCGCCAGCGCTTGCGCACCGGCGTTCTCGAAGCCTCGACCAAGACCTGCGCGCATTGCGAAGGCACCGGACTGATGCGCACCGCATCTTCGGCTGGCCTGTCCGCTCTGCGCATGATCGAGGACGAGGCAACGCGAGGCCGCGGCGAACGAATCGTTCTGCGCGCTGGCCGTGAAGCAGCGGTCTACGTCCTCAATAGGAAGCGCGCCGAGTTGGCCGACATCGAGGCCCGCTACGGCGTGTTCGTCGAAGTCGCCGTCGACGATAGCCTCGAAGGCGCTCGGATGAGCGTCGAAAGCTCCGGCCCGCGTCCGGTCGCCCAGCCGCGCCAGCAGATTGCAGCTCCGGTCGAGGAAGAGGAAGACGACGCATCGCTCGACCTCGCGCTCGAGGCCGAGGAAGAGGAAGAGTTCGAGGAAGAAGAAGCTGAAGAGCGTTCGGACCGTGGGCGCGGCGATCGCAATGCTCGCGGCGAGCGCGGTCGTGGCGAGCGCAATCATGGTGAGCAAGGCGAAGAAGGTGAAGGCGGAAGCCGCCGCCGGCGCCGCCGCCGCCGTGGGGGCCGTGGCCGCTCGCGTCGCGAAGGTGGCGACGATCTCCAGCCGCAACAGGAAGGCGAACAGTTAGAGGCTGGTGAGCTGCCCGTCGAAGCCGCTCAGCCAACCGAGGAAGCACCTGCGCGCGAGGAAGGCGAGGAACGGCCGCGCCGCCGCCGCCGCGGTGGCCGCAAGTCGACCGATCGGACAGTGGACGAAGGCAGCGAGCAGCCCGCCGAAGTCGAGCCCGACAGCTCCCCGATGGTCGAGACACCGCTCGCTGAAGAGCCGCCGATCGCCGCCGTGGAAGCTGCAGAGGAGGCGAAGCCGAAAACGCGCCGTCGCCCGCGTGCACGCGCCAAGGAAGCCGCCGACGCCGCTCGGGTGACCGAATCGGCGCCTGCTCCCGAGCCCGAGCCGGTCGCAGAAGCAGCTCCGGAAAAACCCGCTCGCAAGCGCCGCTCGAAAAAGGCGGACACGGCGGCCGAACCGGTTGCCGAGGAACCATCTCCGGTCCCGGCCGCCGATAATGATGCGGCTGAGTCGAATGGGGAAAACAGCGACGAACCCCGCCGCGGCGGATGGTGGCAACGCACCTTCGGCTGATCGCTCCGGCATGGCTCGCGCCGCCGTCTTTCATCCGCGGTTCAGCCGTGCGGTGGGAAGCGGCGGCATGAGCTTTTCGCTGTCCCGTCTAATGCGGATGCTGATGCTTGCGCTGCTGGCGATCTTCGCGGCGGCGCAGCCCGCGGCTGCCCAGTCGGTTCTTCGCGATACCGAGACCGAAGCCCTGTTCAGGGACGTGTCCGCGCCCCTGGTCAAGGCGGCCGGGCTGGATCCGAAAAATGTCAACGTCGTCCTGCTCAACGACCCGGAGATCAACGCGTTCGTCGCGACCGGACAGACGGTCTATATCCAGTCCGGGCTGCTGACCGCCGCCGACAATGTGAACCAGCTCCAGGGCGTCATTGCGCACGAGCTTGGCCACGTCGCGGGCGGCCATTCCATCCGCATGGGTGACGGTGAAGGCGCCGCGACCAAGCTCAACATCGCAACGCTCGTGCTCGGCGCGCTGGCCATGGCGGCGGGCGCTGGCGAGGCAGGAATGGGCATCATGGCGCTCGGCCAGCAGGTCGCGATGGGCAGCTTCCTGTCCTTCACCCGCGCTCAGGAAAGCTCGGCGGATTCCGCCGGCGCCAAATATCTTTCGGCAGCCGGAATCAGCGGCAAGGGCAGCCTCGACTTCTTCAAGAAGCTCGGCAACCAGGAGTATCGCCTCGCGATCTATTCCAAGGACAGCTATCAGCGCACGCACCCGCTTTCGAGCGAGCGCATTCAGGCTCTCGAGCAAATCTACATGAAGGATCCGGCCTGGAACCGCGCGGTCGATCCGAAGCTGGAAGCACGGTTCGAGCGCGTCAAAGCCAAGCTGCTCGGCTTCGTTGACCCGAAGCTCGCCACTACCCGCTATCCGGAAAGCGACCAGAGCATTCCGGCCCATTATGCACGCGCCTATGCCTACCATGTCGGCTCCTACGCCGACAAAGCGATGTCGGAGACGGAGGCGTTGCTCAAGGCACAGCCGGACGATCCATATTTTCTGGAGCTCAAAGGCCAGGTGCTGCTCGAGACCGACCGCCCTGCCGAAGCCATCGCGCCGCTGCGCCGGGCGGTCCAGATGTCGGGCAATTCGCCGCTGATCGCCGCGATGCTCGGCCATGCTCTCGTGGCCACCGAAACGCCGCAGAATATGGCCGAGGCGAAGACCGTGCTCAAAGCGGCCGTGAACCGCGACAACCAGAACCCGTTCGCCTGGTATCAGCTCGGGATCATCTACGACCGCGAGGGCGACCAGCCGCGCGCGCTGCTTGCAACGGCGGAGCGCAACAATCTCGAAGGCGAGCCGAAGCTTGCCTATGCAAGCGCGCAAATGGCGATGAAGGGAATTCCGGTCGGCACCCCGGACTATCTTCGCGCCCAGGATATCGCCATGGTGTCGCGCGCCGAGCTTGCGAAAAAAGACAAGAGATACAGGGACGACAAGAAACAGTGAGCGAAGCCACGACAGCGCCGCGCGGCGGTTCGAGCTACATTGCTGGACTGCTCGGCGGAGTGGCCGGTGCGGTTCTGACCGCGGCGGTCCTCGTCTTCGCCGCTCCGCAACTGGTCGGCCCGCGCCTTGTCCGTCAGGCCTTGCTCTCCAACCCGCGCATCCTCGTCGAAACGGCCGACGCGCTTCGCGACCAGCAATATGCGCCGACGCTCGCCCAATATCGCAGGGATCTGGAAACGCCGTTCGGTTCCTCGTGGAAGGGATCGGACAAGCCCGACATCACGCTTGTCGAATTCTTCGACTATGCGTGCGGCTATTGCCGGGCAAGCAATCCGCACATCGACCGGCTGGTTGCGGAAGACCCCAAGCTCCGCGTCGTCTATCGCGAATTCCCGATCCTGGGCGCCGACAGCGTTGCGGCAGCGCGCCTCTCACTCGCAGCGTCGAAAATCGGCCGCTTCCGCCAGTTCCACGATAGTCTCTACGCCGCCGGCCGGCCGAGCCCGGAAACGCTGACCTTGGCCGCGAGGGCCGCCGGGCTGCCGCCGCAGGCCGGAACCGATCCGTCCGCCGAAGCCGAGCTCAAGCGCAACTTCGAACTCGCCGGCCAGCTCGGCGCCACCGGCACACCTTTGTTCGTTGTCGGCAACAAGGTGATGAACAGCGCCGTCGGCTATGATGCGCTCAAGAAGGCAGTCGCCGACGCGCGCGCCGCCAAAAGCTAAGACGTCAGCGTTGGTGCCGAGGTGCCGAAGGGCGCTTGGCTTCCGCCATGGAGTCGAAAGCCTTGGCGAGACCCATGAGAAAGGGACCCTCCGGCTTGTCCGCGAAATGCTTCGCCTGGAGCCGGCAATATTCGGCTTCCTGCACGAGTGAGATGTGGCCTGCGTTTTTCATTCACCGAAATTAACCGGCGAGCCGCTAACGGTGAGATAATGGCTATGGCTAACGAAGCGCTAAGAAATGCAGACGCATTCGGCTTCGAGCGTCAGCTGCCGGCCGATTGAACGCCCTTGAACCCCTGCGCCACCACATACCATTCGCTTGAGTCCTTGCGACTTGCGGGCGGCTTGGCATGCTTTACGGTCGAGAAATGCCGCTTGAGCTCGGCGACGAGATTGTTGTCCGCGCCACCGGCCAGAACCTTCGCAACATAGGTCCCGCCCGGCTTCAATATCTCGGTCGCGAACTCCAGTCCCGCCTCGACCAGGGCCATGGTGCGCAGATGGTCGGTCTGCGGATGCCCGACAGTGTTCGCGGCCATGTCCGACATCACCAGGTCGGCCGGTCCGCCGAGCGCTTCCCTGAGCCGGGCCGGAGCCTGTTCGTCCATGAAGTCCATCTGCAAGATGGTGACTCCGTCGAGCGGATCCGTCGGCAGCAGATCGATCCCGACCACCTTGGCGCCGGAAATCGTTCGCCGCACCACCTGACTCCAGCCGCCCGGAGCAATGCCGAGGTCGACGACCGACTTCACACCCTTGAGGAAACCGAAGCGCTCGTTCAGCTCGATCAGCTTGTAAGCGGCGCGGCTGCGGTAATTCTCCGCCTTTGCGCGCTTCACATAGGGATCGTTGAGCTGCCGCTCGAGCCACCGCGTCGACGACACCTTGCGCCCCTTGGCGGTCCGGATGTGTTTCATGGGCTAGAGCACATACCCATCGCGCGCCATCAGCGAGCGCAATATGCCTTCGCGAATGCCGCGGTCGGCGACGCCCAGGTTCTTCGCCGGCCAGATGTCAAGGATCGCCTCGAGGATCGCACAGCCGGCCACCACCAGGTCCGCGCGCTCGGGCCCGATGCAGGGCAACGCCGCGCATTCGGCATGGTCCATCTCGGCGATCCGCGTGCTGATGTCGCGCATGGCCTCGATCGGCACGTGCAGGCCATCGACCTGCCGGCGGTCATAGGAGGGCAACGCGAGGTGAACGCTTGCAAGCGTGGTCACCGTTCCGCTCGTCCCCAGCAGGCGAATGTCCTGCTTGTCGGCCGGCAACATCTCGGCGAAGCGCGCGAAGGCATGGCGGGCGCGCTCGCGCATGCGCTTGTAGGCGGCGAGCCGGTCCTTGCCCTCGATCGCCTCGCGCCCTTCGCTTTCGGTCAGCGAGACAACGCCCCAAGGCGCGCTCCACCAGCTGCGGATGCGGGGCGTTCCGACCTCCTGATCGACCAGCACAAGTTCGGTCGAGCCGCCTCCGATGTCGAAGATCAGCGCCGCGCCGTCGCCTGGTTCGAGCAATTTGTGGCATCCGAGCACGGCGAGCCGCGCTTCCTCCTGCTGCGGGATGATGTCGAGGAGAATACCGGTTTCGCGGGCGACGCGGTCGATGAACTCGTGCCCATTCTCGGCGCGTCGGCACGCCTCGGTGGCCACCGAACGCACGATTGAGACGTTGCGCCGCTTAAGCTTGTCGGCGCAGACGCCGAGCGCAGCAACCGTGCGATCCATCGCCTCCTGTGACAGCTTGTTGCTCTGCGACAGGCCCTGGCCGAGCCGCACGATGCGCGAGAAGGAGTCCACAACGGTAAAGCCGCCCGGCTCCGGCCTGGCGATCAGCAACCGGCAATTGTTGGTCCCAAGATCGATCGCGCCGTAGGTGTGGCGCTGCGGAGGGCGCCGCTGCGGGGTCCTGTCCTTGCCCGGCCTGCCGCGCTCCAGCGACTCGCTGTGCTGCAGTGCCGGCGTGCTGGCGGCACTCTGCGCCATGTCCTACGCCCGTTCTTCTTCGCCACCGGATATCCGGTGCCTGACTTGTGTCGGTTTAACCACAGTTTGGCGTCGGACCGCAAGCCGCGCGGACGCGCGCCAGCCCCGTCCCGGCGTTGACAGCCCCTGCCCCGGTTCCTATCCCGCCCGCCTGCGGCGCTGCCCCGTCGTCTAATGGTAAGACTACGGATTCTGATTCCGTCTATCGAGGTTCGAATCCTCGCGGGGCATCCACCGCGCTTCCGCCTACCGACCCGCTTTCATCTCCTCCGCCGTAAGCGGGCGGATGCGGATGTTGCGGTAATAGACCTCGGCATATTCGGCCTGCAGCAATATTCTGCCGTGGGTCAGCGGCACCCAGGCCTTGCGCGCGCTGTCCCACTTCTTGAGGTTGGTCGTGCGCATGTTCACGAACCCGTTGACGATGTGGGTCGACGTGTCGCCGCGCACGATGACTTCGAGCGTGTTCCAGCCGGGCACTTCGTTGAGCGCACCATGGCGGATCCGCTCATAGCCTTCATAGGTGCCGACCCTGACCGAAACTCCCCCGTCGGCGTGCCGCGCGTAACGCTGCGTTTCGGGCAGGATGCTGCTCGTCGCCAGGCTCGATATCGCCCACAGGTCACCGGTATCGCCCTCCTGGATCTGGGCTTCGACGCCATGCGGCCAGTTGAACTCCGGATTTTCGTAGATGTGGTAGACGAGGCCCGCGTCGCGGACGAGGTCCATGCGTGGCGGAAATTTCTTGGTTCCCCACTTATATTCGAGGCTGATCCGATAGTCTTTGTAGTCGACGTTGGTCTCGATGAACGCCTGGACCTGCTCCGATCCGTCGGGCTCGGTCGGATAGGCGTGGATAGTCCCATTCTCGACGGCGAACAGCGCCGAGGCCGGACGGCCGTCGAGAGGCTCCTTCGCATAAGCCGCGGTCCAGCCGGTCAGATCCTTGCCATTGAACAAGGGCGTCCAGGCGCTGTCCGGAACCGCGCCCGGGATTTTGTTGATCACCGGCGCAGCTGGCGTGCGCGGGCGTGGCGGTCGCGCTTCAGCGGGCAGGCAGACGAAGATGATTGCAACCAGAGCCGTGCCGTATCGCATCACAATCCCCCCATGCCCCGCAGACCAATGTTGCAGCGAATCTCCGCGCATTACAAGGTGGGAGGGATTCCCGTTATGTGGAACATCCTCAGGCCGCGTGACCGGATATCCAGTGCTCGATCCGCGTGAAAAGCGAGGGACGCGACGGAATGAACCCCTCGTTGGTCTCGCCGGCCGGCGGCTCCTCTTCATACATCGTGAAGTTCGCCGGCACCTTCGGCCGATGCGTCTCACGCCCGCGCAGCCGGTCCTCGGCCATCGCCAACGCGCGGTGGATCTCCTCGGCGGTGAAGGGCTTGAGCAGGCAGCCGAGCGCCAGATCCGGCATTGGAAAGCCCGGCGCCTTGCCGGTCACGAACAGCGACGGAACGTCGAAGTCGCCAAGCCGCACCGCAACCGAGAAGCCGGTGGTTCCTTTCGCGAGATGCAGGTCCACAAGCGCCAGGTCCGGAAGATGCTCTTCCGCCGCCGCGACTGCCGCTTCGGCATCGCCGGTAACCGCAACGACGCGATAACGCGGATTATCCTCGACGAGATATTTGAGAGTCGTCGCAAGCGAAGAATCATCTTCGACAATCAGGATCTTAAGCATCGCCCGGCCCCTGCCCCGCGGAAGTTTTCCACAGGACGGATGGTTGCCCGAATCGCGCGCGATGCGAATCCCCGGTGAACCAATTAACGCTGTAGCGAATACTGCCCGCGCCGAGCGGAGCGAATTACGACCGGTAAAAGATGTGCGTGCCAATCTTCTCGGCGCGGTTGAGGCGATGGCCCCACGACGGAGCCACATAGGACGCATGGTACCACAGCACGTCATTCGACAAAGTCGGCACTGCGTTGCTGATCGCAAGGCGGGTGATCGCCACGGCCTTTTCCCACGACGCCGAACCCTCGTCGACACGCGGATATTCACCGGTCTTCGGGTTGACGAAGGAGAATTGCCACGGCTGCTTGACGGTCCCGCACCAGCTCGACGGATATTTGCCCGACGCCGCACGGTTCATGACCACGCGCGCGACCGCCAGCTGGCCTTCCAGGCTCTCGCCGCGCGCCTCGTGGTAGACTGCAACCGCCATGCAAGTCGCCTGCTCGTCGAGCGGAGCGCCAGCCTTGTAGCGATCGACCAGAGCATAGAGCGGCCAGCCGTTCTGATAGAGCCAGGCGGCTTCCTTCGCGATTTCAGGAGCGAGCTTCAGGGTCACCGACTGCGCCGGCGCCTGCTGCACGACCGAACCGCCGATGGTCGCAACCGCCGAGCTGACAGTCGACGCGACCTTGGCGGCGATCGTCGACTGCGGAAGGCTGACCTGGCTGGTCTGGACGGCCTGAGCCTGCACCGCAAGCGCGGCACTGGTCGCGGCCGGAGCGGCAGCGGCCTCGCTGGAGGCCAGCGCAAGCATGAAGAAAGCCGTGACCGCGGACGCGCCGCGGTTGCCCAGAAGTCGGATCATTCTCTACCTTTTGTCGCTAGCGGGATCGCAGCGCCCGCGCGCTCGATGCCCCGACTTGCCCCGGAGCCGGCGCCTCTGGCGCCCGCGGCTCACTCGCTCTCAAGTTCGTGAGGTCTCAATCACTTATTGCGTGTTGCACCGCAACCAAGGTTCGTTGAATCGAGGCTCAACCGGGATGAGTTAATGGAACCTTTTGCTTCGCCGGTGGAATGCAACGGTTCGCCGCAACCGCCGGAACATATCTCAACTTGGCTGTCGGCGAATCGCTGCGTAAGTCAGCCGGCGAGCAGAGGAGGGCGCCCGTGGCCTATTGGCTGATGAAATCGGAACCGGAGAGCTACAGCTGGGACGATCTGGTGCGCGATGGCGACACCGAATGGGACGGCGTGCGCAACAATGCCGCGCGGCTGCACCTTCGGGCGATGAAGGCGGGCGACGAGGCCTTCCTCTACCACAGCATGTCGGACAAGGCGGTCGTCGCCATCATGCGCGTAACCCGCGAAGGCCAGCCCGACGCCAAGGATCCGAACTGGGTCTCCGTCCGCGTCGAGCCCGTGCGCGCACTCGAACGGCCCGTCACGCTCGCCGAAATCAAGGCCGAGCCAGACCTCGCCGCAATGGAGCTGATCCGGCAATCACGATTGTCGGTCTGTCCAGTGCGTGCGGAAGAATGGGGCAAGCTGCTTGCGATGGCGGCGGAAGCCGCGCGATGATTATCGCCGTCGGCGCACTGCTTGCAGCTACGCAGCTCCAGGCTTGGCACTTAAGCCCGCACGGCCTTGGGCCGGTGCGGATCGGGATGAGCCAGGCGCAGGTCTCTCGATCGCTTCGGGCGAAGCTCTCGGGCGAAGCGATCGTCAGCGAAAATGAATGCGTGGAAAAGACCGCTGGTTCGTTTCCCGGCCTCACTTTTCTGTTCGAACGCGGCCGTCTCGGCAGGATTTCCGTCAGCAAGCCCAGCCGAATAACCACGGCAAGAGGAATGGGCGTGGGCGCCGTTTCCTCGCAGGTGCGTCGCGCCTACGGACGTGCGCTCAAAGTGGAGCCAAACTTTTATGAGGAGCTTCCGGCGCAGTATCTTACCTACTGGGCGGTGCCGAAAAAGCGCGGAATTCGGTTCGAAACGAGCAGCAACGGCCGCGTCTATGTGATTCACGCCGGCGACCAGAGCATCAATTATGTCGAAGGTTGTGCCTGACCAGCTTCGGAAAAGTCAGGCGACCGGCGGCACCTGTTCCGGATAGCTCGGGATCGCGGGGTCGATGCAGGCCCAGTCCGGCGCCGCATTGGTCCAGATCGTCGCCTGTGGCGCGGCGATGCTGGGATCGTCGAGTGTCCCGGCCCGAACGAAGGTCAAATGCGGCCGCACTTCCGCGGTGCTGGTCACCGGAGTCCCGCAGGTCGGGCAGAAGCCGCGGTGCATGACGTTGCCGCTGTCGGCGATGTTCGAATAGTCGGCCAGCGTTCCGGTGAAGCTGATCGCGTCGGTCGCGAAGCAGACGTTCACCGTCGCCGTTCCGCCGCCCAGATACTGGCACAACCGGCACCAGCACGTCCGCACCGCCAGCGGCTCCGCCGAAGCCTCGTAGCGGACCGCGCCGCACAGGCAGCCGCCGCCGATCGTCATGCGCCGACCGCCTCCAGCAAGCCTTCGAACAGCCGCCGCCCGTCGCTGTTTCCATGCGCGGCCTCGAATGCGCGCTCCGGGTGCGGCATCATGCCGAGCACATTGCCGCTCTCGTTGAGGATCCCGGCGATGTTGCGCGCCGAGCCGTTGACCTTCTCGCCATAGCGGAACACCACCCTGCCCTCGCCTTCCAGCCGGTCGAGGGTCGCTTCGTCCGCCTGATAATTGCCGTCGTGGTGGGCGATCGGGATGGTGATCGCCTCGCCCTGCTCATAGCCGTTGGTGAAGAGCGTCTGGCTGTTCTCGACGATCAGCGGCACCGGCCGGCAGATATAGGCAAGCTCTGCGTTGCGCATCAGCGCTCCGGGGAGCAGCCCGGCCTCGGTCAGGATCTGGAAGCCGTTGCACACGCCCAGCACCGGCACGCCCTTGCCCGCTGCCTCGGCCACCGCCTGCATCACCGGCGACCGCGCGGCCATGGCGCCGGAGCGCAGATAATCGCCGTAGGAAAAGCCGCCCGGCACCCCGATGAAGTCGACCCCGTCCGGAAGCTCGCTGTCGCGGTGCCACACCATCACGGGCGCGCGCCCGGTCACCTGCTCCAGCGCCACCGCAAGGTCGCGGTCGCAGTTGGAACCTGGAAAGACGATGACGGCCGTTTTCACGCCTGCGCCTGCCGTTCGATCTTGAAATTCTCGATCACCGTATTGGCCAGCAGCTTGCGGCACATCTCGGCGATATCGTCGTCGCTGGTGCTGTCCGCGACGTCGAGTTCGATCAGCTTGCCCGCGCGCACATCATTGACTCCGGAGAAGCCGAGCCCCTCGAGCGCATGGTGGATCGCCTTGCCCTGCGGATCGAGCACACCGGGCTTCAGGGTGACGAACACGCGCGCTTTCATGGGGTTTCCCTTGGCCTTTGCTGGATGCCGGCCCCTATGCCGCCGCGACCCGATTCCGGCAAGCTTTACCGCCTGTTTACCGCTCTGCGTCATACTGCACCCGTCGGCCTGCGCGCCGAACGGCACGAAGGACGCCCTGATGGTTGGTATTTCGATTGCAATGGTCGTTGCGCTGGTCGGTTGGGGCGACGGCTATTTCGGCTGGGTCGATCCCAAGGGCGAAATCCAGCTCGCGATCGTCACCACCTTCATCCTCGGCATCATCTGCGGCTATCGAGTCAAGAACTGAGACTCGGTGCCGGCGGCCTCCGTAAGGAGCCCCCCAAATCGGTGGCTTGTGATCTGCGCGTTTCCGATGCGGACGACAGAAGTTGCTCGTCCTTCTTCGTCAAAGCTGGGCAATGAGAGACCACCTGTCCCCGCATTTACGACAGTATGGATAAGAAAAGATCAGGATCCACTGAGTTAATCCTTCTGCCGCAGACTACCGATTTCCGTTGGCAGTCGGCTCGTGAATGGGTTATCCGGGGTGCGGCGGTATTTTTCGAGATGATCGAGCCACGGCAGCCGCGTCGCGATCCCCGTAGTCACACCATCATCGGTTACGGCAACCATGATCCGCTTGAGGCGAACGCCTGGCCCGAAGCTCGCTTCCAAGTCCCCCGGCGTAACCTTTTCGACCGACGCCGGGTTGTTGATATCCCGGAACCGCACCAGCAGCGGATATTCGTCAGGAGAAAGCTCGAACGCAGGCCTCGTCTTTACAATAAGGCGCTGCCGCTCTTTCCAGTCCCTGACCACTTCTGCCCCGGGCTGCGGATGCGCATCAAGGTGTCCCGGCACCAAGCCATCGACATAATTGACGTTCATGTCCTGCGCCCGAAGCAGCGCGAACAAGGTGCCGCCGGGCAGGTCGACGGCTACGGCCTCGCCGCGGTTGCGAGACCGGATGCCGCGGTCGGGAATCCCGCTGCCCTCCCACGATCGCGTCTCCCACACGCTCGATCCGCTGCGCACGCCCTGCGGGGTGTCGACTTCCACAGTGATGCGATAGCGATAGGTCTCGCCCGAGGTGAAACCGCAGGAAGCCAAGCCGAGCACTCCCGCAACGACCGCCAGCACACAGAAAAGTGGGCGCATCAGGGCGCTCTTGGATCTCCAACCCGATGCGACATTGACTGCCATCGAATACACCTCGACCATTGACTAGCTCGCACGAGTCTAAAACATGTTGCGGATTCTTTCCGCAACGGCCGAGCATCCGTCGCTTCGATTGCCCCGAAGTTAAACCTAGCTGCCCCTGCGAAGGCGTCAATCAGTACCAGTTGGCGTCGGCCATCGGTTGAAGTTCGCGCGCCGCGACCGCAATATCTTCCAGGTTCACGGCGCTATCGAACGGATTGTCGTCGAGCTTCGTCACCCGGTTAAGGCGCTTCTGCCAGCGGTGCAGGCATTCGACATAAGGCACGTACGGCGTCCGCATCAGCGCTCCGCTTGGAAGCTCTTCCACATCGGCGATGCCGTTGTGCAACCAGTCGCCCTTGCCCCAGTCGCGCATGTCGACGGCGGGGAAGAGGCACAGCCCGTGCAGGTCGACGCCCCGGTTCACCGCCGCGAGACTTTCGTTGACGATGTCGTTGAGCCAGTCCGGGCGGCCGCCTTTCAGGCCTGACGTCTCGGCGACGATACAGGGCCGCTTGTACTTGGCCCAGCCTTCCTCGAGCAGGTCGCACAACGGCCGGATGCGGTCGTCGTCCGGCTCCAGCGCTGCATGCGGGCCCTGCTCGCGATATTCCATCTGGCCGAAGCTGTAATTGTTGAAGCCGAGTATATCGATCGTCTCGGGGCTTCCGCCGAACTCCGGGTGCTTGAGTCCGGATATGATGTCCCAGGCGATATAGGCATCGTCATAGCTTTCGCGATGTGCCGCTTCCGCAAGGTCCGGCCGGTCGCGCGGCGGCACCACCCAGATCAACGGGTCGATGTGCACGAAGCGCGCGTCCGGAAAGTCGGTCCGGATCGCCTTCACCGCCGAAATGTCGGCTCGCGCCAGCATGCAGGTGAAGCGGCGGCGGAACTCGCGGTCCTTGCCGAACGGCGCCGCCCAGCCCCACTCGCCGCCCATATAGCCCCAGAAGGTCGGCTCGTTCATCGGCGTGAATAGCAACGGGCCGTGGTGGGCGCGATCGGCGACATAGCGGGCGGCCGCTCGCGCATAGGCCGTGAAGCGCGCGACGAAGGCGTCGCTTAGCGGGTCGAGGCCGTGCGGATAGCCGTAATGGCACAGGTCCCAGATCGGAAGCACGCAGTGGCGCTTTTGTGCCTCCAGGAAACAATCGATGACCGAAAAGTCATATTCGCCATTGCCCTTGTCCACCATCGGCCAGGGAATGCCTTCGCGTGCGACCGCGATGCCGAGCGGCGGAAGCATCGCATAATCCTCGTCGGCATGCGTGTAATGCTTCAGCTCTTCCGAAACGTCGCGGCGGCCGACGTCCTTCCAGTCGAATGTCGAACATTCGAACCCGGACAGGAAGAAGGTCGGGAAGATTCCATCGCGCTGTGCCACGCGGGCCAGACGCCTCAACCGCCGTTGGGTTGCGTGCGCGGGTCTCCACATACTTCGTTCGTCCTGAGCGAAGTCGAAGGGCGCTGCTCAAACGCTGGTGCGACCGCCTTTCGACTGCGCTACGCTCCGCTCAGGACGAACGGGTTTTGCTGTCGTCCAGCAGGCTCAACATCACAAGCGCGAGCACCGCCGCCCCGGCGCTCGCGTAAAAAGCCGCGCTCGATCCGTCCCTGTCCCACATCCACCCCGCGCCAAGGCTGCCAAGCAAATTGCCCAGCCCAGTCACAAAATAGAATGCACCGAAGCTGGTCGCCTTCAGCTGCGGCGGCGCGCTGTCCGCGATCATGCGCGAAAACACGCCCTGGGTTAGCGCCATGTGCGCGCCCCAAAATGCAACGCCCGCGGCCAGGCCGATCAGGCCGACCGATTGCGCGAGGAGGACGTTGCCGGCGATCAGCACCGCAATCCCCACCATCAGGATCGCGCGCGGGCTTTGCCGGTCGCTCAAGCTGCCCGCCGGATAGGCAAAGGCGACGAACACCAGATTGAACAGCACCAACGTCAGCGGTGAGAGCGCTGCCGAAAGCCCTGCCTCCATTCCGCGCAGGATGAGGAAGCTTTCGGAAAAGCGGGCGAGCGCGAACAGGAAGCCGACCGCGAGCAGCCGCCGCGTCGCTTTGTCGATGTCACGAAACGCATGCATCAGCGGTCGCGGCTTGGGCGCGCTCTCCCGCTGCTGCTCGCGAAGGGCGAGCCATGCCAGCAGGAAGGACAGCGCCGCCGGAACGGTCGCGATCCAGAATACCGACCGGATGTCGTTCGCCAGCAGATACATCAGCCCGATCGCCACGAGCGGCGCGATCATTGCCCCGACCGTATCGAGCGACTGCCGAAGCCCGAAGGCGCGCCCACGCATCTCCGGCGGAGTCTCGTCGGCGATCATCCCGTCGCGCGGCGCTCCGCGAATACCCTTGCCGATGCGGTCGGCGAAGCGCGCGCCCATCAGCGCCACGGCTCCGGACGCAAGCGGGAACAAAGGCTTGGACAAGGCCGCGAGGCCGTAGCCAGCGATGATCCACGGCTTGCGCCGTCCGCTCCGGTCCGACAGCCGCCCGGACCCCAGCTTCGCGAAGTTCGCCGTCGCCTCCGCAATCCCGTCGATCGCCCCCAGCGCCGTCGCCGGAAGGCCCAGAGTGATCGTGATGAACGCCGGCAGCAGCGCATGATAAATCTCGCTCGACAGGTCCATCAGCAGGCTGACGAACCCGAGGATCCACACGTTGCGGGGCAGTTTTTGCGTTTCCGGATCTCGGTTCACGGGCGGATTGCTAACGGCAATATTGCCAAGCCGCAAACATTTGCTAGTCTGCAATTCATGAGCTGGGGAGCAACACCCGCGGACCTTGCCGAGCGCTTTCTCGTCATCGCCCGCAACTGGATGGCCGACGGACCGGCCGAACGGGCCGAGCGCGCTCGCCGCAAGCTCATGGAAGCGGTGCGCAAGGCGGAGCCCGCGACTCTCAACCAGGTCGCCGCCGCCGTCGGACGCGGCGCGCCAACCATCAGCCGCGCGATCGACGCTCTGGTCCGCGCCGGCCTGATCGAGCGGACACCCGATCCCGACAATCGCCGCCGCCTCGCGCTTCGGCTAAGCGAGGCCGGCCGCGCCGAGCTCGCCGCTCGCCCGCGCACCAATTCGGCGCTCGGCATGAAGTTCGAACGCCTCGCCCACAGCGAACTCCGCGCCGTCGAGCGCGCGATCGAGATACTCGAACGCTAGCGGCGGTTGCCGCAATGCAGCAATTCGGCTAAGCGCGCGGCTACTCAACTCCCGGGAAAAATCATGAATCTGCGCAACGTCGCGATTATCGCGCACGTCGATCACGGCAAGACCACGCTCGTCGACCAACTCTTCCGCCAGTCCGGCACCTTCCGCGACAATCAACGCGTGGAAGAACGCGCGATGGATTCCAACGACCTGGAGAAAGAACGCGGAATCACCATCCTCGCAAAATGCACTTCGGTCGAGTGGCCCAACGCGCAAGGCGAAGTCACGCACATCAACATCGTCGACACCCCCGGCCACGCCGACTTCGGCGCCGAGGTCGAGCGCATCCTGTCGATGGTCGACGGCGTGATCCTGCTCGTCGATGCCGCCGAAGGCCCGATGCCGCAGACCAAGTTCGTCACCGGCAAGGCGCTCGCGCTCGGCCTCAAGCCGATCGTCGTCGTCAACAAGATCGACCGCCCCGACGCCCGCCCCGCCGAAGTGCTCGACGAATGTTTCGAACTGTTCCTCAACCTCGAGGCCAATGACGAGCAGCTCGACTTCCCGGTCCTCTACGCGTCCGGCCGCGCCGGTTACGCCGGCAGGGACGACAGCGTCCGCGACGGCGACCTCACGCCGATGTTCGAGACCATCGTCAGCCACGTCCCCGCGCCCGGCCTCGACACCGAGGGCGAGTTCAAGATGCTCGCCACCTTGCTCGACCGCGACCCCTTCCTCGGGCGGATCCTCACCGGCCGCATCGAAAGCGGCAAGCTCAATGTCAACATGGAAATCAAGGCCATCGACGTCGACGGCAATCCCGTCGAGAGCGGCCGCGCGACCAAGGTCTTCGCCTTCCGCGGCCTCGAACGCGTCCCCGTCGAGACCGCCCAGGCGGGCGACATCGTCGCCATCGCCGGCCTCGTCAAAGCCACCGTCTCCAACACCATCGCCCACGCCTCGGTCACCGAGCCGCTCCACGCCCGCCCGATCGACCCGCCGACGCTCGCAATGAGCTTCTCGGTCAACGACAGCCCCTATGCCGGCCGCGACGGCGACAAGGTGCAGAGCCGCGTGATCCGCGAACGGCTGGAGCGCGAGGCCGAGGGCAATGTCGCGATCCGGCTCACCACCGCGGCCGACAATGACAGCTTCGAAGTCGCCGGCCGCGGCGAGCTCCAGCTCGGAGTCGTGATCGAGACCCTCCGCCGCGAAGGCTTCGAGCTCAGCATCTCCCGCCCGCGAGTCCTGTTCCGCGACGGACCGAGCGGCCGCGAGGAGCCGTACGAGACCGTCGTCATCGACGTCGACGACGAATATTCGGGCACGGTCATCGACAAGATGGCGCTGCGCAAGGCCGAGATGACCGACATGCGCCCGTCCGGCGGCGGCAAGACCCGCCTGACCTTCAGCGCGCCCAGCCGCGGCCTCATCGGCTATCACGGCGAATTCCTGTCCGACACGCGCGGCACCGGCATCATGAACCGCCTGTTCGAGAAATACGGCCCCTACAAGGGCCCGATCAGCGGCCGCCAGAACGGCGTCCTCATCTCGATGGAAAAGGGCAAGGCCGTCGCCTACGCCCTCAACATGCTGGAAGAGCGCGGCGTGCTGTTCGTCTCGCCCGGCGACGACCTCTACGAAGGCATGGTGATCGGCGAAAACGCCAAGATCCACGACCTCGAGGTCAATCCATTGAAGTCCAAACAGCTAACCAACTTCCGCGCGTCGGGGCCGAAGGACGAACAGGTCCGCCTGACGCCGCCGCGCCGAATGACCCTGGAACAGGCGATCGCCTACATCCAGGACGACGAGCTGGTCGAGGTGACGCCGAAGGTGATCCGGATAAGGAAGCGGTTCTTGGATCCGCATGAAAGGAAGCGCGCTTCGCGTAAAAGCGAAGCCGCTTAGCGCCGAGCGTAGTGCCGCCGACGCGGAACGCGTCGCCGAAGCAGCGCGAAGAGCCGCGTCCTCGGCCGGCCGGCTAGCCGATGAACTCGGCTGAACCCGTTCGACGTCACGTGTGAACGGCAACAATCCGCGCCCAGGAATTGTGAGAGCGAACGTAAGGGACGGCAAGCAGGAAGCTCGAAGCGGCCTAAATTTCCGCCGCGACCGGTTTGGCCGGCCTGTTCGCTGGTAAGGCGAACAGCAGGAGGCTGCCGATGGCCAACAGGGCGAGGGTTAGGACACTGCCTTCCGGGCCGTCGTAACCGCCTGTCAAATATGCGGACCCGACCGGCACCAGTGTTTCTAGCAAAGCCGGCTGGTGCACATCGAGCCCAGTGATCGGGACTCCGAATCCGACGCCCGCAAACCAGTTCCATCCGGCATGCCAGCCCATCACCCCCCAAATGCTGTTCGCGCGGCGCGCCCAAGCGCACGCGAAGACGGAGAAGAGGAACGACAGGCTGATGACGCGCAGGGGTTGGTGCGGAGAATAATGGAGAAACGTGAAGGCAAGAGAGGTCGCGATAATTCCCGCGCCGATGTTCCACCGCCGGGTAACGGACGAGAGAAGCCAGCCGCGAAAAATGAATTCCTCGACGCTCGACTGGAAAGCAAAGCAGGGCAGCAGGATCGCGATCCACAACAGGGACGATGCAGAGGCGAATGCGGGAAAGTGTGCCTCGGCGCGATAGCCGCCGGCCAGCCAGATTGACCAAATGGCCAGTCCCATCATCGCAATGCCGATGGCGACGCCGGCCAGGAATTTGCGCAGCGCGCCGGAGCCGGCAAGCCCCAGCGTCGCCAACCCGCGACGCTCGACGAAATGGGCCCAGGCGTAAGCTGCGGCGCCCATTGCCACGAACGGTAGGAGGAGAAATAGGCAGAAGGCCGGCGTGGTCAGTGGATCGCCCTTGTTATCGACCAGCCCCCACCGCTCCATGAAGAGGTCGATCGGAACGCTCGAAAGACCGACCAGCAGGATGCAAATGAGCGGCGCAAGCCAAACCCACGGTAACCACCCTCGATGGGGGTTCAGCTCGTAAATCCTGTTCGTCATACCGTATTACTACTATAATACACCAGATAGCGCAAATGAAGGCTCATGAGCCTGACGCCGCCGCGGCGAATGACGCTGGAGCAAGCGATTGCGTACATTCAGGATGACGAGCTGGTCGAGGTCACGCCGAAGGTGATCCGGATAAGGAAGCGGTTCTTGGATCCGCATGAAAGGAAGCGCGCTTCGCGTAAGAGCGAAGCCGCTTAGCGCTGAGCGCAGCGCCGCCGACGCCGAGCAACGCAGTCCTGCCGGGCAGGACGAGTAGCGCAGGGCGTCGCCGAAGCAGCGCGAAGAGCCGCGTCCTCCGGCGGCCGGCGGGGCAGCCGGCAAGCCCGGCTGAACCCGTCCGACGTCACGGGATTCACTCTCGTGACGGCTTGCTTCAACTTCGAGAGCCGGCGAGCGCCCGGCCGGCGGGGCGCGAGGCCTCAGCCGAGCGAACCCGGGTAAGGGGAAGCATGGCGCGACCGGCGCTGCGGGCGAACAAGCTTGACTTTGCACCATATAAGGTACACATTACCTCAGTGAGAGCCGAGTGACATCCGCTCCGCAGAAGATCGATCTTGTCTTCTATCGGACGGTGGCAGGCGGTGAGCCGGTGCGGGATTGGCTGCTGGAACTGACCACGGAACAACGGCACGCCATCGGGATGGACCTCATGCGGGTTCAGTTCGGCTGGCCCGTGGGAATGCCGCTGGTGAGGCCGCTCGGGCAGGGCTTGTTCGAGGTTCGTACGAACCTTCCGGGCAAGACCACCGCCCGGGTCATCTTCTGCTTTCACGCGGGCGAGCTTTATGCGCTCCACGCCTTCATCAAGAAGACGAGGGCGACACCGCCTGCCGAACTGGATGTCGCGCGCAAGCGCAAGGCGGAGATGGAAAATGGTTGAGAACAGATATCGCGGATCCACGCTCGACGAGTTTCTGGACGCCGAGGGGGTTCTCGAAGACTTTCAGGCGAGGGCGATCAAGGAAACCGTCGCCTGGCAGCTCGCCCAAGCCATGCGCGAGCGCAAGCTCAGCAAGAAGCAGCTCGCCGAGCAGATGCACACCAGCCGCACTCAGGTCGACCGCGTGCTGGATCCGACTGCCGGTAACGTCACGCTCGAAACACTCCAGCGCGCCGCCGCGCTGGTCGGGCGGCGAGTAAAGGTGGAACTGGTCGCGGCGGATTAACTGAAGATCGGTCCGGCGGGGGAGCCAGCCCGTCGGGTAAGCCGGAGCCGCTGTTCATCGTCCCGGCTCCGCGCCGTTAGTCCCGCTTAAATTTTCTTGGCTAGGCCACCAGCGTGCGCCGCGTCGTCCGTGATCCGGTTCGCTTGACGACCCTTCGCAACGGATAGGACCGCACAAGCACGTCCGCCGGTAGCTTGAGGCCGTCCTTCAAGCTTCGGATCATCGACAGTGACAGCGAGCGCTGGCGGTTGAGCACTTCCGACACCCGGCCACGGCTGCCGATCATCGGTTCCAGCGCCGCCCGATCCAGACCCCTCTGCTCCATTGCGAACTCGACCAGCGCAATCGGATCGGGGGCCTCAATCGGGTGATGCTCGGCCTCATAGGCCTCCACCAGGGTCGAGAGCACATCCAGACGGTCGCCATCCGGGGTCTCCGCGCGTGCAGTCATCAGCCCGCCGATTTCCTCAAGCGCGGCTTCATAATCCTGCTCGGTCCGGATCGGCCGGACGGCAACGAACTCAGACATTTTTCACGTCCACTTCATCATATTCGGCATGCGTCCCGACGAACCCCACATAAACCGTGTGAAAGTCGTAATTGATGTAGGTCACCAGCCGATATTTGTTGCCGGCGATGTTGAAAACCACCCGGTCACCAACCGCGCTTGCACTTCGGAACTGCTCCTTCACTTGCGGAAAATGATCCCACGAAGCCTCCCTGACGATCGCATACCAGGCCTTGAGCGCTTGCTCGCTGTCCCCGCGACCGGGCAGCAGCCAATGATCCTTCAGCGCTTTCAAAGCGATGATACGCATGGATAGTTAGCATGTTCCCAATTTGGGATCAACGTCAAACATGCAAGTCACAATAAGCTCTCCTGCCGTACCGTATCTTCCCGCTTCGCCCGCTTCACGCTCGCCGGGTCGACGAAGGGGATGTTGGGTTTCTTGCCTTTGAACAGCTCGGCCTGCGTGCGTTCATACTTCGCTCAAAGTCCGGGGGAGTACGTTCGCTTGAGCGGGATAAGCGCGCGATACCGAGGCGAGAAGCGATCGTAATGTGCGAAAACCAACTCTACTAACTCTTTTCCATCCAGAAGCCGCAGGTTCGACTTGCTCTGTTCAAATGTACGCGCATCCGCTGAGTAAGACCCGAGAGTGACAAAGAGCCCCTTCTCATCCTTTTCGATCGCTCCATAAAGCTTCTGCACGTCGGGTCGGCCGTTGGTTCCAAGCGATTGTTTGCACTGCACTTTTATCAGAGGCGGTTCGAAGCCGAGTTCGTCACGATGTGCAATCACATCAATGCCGCCGTCTGCCGACGCCTTGGTCACCCTGGCGTAATATCCCATGCACTGTAGAAGATGGGCCACGAAGTGCTCGAACTCGTAAGACGATTGCGCATCCTTCAACCGACGGATGACGAAATCTTCAGTGCTTTCCTCGAACTGCTCAGCGATTAGGGCAACTGTCTGATCATCAACTTCGATAAGATGCGTGCCCACTTTGCCCGAAAGGGCCGACACGAATTCCTCGCTGTTGGAGCTGACCCGAAAGAGGGTCATGGCAGCGCCGACTTCGTATAGGGCGGCTTGAGAAAATTCGTCGCGGCTGACTCGCTTCAGCCACTCAGTCGCCCGACGATGAGGATACTCCTCGTCATCGTCCACGACATATTGATAATCGCCCACCACCTTACCGATGTTGATCATACGATCGTGCCGTGAAGGATAGACGACGAGGTCGCCTCGTTTCATCTCATGCACAAAGCGGAAAATCTGGCCAGCAGAGACCGGGATCGTTCCTGGCTTACAGTTTGGAATGGCGGCAGCATAGGCATCCTTGAACGCCTGCCGGGTAGGTGCGAGGCTCGAGACACTACCGAGTTCGTGCCAGCCAATGGCAATATAGCCTCGGTCAATTGGTGTGTCGCCGCGCACATTGTTAATGTGGAGTCCCCAAATTGACGCTTCCGAATTTATCAAAGGAGGCCCCTCATCGAATTGAACGGCGGGTCGAGGTAGATCAGGTCGACGCTCTCGCCGGCGATATGCTCGCGCAGCACGTCGAGATTGTCGTCGTAAAACAATTTGTTCGTCACGCATTCCCCCGGCCCGAGCAATACGCACTGTATCGGCTGCGCCGCTGAAGGGAAGTCGTCACGGGAGCAAATCCCGTGACGCCGAATGGGTTCGCTCGGCCTAAACCTCGCGCCCCGCCGGCCGCCCTTCGACAAGCTCAGGACAGGCTTCTCGCGCTCTTCACTGCGCTCGGCGGCTCAAGCCCTCCCCCCGTTAGGACGCGGCCCGCGCACGTGCTATACCGCGCATATTGCAGGTCTTTTCGGCATGCTGCGACTGAGAGCCATCGTGCTCCCGCCTTTGGCAGGAGCTGGCGATGATCCCCATGACATATCAGGTCAGCGGGTCGTGACCGAGGCCATCCTCCCGACGTCCGCTCCGATCGCGGGAACCGGGCCGCCCGAGGCGCGCCGCGGCAACCGCGCGATGCTGATCCGCATTGCCGGCATCTTCATCATCATGATGAGCGCCGGGGCAGCGCTTCTCCCGCTCCTCGGGCTGGCCATGGGCACCGCCGCGGTCGGTGCGCTGCTGGCCGTGGCCGGGATGGTCGAGATGATCGCCGCCCGGGCGCGGCGCGAAACGCGACTGCTCGCCGTCTTGCCGGGACTGGTGACGGCGTTCGCGGGCGTGTCGCTGATGCTCAACCCGATTGCGGGCCTGCTGCGCAGTGTCACCATCGTTACCGCATGGCTCCTCGCGCGCTGCATCCTCGTCGCGATCAACAGCCGATGGGCGCATGGCCGCGTGCGATTGTGGCTTGGGCTTTCGGCCGCCACCGACTTCGTTCTTGGCCTCAGCCTGCTCGCCGGCCTTTCGATCACCACTTTGTTCGTCACCTTGTTCGGCGATTCCCCGCAACTCGTCGCCGGTTTCAGCTGGGTGCTTGCACTGAGTTTCGTCGCGACCGGCACGATGCTGCTCGAAGTCGCCGGATGTGAGCGGCGGTCGGCCTGACACGAGCCCCTTGCGGCGCCGCGCTCGGCGGCCGGGTTAGACGCGCGCCCTGAACGGCGTGAAGTCGGTGCCGCTGTCGAACACGTCGACGCCTTCGCGGCGCTTGAGGAAGTTGACGACCGCGTAGGTGACGGGGGTGAGCAGCGCTTCCCAGGCGACCTTCAGCGCCCATTGGGTGAGCATGATCCAGGCGACGTCCTCGCCGCTCCAGCCCTCGGCGCCGAGGAAGGCGAGCGGGTAGAAGATGAGGCTGTCGACGGCCTGGCCGAAGACGGTCGAGCCGATGGTTCGGGTCCATAAGCGGCGGCCCTTGGTCCAGAGCTTCATCTTGGCAAGCACGAAGCTGTTGACGAACTCGCCGGCCCAGAAGGCGGCGATGGAGGCGAAGACGATGCGCGGGACCTGGCCGAACACGGCTTCGTAGGCCGCCTGGCCGGTCCAGCCTGCGTCGGGCGGGAGCGCGACGACGACCCAGCTCATGAAGGCCATGAACAGCAGCGCCACAGTGCCGACCCAGATGCAGCGGCGGGCGCGGGCATAGCCGTAGACCTCCGTCAGCACGTCGCCGATGACGTAGGAGATCGGGAAGAAGAGGATCCCGGCGCCGAACGGCCAGGGTCCGACGAGGGGCAGGTCGATGACGGCGCGCTTGCCGGCGCCGATCACGTTGGAGAGGAGGAGGATGGTGACGAACGCGGCCATCACCAGGTCGAAGAAGCGGAAATGCCGGCCTTTCAGCGCGGCGGCGTCGATGCTGTTCGCCTGTTCCCCCATTCACGGATTGGTAGCGCCTGTTCCGCTACGCTGCAAAGCGGGTTAGGTGGGCCGCACGCGCCCGTAGCTCAGTTGGATAGAGCAGGAGCCTTCTAAGCTTCAGGCCACAGGTTCGAATCCTGTCGGGCGCGCCATCACGCCGGAGGCCCGAGTGAAGTGATAGGTTTGCTTGCAAACCTGGAACTTCACGAGAGAACCGAAGGTGCGGACGGCCTGCCGCGCAGCGGACAGGACCGACGGCACGAATTGACTTCGCGCCGCTGACGCCGGGATCGGAAGCGACGGTAAACGGCCCGCCAACCACGTCGGTATAATCAGTTGTTATCATCTCGGATTTAACAGGATTCGAAATGGCGACTCGGTATCGTCATGGGAGAGTATATGTTCGGTCCTTCCACCAAGAGCGTTTCAAAAGTCGCACTGGTCGCGGATGTCGGCAGGACCAAGGTCCGCGTCGCGCTGACCAACGCCGCGGGGCGCCTCGATCATAACAGCGTGCGCGAATATGATCCGTCGGCGCAACCGACGATCTCGACTGCAATTACCGCTTTCGGGGTCGAGTCCGGGCTCGCAGCGCTTCCGCGCCGCGCCGCCATTGCTGTTTCGGGCGTTCCGCGCGGCGACACGATTTCGATCACCAACAGCCGCTGGATCCTGTCGCGCCAGGGCCTGACCGCAATGTTCCAGGCGTCCCCGCTGATCCTCAACGATTTCGCCGCCAATGCGTGGGCGATGAGCGCCGAGCATATCGGGTCGCACATGGAAGGGCTGACCAGCGCGGCGGTGGTCAAGCCGCAGAATGTCGGCACTTACTGCATCATCGGCATCGGCAGCGGGCTGGGCGTCGCGATGATGTCGCGGGACGAGCATGGCTTCGTCAACGTGCTTCCGACCGAGGGCGGCCATATGGGGATCATGGACGGGCTCCCCGGCCTCGCTCCCGTCCTCGACAAGATGCGGCGCGGCAATGCGCCGGTGACCGCGGAAATGCTCGTTTCCGGGCCGGGGCTGCTCGCCATCTACGAAGCGCTTTGCGCGATCAAGGGGCGCAGCAGCGGCGGGAAGACGCTGCACGACCTGCTCGCACCGACGATGATGCGCGGCGATCCGGTGATCGCCGAGGCGCTGGAGCTGTTCACCAAGACCTTTTGGCACTTCGCGGGCAATATGGTGCTCGGCTATGGCGCGTGGGACGGACTGATCCTGACCGGAAGCATCACCGCGGCGCTGCGGCCGATGCTCCGCCGCACCGACCTCAACCGCCACTTCATGCTCGAAGGGCCGTATGCACGCCGGCTGCGCGACGTTCCGACCGCGACGGCCTCGTTCAAGCATGCCGAGCTGGAAGGCGCGGCGGTCGCGCTTCTGGTCAACGACGCGCGCCGCTCGGCCGCCGACCGGGGCCTCGCCGCCGCCGCCTGATCAGCGGACCAGCTTAGCGAACAAGCTTTCCGGGGTTCATGATATTGAGCGGGTCGAGCGCGTGCTTGATCGCCCGTACCGCGGCAATGCGCGCGGGTGGGGCCAGCCGCTCGAATTCCTCGACCTTGGCCTGACCGATGCCATGCTCGGCCGAGATGGAGCCGCCGGCCGCGCTGACCAGGTCATAGACCATCCGGGTGATCGCCTGCCCCTGCTCGTTGTTCCACACCCAGCCGTCGCGGGTGTCACGGACCTGGACGTGAAAGTGGACATTGCCGTCGCCGAGATGGCCGAAGGCGCCGACCCTGGTTCCGGGGAAGGCCTTCTCGACTGCGGCTCCGGCCTCCATGATGAAGCGCGGCATGTCGCCAACCGGCACGGAAATGTCGTGGGCAAGCGAGGCGCCGTGCGCGCGCTCGGCCTCGGCGATGGAATCGCGCATGCGCCAGAAGGCTTCGGCCTGGGCTTCGTTGGCGGCGATGGCCGCGTCCTCGATCAGCCCGCTTTCCATTGCTTCACCCAGCCAGGTTTCGATCTGCCCGCGAAGTTCGTCGCCATCATCCGATGTCGTCGCCTCGACCAGCAGGTGCCAGCGGTGATTGCCGCCAAGCGGGCTGCGTGTGCCGTGGATGTGCTGGAGGACGAGCGCGAGCGTTTCCTGCGGGATGATCTCGAACCCCTCGACGGCGTCGGTGCGCTGCTCGAGGAAGCGGAGCAGGTCGAGCGCGTGCTGCGGATCGGTGACTCCGACCCACGCCGCCGTCCGGGCACGGACTGCGGGGGCAAGCTTTAGCGAGGCCGCGGTGACGATCCCGATCGTGCCTTCCGAGCCGATCAGCAGATGGTCGAGGTTATAGCCGCGATTGTCCTTCTTCAGCGCGGCCAGTCCGTTGTGGATCGAGCCGTCGGGCAGCACCGCCTCGACCCCGGCGACCAGCGATCGCATGGTGCCGAAGCGCAGCACCTGCGTGCCTCCGGCGTTGGTTGCAATCAGGCCGCCGATGGTGGCGCTTCCACGCGCGCCTAACGTCAGGGGAAAGCGACAGCCGACCTCGGCCGCGCGGTCGTGAAGATCGGCGAGGATCATGCCCGCTTCGGCGACGGCCAGCCGGTCCGCCGCGCTAATCGAGCGCAAGCGGTTCATCCGCCGCAACGAGAGAAGCAGCGCGGAGCCGTCCTCCGGAGGCGTCGCTCCGCCGCACATGCCGGTGTTGCCGCCTTGCGGGACGAGCGGAACGCCATGCTGGGCGGCGAGCCCAACGATTGCCGCGACCTCTTCGGTCGATGCGGGAGCAAGGATCGCCCGCGCGGAGCCGTGATAGCGCCCGCGCCAGTCTGTCAGCCACGGTGCGATATCGCCCTGATCGCCGATGACGGCTTTGGGTCCGAGCCGCTCGCGGAGCGCGGCGATCAACTGGTCCTGACGATCACTCATTGCCGCCCAATAGCGGCGATTGCCGCGCTTGGCATCTCCCCGCCGAGCCGCTTATGTCGCGACCCATGAGCCAGAGCATCACGATCATCGTCGCCCGCGCCCGGAACGGCGTGATCGGCCGCGACGGCACCCTGCCCTGGCACATCCCCGCCGACCTCAAGCGGTTCAAGGCGCTGACCATGGGCAGCGCGATGATCATGGGCCGCAGAACGTTCGACAGCCTGCCCGGCCTGCTGCCTGGCCGCCGCCACATCGTGCTGACTCGCGACCGCGAGTGGAAGGCGGAAGGCGCCGAGGTCGTCCACAATGTCGAGGAGGCGCTAGCGGCGGCGGGCGGTCAGCCGGTGAGTGTCATAGGCGGTGCCGACGTTTTCGCCCTCTTCCTGCCCCGCGCAGACCGCATCGAGCTTACCGAAGTGCTGGAGGATGTGGACGGGGACACCGTCATGCCCGACCCGCGCGCGGCTGGAAGATGGCGTGAGACTTCCGGCGAGATCGTCCCTGCCGAAGCCGGCCGCCCGGCGTACCGCTTCACCACCCGGGTGCGCGAAGGCGATTGACTGCCTGGCGTCGGAATACTCACGTCTGCTTTCGAACCATTGCGGACATTAGGCCCCCTACCGTAGCTAGAGCGTCGAACGGTAGGAGGCCCGGATTGGCGGACGTGACTTTCGGCGGCCAGTGCTGCCTATGCGGTAACGAAATCGAAGCGACCGACACGGACCCTTGCGAGGTGAGCGTGACGACAGCGGAGGGTAAATGGCAGGTATGGTGGTGCCACGGAAACTGCTTCAAGGCGGCCATCAAGGACCCACCAGACGCCCCCGGCTTCTTTGCGCCCGCCCATTTCTAGTAACGCCCGCTTTCCGCCCATTGCAGACCTTAAGGAAGCGCGGCAGCATAGCCGAATGAAGAACGTGCTCTTCGTGTGCAGCCAGAACCGACTTCGAAGCCCGACTGCGGAGCAGCTCTTCGCGGAGCGCCCGGGCGTGACGGTTACGTCCGCTGGTACGAACAATGACGCAGAAAACCCTCTCACTTCCGACCTGGTCCGATGGGCAGACATCATCTTCGTTATGGAAAAAGCGCATCGGAATAAGCTTCAGAAGCGCTTCAAAGCGGATTTGAAGGAGGCGCGGCTAATCTGCTTGGACATACCGGACGAGTACGAATTTATGGACGAGGCGCTAATCCGACTGCTGCGTGCCAAAGTGCCACGTCACTTGCCTCTTTGAGGTTCCGTTCTCCACCCATAGCAGACTTTCGGTCGGCACGAGCTACGTCGCCAGGTGGTCACTCAGCGGTAGTCTGGTGGGAGCAGCAGTGAGTGCGTAAGCTTGCTTCGCTGAGGCGCAATAGGGGGATGGCATCATGGCTGAGGGGGTGAGCGGCATTGCGGAGTTGATGCCGGTCGAGCCGGGCTACAAGCATGTGCTTCGCGTGCGCGCGGCTTTTTTCTGGGGCGCGATCACGGCGGGTGCCGTTTTCGCGGACTTCACAACGCTGCGGCACGCGCCTTTCCACGGCCTGCTCAGCATTGCGATTTCCTTGATGGCGATCGGCATTCTTGCCTTTTTGCCGCAACGCCAGTGGCGGCATCTGCGCTATGGGCTGACGGACCGGCTTCTTCAGGTTGTGCGCGGCCGCTTTTTCCACCGCGACACGATCGTCCCGCTCGTCCGGGTGCAGCATCTGGACGTTTCGCGCGGGCCCGTGGAAAAGCTCTTCGGCACGGCGACATTGATCGTTCATACCGCCGGAACGCACAACAGCATTGTCACTCTTCCGGGCCTGGATCCCACGCGTGCGGTTGAGATTCGCGACAGGATTCGCGAGCATATCCGCTCGGACTTCGGCTAGTGCCACTACTGCCTTCCGTCGGCGTGCCGCGCCGGCTGCATTGGTCTTCAATGCTCGGCGCACTGGTGCGTGAAGCACAAGGCATGTGGGCCCTCTTTGCCGGCGGCACCTACGCTATCGTATCCGGAAAAGCGCAGTGGATCTTGTGGGTGGCCGGTGGCCTTGCCGCTTTGTCGCTGGTCCGGGTCGTCGTGCATTGGTGGCGCTTCACTTATCAGCTCGGCACGGACGAGGTTCTGATCCACAGCGGCTATCTCCACCGGAACCACCGGTCGATTCCGTTCGACCGCATTCACGACGTCGACATCCGCCAGGGGCCGGTGGCGCGACTGCTTGGTGTTGCCCGGGTCGGGTTTGAAACGGGCGGGTCGACCAGTGCCAGTCAGGAGGATGGTGCTTTGGCCGCCGTTGACCTTGCAACCGCGCAAGAGCTTCGGCGCTCCATCCGTGGGGATCGGACCCGCGCGACCGACAAGGTTGCGGCCGGCGCGCAACTCGGCGATCCAGCTTTGGAACCGCTGTTCGCCATGGACAGCAAACGACTGTTGCTCGCCGGGCTTTTCAACTTTTCGCTTATGCTGTTCGCCGGCCTGTTCGGGGCGGCGCAATCATTGCGGGCAATTCCGGGCGCCGATCCATTCGAGCCGGCATTCTGGGCTAGCGCCGAAAGCATGTTCGGGCCGTTCGCGAGGCTGTTGGCGCTGCACCGGATCGTCGCTGTTTTTGCGGCCTTGCTCCTCGTGCTCCTTGTCGGTGTTGCGGCAGGTTTGGTGCGGACGCTGCTTACGAATTTCCAGTTCAGGCTCGATCGCACGTCCGCGGGGCTTAGACGCCGCCGCGGGCTCCTCACGAAGACCGATGTGATGCTGCCGCTGCGCCGGGTGCAATCCGTGCTGATCGAAACGGGCCCGTTCCGCTCGGCCCTGGGCTGGCGCGAGTTGAGCCTGCAAAGCCTCGCAAGCGACGAATTGCGAGGAGCTCACGTCGTGGCGCCGCTGGCAAATTCCAATGAAATCGAGCGGATCCTCCATGAAATCGGGTGGAGAGCGCCGCCCGAGAACGGCGATTGGCAACGGATTTCCCGCTCCTACGTCTGGATGTCACTGCTCGCTTACAGCCCGTTGATCCTGTTCATTGCGAGTCCTTTGCTCCTGTTTGGCGCAGTAGCGATTTGGAAGTTCGATGCCCTGGCCTCCTTTCCCACCGGTTCGATTCGAACACTCGTTCTGATCGTGATGGCCATGCTCGCTGCAATCGGCGTGCGGATCTCGCTGCGCTGGCTTGCCTGGAAACGTACCGGCTACTTCTTCGACGGCGATCGCGTGCTGATCCGACGCGGTTGGTGGCGACAGCGAACCTTCATCCTGCCCGCGAAGAACGTGCAAAGTCTCGATCTGACTGAGAACCTGATCGATCGGCGGTTCGGGACCGTCTCAATCACCTTTGGCGTCGCAGGGGCAAGCGGCCATTCATTACCGGCCGTGCCGCGCGAGAAGGCATGCCAGCTTCGGTCCGAGCTGCTGTCTCTGTTAGCGTCGGCCGGGAGTGCGAGCATGCCGCGATGAAAGGCGCAAACCGATCGACGGGCCATCTGGGCTGCGCCGCGGTCATTAGTGCAATGATTGCGCTTCCGGTCGGCTATGTGCTCGGCCGGCATTCACCTCAATCTTCCGCAGAGCGGACGACAGAGATCACCTCAACGAAGAACGAGAAGATGCGAAACATGTTTTCTCCGAATCCCCTAAGCGATCCGCCGGTAAAGGATCAGCATCGGCTGATTGTTGAAGGGCTGGAACTCGCTTGCGTCCAGAAGCGGCTGCACTGTGAAGATGCCGCATCAGCCCGGCGATGGTTAGAGCGCGGCGATAAGCGTTGAGTTCGGACGTCGGCTTCGTGCGCCCAAGGCCAAACTCGCTACCAGATACGCAGGCGTGGCTTCACCTTTGGGTTGCGGATGCAGTTGTTGAACCCGACCCAGTCGACGCCGCGGTTCCTGCGCGCGGCATTGCGATTGCACAGTTCAACCTTGCGTACCGAAGCCTGTTGCTGACCGACGAAGGCGAGCGCCTGGCGCATGGCAATTTCCTGGCGCGCCATGCAGGCGCGCTGCCAGCGGCAGGTGGAGGCAATGTTCCCCAGTACAGGGTGCGACTGCGTTCGCGCTTCGGCTCCGTTTGGAGCCATGAACAGGGCGATGCCCATGATGAAGGGCAGCCATGCTTTCATTCTCGCACTCCATCCTGGTCCGCGAAAGAAGCCCTCTCGGGAACAGCTTTACGCGTGAAGGCCTGCCAGTCGCAACGCGGACGCTTAATCGGCTGGCCGGCTTCTCCAAATGTCGTCCTTGTGGCCGTCATAGCGGGTGAGCTTGGCGCGTGCGAACATTGCAGTCAGAACAACGGCCAACAAACCGAGCAGGGCACCCATGAAGTCGGGGATGAGATCGACCGTTTTGCAGTGGTGGGCGCCGCTAATGCCCTCTGCCACCTCGACCGCAACGCCCATCGCCATGGTCAGTGCAATCGACCATGCCAACGACCGCCAGCCAGGCGATCGAAACTGCCTCGCCGTGAGCAGGAAGAAGATAAAGAAATTGATGATGTGCCCATAATTGGTCAGCGACTGGACTGCGAGCGGGCCATCGAACGTCAGTTCGCAGGGTTTGGGGTCCAGGCGAAATCCCAGGCTTGCAGGAAAATAGAGCAAGCCCAGGATAACGAACGCGACATAGGCCCAGCGCGCGCGCCGGAAAGCAAGAATGCCGAGCACGAGGAAAATCAGGAAACCGAACAGCTTCATGGCTCAGCGCTTGGCCGCGTAAGCCTTGAAGCGCTTGATCTGCTCGGCGAGCACCTTGTCCACCCGCGGAGCATTCTTTTCGGCATTGCTGTAGGCGAAGCCGGCGACGCGATAGTCGAGAGTCATGAGCATACCGCCCTCCTGCCCCAGCAGAGTGGCGGGGAGAGGATCAGCTGTCCAGAATATCGTCGATCTGTGCGGCGACTTCATCGACGGACGCCATTCCATCGACGCGCCGAACCAAGCCGCGTTCTTCGTAATAAGGCAGGATCGGCGCGGTCTTGGCGCGATATTCTTCCATCCGCGTGCGGACGGTCTGCTCATTGTCGTCGGGGCGGCGCTTGAACTCATGCGCTCCGCACACATCGCAGGTGCCCTCGGCCTTGGGCAGCTTGAAACGGTCATGATAACCGGTGCCGCAGCTCGCGCAGGAAAAGCGGCCGGTGATGCGCTCGACCAAAGCTTCCTCGTCGACGTCGAGCTCGATCACATAGTCGAGGGTTCGTCCGCGGTCGGCGAGCAGCATTTCGAGCGCCTCGGCCTGGTGGCCAGTGCGCGGAAAGCCGTCGAAAATCGCGCCGTTGGCTTCCGAGTGGTCGAGCCGTTCCCCGATGAGCGCTGAAACGATCGCGTCGCTGACCAGTTCGCCGGCAGCCATCACCGCCTTGGCCTTGATCCCCACTGGCGTACCGGCGGCGACCGCCTGCCGCAACATGTCGCCGGTGGAAAGCTGCACCATGCCGCGCGTCTTTTCGAGGCGCTGCGCCTGCGTGCCCTTGCCCGCGCCGGGCGGTCCGAGGAGAATGATGTTCACGTGCCTGCCCCTGTTCGCGCGGACTTAGCGCCGCTTCGCGCCCTTCAGCTTCGCCTTCTTGATCAGATCGCCATATTGATGCGCGATCAGATGGCTCTGGATCTGCGCGACCGTATCCATCGTCACGTTGACCACGATCAGAAGGCTGGTTCCGCCGAGGCGGAAGTTGAGGCCGGCCTGCGACGACAGGATTTCGGGAACGAGGCAGATCAGCACGAGATAGGCCGCGCCGACCACGGTCAGGCGGCTAATCAGATAATCGAAATAGGTCTCGGTTGCCTTGCCGGGCCGGATGCCCGGGATGAAGCCGCCGTGGCGCTTCAGATTCTCCGCGGTCTCCTCGCTGTTGAACTGCACCGCCGAGTAGAAAAAGCAGAAGAAGGCGATGCCGAGCGCGTAAAGGCCGAGATAGAGCGGCGCGCCATGCTGCAGATAGGTGCTGATCGTGATCAGCCAGTCGCCGGACGTGCTGTTCGCGTCGCTCTTCGCGCCGGCCATCTGGAGAATGGTGAGCGGCATCAGCAGCAGCGAGGAAGCGAAGATCGGCGGGATCACGCCGGCGATGTTGAGCTTGAGCGGAAGGTGGCTGCGCTCCTGCTGCATCCCGCGCACCGTCTGCCGCTTCGGATATTGGATGAGGACGCGGCGCTGGGCGCGCTCCATGAAGCAGATGAAGAGGACCAGGCCGATGGTAAGCGCGACGATTCCGAAGCCGAGCAGCGGGCTGGTGGTTCCGGAGCGCGCGCCCTCCAGCACCTGCGCAATGCCTTGCGGCATGCGCGCGACAATGCCGGCCATGATGATGAGCGAGACGCCGTTGCCGATGCCCCGGCTCGTAATCTGCTCGCCGATCCACATCAGGAACAGGGTACCACCGACCAGGCTGATGGTCGCCGCGACGCGGAACAGCAGGCCGGGCTCGACCACTGCCGCAATGCCCTGCGTCGCACCAAGACTCTCAATCCCAACCGCGATCCAGTACCCTTGGACAGCTGTCAGCAGCACGGTCAGATAGCGGGTATATTGGTTGAGCTTCTTGCGCCCGGACTCGCCTTCCTTCTTCAACACCTGCCACGGGCGATAGAGCGTCCCGCCGAGCTGAACGACGATCGAGGCGGTGATGTAGGGCATCACTCCGAGCGCGACGATGCTCATGCGCTCGAGCGCGCCGCCGGAGAAGGTGTTGAAGACGTCGAGAATGCCGCCACTCTGGGTCTGGTAGAGCGCGGCCATGGCAGACGGATCGATGCCCGGCATCGGAACGTAGGACAGGAAGCGGAACAGGATCAGCGCGCCGATGGTGAACCACAGCCGCTTCTTGAGCTCGGTCGCTTTCGAAAAGCTCGCGAGCGAGATGTTGGAAGCCATTTGTTCGGCTGCGGATGCCATGAGACGGTCTGTTCCTCGACTTTAGCTCGCCGTTGCGACGAGCATCCCCCAAGTCCGTTCGTCCTGAGTAGCCGGTGAGCTTGTCGGACCGGCGTATCGAAGGACCGTCCTTCGATACGGGCCTTCGACAGGCTCAGTCCCTACTCAGGATGAGCGGGTTTGAGGTATATAGTGCAAGTTCGGCTGTTGTCAGGCCTTCTTGGCGCTTTTGGCGGCCTTGTCGTCAAGACGCGCCTGACGCGCCACGCCCTTTTTGGCCTTGGCCAGCTCAGCCGGGTCCTTGCGCTCGATCAGTTCGATCGAGCCGCCGGCCTTCTCGACCGCCTCGCGGGCGCCCTTCGACGCACCGGCGACGCGGAAGCTGAGCTTGGCGGAAAAGTCGCCCTTGCCGAGCAGCCGGACGCCGTCCTTGCCGCCGCGAGCGAGGCCGGCGGCCTTGAGCGCGTCATGGTCGAGCGTCCCCTTGCCGTCGAGCTTGTCGGCGTCGACCAGCTTCTGGATCGCACCGAGGTTCACCTCGGCATAATCCTTGGCGAAGATGTTGTTGAAGCCGCGCTTCGGCAGCCGCATGTGGAGCGGCATCTGGCCGCCTTCGAAACCGGCGATCGAAACGCCCGAGCGCGACTTGGCGCCCTTCTGACCACGGCCGGCGGTTTTGCCCTTGCCCGAGCCGATTCCGCGTCCAACGCGCATCCTGCCCTTGCGGGCGCCCTTGTTGTCGCTGAGTTCGTTCAGTTTCATGTCGTGCACTCGCTTTCGCTTTTGTCGCGCTATGTCCCTCTACCGCTTGCGAGAGAGGGTGAAGAAGTTACGCCTCTTCGACGCTCAGTAGATGCGCCACCTTGCGGACCTGGCCGAGCACTTCGGGCGTGCCCTCCACTTCCACCGTGCGGCGGATCTTGTTGAGGCCGAGGCCGACCAAAGTCGCCCGCTGCGTCTTGTCGCGGCGGATCGGCGATCCGGTCTGGGTGATCTTGATCTTCGCCATGCTGGCTTACTCCGTAATCGCTTCGGCCTGAGCCTCGGCTTCGGCAGCGCTTGCACCGCCACGGCCGAGAAGGTCGGCGACCTTCTTGCCACGGCGCTGAGCGACCGAGCGCGGGCTGGTCTGTTCCTTGAGCGCCTCGAAGGTGGCGCGGATCATGTTGTAGGGGTTGGACGTGCCGACCGACTTGGTGACCACGTCGTGGACGCCAAGGCTTTCGAACACGGCGCGCATCGGACCGCCGGCGATGATGCCGGTTCCCGCCGGAGCCGTACGAAGGGTCACCCGGCCCGCGCCGAAATGGCCGAGCCCGTCGTGATGAAGCGTGCGGCCGTCGCGCAGCGGTACGCGGACCATCGCCTTCTTGGCGGCGGCGGTCGCCTTGCTGATCGCTTCGGGAACTTCGCGGGCCTTGCCGTGACCGAAGCCGGCGCGGCCCTTGCCGTCACCAACCACGACTAGAGCCGCGAAGCCGAAGCGCTTGCCGCCCTTCACGGTCTTGGACACGCGGTTGATGTGGACGAGCTTTTCGATCAGCTCCTCACCGCCATCGTCGTCGCCGCCACGGCCGCCACGGCGGTCGTCACGACGGCCGCGGTTGCCGCCGCCGCGATTATCACGGCCTCCACCGCCACCACGGCCGCCACGCGGACCGCGCGGGCCACGGCCCGGCTGTTCCTGCGGAGCCGCTTCGGGCGCTGCTGCCGCAGCTTCAGGAGCCGCAGCTGCTGCTTCAGGAGCGGCGGCTGCCACTTCCGGAGCGGCTTCGGTGGTGACCTCTGGGGTCTGCTTCTCGTCAGCCATGATCAGAACTCCAACCCGCCCTCACGGGCGGCTTCGGCCAGGGCTTTGACCCGGCCATGAAACAGGAAACCGCCGCGATCGAAGACGACGGCGGAAACGCCGGCCTTCTTCGCGCGCTCGGCAAGCGCCTTGCCAACGGCCGCCGCGCCCTCGCGGGTGGCGCCGACCTTGCCCTTGATATCCTTGTCCAGGGTCGAGGCAGCGGCGAGCGTCTGGCCCGCCGTGTCGTCGATGACCTGCGCATAGATATGGCGACCGGAACGGTGAACCGACAGGCGCGGCTTGCCGGACGCAGTCTTGCGAAGCGTGGTGCGGACGCGCTGACGGCGGCGGTCGAAGAGGGAGAGTTTCGCCATGGCTTACTTCTTCTTGCCTTCTTTGCGGAAGATGAACTCGCCGCGATATTTGATGCCCTTGCCCTTGTACGGCTCCGGCTTGCGCCAGCGGCGGATCTCGGCCGCGACCTGGCCGACCTTCTGCTTGTCGATGCCGCTGATCTCGACCGTGTTGGCGTCGGGCGTCTTGATGTCGATTCCTTCCGGTACCGCATAATTGACGTCGTGGCTGTAGCCGAGCTGCAGGCGCAAATTCTTGCCCTGAAGCGCGGCGCGATAGCCGACGCCGGTGATTTCGAGCACCTTAGTGAAGCCGTCCGTAACCCCGGTGACGAGGTTCTGGACGAGCGTGCGCTGCATGCCCCAGAAGGCCCGCGCCGCCTTGGTCTCGTTGGCCGGCTGAACGCTGATGCCTTCCGGCGAAATGTCGTAGCTGATCTCGTCGCGCATCTGCAGCTGCAGCGTGCCCTTGGGACCCTTCACCGACAGGATCTGGCCTTCCGTGGTCGCGCTTACGCCCGAAGGCAGCGAAACCGGCCGTTTACCGATACGGGACATTAAAATACCTCCGCCAGCACTTCGCCGCCGACATTCTGGTCGCGCGCTTCCGCATCGGAAAGCACGCCACGCGGAGTCGAGACGATCGTCATGCCAAGGCCGTTGCGGACGCGCGGCAGATCGCGCGAGCCCGAATAGACTCGGCGGCCCGGCTTCGACACGCGTGCCAGATGCTGGATCGCCGGTTGGCCTTCGAAATATTTGAGTTCGATGCGCAGGCCACGCTGGCCGGCAAGCTCTTCTTCGGAATAGCCGCGGATATAGCCTTCGCGCTGAAGCACATCGAGCACATGGGCGCGAAGCTTCGACGCCGGCGTCAGGATGCTATCCTTGCGCGCCTGCTGGCCGTTGCGAATGCGGGTGAGCAAATCACCCAGGGGATCGGTCATCGCCATCAGGTGCCCTTACCAGCTCGACTTCGTGAGACCGGGAATCAGGCCCTTGTTGCCCAGTTCCCGAAGCATGATCCGCGACAGGCGGAACTTGCGATAATATGCTCGGCTGCGGCCCGTGAGCTCGCACCGGTTGCGGATGCGCGTCGGGTTACCGTTGCGCGGAATCTCGGCGAGCTTCAGGCGCGCCATCAGGCGCTCCGTCTCGTCGACCGACTCATCGTCCGCGATCGCCTTGAGCTTCGCGTACTTCGCCGCATACTTCTGAACGAGCTTCTTGCGACGCTCGTTCTTGTTGATCGAACTCAGTTTCGCCATGACTTAAGTTCTTCTTTCCTTCCTTCCGTCAACCTCGTGAGAGGCCCGCTTGGGTCCCCGCTTTGGCGGGAATGACGATGGTTAAGCCGCTTGCTTTTCTTCCTCGTCCCGCGGGAACGGGAAGTTGAACAAGCGCAGCAGTTCGCGCGCTTCCTCATCCGTCTTCGCGGTCGTGGTGATGATGACGTCCATGCCCCGGACCTTGTCGATCTGATCGTAATTGATCTCGGGGAAGATGATCTGTTCCTTCAGGCCCATCGCATAATTGCCGCGGCCGTCGAACGACTTGGCGTTAAGGCCACGGAAGTCGCGGACGCGCGGAAGCGCGATGGTCACAAGCCGGTCGAGGAATTCGTACATGCGGTCGCGGCGCAAGGTGACCTTGCAGCCGATCGGCATGCCTTCGCGCAGCTTGAACTGAGCGATCGACTTCTTGGCCTTGGCAATCACCGGCTTCTGGCCGGCGATCGCCTGCATCTCGGCGGCAGCCGCCTCGACGCGCTTCTTGTCCTGGGTCGCCTCGCCGACGCCCATGTTGATGACGATCTTGTCGAGCCGGGGAACTTCGAGCTTGTTCTTGTAGCCGAACTTCTCCGTCATCGCCTTGGCGATGCGGTCGTCATAATCCTTCTTGAGGCGCGGCGTGTAGCCGGCGGTATCGGCTTTAGCCATTGATCAACTCCCCGGACTTGGCGGCCACGCGGACCTTCTTGCCGTCCCTGGTTTCGAAGCGAACGCGCGTCGCCTTGCCCGTCTTCGGATCGGCAACGGCGACGTTCGACACGTGCAGCGGCGCTTCCTTGCGCTCGATCCCGCCCTGCGGGTTGAGCTGGGTCGGCTTGCGGTGACGGGCAGCGACATTCACGCCCGACACGACGACCTTGCCGTCCTTCGGAATGGAACGGACGACTTCACCGGTCTTGCCCTTGTCCTTGCCGGACAGGATCACGACGGTGTCGCCCTTGCGGATTTTGGCGGCGGCCATGGTTACAGCACCTCCGGCGCAAGGCTGATGATCTTCATATGCTTCCTGGCGCGAAGCTCACGGACGACCGGGCCGAAGATGCGGGTGCCGATCGGCTCCTCGTTCTTGTTGACCAGCACCGCGGCATTGCCGTCGAAGCGGATGGTCGAACCGTCCGGACGATGGATGTCCTTGGCGGTGCGCACGATCACCGCACGGTGAACGTCGCCCTTCTTCACGCGGCCGCGCGGAGCGGCTTCCTTGACCGACACGACGATGATGTCGCCGACGGTCGCGGTCCGGCGCTTCGAGCCGCCCAGCACCTTGATGCACTGGACGCGCTTGGCGCCGCTATTGTCCGCAACGTCCAGGTTGGACTGCATCTGGATCATGGTTCGACCCTTACCTTCTCAAATATCGCTCAGGCGTCCGCGGTCGCGACGTCTTCGGCTTTCGCCTTCTTCGTCGTTCCCTTGGCAGCCTTGGCCGGCTTGGCGGGCTCAACCGCCTTGTCTTCGATTTCGATCTCGGCCGCCTTCGCAGCGCCGACGCGCTCCGTTACGGTCCAGGTCTTCAGCTTCGAGATCGGGGCGCATTCCTCGATGCGCACCTGCTCGCCCAGACGGAAGGCATTGGCCTCGTCATGCGCGTGATACTTCTTCGAAAGCTTGATGATCTTGCCGTACAGCGGGTGCTTCACCCGCCGCTCGACACGGACCACCACGGTCTTCTCGCCTTTGTCGGACACCACGGTGCCGGTGAGGACGCGCTTTGGCATATCTACTCCTTACGCCTTGGCCGCTTGCGCGGTGGAGCGCTGGGTCTGAAGCGTCTTGATGCGGGCGATGGTGCGGCGCACCTGGCGAACGCGGGACGGTTTCTCGAGCTGGTTCGTCGCCGACTGGAAGCGCAGGTTGAACTGCTCGCGCTTCAGCTCCGTAAGCTGTTGCTGCAGCTGGTCGTCGGTCGCGACCTTGAGATCGTCGATCTTAGCCATCCTTAGTCCTCCTCGACCAAAGTCTCGCCGAGGCGGGCGACGACCTTGACCTTGATCGGCAGCTTCTCGGCCGCACGCTCGAAGGCAACCTTCGCGAGCGGACCGGGAACGCCGTCCAGTTCGAACAAAATGCGGCCCGGCTTCACTCGGGCGACCCAGAATTCCGGCGAGCCCTTGCCCGAGCCCATGCGGACTTCGGCGGGCTTGGACGACACCGGAACGTCCGGGAAAATGCGGATCCACAAACGGCCCTGGCGGCGGATGTGGCGCGTGATCGCGCGGCGGGCCGCTTCGATCTGGCGCGCGGTGATCCGCTCCGGCTCCATCGCCTTGAGGCCGAAGGCGCCGAAGTTCAGCTCGGTCCCGCCCTTGGCATTGCCATGGATGCGGCCCTTGAAGGCCTTGCGGAATTTGGTGCGCTTTGGTTGCAGCATCGTTTTTTCCTCTAGGCCTTAGCGGCCGCGGTCTTCGCGGGCCGGACGGACTCCGGAGGTTTGAGCCTCCATCATCAGCCGGTCCTGAGCGAGCGGGTCGTGACCCAGGATTTCGCCCTTGAAGACCCAAACCTTGACGCCGCAAACGCCGTAGGCGGTGTGCGCCTGGGCTTCGGCATAATCGACGTTACCGCGCAAAGTGTGCAGCGGAACACGGCCTTCGCGGTACCATTCCGTGCGCGCGATTTCCGCGCCGCCGAGACGGCCGGCGCAGGTGATGCGGATGCCTTCCGCGCCGAGACGAAGCGCCGACTGAACAGCGCGCTTCATGGCGCGGCGGAACGCGATACGGCGCTCCAGCTGGTCAGCGACGCCCTGGGCGACGAGCTTGGCATCAACTTCCGGCTTGCGGATCTCGACGATGTTGAGGCTGACGTCCGAGCTGGTCATCTTCGACAGCTTGGCCTTCAGCTTCTCGATGTCGGAACCCTTCTTGCCGATGATCACGCCCGGGCGCGCGGCATAGATGGACACGCGGCAGATCTTCGCCGGACGCTCGATCACGACCTTGGAGATCGCGGCCTGCGGAAGGTTCTTGATGATGTAGCGGCGGATCGCGAGATCTTCGAGCAGCAGGCGGCCATAGTCCTGGCCCTCAGCGAACCAGCGGCTGTCCCACGTGCGGTTGATCTGCAGACGCAGGCCGACAGGAGAGGATTTCTGACCCATTTAAGCTTCTTCCTGCTCGCGAACGACGACCCGAAGGCGGCTGAACGGCTTGACGATGCGCGACGAGCGGCCACGAGCACGGGTCGCAAAACGCTTCATCGAGATCGACTTGCCGACGCTCGCTTCGGCGACGATCAGCGCATCGACGTCGAGGTTGTGATTGTTCTCGGCATTGGCGACGGCCGATGCGAGCACCTTGAGCACATCGTCGGCCATGCCCTTGGGCGAGAATTTGAGGATGCTGAGAGCTTCCTCGACCTTGCGGCCGCGGATCATCGTCGCAACCAGGTTGAGCTTGCGCGCCGAACCACGGATGGTGGTGCCGACGGCGAGCGCTTCCTTGTCGCCAACCTTGCGCGGGGATACTGACTTGCTCATCAGCGCTTGCCCTTCTTGTCCGCGGCGTGGCCGGGGAAGAAGCGGGTGGGAGCGAACTCGCCCAGCTTCATTCCAACCATGTCCTCATTGACCGACACCGGCACGAACTTGCGGCCGTTGTAGACATTGAAGGTCAGGCCGACGAACTGCGGCAGGATCGTCGAGCGACGCGACCAGGTCTTGATCGGCGTGCGCTTGGTCGCTTCCTGAGCGGCTTCCGCCTTCTTCAGGAGCGAAAGCTCGACGAACGGACCTTTCCAGACTGAGCGAGCCATTATTTCTTCCTCGCGTGACGCGACCGGATGATCATCTTGTCGGTCGACTTGTTGTGACGGGTGCGGGCGCCCTTGGTCGGCTTGCCCCACGGAGTGACCGGATGACGGCCGCCCGAGGTCCGGCCTTCACCACCGCCGTGCGGGTGGTCGACCGGGTTCTTGGCGACGCCGCGGGTCAGCGGACGGCGGCCGAGCCAGCGGCTGCGACCGGCTTTCGCCAGCGTCTGGTTGCCATTGTCGGGGTTCGACACCGCGCCGACGGTCGCCATGCAGTCGGAGCGGACATAGCGCTGCTCGCCCGAGTTCAGGCGGACGATGACCATGCCCTTGTCGCGGCCGACGACCTGCACATAAGTGCCTGCCGCGCGGGCGATCTGGCCGCCCTTGCCGGGCTTCAGCTCGACGTTGTGGACGATGGTACCGACCGGCATCTGGCCGACTTCCATCGCGTTGCCGGGCTTCACGTCGACCTTCTTGCCGGCGACGACCTTGTCGCCCGGAGCGAGGCGCTGCGGGGCCAGGATGTAGGCCTGCTCACCGCCTTCGTAGGTGACGAGCGCGATGAATGCCGAACGGTTCGGGTCATACTCCAGCCGCTCGACCGTCGCGGGCACGTCCCAAGTGCGGCGCTTGAAGTCGATGATCCGGTACTTCTGCTTGTGACCGCCGGCGATCCCGCGCGAGGTCACATGGCCGTTATTGTTGCGGCCGCCGGTCTTGCGCTTGCCTTCGGTCAGCGCCTTGACGGGCTTGCCCTTCCACAGCGAAGACTTGTCGACGAGGATCAGGCCGCGGCGGGCCGGGCTCGTCGGCTTATATTGCTTGAGTGCCATCGGTTAGATCCCGCTCGTAATGTCGATCGGGTCCTGGCCATCGACCAGCGTCACGATCGCTTTCTTGAAGTCGGACCGGGTGTAGGGCGTGCCCTTCCACTTTTTGGTCTTGCCCTTGGTCACGATCGTGTTGACGCTGGCTACCTTGCGGTTGAACAGCGCCTCGACCGCGGCCTTGATCTCCGGCTTGGATGCGGTGCCCGCAACCTTGAACACGACCGCATTCTGTTCCGACAGCATCGTCGATTTCTCGGTGATGTGCGGTGCGAGCACGATGTCGTAGTGGCGGATGTCCACCGTCTGGGTCGGCTTCTTAGCCATTGAACCGGGCCTCCAGTTTCTCGACCGCGGCGCGGGTCAGGACCAAAGTTTCGTGGCGCATGATGTCGTAGACGTTGGCGCCCGCGGCCGGCATCAGGTTGATGGCCGACAGGTTCGACGAAGCGCGCGCGAAGCCCACGTTGAGCGCTTCACCATCAATGACCAGCGCGGTCTTGCCGAAGCCGAGGCTGCCGAGCTTTTCGCGCAGCGCCTTGGTCTTGCCGCCTTCAACATCGAGATTGTCGAGCACGACCAGCTGGCCGGCGGCCGCCTTGGACGACAAAGCCATGCGCAGGCCGAGCGCGCGGATTTTCTTGTTGAGCGACGGATTGAAGTCGCGGACGCGGGGGCCGTGGGCCTTGCCGCCGCCGATGAAGATCGGGGCGCGGCGATCGCCGTGACGAGCCGTACCGCCGCCCTTCTGGCGACCGAACTTCTTGCCGGTGCGGGCGACATCGGACCGCTCACGGGCGCCACGGGCGGTGCCGCGGCGCTTTTCGAGCTGCCAGGTGACGACGCGGTGAAGAATGTCGGCGCGCGGCTCGACCGAGAAAATCTCGTCGTTGAGCTCGATGTCGCCACCCTTGCCCGCGTCCAGGGTCTGTACCTTGACCTTCATGGCTTAGCTTTCCTTGCTTTCGTCGCCATCGGCAGCGGAGTCGCCGGCCGGGGCGTCGGAAGTGTCGTTGCTCTCGGATGCAGCATCGGCTTCGATCTCAGCTGCATTCTCGGGCAGTGCGCCGGCTTCCTGCTCGGCAGCGATTGCCGCGACCTCGTCAGCGCCGGGCAGCGCTGGCATCTCGTGGACGGCCGCATCGTCGACCAGACCCGCGGGGATCTCTTCGATCACCGTATCCTTGGTGATGAGGCCGGCCGGATAAGGCACATTCTCGTTGCGCGGCAGCTTGGTCGCGTCCTGGACGGTGAGCCAGCTGCCCTTGTGACCCGGAACCGAGCCCTTGATGAAGAGCAGGCCGCGCGCAACGTCGGTGCGGACGACTTCGAGGTTCTGCTGGGTGCGATTGCGGGCGCCCATGTGGCCCGCCATCTTCTTGTTCTTGAACACTTTGCCAGGGTCCTGCCGCTGGCCGGTCGAACCGTGCGAGCGGTGCGAGACGGACACGCCGTGGGTCGCGCGAAGACCGCCGAAGCCCCAGCGCTTCATGGCGCCGGCAAAGCCCTTGCCCTGCGTCACGCCGGAAACATCGACCATCTGGCCGGCGATGAAGTGGTCCGCGCTGATGGTTGCGCCGACATCGAGGAGTGCATCCTCGGCGACGCGGAATTCAGCAACCTTGGCCTTGGGCTCGACTTCGGCCTTGCCGAAGGCGACGCGCTGCGGCTTCGCGACATTCTTCGCTTTCGCGATGCCGGCGCCGAGCTGAACTGCAGTATAACCATCACGATCGGCCTCGCGGCGGCCGACGACCTGAAGCTCTTCCAGCTGAAGGACGGTTACCGGAACGTGCCGGCCGTCCGCCTGGAAGAGGCGGGTCATTCCAACTTTCTTCGCGATCACGCCAGTGCGCATGATCCAACACTCCCATACAGAGGCCCCACGAGACTTCTCTCGAGGGGCGTGAAGCCCAAAATGTGTGCGTGCCCCGTCTGGGCTATTCCCACCTGAAAGGCAGGAGACGGGGGACGCGTGACCGGGTGTCCAAAGACGCCCGCGGTATCCCTATGTCGTGCGCTTGGCGGGATCGCTGTTTGAAGCGATTCAACCGCTGCGCGCTGGCCCTTAGGCCAGTTTGATCTCCACGTCCACACCCGCGGCCAGATCGAGCTTCATTAGTGCATCGACCGTTTGCGGCGTCGGCTGAACGATGTCGAGCAGCCTTTTGTAGGTGCGCACCTCGAACTGCTCGCGCGACTTCTTGTCGACGTGCGGCGAGCGGTTGACGGTAAATTTCTCGATGCGCGTCGGCAACGGGATTGGACCGCGAATGAGTGCGCCCGTGCGGCGCGCGGTGTCGGCAATATCGCCTGTCGCCTGATCGAGCACGCGGTGATCGAAGGCTTTCAGACGAATCCGAATATTCTGCGTTTCCATGTCCCTACCGATGCGAAAGAGCCGAGGGCTGTTGCCAGCCCGAAAAACAAGAGGCCGACCCCGTTTGACCCGGTTTCCCGGAACGGACGACCCCATCTCTGATATATTGCGACGGTGACGAATCTCCGTCTCTGGAGGCGCCTCTATAGAGGACGGGGGGTTAGATCAAGCCCTTGGGGCGGGTTGAGCCGGATGAATGTCCGCTTTCCACGGTGGAAAGCGGACATTGGGCTGGTCGATCTCGTCGCCCCAATATAAGCTTCGATCATGCGCATTCAGCCATTATTAGCCGGTATCATTCTCACAGTCCTCGGGACGCCTGCTGCGGCTCAAACCAGGACGGTCGAAGACTATTTGCATCGGATCGGTTCTGTTAATCCCAAGACGTTGACGGTTGCCGACTGCACGTCAAAGGTGACTGATGCTAACGCTTTGAATGCCGCCGACCTTTTCTATGCCTCAGCCGTCTGCAAGGTTCTTAACAAGCAGGTGGAGAGCAACTTTCTTCTTATTGCAGGGCAGGTGCGAGGGTCGGCCGACATGGCCGTCATGGCTCCGGTCGCGAAAGCCGACTTAGAAGCTGCAGGTGCGCTTTACGGATTCATTTTCTACTACGCAGGCGGTCCCGGAGATATCGAAGTGCTTCGAGCCGCCTCAACCCGGAAGCAATTTTTTCGGCTCTTCGACGCATGGTCTCCACGTTACGACTCCGCTTACTCACCTGGCTGGAACGTGGGAGTAAGGCCCGATGACGCGACGTATCGGCAGGCCCTCTCTGAAGTAAGGTCGGGAAGACGATCTCAACTCAACGATATGTCGGTTCTGTATGCTGATCAGCAGTACTATGCTCTGCAGCGTCAATTCGACGATCTCCAGAAAAAGACGTCTGGACGATATGAGGAGGGGACGGCACCCGCGAAGCTGGCTTCAGATTTGCAAAAGCGCATGGATGAGCGCGCCCGCCTTTTAGGCGTGGGCGCACAACGCCCTGATACGGACAGCGGAAGCCAGAAGGCTACTCCACCGAGCGCGCCGGCCAAGAATGAAACAGTCGTAAGTTCAAGCTCCGACCCCACAGTCAAACAGTGTGAAGATTGGGCGAACAACTTAGCCCGGATGAGCTTGCAGAAGATTGTGCGTGTCGTGATGACGAAGGGAAGCGAGTGGGGGCTCGTTTGGCGTGCAGACCTCGCGACTTCAGACACGCCGCCAGAGGTTTCGCGCTTTATCTGTTCCAAGCATGGCACGATGCTGGAATCAGGAGACGCTCCCGAGCGGAAACCCCTGCCGTAGAGCGCAAGCTTTCAAATCTCCGTTTGGGTCGAAGGTGGACTTTGGCGCAATGTCCGCAATGGGTCGGAAGCAGACATTCGCCGGTCGCACTCCGCTTGTCACTGACCAAAAGAAAAGGCCCGGCGCTTCGACTGAAGCACCGGGCCCTTCATGTTCTAGCGCCCTAAGGCGCTAAGACTTACTTCGTGATGGTGCCGACCACGCCGGCGCCGACCGTACGGCCGCCTTCGCGGATCGCGAAGCGGAGGCCCTGGTCCATGGCGATCGGGGCAATGAGTTTCACGCCGAGGGTGACGTTGTCGCCCGGCATGACCATCTCGGTGCCTTCCGGAAGAACCACTTCGCCCGTCACGTCGGTCGTGCGGAAGTAGAATTGCGGACGGTAGTTGGCGAAGAACGGCGTGTGACGGCCGCCCTCGTCCTTCGACAGGACGTAAACTTCGGCCGAGAAGTCGGTGTGCGGCGTGATCGAGCCGGGCTTGCACAGCACCTGGCCGCGCTCGACTTCCTCACGGCCGACGCCGCGGATCAGCGCGCCGATATTGTCGCCGGCCTGGCCCTGATCGAGCAGCTTGCGGAACATTTCGACGCCGGTGACGACCGTCTTCTTGGTGTCCTTGATGCCGACGATCTCGACTTCCTCGCCGACCTTGACGACGCCGGTCTCGACACGGCCGGTGACGACGGTGCCGCGGCCCGAGATCGAGAACACGTCCTCGATCGGCATCAGGAACGGCTTGTCGAGCGGACGCTCCGGCTGCGGGATCCACTCATCGACAGCCTTCATCAGCTTAATGATCGATTCCTCGCCGATATTCTCATCGCGATCCTCGAGCACGGCCAGTGCCGAACCGGTGATGATCGGAATATTGTCGCCATCATAGCCGCGCTTCGACAGCTCTTCGCGAATCTCCAGCTCGACCAACTCAAGCAGTTCGGGATCGTCGACCTGGTCGACCTTGTTGAGGAATACGACCATGGTCGGCACGCCGACCTGATTGGCGAGCAGGATGTGCTCCTTGGTCTGCGGCATCGGGCCATCGGC
>JBDSMG010000009.1:0-64494 GCA_039915925.1 Sphingomicrobium sp.
CGGGCTAGGCCGGTGCGGCTCGACTTCTCGCGAAAGCCGCCAGCGCGCATACTCGTGGATGGTGAGTCCGAAGACTTCTTCCAGTAAGATGCTCGTGCGCGGCGAATGTCCGCAATGGGTGGAAAGCAGACCTTAGCTTGCAAGCTCAAGTATAGAACGTGCCTCGCGCTCTGCATCCCGCGACGTTCCGAAGAGGCCGTCCAGCCTTTGCTCATCTATCAGGGTGTGAGGAGGTAGCGGACCAGAAGCGGGGAACGCTACGACGGCTGGCTTCCATTCGTCGCCGTCCGCGTAGCTAAGAAGGTGCTCCGCCGAGATTTCAAACCTTCCGTCTGATCGCTTGAGTATGGCTATCCGCCTCGTCCGGTCAGCCGAGTAGAGTTCGTTTTCTCGTCGTGAAGCTCCCATGCTCGGACAGTGGCCTGCATGCCCAATGTCCGCAATGGGTCGAAAGCAGACGTTCGACTGGAATGTCTCGAATGGGTGGAAAGCTGTCGTGAGGAACGCGGGAAATGGCACCGAGTTAGGCAGGTGCAGCTTAAGCGGCCTTTCGAGTCCCGGCTATGAATCCAAATTCTTCCGTGACTCCATGGTTCTCGAAAACGCATTCAAGTGAATGCGGGTCGTTGAGGTAATCGACATAATTCACCTCAGCAGACACGCGGACTTGAGCAAGCCGCAGGTTGATGGCCTCCCAAATCATTCGGGGCATCATGAAGCGGCCATGTGACGTGGCATGGTCGGAGGGCATGATATAGGAAAACTGCTTATCCGCGTCGAAGGCAACCTTGTGAGCGTCCAGATGCTCGGCGACTACAAGGTAGGTGGTTTCCATAGTTATTCGATTTGCTGGCGTTTTCCCGTAATTCTTCAACGTGATGGATATGCCGGCGCCAACCTCTTCGGGAGTGTCCAATTCTTCGTCGCGAAGGAAGCGCACACCGTCGAAGTCGAGATAGGCGCGAAGTTCCGCGTGGGCCGTATCTGCCGCGATATCATTTTGACGCTCCATTGCTTTTGCGGCGGTCGCGGCCTCCGCGATGGAACGCTCCATTTTCTCGCCCTGCGCTTGAGCGATTTCTTTAGCGTCGCTGCCCATGTTTACCGTCGCGCGCCACAGACGGGCCGTGAACACCCAAAGGCCGCCGGTTACGACAACCAAACAGGCCGTGAAAAATGCGACGGGATCGTGCAGCGTCGCTTGCCAGATGGGTTCTGATAGCTCTTTCATAGTGTAACCATCCGGCGTTTAGTTCATGTCTGCAATGGGTCGAAAGCGGAAGTTAGACTTGGACGGGTTCGCCAGCAGTCGGGATTAGGCCGTCGAGCCAATCGTGCGCCGCAAGCGCTCCCCCATCGCCCCAGAACAGCTCATCACCATCAATCCAGAAGTGAAAATCACCTCCACTCCCAAGCAGCATGCGCACGCCCACCTGTTGTCCCTCCAGTAAGAGCGCACGGAGGCCCTTCACCTCCACATTCTGCAATCGGACAAAGAGAGACTGGGTCACATCCTCGACGACGACGCCACCGTATTGGTCCAAGTCGCACGGCTCATCGAGCGGAAGGCTGTCCACCGTCATCCTGAAACCGTCGCCCGCAACGCCAAGGCGAAGCCTCTGCACGTCGTCAAAAGTGAGGAGCAGCCGGATTGGCTTGCCATTCACCCGACCGCCAAAGACATGACGATTGGCGGTAATCGACGTGAGCTTCATTTCAGGCATGTTGGCGCGAGCCGCCAATGTCCGCAATGGGTCGGAATGAGACCTCCAGTAGGGCTAGGCTCCCTCCCTTTTGCAATTCCTGTGTAATGGCGCTCGGCATTACACAGAATGTTCCGGCAAAGTTCTGGCCTAGAACGGGTCGCGAACCAGATTGCGAATCAATTGGTTAGGCACGCATCGGAATAGCTAGGCAACCCATGGAAGCGGACTTAAAATCTTCTGCCCCACTGGGCGTGCGGGTTCGAGTCCCGCCGTCCGCACCATCGCATCGGAGGATGTTCGGGAAACATCCGAGCAGTGCAATCTCGCGCAGGACTATCAGTGGCTGCTGGGCGCCACGACGACGCGGAAAACCCATCCACTTCAGTGCAAAATGTTAAACCTTGGGCGCTAATCCGCATCCTGTGTCGACCAGTATCGAACAGACGCCGGATGAGCCCGCTTCCGCTTCGCCGCTGGTGAATGGGCGGCGCAACGCGCTTGTGCTCTGGATGCTCGTTGCCGCCGTCGTCCTGCTCGTCTGGAACAGCAGCAGCCTGTTCGCGCAGCTTCGGGCCGAGAGCCAGAACTTCGGCCCGGACGTTCAGATGGCGATCGTTGCGCTGATGCTGAACATCGCTTTGATCTTCTTCGGCTGGCGAAGCTACGTCGACCTTCTTCACGAGGCCGACCTGCGGGCGGACGGCGAACGCCGTGCGGCGCTGCTGGCTTCCACGGACGCGGCCACCGGCCTCTTCAACCGCAAGGGCTTCGCCGACCGCGGTCAGGATCTTTGCCGGCGCGCCGAGGCGGACGGTCGTCAGATCGTCATTCTGTCGGTTCAGATCCACCGCTTCAAAGCCGTCAACGACCGGCACGGGTATGAAGCGGGCGACCAGTTGCTGAAGGCGCTTGCGGTTGCAATGACCGAAGCCGCCGGAATGGGAGCGATCATTGCGCGCTTGAGCGGCGACGAGTTCGCCGTGGCACTCGCCTTGAAGACCGAGGACTTGCCCGATGCCGAGCGCATCGCCGACGAGATCCTGCGCTCGCTAATGCGGCCGTTCATGCTTGGCGACCATATGGTGCAGGTGGGCGCTTTCGCCGGCATCGCGGCAGTCAACGCCGCCGAAGCGCGCATTCCGGACCTGCTCCGCCGAGCCGATATTGCGATGGATCGCGCCAAGTGTGGCCGCTCCGCCCGTCCAGTCTGGTTCGACGCGGGAATGGAGCGCGCTCTAATCGCGCAGGGCGAGATCGAACAGGGCATTCGCTTCGGGCTCGAGCACGGCCAGTTCGTCCCCTTCTTCGAACCGCAGGTCGACCTCGCCACTGGCCAACTGATCGGTTTCGAAGTGCTCGCGCGCTGGAAGCACCCCTTGAGCGGGATCATCCCGCCCGACACGTTCATACCAGTCGCCGAGGAAATCGGCCTGATCGGCGCTGTGTCCGAACAGGTCATCCGCGAAGCTTTGCTCCAGTCCGCGCATTGGGACCCATCGATCAAGATATCGGTCAACATCTCGCCGGCGCAGCTCGCCGACAGCTGGCTCGCCCAGCGCATCGTCCGGATCCTCACCGAAACCGGCTTCCCGGCGGACCGGCTGGTGGTCGAGATCACGGAAAGCTCGCTGTTCGCCGATATCGATCTCGCGCGCTCGATCGTGACCAGCCTCAAGAACCAGGGCATCCGTCTGGCGCTCGACGATTTCGGAACCGGATTTTCGTCACTCGCTCACCTGCGATCGCTGCCGTTCGACGTGATCAAGATCGACCGCAGCTTTGTCGCGGACATTCATTCCAACAAGGAAAGCATGGCGATCATTCGCGCCGTGACGACCCTTGCAAGCGCTCTTTCGGTGCCGGTGTCCGTCGAGGGGATCGAGAACGAAGCGGCCCATGCGACCGTGCTCCGCCTCGGCTGCGAAGTCGGGCAGGGCTGGTATTTCGGCAAGCCGATGCCGGCCGACCAGGCGGCGGCGCTGCTTGCGAGCCGCCGCGACGAAGCAGCCTCGATTGAGATTCCGCGCTCCGGCAGCGCTGCTTCCGCTTAGGCATACAAGCCCGAGAATCTCCTACCGTAGCCACCCATGTCCCACGCCGGGACAGGGCGGACCCGATCCGTCTCAACGCCGTTTTGAATATGGTAAAAACGGCGTTAAGAATTGCTCATGGCTATGGTTCGTCCCGCACTGGCCCTCGATCCCCGCCGCTTCGGCCGCAGGTTTGTGCTGCATGCTGAAGAGGCCGACGGGCCGAGCTTCGAGATTTCGGACGATCTGCGCCTGTTCGCGACAACCTTTGCGGCCGGCTTCCTGTTCGTCTCGCTATTGATCGCCTGACCGGCGTCCTGCGATCCTCAGTCGCAGGCGAGGTGAAGCTTCCAGCCTAGCCAGGCAGCGAGCACGCTCGCGACTGCTACAATCAGCAAGCTTTGCGCAACCGTGACGCCGGATTGCACCGCAAGTGTCAGGATCAGAGTCGCCGCCACCATAAAACCCGAGTTGACGATGTTGTTCGCCGCGATCGTGCGCGCGGTTTCGGACTTCGCAACGGTCGTCGTGAGGAACGCGTATAGCGGCACCACGAACATGCCGCCGGCAATCGCAACTCCGAGCAGGTCGAAGACGATCCACGGGCCATCGCTGGTCCGTAGGAAGGCCGCCGTCCCGTACAAACCGCCACCGTGCAGCGGAAAGCCTTGGACCCTCCGGAACAGGTCGAGCACGAACAACCCCATTCCGAGCGCTGATCCCGGCGCGTAGCGGGCGGATACGTGGCCCTTGAGCAGCCAGTTCACGGCGAGTGAACCGATCGCAACGCCGATCGAGAAGATGGCGAGAAAGCAGGTGGCGACACTCTGGTCGGATCCGAGACTGTTCTTCACGAGGGGCGGAAATTGCGCGGCAAGCACCGCACCCATCGCCCAGAAGAAGCTGATCGCCAGGATTGCGAGGAACAGCCGGCGCACGTGCAAAGTCCCGTTCACCAATGTGACGGACGCGCGGACGATGTGCCAGTCCATCTTGAACGATGGCGCGTCGGCCGCCGGTGCGGCCGGCGGAACGCGGCCGCCCGCGAGCCGTCCGATCAGAGCCACCACCAGCACCGCCACCGCCGCCCATTCAGCATGGAAGCTTCCGTCGGGGCGCTTGAGCACGAGGACTCCGCCCAGCAATGTTCCCGCCAAAATTGCTATGTAAGTGCCTGCCTCGACGAGCCCGGTGCCGCCAAGCACTTCGTCTTCTGCCAGATGCTGCGGAAGGATCGCATATTTGATCGGGCCGAAGAAGGTCGAGTGAACGCCCATGGCTGTCAGCGCGGTCAGCAGCAGCGGAACGTTGTGGAGTAACAGTCCCGTCGCTCCGATGATCATGATCAGGATCTCGGCGGTCTTCACGATCCTGATGATCCGCGCCTTGTCGTTCGAATCGGCAAGCTGCCCGGCAAGCGCCGAGAGCAGGAAGAAGGGCAGGATGAACAGCCCGCCCGCAATCGCACTGAATGTCGCTTCCTGCGTTGCGTCGCCGTAGATGCCGTAGATCACTAGCATCACCATCGACGTGCGAAACAGGTTGTCGTTGAAGGCGCCCAGGAACTGGGTCACGAAGATCGGCAGGAAACGGCGGGTCCGAACCAGGTGCAGCGCGTCGTGCATTCAGTTTGATCCGCGCTGCCGCGGGGGTGTCCGAGAAGACATCAGTGTCCTGTAGCGTCTCGCCGCGTCCGGGCAAGCACGTCTTGCCCGTCGAGCGCTTTGGGTAGAATAGCATCGGCCGATGCTGTCGCTGCCGAACCTGCTCACCCTGTCGCGCATATTCGCCGTGCCGATCCTCGTCTTCCTGCTGTGGCGGCCGGCACCGCTCGATTATGCGATCACCTTCGTGCTCTACTGCGTGGTCGGAATCACCGATTATTTCGACGGTTATCTGGCCCGCGCCCAGGGCAAGATTTCGCGGCTCGGCCAGTTCCTCGACCCGATCGCCGACAAGATCATGGTCGCCGCGGTGATCGTCATGCTGGTCTCCTCGCGCAATCACAGCGGCGAGCCGATTATCCACAGCTTCCACATCATTCCCGCGCTCGTGATTCTGCTTCGTGAGATCATCGTCTCGGGACTGCGGGAATTTCTCGCCCCGCTAAACGTTTCGATGCCGGTCAGCGCGCTGGCCAAGTGGAAGACGACGCTGCAGCTGGTGTCGCTCGGCGCGCTGATCCTCGGAGGATCCGTCCCCGCTCAGCTGTGGGTCCACAATGTCGGCCTCCTGAGCCTTTGGGCCGCCGCGGTGCTGACGCTAATCACCGGTTATGATTATCTGAGGATCGGCCTGCGCCACATGGATTGATGTCGCGTTTGACTCGCCGGCTCAACAGGCAGACCATTTCATCCGCCTCGGACTGTTTCGTTCCGAAGGCCAGTGAATGGAGGCCTATATGCGTAAGAAGCTTGGCGCCGCTCTCGTTCTCCTTTGCCTCACAACACCGCCGGTGCAGGCAGCGCCGACGGCTGATCAGAATTGTGTCGGAAGGAACGTGAGCTTCCTCGGCCCGATTGGCGCCGGTCTGTTCGAGATCCTTGCCCTCTTCGGCGGCCGCGGAATCGGGGAAGTCGCGAGCACGCACTGCGATCCGAGCTGGGGCTAGACACGCTCACGCCTGGACTGATCGATTTTCCCGCTCTGACTGACGCATTTTAATTGTTTTCGCTCAGCCAGACCGCGCCCTAGCTGTGCTCGCAATTCTTGAGGGAGAGCAGGCATGGACGCGAAAACCGGTGGATCGATGGGCTGTCCGATGGACAAGCCGACAACGGCGCGGTCGCTGCTGGGACGGCAGAATCGCGACTGGTGGCCGGAAGCTCTGCCGCTCGACATCCTTCACCAGGGTGGCCTGTCGCCCGACCCGATGGGCGCCGACTTCGATTATGCCGGAGCGTTCAACGCGCTCGACTATCGAGCACTGAAGACCGACCTCACTGCGCTCATGACTGACAGCCAGCCATGGTGGCCGGCCGACTATGGGCACTATGGCCCGTTCATGATCCGCATGGCCTGGCACGCCGCCGGCACCTATCGAACCGCTGATGGTCGGGGCGGAGCGAATAGCGGGCAACAGCGCTTTGCTCCGCTTAACAGCTGGCCCGACAACGGCAATCTCGACAAGGCACGCCGCTTGTTGTGGCCGATCAAACGGAAATACGGAAAGAACATCAGCTGGGCCGACCTGTTCATCCTCGCCGGCAACGTCGCGATCGAATCCATGGGCGGGCCGGTGTTCGGCTTCGGCGGCGGCCGCAAGGACGTGTTCGAGCCCGAGCGTGATATTTACTGGGGCAGCGAAGAGCAGTTCGTCGGCCACGCTGACAACAAGACCCGCATTCTCCCTGAAGAGGAGTTGGAGCTCGAGCACCCGCTTGCCGCGATCCAGATGGGGCTGATCTACGTCAATCCGGAGGGCCCGGGCGGCGTTCCCGATCCGCTGCAGTCCGCCCGCGACATCAAGATCACCTTCGAACGGATGGCGATGAACCACGAGGAGACGGTTGCGCTGACGGCCGGCGGCCACACGTTCGGCAAGGCGCATGGTGCGGGCGATCCGAGCCTCGTCGATGCCGCGCCGGAGGGTGCGGACATCGCATTGCAGGGCCTTGGCTGGGCAAGCGCCCACGAGAGCGGCCTGGGCGAGCATACGATCACCAGCGGCATCGAAGGCGCCTGGGTCAACACCCCCACGCAATGGTCGGAGAATTATTTCCGGCTGCTGCTGGACTATGAATATGAACTCGTCCGCTCGCCGGCCGGCGCCAAGCAGTGGCAGCCGATCAACCAGCGTGAGGAGGACATGGCTCCCGCTGCGCACGATCCGTCCAAGCGCGTTCCGACCATGATGACGACCGCCGACATGGCGCTGAAGATGGATCCGGAATTCCGCAAGATTTCCGAGAAATTCCGCAACGACCACGAGGCTTTCAAGGACGCCTTTGCCCGCGCCTGGTTCAAGCTCACCCATCGCGACATGGGCCCGAAGGTCCGCTACCTCGGCCCCGAAGTCCCGCGGGAAGACCTCATTTGGCAGGACCCGGTGCCCGCCGGAACGCAGCCCTCCGACGCCGACATCGCCGTCTTCAAGCGCACGATCCTCGATGCTGGATTCAGCGTTGGCCAGCTGGTGAAAACCGCCTGGGCTTCGGCTTCCACCTACCGTCGCTCGGATCATCGCGGCGGCGCCAACGGGGCCCGCATCCGGCTTGAGCCGCAGCGCAACTGGGCGATCAACGAACCCGACGAACTGGGCCGCATCCTGTCGAAGGTCGACGAGCTGCGCGGCGGCTTATCAATGGCGGACGCGATCGTGCTTGCCGGCACGGCGGCCGTCGAGAAGGCTGCGCGCGATGCCGGCTTCGCTGTCGACGTGCCCTTCACAGGTGGCCGCGGCGACGCGACCGCAGAGTGGACGGACGCGGAGAGCTTCGCCGTCATGGAGCCGGTCGCCGACGGTTTCCGCAATTATCTAAAGACGAAGCACAGCGTGAAGACGGAGGAGCTGCTGCTCGACCGGGCATCGCTGCTCGGTCTCTCGGCGCCGGAGATGACGGTATTGCTCGGAGGTCTTCGCGTGCTCGGCGCCAATCACAAAGCCGCGCCGGAAGGCGTTTTCACGAATCGAAAAGGCCAGCTGACCAACGATTTCTTCGTCAACCTGCTCGACAACGGCACCTTCTGGAAGGTTGTCGACACGAGCGCGGATGAGGAGTTCATCGGCTACGACCGCGGTGGCAATCACGAGAAATGGCGGGCCACGCGCACCGACCTCATCTTCGGTTCGAACAGCCAGTTGCGCGCGATTGCCGAGGTCTATGCCGAGAAGGGCAATGAGGAGAAGTTCGTCCGCGATTTCATCGATGTGTGGACCAAGGTCATGAACGCGGACCGCTTCGATCTGCCGCAAAACGCGGACAGTATCGAGCCCATTGGCATTGCCGAGCCTGCCTAGGCTCGTCTGCGCTTAGTGCGGGCGAAGGTCGTCGATGATCTGACGAAGGGCGGTTGCGAGCAGCTGGAATTCGGCATGGCGGGCACTCGAGCGGCGCCAGATCAGCGAAATCCGCCGGAAGCCGTGGTCGGAGCTTAGCAGCCGCGCTTCAACGCCGGTGCCTCCGAGAATGCCGGCGTCGATCGCCATCGACGGGATGAAGGTCACTCCGAGGCCGTTGTCGACCATTTGCACCAGCGTGTGGAGCGATGTGCCCATCATCGCCGCGTGCGCGCGCAGGTCCGGCCGGTTGCACGCGGACAGCGCATGGTCCTTCAGGCAATGCCCGTCTTCCAGCAGAAGCATCCGCTCCTCATCGATCGCATCCACGCTGACGGTCGGCCCTTCTGGAGCTTCCCCTGGCGGGAAGGCGACGAACAGGCGATCGTCGAACAGCGCGGCCGCTTCGACGTCGCCGCAGCTGTACGGGAGCGCGAGCAGGACGCAGTCGAGACGTCCGTGGTGCAAGGCTTCGCAGGCGGTCTGGCTGGTTTCCTCGCGCAGGTAGAGCTTCAGGTCCGGCCATTCCCTTCGCAACCGCGGCAACATGGCTGGCAGCAGGAATGGCGCGATCGTCGGGATGACACCGAGGCGCAGTTCGCCGTGCAGGGGCTTGCCCTGAGCGCGCGCCATTTCCGCAAGCTCTTCGCTTTCCTGGATCACGCGGACCGCCTTGTCGGCGATCCGCTCGCCGAGCGCGGTGAACCGCATCACGCGCCGGGTCCGCTCGACCAGCGTCACGCCGAGCAGCGCCTCCAGTTCGCGCAGGCCCGCCGACAAGGTCGATTGGGTGACGAAGCAGGCGTCGGCCGCGCGGCCGAAATGGCCATGCTGCCGCAGCGCGACGAGATATTGGAGCTGCTTTATGGTGGGTTGGTGAACGGTCATCTCTGATCGAAAATTCCAATCAATAGAGCCCACGTATATCACTTGAACGATTGACGCCAGCCGCATACATGCTGCGCTGCAACAAGATTCGTGCACATGCAAAAAGGAGTTTCTTCAAACATGCTGACCGTTGGCGACAAGATCCCGTCCCTCACCCTTCCCGTCCAGCAGGGCACCGCGGCGCTTCCGGCGGGCGAAACGATCGATCTCGGCCAGACCGAAGGCAAGTGGAAGATCCTCTTCTACTGGCCGAAGGACTTCACCTTCGTCTGCCCGACGGAGATCGTCGGATACGGCGAGCTCAAGAGCGACTTCGACGACCGCGACGCTGTCCTGATCGGCGCTTCGACCGACACCAGCCACGTGCACTTCGCCTGGCGCAAGTCGGACGAGCAGCTCGCCAATGCGGACTTCCCGTGGATCGCCGACAATTCGAAGAAGCTCGCCGAAGCGCTCGGCATCCTCCATCCGGAAGAAGGCGTCGCCTATCGCGCGACCCTCATCATCGACCCGGACAATGTGATCCAGCACGTCACCGTCAACGGCCTCAACGTCGGCCGCAACCCGGCCGAGACTCTGCGCGTGCTCGACGCACTTCAGACCGACGAGCTCTGTCCCTGCAACTGGACCGAAGGCCAGGAAGTGCTGAAGCCGGCGGCTTAAGCTTCCCTCTCCCGCTTGCGGGAGAGGGCGACTCAGGCGGAGCCCGAGCGGGGTGAGTGCTTGTCCCTTTCCACTTCTCACGCGCGCCGATTAAAACAGCCCCTCACCCAGCCCTCTCCCGCATGCGGGAGAGGGCTAAGGAAAGACCATGTCCCTCAAGCAATTCGCCGACACGCTCCCCGACTACGCCAAGGATCTGCGGCTCAACATCTCGTCGATCCTCAGCGATCAGCTGCTCGGCGAGAACCGCAAGCTCGGACTTTTGCTCGCCTGCGCGCATGGCTCCGGCTACCGCCCGCTGGTCGCCGCCGCCGAATCGGAAGTCGAAGGCAAGCTGACCGACCAATATGCAAATGCGGCGCGCGGCGCGGCGGCGCTGATGGCGATGAACAACGTTTATTACCGCTTCGTTCACCTGGCCTCGAACCCCGAATATGGGACGATGCCCGCCAAGCTGCGAATGAACTTCATCGGCAGCCACGGAATCGACAAGGACGATTTCGAGCTTTTCTCGCTGGCCGTAAGCGCGATGAATGGCTGCGGCATGTGCATCGACAGCCATGAACGCGTGCTCCAGCAGCATGGCGTCAAGGCCGAGACGATCCAGGCCGCGGCCCGCATTGGAGCGGTCATGAAAGCAATCGGGACCGTCCACGCAACGCTCTAGTCTGGCAATTCGGCCCCTTCCGACTTAGATTGCGGATGTAACCGCACGGGATCGCAGTTTTGAGCTCCACTCTCATCTCCTATCTGGACTCGGTGAAGTCGCGGGACCCGGCAGCGCATTCGCGCTGGGACGTGCTATTCTATCCGGGCGTGTGGGCACTCGGCCTGCATCGGGTCGCGCACTGGCTGTATGGCGGAAAGCTCTATTTCCTCGCGCGGATGGTGAACCATTTCTCGCGCTTCATGACGGCGATCGACATTCATCCCGGCGCGAAAATCGGCCGCAATTTCTTCATCGATCATGGTTTCACCGTCATCGGCGAAACCGCCGAGATCGGCGACGATGTCACCATCTACCAGTGCGTGACCTTGGGCGGCACCAATCCGACGACCGGCATCGGCGGCAAGCGCCACCCCACCTTGCGCTCCAGCGTCGTGGTTGGATCGGGGGCGCAGGTGCTGGGCCCGATCGAGGTAGGCGAGGGGGCCAAGATCGGCGCCAACAGCGTTGTCACGCGGGATGTGCTGTCCGGCTCAACGGTCGTCGGCATTCCCGCAAAGGCGGTTCCGGTCGACAGCATCCATTATAGCGCCGGCTTCATTCCCTACGGAACACCGTGCGGCGAGGATTGCGATCCGGCCAAGGTGCGCGTCGTCGAACTCGAGCGCGACGTCGAGGAGCTGCGCAAGGAAATCCAGGAGCTGAAAGCCGCAATTCGGCCCGCGCCGAAGGTCAAGAGCGCTTGAGCGTCGTTGCGCCTTTTCCAAGCCCCAAAGACCGTAAGCCCACCGCCACATTCGATCGCAAGGAACTGACCAGGATCCTCGATCTCTACGGGCGCATGGTGGCTGCCGGTCACTGGCGGGACTACGCCATCGGAATGCAGCCCGAGGTGGCGAGCTTCGCGGTTTTCCGCCGCGCCACCGAGCGGCCCGAGATCCGTATAGAAAAACGCCCCGCGCTTCGGTTGAAGCAGGGGGCGTTTGCCTTGATCAGCGAACATGGGCTGGTGCTCAAGCGGGGCCACGACCTGAATGCGATCTTGGCCCCGCTTGAGCGCCGCCTTATGCGGCTGGTTGCGGAATAAACGCGGCCCGATTCAACACCGGCAGCCGCTCGCGCAGCCCGTCCGGCAAGGGCTGGACGATCGCCGCCCGCGCCTGGTGCCAGAAGGCGGATAGCAGCAGCAGGGCCGAACCGATCACAAGCGCCGTTAGCGCAACGTTCAGCTCGACCGCTCCGAACTCGCGGAACATCGCCTGCAGCGCGAACAGCACATAGGCCAAAGCGGAAACCAGCAGCGCCCTCCGGTCGATCGCCAAGGCCGTGATCCCCAGCACGACGTAGAGCAGGATCACGACGAACCCCTCGCCGATGGTCGCATTGCCGTCGTTCAAGCCAAGCAGAGTGAACACCGGATGCACGATCATCGGTGCCGCGAGCAGATGCAGCCAGAAGGCCACGTCCGCGCGCCGCGTGATCCGCTCGCGGTCTGAGCCGTCCCACCACATGGCGAACAGGAACATGCCGATGCCCAGCATCAGCACGAAGCCCAGGATCAGGTCGCGCATATTCTCGACATTGTCGCCGAGCGCCGCAACGAGCAGAGCAACGGCAATGCCCGCCACCGCGGCAGCACCCGCAGCGACGGTGATCGGCACCCGGAACTGCCGCCAGTGCAGCCACGCTGCTGCTGCGCCGACCGCAGCCGCTACGGCAGCCACGGTTCCGCTCAGCGCCTCATTGTCGTTGAAGCGCTCAGGGCCGACGGCGAGCATCAGGCTGAATGCGGTCGTGGCAACAACCCCGCCGAGGAAGGCGAGCAGAAGCAGGATCGACGGCAGCGCCATGCGCCGCTTGGCCGTGAAGAAGAGCGCAAGCCCCCATGCGCTCGCCGCAATCAAGGCCGGGCCGACCGGCGACGGCCCGTCGGATTCGATCTGCAGCCCGGTCGACTGGCCGATCTGCTGGCCGATCCAGCCCATTGCGAACAGCAGGATGGCGGCCGCGATTGACACGAAAATATCGTTGAAGCCGGTGATGAGCCGGAACTGTTCTTCGTCCGGCACGGTGGTGGAGCGTTGCCGTTCCACATAGGCGCGAAGCGCGTCCGCGGCATCGGCGCTGATCGCCCCGGCCGCGACCGCTTCGTCGAGTTCGGTCTGGCTGTACATGCAAGTCCTCCCGTTGATCCGAGGGAGGATAGGCTTACTGTATTACTGTGTCAATACAGCCGGGCAGGTGGTCGGCTCAGGCGACCGGAAGGGTAAGCCTTGCCAGCAGGCCGCCGAGATCCTCGCTTTCCTCCAGTTGGACGCTTCCGCCGTAGATCTCTGCCACGTCGCGGACGATGGCGAGGCCGAGGCCGGTTCCGGGCTTGCCCGTGTCGAGGCGGGCGCCACGCGCGAAAATCGCCTCGCGCTCGTCGCTGGGGATGCCGGAGCCGTCGTCCTCGACGAGAATGTCGACCTTGTCCTCGGCCGATTCGACCGTCACAAACACTCGGCCGCCGCCATATTTGGCGGCATTCTCGACCAGATTCCCGATCATTTCATCGAGGTCCTGCCGCTCAACCCGGACCTGCGCCTGCTTGTCGCCGGCGATGTCGACAGTCACATGTTCGTACATCCGGTCGACCGCGCGCTCGACGGCCTGGAGACTGTCCCACACCCTGGCGCGTGCCTGGACCGATGCGCGGCGGCCGATCGCGCGGGCGCGCGCGAGATGGTGGTCGACCTGTCGCCGCATGACCTGGGCTTCACGGCAGACCGTGTCGGCGAGGTCGGGCGAACGCGCCGTCGCGGCATTAGTAATGACTGTCAGCGGAGTCTTCAGTGCATGCGCCAGGTTCCCGGCATGCCGCCGAGCCTCCTCCGCCTGCGCCTCGCTATGCGCGAGCAGCTGGTTGATCTCCTCGGTCAAAGGCCGGATTTCGGTCGGGAAGGCGTCGCCGATGCGGGTCTTCGCGCCGGACCGTACCAGCGCGACGTCGCGGCGAACCCGTCGGAGTGGCCAAAGTCCGTACACCGTCTGCAGCGCGGCCAGGATGAGCAGCCCCGCGCCAAGCATTGCAAAGCTCCACACCAAAGTCGATCGTAGCTGCTTGATCTGGTCGTTCAATATGTCGCGGGATTGGGCCACCTGGAACCGCCACCGCGTTTTCGATCCCGGGATGACGCCGTCACGCTCGGCAATGCGGAGCGGCTCCTGCGGGCCGAACTCGCCGCTGTCGTAGATATGCGGTTCGCTGTCGTAATGGCCTTCCGAAACCCGCAAGCGGCGGTCCCACAGCGACTTTGATGCGAACGGTTCGACCCCGCCGCCGCTGACCTGATAATATTTGCCTGAATAGGCTTCGAAGAAGCGCTGGTCGGCCAGCTGCCGGTTCAGATAGACTTCGCCCTCCGGATCGATCTCGGATGCCGCGATCAGAGCCTTCAGTTCGGTCTGCAACTGATCGTTGAACCCCCGCAACAGCGACTGGGTCAGCACCCGGTCGAGTGCGTAGCCGCCAAGCAGCAAAAGCAGCGCGATCCACAGCGCCGCGACGACGATCATTCGCCGCGTCAGCGAGCCGATGCCGCGAGACTTGGGCGCGTCCACCGCCGTCACGGCGGCGTGTTCGTTCAAGCAGCCGGTTCCTCGAGGCTGTAGCCGAGCCCGCGGATGGTCGTGATCACGTCTGCGCCGAGCTTCTTGCGGATGCGCGTGACGAACACTTCGATCGTGTTCGAATCGCGATCGAAATCCTGATCGTAGATATGCTCGATCAGCTCGGTGCGGCTGACGACCTTGCCCTTGTGGTGCATCAGGTAGGACAGCAATTTATATTCCTGCGCCGTCAGCTTTACGGGCTCGCCGTCCTTCGTGACCTTGCCCGAGCGGGTGTCGAGGCGGATGTCGCCGGCGATCAGTTCCGACGATGCATTGCCCGATGCACGGCGGATCAGCGCGCGCAGGCGGGCGATCAGTTCCTCGGTCTGGAACGGCTTGGCGAGATAGTCGTCGGCCCCCGCATCGAGCCCCGCGACCTTGTCGGACCAGCTGTCGCGAGCGGTCAGGACCAGCACCGGCATCCGCCGCGCCTCCTTGCGCCAGCGGTCGAGCACCGTCAGCCCGTCGACTTCGGGAAGGCCGAGATCGAGGATCACGGCATCGTAGTTCTCGGTCGCGCCGAGATAATGGCCGTCCTCGCCGTCGGTGGCGAGATCGACGGCATAGCCCGCGCCCTCCAGCGTCGAACGCAGCTGGCGCCCGAGATTGGGTTCGTCCTCGACGATCAATACGCGCATATTTCTCTCACAGCTCCTTTGGCGTCCACAACCCGCGGATAGACCATCGGTTGCGGTAAGGAAACGAAACTGAACGGGAGCGTACGGCGCGAGGGAGCGCGGCGACAGCGAGGCGGGGGCGACAGTCACAAAGGCCACGTCGGAATGGAGGGGGAGGGGGGTCTGTCAACTTTGTCAACTTCGCGCGCCGATAGGGTTGCTTCCGAGGGGAAGGTGACGAAGATGGCCGTGCCGGGCGGGTTTGCGGGCTCTGAAGGACTTGTGACCTTTGTCGGACGACGTGCGGCGGCGGCAGGCGGGAGGCGGGAGGCGGGAGGCGGGAGCAGGAACTGCGCATCCGCGATGATTAGCCAGAATGTGAGTGCTGTAGGACAGCGAAATCGCCGGGCAACGACGGTGATGCGCCCTAGCTAGTTCTCCCAGTCGAATTCTGCGGTGGGTGCAGGCGGACGTAGGATAGAGATGGTATCCAAGCTACACGCGAGAGCACCCCGGCGTCCCGATTGCAGACGGGGGTCTATTTATCGGTAAATGTCGTATTTGAGCGCTCAGTCGGGGGCTGACGTTCCCTGATGTGTTGCATCTCAGTCGACAGGCAAACGATGGGCAGCCTTGTATCGGAAGCAAGCACGCAATTTGTCCAAATCCACCGTTCACTTCGAGTTCGGTGTGAATTCATTGAGCAATTAGTGCGTCGATACAGGCACTGGATAGTGCGGCTATGCGACGGATCGGAGCGCCGAATTGCTCGAAGCCACGTAAGATCTGTGGGAAACTGCATGAAGGACGGTTCAGCGGCTACGAGCACTGGCTTACCGATGGCTATTCAAATTAACGAACATGCGTAGTGGCCGAACGAAACGGGCCTCCGCTAGTGTGCGCCGTCGTGCGACAACTTTCGTGCGGGAGTGATTCTCGCAAGAAAGGAAGTTCCCATGTCACGGCTCATGAACGGCACTCTCATTCTCGGAATATGTGCGGTCACGACAGGAGGTCTTGTGGCGGCAAGCGCCGAGGCCAAGCCAAACACCGTGATTGTCCGCGCTCCGCCGCGAGACGAAGTGCCCACTGCCCGCGTTAGCTACCGCGACCTGAAGCTCAATACGCAGGAGGGGGCGGCCGTTCTCTACGCACGAGTTAAATCGGCGGTCAGACGCGTGTGCGACCCAGCCGCGGCGACCTTCTACACCGTCGGTCAGTTCAAGTGCGAGCGCGCATCGATTTCTCGTGCAAACTTGCAGGTCGAAGGCGCCGTTCAGCGGGCGAGAAATATTGCAGCGGTTGGAGGCGGAGTGACACCGGTCGCGGCGATCACCATCACTGCGCCCTGATTGCGGTTTAGGCGAACGTGGCCGAACACCCCAGCCAGGCCCACGAGTTACGCCAGATAGGCGGCGGTATCCAGCACTCGAATACCGCCACCTATCAACCGAAGCGATACGCCCCACGCGCGACATTCCTGTATCCGTAATACTCAAGCAGTGCGGGCGCTGTTCCGCTTACCGGCTTCACTACTTCGCCTGCGCGAGGAGCCCCGTCATGTTCTTCTTGCCAAGGCCGGGGACGCTGTTCGCGGCCGCCCGTGCGGGGCCCTTGTTCACGGCCTTGCCGACCTGGACCAGGCCGACCATGCCCATGCCTGCGTGGGGCAGGCATTTGTAGCCGTAGAGACCTTCCTTGCCAAAGGTGACGGTGAGCGGCTGGTTGAGCTTGCCTTTGAACGCGGCGCCGCCCGCTGGGGCCATGCCGCTGATGGATTCGGCGTTATGGCCTGGATTGGTCGGGACGAAGGTTACCTTGTCGCCGGGCGCGACCTTAAGGAAGGCAGGCTCGAACACCATCAGCTTGCCGTCGCTGCCCTTGTTGAGCATCTTGACCTGATAGTCCTTCGCGGCGGCCGGTGCGGCGGCGAGGGCAAATCCGGCAAGCGCCACAGCGGCGCGGAACGCAAAATTCATCGTCTTCATCTCCACTGCGCCGCCTAGATGCGGCCTTCCTTCAAGAATTCGGCGGCGTAATGCGCGCCACGCGCCGACATCGCCATATAGGTCAGCGACGGGTTCTGGCAGCCGGTCGACGCCATTGCTGCACCATCGGTAATGAACAGATTCGAAACGTCGTGGCTCTGGTTATACTTGTTGAGCACCGACTTGGTAGGGTCCTTGCCCATGTGGGCGGTACCAGCTTCGTGGATGCCGAGCCCTAGCCCGCCATAATGTTCGCCGACATGAATGTCCTGGACTCCCGCGCGCTCGAGCATCTCCCTGGCGTCGGCACGCATGCGGTCGACCATCTTCCTGTCATTGGGGCCGAGCTCGGCGTCGATGTGGACCAGCGGGATCCCCCATTGGTCGACCCGGCTTGGGTGCAGGGTAACGCGGTTCTCGGGACGCGGGAGCATTTCGCCGAAGCCGCCGAGGCCGACTCGCCACGGGCCCGGGCGGCGCAGGCTCGCTTTATATTCCGCACCGACGCCGGGCTTGGCGGTCCCGCGCTTCCACGTCTCGCGCAGGATCCCGCCCTGGAAGCCGAAGCCGCGGACGAACTCGTCGGTCTTCTCCGTGACGTTGCGGTAGCGCGGGATGTAGAAGCCGTTGGGACGGCGTCCGTGGTGATAATGAGTCTCGAAGCCGGGATAGATGCCGCCGGCGCCGACGCCACTGATATGATCGACCAGATAACGGCCGACCGCATCGGAGCGGTTGGCGAGGCCGTTCGGCATCGCTTCCGACTTGGAGTTGAGCAGGATCTGCGCCGTGCCGATTGCCGAGGCGTTGAGGAACACGACCTTGGCTTCGTAGGTGCGGCCCTGCTTTGTCTTGGCGTCGATCACGCGCACGCCGGTCGCCTTGCCGGTCTTCGGATCGTAGATCACGCTGTGCACGATGGCGTTGGTGATGACCGTCATGTTGCCGGTGCGCTCGGCGGCGGGAAGGGTCGAGCTGAGGCTTGAGAAATAGGAGCCGAATGAGCAGCCGCGCTCGCACAGCGAGCGGTACTGGCAGGAGATTCGGCCGAGCTCTTCATGCACTGGTTGCGCCTGGGTGAGATGCGCGGCGCGGCCGATGATCAGCTTGCGGGTCGGCCAGGCGGCCTCGATCTTCTTCTTGAAGTCGATCTCGGTCCCAGTCAGCTCCATCGGCGGCAGGAAGTGGCCGTCGGGAAGCTGCGCCAGGCCTTCCTTCGATCCGGAAATGCCGGCGAATTCCTCGACATGGTCGTACCAGGGCGCCATGTCCTCGTAACGGATCGGCCAGTCGGAGCCATGGCCGTCCTTGGCGTTGGACTCGAAATCCATCGGCGACAGGCGATAGGACTGCCGGCCCCACATCAGCGAGCGGCCGCCAAGGTGATAGCCGCGGATCCACATGAAGGGCTTGCCTTCCGCGGTCGTGTAAGGGTGCTCGCTATCCTTGACCCAGAAGTCCTGATTGGCGGTGCTGAAGGCGTAGCATTTCTTCTGCACGGCATAATGCTCGTCGGCTTCTTCCTCCGGGACCATGCCGAAATTCTCGAGCTGCCAGGGGGCGAGCGAGTCCTTGTAATCGGCCCCATGCTCGACGTGATGGCCGCGCTCGAGGACGAGCGTCTTAAGGCCCTTTTCGGTGAGTTCCTTGGCCACCCAGCCTCCGCTCATGCCGGAGCCGACCACGATTGCGTCAAACATGCGCTAAGTTCCTTAAACCGCCCAGGCGCGGGCGTCGGGGGCCATCTCGGTCCAGGGTTCCCACTTGCCCGGGATCAGTTCGTAGCGGAGTTCCTTGGTCGCCCCGGCTTCGGACAGGTAATAAAGGGTGAGCACCAGCTCCTTGAACTTGACGTAGGTCTCGTCGAACACCGCGAGCTTGTCCGCGTCAAACTTGCGCACCGCTTCGATGCGTTGTCCGGCCGGCAGCTTGGCCAGGCCGAGGCCGCCGAGTTCGTCGACCAGCGCGTTGAACTGGGCCTGGTGCTGCGCCGATGCCCAGTTGCGCATCAAAGCGTCGAAATTCTGGGGAACGCCGGCATCCTTCGCGCCGGGCGTGTCGGTGCGCGGGATGATGATGTCGGTTACGGTCGCGAGCACCACCATCTGCGCGGGTGAGAAAAAGCGCGCCGGCTTCTTCTTCGGCTTGGTTACGGCCTTGGCAATCGCTCCGCCGGGCGTCGCAGCGAGGCCGCCGCCGACCAGCATGATGGCATTGCGTAGCAATGAGCGCCGGTCGAGTCCCGGCAATTCGTCACTTGAAAACAAGATCCTCTCCCCGGTTCTCTTGTTAGCGTTCCCATAGTAAGCAATGCAGTGCCTGTCCAGCGGCGCGGCCGCTGCACATATGAAAATTTGTTTTCTATTTCATGAGCTTAGAACTCATGAGAATCATAATCCTGGGAGAGGATGAATGTCACTGATGCGTATGATGCGTCTGCTGCTCGCGGCGCTGCTCGGTCTGGCTTTGACTACCACGGCTTACGCGGCGAGGCCGCCCCGGCAAAAGCATGTGCTGCTGTACACGCAAACCACCGGCTATCGTCACGCGTCGATCGAGCCCGGCTCCGCCGCGATCATCGAAATGGGCAAGAGGCAGCATATTTCGATCGTCAGGAGCGAGGATCCGAACGTCTTCTCGACAGCGCGGCTGAAGGGTTATGACGCAATCATCTTCCTCAGCACGACGACCGATCCGAAGAAGCCGGAATCCGAGTGGTTCCAGGGCGAGCGGCGCACGGCGCTGCAGAACTTCGTTCATCGCGGCGGTGGGATCGTCGGCATTCATGGCGCATCGGATTCGCACTATCACTGGCCGTGGTACCAGCAGCTGATCGGCGCGCATTTCCTGAGGCACCCGCAGGGCACACCGATGGGCGTTATTTCGGTGCTCGACCGCACGCACCGTTCGACGGCGGGACTGCCGGCCAAGATCAAGCGCAGCGACGAATGGTATTATTTCGACGATTATAATCCCGAGATGCACCTGCTGATCACCGTCGATCCGCAGAGCATCGGGCAGGAGGACGTGAACCCCAATCCGGTCTCTTGGACGCAAAATTTCGAAGGCGCCCGCGTGTTCTACACCGCGATGGGCCACACCGACGAAAGCTACAGCGACGAATATATCATGAAGCATATCTTCGGCGGCCTGAATTGGGTGCTGAAGCGGTAGACGGGTCCGCCCCGGCACGCGCTGCGATGCTGCAGTTTGAAGGCGAGGGCCGCTGGCTTGCCGTGATGGCGCTGACGGCGCTCGCGGAGCTTGTCTGGTGGGTGGTGAGCTGGTCCCGGGGAATCGCTCCGGCGCCATTCCTGGGCACCTATCTTGTATTCGCCGGAGTCGGGCTTGGCGGTGCCTGCGCAATGCGGCTGGTCGCCGGGAAACCGGCCATGCATGCACGCTGGCCCATCGTGCTCCTCGGCACCTTGCTTGTGGTCATTGGTGCGAGCCTGTTCCTTCCGTTGAAGTTTGCAATTCCCAGGCAGCTCCCTTTCTGGTTCGACGGATCACTGGCGAGCGCCGAGCGGGCTGTTCTCGGCCGGGATGCGTGGGCCTTGCTCGATCCAGTTCTCGGCCCTGCGATCCGGCCGATCGACTGGCTCTACGGACTGTGGGTGCCGGTCCAGGCACTGGTCCTGTTTGTGGTGATGCTTGGGCCGCCGTCACCCGCCAAGTCGCGTGTGCTGATCGCTTATGCACTGGCCTGGTTCGTGCTTGGAGTGGCGGCAGCGGCGTTGTTCTCCTCCGCGGGCCCGATCTTCTACGATCGGGTGTTCGGCGGCGATCGGTTTGCGGCACTGACCGACATGCTGCATCGGCGGGGAGCGTGGGTCGTTCTGGCGGAGTCCGACGCGATGTGGGCGTCGCACCTTGCGCCACGGCCGGGCCTGGTCGCGGGCATCTCTGCCTTCCCATCCCTGCATGTCGCCATCAGTTTGTGGATCTATTTTGCTGCGCGGGAGACCGCACCGCGCGCGGCGCCGATCGCGCTGGGCTACTTCATGTTCATGTGGATCGCCTCGGTCCAACTCGGCTGGCACTATGTCAGTGACGGGTTGGGCGCCTTGATCGGAATGCTGCTGTTATGGGCGCTTGCCGCCTGGCTCGACCGTAAGTTAACCTCCATCAACGCGGCGCGTGGAGAGAGTGATGCGCAAGTGGTTCCGGCGACGTTATCTCGACCTGCTCGGGTCGATCTACATCTATAACGAGCATCGTGGTTATACCGCCATCGACCGGGTGCTTGCGGCGGTGCGGACCCGTTGGCCGGACGATGACGCACTGCTCGCCAAGATCGAAAAGCACCGCGCCGACGAGTATAAACATTATTGGATGTTCCGCCGCTGGTTCGAGCGGCGCGGGGTCATGCCGCTGGCCGTGGACAGCACGTGCGGGCACATCGACCGGTTCGTCGGAATCATGTTCCGATCGAGCATCGACGAGCTCGACCCGCTGCTGATCGTCGGCCGCGACGATTTGTTCGAGCGGCTGTGCCGGGTCATTTCACTGACGGAGAAGCGTGGTCACCGTCAGGTCGCGATCCTGTTGCGCCATCCGATCGTCCGCAGCGACAATCGGCTGATGAAGATCTTCCACATCATCGAGCAGGATGAGCCGAGCCACTGGGCGCCTTATGACGGGTGGCTTGAGGCGCATGGTCGCCGGTCGGCGCGCTGGTGGGAGCACGCGATTGACCGGTTCATCCATTCCGAACTGCTGTTCGTGAAGCTGCCGGTGCTGTTCCTGAATTGGCGGATGCCGCGCCGCGCCGCCTGGCCCGACGAGCAGGACGCGCGTCCAGCATTCGAACACAGGAAAGCAGCGGCGGCGCTGCGATAAAAGCGTTCCGCAGCCGCTCTCCTGTCACTCAAGCCTGGTCGGCAGCGCGCTCCGCGGGTGCTTTCCGTTCCGGACTGCGCCGTTCGACCAGCCACACCGCGCCGAAGATGAAGAACAGGATAACCGGGATGATGGCGATGGCCTGGAAGCTCTGTTCGGCGGCATAGCCCAGCACGCGCTGCATCTCCGGTCCCGGCTGAAGCGCGGCGAACCCCGCCTCGCCACCCGCCGCCTGGAGCTTGGCACGGTCGTAGATGGCCCCAAGTTGCGGCAGGACGAAGTAGATCGCCAAGGCTCCGGCAAAGCCGAGCAGCCCGATACCCCACGACCCCGATCGCGGATACCGGCGCGATACCGCCGCGAGCATCGTCGGCCACATGAAGCAGACGCCGAAGGCCCACACAGTCGCGGCGAGCAGCGCAGTAACCGGCGAGTTGGCATGGCTGAGCAGGTACAGGCCGACAGCTGCCGGGATGGTGCACATCAGCAGGAGGCCCATGTCCGAGAAGCGGTGTTCCAGCGCACCGGCGAAGTGCCGCATCACGAACATGATGGCCGACACATAGACCAGCACCAGGATGCCCGACATGCCGACTGTGTTCGACAGGCTAACGTCGACCCAGGCACCCGGTGCAAGTTCGCTCGATGCGGTGAGGAACATGATGCCGAAGAAAACCCAGAAGCCCGGGCGGCGAAACGGCTCGGCAATCATGTCGGCGAAGCTGACGCCGGCAACCGTGCTTTCCGTCTGCGGGAAGGAATGACGCGACGCCCAGATCGCAAGCGCGATGGCCGGGACGATGCAGAGGCCCACGAGCGCCTGCCACGGCAAGTTTAGTGACTTGAAAAAAAGGACCGAGAGTAAGCCGCCGACGATGAGGCCCGCCGGCCACCATGCGTGCAGTGCGTTGAGCTTGCCGGTCTTCTCGTCAGCGAAAGAACTGGCGACGACCGGATTGATCGACGCCTCCGTCGCTCCCCAGCCGAAACCCCAAATGACCATGGCAAGATTGAGAAGCAGCACGACGGACGAGCCCGACGAACCGGCAGCCAGAACCAGGGCCGGACCGACGATGAAGCAGGCCGCGGCGAACAGCACCACGCGCTTGGCGCCGATGCGGTCCAGCAGGGGGCTGATCACCAGCAGGCTGATCGCGAAGCCGAGGAAGGAATTGCCAAGCACGGTGCCGATCATTTCGCCCGAATGCTGGGCGTCGATCGGGTCGAGCAACGCCGCCTTCATCGCACCGGCGGCTCCGGCGCGCACCGAATTGGCGAATGCCGCGATGAATAGCGCTAGCACGCAGATCCAAAAGATCGTGCGGCGGTTATCGTACTGCCGGTCCATGTTTCCCTCCCTTGATCTCGTTGTCAGCTGGTGAGACCCAGCACGCGTTTGATCTTGTCATGGTCTAGACCGGCACCCGCGAAATCGTCGAAGGCTTTCTCGGCCTTGCGGATCATATGCGCGCGGATGAAGTCGGCGCCCTCCGCCGCGCCTTGTTCCGGATGCTTGAGCGCGCATTCCCATTCGAGCACCGCCCAGCCGTCATAGCCGTACTGGGTGAACTTCGAGAAGATTCCGCCGAAGTCGATTTCGCCATCGCCAAGCGAGCGGAAGCGGCCCGGGCGTTCGGCCCAGTCGGAATAGCTGCCATAGACGCCGGCGCGGCCGGTAGGGCGGAACTCGGCATCCTTGACGTGGAAGCATTTGATCCGCTCGTGATAGATGTCGATGAACGCAAGATAATCGAGTTGCTGAAGCACGAAATGGCTCGGGTCGTAGAGGATGTTGGCGCGCGGGTGGTTGCCGACCTTTTCGAGGAAACGCTCGAAGGTCACGCCATCGTGCAGGTCCTCGCCGGGGTGGATTTCGAAGGCGGCGTCGACGCCATTTTCCTCGAACACGTCGAGCAAAGGTTTCCAGCGGCGGGCGAGCTCGGCAAAGCCTTCCTCGACCAGGCCGGCCGGCCGCTGCGGCCAGGGATAGACGGTGTGCCACATCAAGGCGCCGGAGAAGGTCGCGTGAGCCTTGAGGCCGAAGCGGCGGCTGGCGCGGGCGGCCATGCGGACCTGCTCCTTCGCCCATTCGGTGCGCTCGGCGGGCTTGCCGCGCACTTCCGGCGCTGCGAAGCCGTCGAACAGTTCGTCATAGGCGGGGTGAACCGCGACCAGCTGGCCTTGAAGGTGGGTTGAGAGTTCGGTGATCTCGACTCCGGCCTCGCGGCAGATGCCGGCCATTTCGTCGCAATAATCCTGGCTGTCGGCGGCCTGCTTGAGATCGAACAGGCGCGCGTCCCAGGTCGGGATCTGGATGCCGATATAGCCAAGCTCCGCGGCCCATTTGGCCATGCTGGGCAGGCTGTTGAACGGCGCTTCGTCGCCAGCGAACTGGGCGAGGAAGATGGCGGGACCTTTCATGCGATGCTCCTAAACACCAGATCCGTTCGTCCTGAGTAGCCGTTGAGCTTGTCGAAACGGCGTATCGAAGGATCCTTCGATACGAGCCCTCGACAGGCTCGGTCTCTACTCAGGACGAACGGGTTGGTTTTCATAAATCCACCCATGCCGCGCCTTGGGCGCTGCTGTCGTAAGCCGCCTGGATAAAGCGCATTCCGGCGACACCGTCAGCCAGGCTGGCATAACTTGGCTCGGCGGGCGCGTTGCCGCGGACCGCGTCGGCGAAGTCGCGATAGATGTTGGCGAAGGCTTCGAGATAGCCTTCCGGGTGCCCGGATGGGGTGCGGGTCACCGACATGGCCGGTGAGCCGAGATATTTGCGGTCGACGCCCGGCGTCCAGATTTCCTCCGGCTTTCCGCGCGGGCTGACCCGCAGGCTGTTGGGCTGCTCCTGTCGCCAGTGCAGGCCGGCTTCCTCGCACCAGACGGAAATTTCGAGGCCGTTGGCGTCGCCGGTGCAGATCTGGCTGGCGATGAGCGTCCCGCGTCCGCCGTTAGCGAGGTGGAACATGGCGGCGCCGTCGTCGTCTAGCTGGCGGCCGGCGACGGCCGCGCGGATTTCGGCGCTGATGCGGCTCATCCGCTCGCCTGTGATATATTCGACCAGGTTGAAGGCGTGGGTGCCGATGTCGCCGAACGCCCCGGCGAGGCCGGAGCGCTTGGGGTCGATGCGCCATTCGGCCTGCTTGCCGACGCCATCCTCCGCCTTGGCGAGCCAGCCTTGCGTATATTTGACCGCGACGCGGCGAACCGCGCCATAGCGGCCGCCGGCGACCAGCTCGCGCGCCTGCCGGACCATCGGGTAGCCGGTGTAGGTGTGGGTTACGCCGACCAGGCCGCCGGTGCGCTCCGCCACCGAGGCAATCTGAAGCGCGGCTTCTAGGGTGTCCGTCAGCGGCTTGTCGCACAGGACAGGAAAGCCGGCTTCGAGTGCGGCGATGGCTGCCGGTGCGTGGACGTGATTGGGCGTGACGATGGCGATGAACTCGGCGCCATCGGGGCGGCCGCGCTCGCCTGCGAGGAGTTCGTTGAAGCTCGCATAGCTGCGGTCGGCAGGCAGGCCGATGGCCTCGCCAGAGCGCCGCGCCCGCTCGGCGTCGCTGCTGAGCGCACCCGCAACCAGCTCGCAATTGCCGGCGATTGCCGCCGCGATACGGTGGACCGGACCGATGAACGCGCCTTCGCCGCCGCCGATCATGGCAAAGCGGACGGGGTTCTTCACGAGCATGCGGGCGCCTTAGACGTGGAGCGAGCGGAGGTAGGCGAGGCTCTTGCGCGCCGCCTGCAGGGCAGGCTCCGTGAACGGATCCTCCTGCTCGTAGAAATAGCTGTAAATCGGCGCCTTCCGCGCGGCGCGGAACACCGCCGGCCAGTTAATCGTGCCCTTGCCGATCACGGTCGTGCGGTCGTCCTTGATCAGCCGACCGGGAACGCGCTCGGCCGAGAGCTGATCCTTGATGTGAAGCAGGTGGATTCGCGGTGCATGGCGACGAATGATCGTAACCGGATCGTAGCCGGCGGCGGCAACCCAGCCGATGTCGAGTTCCAGTACGACGTTGGCCGGATTGGTCCGGCGGACAATTTCGTCGAGGGGAACGAAATTATTGTAGTCGAGCAGCTCGGCCGAATGGTTGTGATAACCAAAGCGCATCCCTACCGCCCGGGCTTTCGCACCAATGCGGTTCATCGCCTCGGCGTTTGAGCGCCAGTCGGCGACGGTCATCGCTTCGGCAACCGCCACCGGCCAGGGCTTTTTGGGATCGAGCGGCTTTGTGGATGAGGGCGAGGAGGCGACGACATATTTGACGCCGACTTCCTTGGCGAAGGCGAGGCGGCTGTCGGCGTCCTTGATCAGGTCGCCCATGCCATAGTGGCAGGACACGCAGTCGAGGCCGGCGTCCTGGACCATCTTGCGGAACTGCGCGGGGGTGCGGTCGTACCAGCCGGCGGCTTCGACGCGCTTGAAGCCCATATGGCCGAGCGCCTTGAGCGTGCCCTCCGGATCCTTCGCCATGTCTCCCTTGACCGTCCACAGCTGGATTCCGGGCGGGATGTGACGGCCCTTGGCGTGGGCCGAGGCGACGGACGGGAGCAGTGCTCCAGCGGACAACAAGCCTGCACCTGCAATCAGCCGCCGGCGATCGAGATCAACCATTTTCATCCTCTCCCCAGGGGATTCTTTCGTCCATTGTTAGCGGTCCCACGGGCTTGGGCAAGCGCTAACACGCTAAGCTAGATTCTGTTTCAATAAGCCGCCGATTCAGCAAAGCTCAAACAGACCCTAGACGCGGATCGTGCGCCCTTCCTTCGCGGAGCGGTAGATCGCTTCCATCAGCTTGAGGTCGCGAAGTCCTTCCTCGCCGGGCGTGAGCGGCTCCCGGCCGGTCAGCACGCACTGGCTCATATGGTCGAGCTGGGCGGCGAACTGGTTGGTCCCGGAAGTGGGCGGCGTGACCTCCTGCTCCTTGTCGCCGATCTTCACCCGCATCGCCTGGCCGGAGTAACCGGTGGCCGGCTCCAGATCGATCCAGCCGCGGTCGCCGGTGAGGCGGATGTGATTATGCGGGGTCGAGTAGGACGAATAGCCCTGGCCGATGACGCCCGAGGGGAACTGGAAGCTCCAGGAAAGCTTGTCCTCGACTTCGCGGAATCGCACGTCGTTGCGGTCGGTGTGCTCGATCGCGGTGACCGAGACCGGCTCCTCGCCGCTCATGTAGCGCAGCGCCTGCAGGGCGTAGATGCCGATGTCCATCAGCGACCCGCCGCCCGACAGCGCGCGTTTGAGCCGCCACTGCGTCGGATCGCCGATCGGGAAGCCGTGTTCGGATTCGACCATGCCGGCCTTGCCGACCGCGCCGCTGCGGGCGAGGCGCATGGCCTCGACATTGTGCGGCTCGAGGTGGCTGCGATAGCCGATCATCAGCTTCTTGCCCGCGGCACGGCAGGCGGCGATCATTGTCGCGCATTCCGCCGAGCTGACCGCCATCGGCTTCTCGCACAGCACGTGCTTGCCGGCCTTGGCGGCACGGATCGTATATTCGGCGTGCATTGAGTTGGGCAGGATCACGTAGACGATGTCGATGTCCGGATTGTCGCGGATACTGTCGAAACTGGCGTAGCTGTAGCGCGAGTGCGCCGGGATTTTATACTGTTCGCCGAACGCCTCGAGCTTGGCGGGCGTGCCGCTGACCAGCGCTACGAGCCGCGAGTAACGGCAGTCCTCGAACCGCGGCATGATTACGCGCGTGGCGTAATAGCCGAGGCCGACGATCGCGTAGCCGAGCTTGCGCACGCCGGGCGGGACTTGCGCCGACCCGCAAGCAGCCGCGGTGAGGCCGATCGCCCCAATTCCCACCATGGTGGTGCGCCGGTCGAGCTCGTTGGCCATGGTCGTCTCCTTCATTCGCGCGAGATGAGCGGGACGCCTTGCGCGCGTTCCATTGAAGCCGCACAGTCCGACGAGTTCAACGGAAAAGATTGAACAGGGGAGAGATGCATATGAACCGCTGCCTATTTGCGGGAGCGCTGTTGATCGGCATTGCCGGAGGAGCTGTTCTTTGTGCTCCGTCGCTCGCCGCGCAGGCCGCGCCGGCAAAGGCGCTCGGACAGTTCGACGAGCAAGCCGATGTCGGCGCTACTGCCACGCCGGGCACCGCTACCTTCCGGAACCAAACCTATCGGCTGACCGCCAGCGGCGCCAACATCTGGGGAGAAGCGGACGCCTTTCAGTATGCGTGGACGCAGCGGTCTGGCGACCTTCACATCGGCGCCGACGTTTCGTTCGAGGGGAAGGGCGTCGACCCGCACCGCAAGGCCGGCGTGATGATCCGGCAGAGCACGAAGCCGGGCGCTCCCTATGCGGACGTGATGGTGCACGGCGACGGGACGATCGCGATGCAGTACCGGGAGGTTCAGGACGGTCCCACGCGTCAGATCACCTCCGACCTGAAAGCGGCGAACGCGCGGATCCGCCTGGAGCGCGAAGGCAATTACGTGTGGTTCTCGGTTGCGGAACCAAGCAAGGCGCTGAGGCACGCCGGCGGCAGTTTCCGGATTGCGTTCCAGTCGCCGTATCTGGTCGGGCTCGCGTTATCCGCGCACAACAACAGCGTCACCGAAGCGGCCAACTTCTCCAACGTCGCGATCAGCGTTCCGAAACTCGCCTACGTGCCCGATACGGGTTACCCGGCGAAGGTCGAAGCGACGCTTGAGGTGATGGAGGTCGACGGTGTGCAGAGCCGCCGAGTCGTGCGGCACTTTCCCGGGAAAATCGAAGCGCCCAACTGGTCGAAGGACGGCAAATCCCTAGTCTACAATGCCGACGGCAAGATCTGGCGCATTCCAGTCGAAGGCGGCCCGCCGGTGCAGATCAACACCGGCAAGCAGCAGGCCAATAATAACGACCATGGGATTTCACCCGATGGCACGCAGCTTGTGATTTCGGACCAGAGCCAGGCCGACAATCTGTCGCGGATATACACGCTTCCCATCGACGGGTCGGACAAGCCGGTGTTGCGGGTAAGTCATCCCGACGCGCGCTCCTACTGGCACGGCTGGTCGCCGGACGGGAAGACGCTGGCCTATGTCTACGTTCACACCAGCAACGGGAAATATGAAATCTGGGGCCGCGACATGGGTTCTACCAAGGACCGGGTGCTGCTTGCCGGCGGCAACAATGACGGGCCTGAATGGTCGCCAGACGGCAAGTCGCTGTGGTTCAACTCGACGCGCTCGGGCGCGATGCAGATCTGGCGCGCCAATGCGGACGGATCGAGACCGGTGCAGGTCACCAAGGATCCGAATTTCCGCGACTGGTTTCCGCACCTCTCGCCGGACGGCCAGCGGGTAGCCTTCATTTCCTTCGGCCTCGATGTCGCGCTCAACGATCATCCGCCGAACCGCGACGTGATGCTGCGGTTGATGCCGGCCGACGGCAGCGCGCCGCCCGCAGTGCTGACGCGCATGTTCGGCGGTCAGGGCACGATCAACGTGCCGAGCTGGTCACCGGACAACAAGCAGATCGCGTTCGTTAGCTACCGGCTGGTGCGGTGAAAGGGAACCTAATGGACTGCAAGAGGATGCGAGCACTCGCCTGCTGCGCTGGCGCGCTGACTCTGGTTGCTGCCGGACCGGCCAAGCAGGTAGATCCGCTCGCGCCGACGGCGCGATGGACGGCTAACACCCGCGGCGCGGCCAAGACGCCGGCGATGGGCTGGAACAGCTGGAATGCGTTTCACACCGATGTCGACGAGGAGAAGGTGCTGGGCGCCGCTCAGGCGATCGTCGATTCGGGTTTGGCCAAGCTAGGCTATCGCTACATCAATCTCGACGACGGCTGGTGGATGAAGCGGCGGCTGTCCGACGGTCGATTGCAGGTGCGCACCTCGATCTTCCCAAGCGCCCGGACCGGCGGGCCGGAGGAAACCAGCTTTCGTCCGTTCGTGGACCGGATCCACTCCATGGGGCTAAAGGCCGGGATCTACACGGACGTGGGCCGCAACGCCTGCTCGCAAGCTTATGGTCTGGATTCCCCGAATCTGCCCGTCGGCACGGCGGCGGAGCGCGAGGTCGGCCTGTACGGACACGTCGACCAGGACATCCGGCTATTCTTCAAGGAATGGGCCTTCGATTATGTGAAGGTCGATGCCTGCGGCATCGCCGATTACGGGGCCGAACGGGCCCATGTGAAAAGCCACGGCTACCGGCCGTTCCAGCCTTTGATGTATCGCGGAATGGTCGGGCGTACGGACATTCCGACCGTGCAGCGGCTCTATGCCGAGGTGGGCCAAGCGCTCGACCGTTACAATCCCGACGGCGATTATGTTTTTTCGATCTGCAACTGGGGACAGGCCAACGTCCGCGCGTGGGGCAAGCAGATCGGCAATAGCTGGCGCACCAGCGACGACATCACCCCCAACTGGACGCGGATGCTGCACACGTTCGACAGCGCGGTGAACCGTCCACTCTATGCACAGCCGCACACTTGGAACGACCCGGATATGCTGTTCATCGGCACCGGCGATTTCGACGCCAATCACCTCACCGAGGCGCGGTCGCATTTCTCGCTTTGGGCAATCATCAATGCCCCGCTGCTGATCGGTTACGACCTGCGCAATGCGCCGAAGTCGCTGATGGATATCTGGGGCAATGCGGACCTGGTCGCCATCAACCAGGATCCGGCGGGGAACCAGGGCGTGCTGGCCTATGACAGCGACGATGCGCAGATCATCGTCAAAACCATGTCCGACGGGCGCAAGGCTGTCGCTGTCTTCAATCGCGGGCTCGGGCCGGTCAAGCTCGACCTGCTCGCCGAGCATTTGAAGTTCGCGAAGGATAGCGACATTAAGCTACGCGATCTGTGGTCGAAGCAGAGATTGCCGGCATTCCGAAATCAGCTATCGGTCGAGGTCGCGCCCCGTGAAACGCGCGTCTTCATGGCCGAGGGCACGCGCGCGCTCGACAAGGGTTTCTACCTTTCGGAGCTGCCGGGGAGCGTGAATGTGGCGGTGGACGGCGTAGTCCGGCCGGAAGCCGACCCGTCCGTTCACAAGATGCTGAGCCCATGGGGCGGAACCCGTTCACCAGAGCGCCCTAATTATGCGGGCTGGGGCGGAGCGCAGGCCGACGCCGGTCCGTACGGTTCGCGTTTGCAAATCGCCGGCGCTTCCTTCGCTTCCGGGATCGGGACCCTCGCCAACTCAAGGCTGGAAGTAAAGACGGAGGGCAAGTTCAGCCGCTTCCGCGCCCAGGTCGGCGTGGATGACAGCACGCGCAATGCCGGCAGCCGGGTCCGGTTCCTGGTCTATGCCGACGGCAAATTGATCGGCCAGACGGCTTCGGTCGGCTTCGGCCAGTCAGCGGTGCCGATCGACCTTGCGATCGGCAAGGCGCGCATCGTCGAGCTGGTCGCGCGCAGCGACGCGTCCGTGCAGCCGGCGTCGGTGACCTGGGGCGACGCCGCGCTGATGCAATAGGAGCGCCTAGCGCGCGTCGCTCGCGAGCTCCCGCACCCAGATGTTGCGGAAGCTGATCGGCGGGCTGGGGTCGCCGTGGGCCTGGAGCTTGATCGGTGTTGCGCCGTGGGCGTGGTAGGCGGGCTTGCCGATATAGGCCGTTTCGCCGGCAAGGGTGAAGTTGTCCTGCACGAGCAGTCCGTTGTGGAATGCGGTGACACGGGCGGCGGACTTCACCGAGCCGTCGGCGTTGAACGCCGGAGCGTGCCAGACGACGTCGTAGGTCTGCCACTGACCGGGGGGCCGCATCGCATTCACCAGCGGCGGCGATTGTTTGTAGATGCTTGCGGCCTGGCCGTTGACGTAGGTCTTGTTGACGTAGCTGTCGACGATTTGCAGCTCGTAGCCGGAGTCGCCCGCGCCCGGCGAGGCCATGAACAGTCCGCTGTTGCCGCGGCCCTGGCCTTCGCCCGTCACCCCGGCCGGGACCCTCCATTCGAGGTGCAGCTGATAGTCTCGGAAAGCGCGGCGAGTCTGAATGTTGCCGGCCTTCTTGTTGACGGTAACCGAACCGTCCTTGTTGACGATCCAGCCTGCCGGCTTGCCGTCCATCGCGGCCCATTCCTTCAAACCGGTCTTCGGCCCGAGCAGCACGATCGCGTCGGGCGGCGGGGCAGGCGACACCAACGGTCCGGGAGTGACGATCGGAGGCACCGGAGTCCATTGCTCGGTGTCTTCGGGGCGGGGCTGCTGGACAGCGGCGGCGAGTGCGAGGGCGATGCTGATCATGGCCTTATCGTAACGCACTCAAGCAAATGATCCAGACTTCTTATCGGTGGCATTTTGCTACTTGCCTAAAGTCTGGCGCTTGCCATGATGCGGGTGCCGGTTGCGCGTAACAAGCTCCGGGCGGGGAGAGATGTGGCGAACTGGCAACCGGACGTAATCGTCGTTGGATCGGGCGTGGGCGGAAGCATGGCCGCTTATGCGCTCGGCCGCGCCGGAGTGAAGGTCATGGTCTATGAGGCCGGCCGCCACTACGACCCCGAAAACGAAACCCCGATGCTCAACTGGGACCGCGAGGCGCCGCTGCGCGCGGTCGGGACTCCGGACAAGCCGTTCGGCTTCTACGACGCAACGGTCGATGGCGGGTGGCAGGTTCCGGGCGAGCCCTATACCGTCGCCGAGGGTAGCGACTTCCGCTGGTGGCGTTCGCGCATGCTTGGCGGGCGCACCAACCACTGGGCGCGCCATGTGCCGCGCTTCGGCCCGCTCGACTTCAAGCCTTACAGCCGCGACGGACACGGGTTTGACTGGCCGATCGGCTATAACGATCTGAAGCCATGGTACGACCGTAGCGAGCGGCTGATGGGCGTGATCGGTGAGAACATCGATCTTCCCAACGTGCCCGATTCGCACGTCCGCCAGCCGCCGCCGGTGGCCCGCGTGCCGGAGCTTCTGCTCAAGGCGGTATGCGACGAGAAGGGCATTCCCTGCATCGCTCCGCCGCGCGCGGTGATCACGCGTCCGATCGACGGGCGGCAGGCCTGTTTCTATGCCTCACCATGCGACCGCGGCTGTTCCATCAAGGCGAATTTCCAGGCGGTGACGGTGCTTCTTCCGCCAGCGCTCAAGACCGGCAAGGTGCGGGTGACGACGGATGCGATGGTTGCCGAAGTGCTGCTTAACAAAGCCGGCAAAGCGAACGGCATCCGCTATGTCGACAAGAAGACCGGCCAGTGGAAGGAAGCGCGGGCGAAGACGGTCGTGCTTGCGGCCAGTACCTGCGAGACGGCGCGCATCCTGCTCAATTCGAAAAGCAGCGCATTCCCCAACGGCCTTGCCAACAGCAGCGGGCAGGTCGGCAGGAACCTGACGGACACGGTCGGCGTCGGCATCGGCGCGCACGTTCCCGCGCTCGAAGGCCGCCCGAAATATAACGAAGACGGCGTCTCGTTCGGCCACCTCTACGTGCCTTGGTGGCTCGACGACAAACAGAAGGAAATCGGCTTTCCGCGCGGCTATCACGTCGAATTGTGGGGCGACTGGGGCAAGCATCCGGGGATGGGCATCGGCTGGAACTCGCTGTGGTACGACGGCTTCGGCCGGGGTCTGCGCAAGCATATGGTCGACAGCTATGCGACGACCATCGGCATGGCCGGACGCGGCGAGATGATCCCCAACCAGGATTGCTTCGTCGACCTCGATCCGGCCGCGAAGGACCGCTACGGAATCCCGGTCCTGCGCTTCCACTGGAAGTGGGGCGAGCCGGAGCTCGCGCAGGCCGAGCATATGCGCAAGACCATGCTCGAGATCTTCGACCGCATGGGCGCGAAGCTCAACGACCCGACGGTGCGCGAGGGACCGGCGAAGATCAGCGTCGGCGGCGAGATGATCCACGAGGCCGGCACGGCCCGCATGGGATCGAGCCCGAAGGACAGCGTGGTCGACAGCTTCGGCCGTGCATGGGACGTGCCGGGCCTGTGGCTGATGGACGGGTCGATCCTGCCGTCCAACCCCGACAAGAATCCGACGTTGAGCATCATGGCGCTGGCCTGGCGGGGAAGCGTCGAGCTACTGAAGCGCTCGAAGGTTGGCAAGGCATGACCGGGCCCGAGATTGATCGGCGCGTAACGCTGCAGTGGATGCTGGGCGCTATGGCCGTCGGTGCGGCGCCGGTGCAGAGCGCTTATGCCGCCGTTCCGACTTCACCGTGGCCGAGCGTGAATCCGGACCCAGTGAAGGGACCGGGATACGGCACCGACCCGAAGCTGCTCGAACCGGTCGTGCCGTGGCCAAAGACGCTGACGGCGGTCCAGCTCGCGACTGCGGCCGCGCTGTGCGACACGATCCTTCCCGCCGAGGGCAAATATCCGGCGCCGAGCGCGATCGGCATCCACCAGTTCGTCGACGAATGGGTGAGTGCGCCTTATCCGCAGCAGGTCGCCGACCGTGCGGTGATCCTCAACGGGTTCGCCTGGCTCGAGGCCGAGGCGCAGTCGCGCTACGGCAGCCGCTATGCGCAGCTCGACGAGACAAAACGCAGCCTGATCCTGGCCGACGCCGCCAAGGCGGACGCCCGCGGCAAGGCCTTTCTCGACCGCATGAAGTTCCTCACCACCGGCGCCTATTTTACGAGCGAGCAGGGGATCGAGGAACTCGGCTATGTCGGCAACACGCCGATCACCGACGGCGACTATCCCGGCCCGACCAAGGAAGCGCTGGCGCATCTCGACGGCGTTCTGGCTGCACTGAACCTCAAGCGTAAGTAGGGACAATATATGACGCTCATTCGCGATGGCTTCTCGCGGCGAGACTTTGTCGGCGTGAGCGCCGCTGCGCTCGGTACGGCCGCCTTTCCGGGCGCCGCCGAGGCCAGGAAGAAGGAAAAGAAGCGGCAGCGTGCGCCGAGCGACATCGTCAATGTCGCGATGATCGGCGCGGGCGGCATGGGCGCGAACAACGGGGCGAACCTGGTCAAGTCCGCCAACGTCAACATCGTCGCGCTTGCCGACGTCGACTTCGAACATGTGGCGCAGTCGATGATGGGCGAGAACGGCCAGTTCAATCCGGAGCGGCAAGGGCTCAAGGATGCCTATGACAAGGCGGCGAAATATTCCGATTACCGCAAGATGTTCGATACCCAGAAGGACATCGACGCGGTCGTGGTTGCGACGCCCGACCACCACCACGCCGCCGCCGCCAAGATGGCGATGGAGCGTGGAATCCACGTCTACGTGCAAAAGCCGCTGACTTATTCGGTGCACGAGGCGCGGACGCTGCTGAACCTGTCGCGCAAGAACCCGAAGCTGGTTACGCAGATGGGCAACCAGGGCCATTCCAGCGACGACGGCCGCCGGGTGGTCGAGCTGATCCGGGGCGGCGTGATCGGCAAGGTGAGCGAGGTGAACGTCTGGACCAACCGCCCGGTCTGGCCGCAGGGGATTGCCCGACCTGAAGCGGAGCCGGCGCCGGCCAGCCTGGACTGGGAGATGTGGCTCGGCCCGGCGAACGTCGACTGGGGTTACAACCCCAATTATGCGCACTTCAACTGGCGCGGCTGGGTGCCGTTCGGAGTCGGTGCGCTCGGCGACATGGGCGCGCATCTGATCGACTTTCCGATCTGGGCACTGGAGCCGGGATTGCCGACCAAGGTCGAGACTCGGCACTCGGTCTGGGGCGGGGACACTGACCTGTGGGACGGCAAGCCGCCGAAGGAGCTGACCAGCTATCCGCTCGCCAGCGTCACCCACTATCAGTTCGCCAATGCTCCGGGCGGACGGGTGGACATGACCTGGTATGACGGCGGGCTGATGCCGCCCACGCCGGAAGGGATTCCGCCGGGCCGCATGGACCCGGGCGGCGGCGTGATGTTCGTCGGCGACCAGGGCTATCTGATCCACGAGACCTACGGCAACAATCCGATCATGTTCGGGCAGGGCGTGGCCGAGCGCGCTGCCGCCATCCCCGTGTCACTGCCGCGCATCGAAGGCGGGATCGGTGGTCACGAACTCAACTGGATCCGCGCGATCCGCGGGGAGGAGAAAATCTCCAACCCGTTCGCGATGGCGGTGCCGCTGACCGAGACGATGCTGCTGGGCATGGTTGCGCTCAAGGCGGGCCAGCCGATCGTTTATGACGGTGCGGCGGGACGGGTCACGAACGCGCCGGATGCCAACCAGTATCTGACACGGGAATATCGCAAGGGCTGGGAGATTTAGCGCCGCAACTGGTTACGGCCGGGCTTCAGAGGTGAGGCCTGGCCCTTCCAGATGAAGGTGCCGTTGGTGCCGGTCGGCAGGATGATCGCGCCGGTCAGGCCGGTCGGTCCGCGGCGCTGAAACTCGACTTCGATCTCCCCGCGCGGGGTCGGCATCTTGCCGGAAGCGCGCTTCAGCTCGCCCAATGCCGGCGCGATGGCGACGGTCCGGAAGCCTGGTTCGGCCGGCCTGATGCCGAGCACCGTCGCGAGCAGGTGATAATTGGGATGCGCGCTCCAGGCGTGGGAGTCGGAGCGGCTCGGCTCGGGTTCTTCGAGCGTCGTCGTGAGACCGAGGCGGAGCATCTCGCGCCAGGGTTCGAGCTGCGCGAGGTAAAGGTCGGCGAAACCGGCTTCGCGCAGGGCCTCGTCAACGTAGAAGCGGAAATAATAGCTGGCCTGGGTGATGCTCTTGTCGGCCAGCATGCGTTCGGCAACCGCGCGGCGGTCGAGAGCGGCGCCTGACAGGATCGCGAGTGCGTTGGTCTGCTGGCTGAACTTCTGCTTCTCGGGCGTGTCGGCGAACAGGCCGCGCCGCGCATCCCATGATTGCGCGCGCACGGCGGCGTTGATCCGCTCGGCAAGTGCGAGGTCGCGCCGCGCCTCGACCGCATTGCCCTGCGCCTGTTCCAGGTCGGCGGCCATCTTCAGCACATAGGCCAGCTGCAGGCTGATAGTGGTCGAATGGCCATTCTCCGCTCCGGGCGGAACGCCGCGCTCGAAGGTCCAGTCGACGAAATTCCACCACGGCATCGGACCGAGCTGCCCGGTCTGGTCGAGCTCGCGCTCGTACCAGCCGATCACGCCACGCACTCCAGGCATGAAGCGGCCGACGAATTCGGCATCGCCGCTCCACATCCACTGGTCGTGGATCATCGCGATCCACCACAGGGAGAAGGGTGGGATGTACTGCGGAAGGGCCGATGGATAGCGGCTCTGTGTCAGTCCTTCCGAGACGCGCGACTGGTCGAACTGGACGATCGTGTTGCGCATCAGCCGGTCGTCACCGCTATTGTAGAGTGAGATCAAGGATTCGAGGCGGCTGTCGCCGACATATTGGAACTGCTCGTAATATGGCGTGTCCATGAAGGTCTCGAACGCGCTCAGCCGGAACACCCGCCAGTCGATGGCCCAGACGTCATCGATCCACTTCTGGTCGCTCGAGAAAGCGGCGTGCTGCTGGAATGGATAAGCGGTGAAGATGGCGCTCATGTCGTCGAGCGTCAGCGGCTCGGCGCCGGTTTCGATATCCAGCTGGACGTAGCGCCAAGTCCGAAACCACAGGGTCTGGAAGCGCCGCCGATTGCCACCGTCGAAGGCGATGCGGTCCTTGATCCCGATGATCGTCTTGCCGGCGATATCGTCGCGATTGCCCTTGTGGCCGTTGGCATCGAACAGCCCTTCCGCGAAGGTCAGCGTGGCTGTCGCGCCACTGCCGCCGCTGGCGACGATGACCGGATAACCCATCGTCAACGCCCGCTGGTCGAGCAGGATGGAGACCTTGCGGTTGGCGGGAATTGCGACGGGGTGCTTGCCGGCAAGGAAGGATTTCGGGACGACCACGCCCTCCGAGCGCCGCACCTCGGCGAAGCGGATCGGTCGTTCCTCCATCGCCGGTATGGGGCGCGGAACCAGCTGCCACTCCGCCGCCTCCCCATACGGGTTTGAACCCGCGGGCAGGGCGTTGCCGGTGATTCTAACCGCGGCACGCCATTGGCTGTCGTCATAACCGGGCTGCTCCCAGCCCCACGGATAAAGGCTTGCGTCCACCCGTTCGCCGGGAGCCGCCGCGTAATAGCCGCGGATGTCATCGCCCCCGACCGGCGTGAATCGATAAGCCTGATCGGCCACGACCTTCCACGAGGGCCCGCTGTCGATCGCGGCATTGGCCGGATCGTCCGACTGCAGGAGAAAACCGGTCCGGCGGCTGATCTGCGCCCCGGGCCGAAGTTCGCCCCAGTTCCACACGGTCGCGGCGATGACGTTGCGGCCCGGCTGCAAGTAGGGAGCGAGGTCGAGCGTCTCATAGCGCCAGTGCATGATGTCGCCGCGCGCCGGGCCGACCGAAACGGAGCGGCCGTTGACGAACAGGCGGTAACGGTTGTCGGCGGAGACGCGGACGATGAAGCGGTCCGGTTTGGCGGGAAGCTCCAGCAGCTTCCGGAAATGGAACACGCCCGCCGCCGTCGCGGGTGCATCCGGGTGCGCGATCCATTTTGCCGTCCAGGGTTTTTCCGGGGCCTGGGCGTTCGCTGGGCAGGGGGCAAGGGCTACGGCAATCAGGAGCAAAAAGCCGCGAAATGCAGCAAACGCAGTGCCCCTATGCGTACGCGTGCGCCCGCCCGCGCGAGGGACCAGTAGGAAAAGCGCGGTCAAGGTGGCGAGGCGGCTGAGCAGGAAGGCGTGCATGTTCTCAGTCTGTCACAGCTCGAGGGCAGTAGGACAGAGCTTTTCACGCGGAGCTGCGAGTGAGGAGCCCTCTCCCTTGTGGGAGAGGATGGGAGACGGGCCGGTGGCGTCCGCCGCGAAATAGAATCTTGTCAGCAGCGGACGCGGCTGGCCCCTCACCCTCCGCCCTCTCCCACGAGGCTAGAGGGGTTGGATCATCGCCGATGCTCGTTGACAGTATTTAACTAACGAGTTAATTAGCAAATCAATGGACAAGATCTTTGAAGCCCTTGCCTCGGCGCCCCGTCGCAAGATCCTTGCCTATCTGGCGGAGGTCGATCTGACCGCGGGAGAGATTGCGGCGCGGTTCGAGATGAGCAAGCCGGCCATCTCGAAACATCTCCAAATTCTGGAGAATGCGGGGCTCGTCACGAGTGAGAAGAAGGGCCAGTTCGTCCACTACTCGCTGGTCCGCGACAATCTCGTGAACACGCTCAACGGCTTCGTGCAGCATATGTGCCCCGTGTCCACGCCGCTCCGCCGCGAGAGCCGCGCAATTCGCGAGGGTCGCGGACATACGACAAAGAAATAGGAGGCTTCGCATGCACCTCGTCCCCGGTTCGGAGCGAATTATTGCGAGTTCGAGCTCCGATCCGGTCGAGGGGCAGGTGCGCTGGGCGCCAGGAAAGTCCGTGTGGATCGGCTCGATGACCGTGGCGGCGCTGATCCTCGGCCCGTTGTATTTCAGCTGGAGTGCATTTCTCCTCTTTGTAGGCACATCCGCGGTGACGCTGTGCGCGGGTCATTCAGTCGGCATGCACCGGCGGCTGATCCACAACAGCTTCGACTGCCCGCTGTGGCTTGAACATGTCTGCGTGTACCTCGGCGTCCTAGTTGGAATGGCGGGGCCGATAGGCATGATGCGCCTCCACGACATGCGGGACTGGGCGCAGCGGCAGCCGGATTGCCACGACTTTTTCGCGCATCGGGCCGGCTTCTGGCAGGATGGCTGGCACCAGCTTCACTGCGAATTGCAGCTGGAGCGCGGGCCAGAGTTCGTGCTCGAGCCGCGCGTCGCGAACAACAGAGTCTATGCCTGGATGGAGTCGGGCTGGAAGTGGCATCAGCTTCCATGGGCTCTGCTTTTCTTCGCTCTGGGTGGGCTGCCATGGCTGGTGTGGGGCATTTGCGCGCGCGTGACGGTTTGCGTAACGGGCCATTGGCTGGTCGGCCACTTTGCCCATCGCGAGGGCGGTCAGACTTGGGTCGTCGACGGCGCCTGCGTCCAGGGCTTCGACGTCAGGTTCGCCGGACTGATTAGCATGGGTGAGAGCTGGCACAACAACCATCACGCATACCCTGGCTCAGCGCGACTGGGGCTGGAACCGGGCCAGCTCGACCTCGGTTGGTGGTTGCTTCTGGCTTTTGAGCGCTTCGGCTTAGCCTGGAACATCGTTACGCCGGAACATCTGCCGCACCGGCCGGCGCTCCGGCGTGTGGCCGAGCGCGGGGAAGGCGGCCGCGTTTTTGCCCGTCTGTCGGCGAGCGCCTGACGTGCGACTGCTTCGGTATCTCGATCGGCCGATCTCCGCATGGGCCTATGCAGTCGCCGCGCCGCTGCTGCTCCTGGCGCCGCACGGCGTCGCGCTCTTCTTGTTCTGGGCGGCCGACCAGCCTCTTCAGCTGAACGCTTCCTTCTGGATCTTTCCTCTCGGTCGGATCTCCGCACTTCAGATATCGTACTGGCTGAGCATAGCGGGGTATGCGCTCGGTCTCGCCGCCAGTTGGGCCTTGGTCGTGCTGTCCATGCGCAGGGCCAACCTCTCAGGAATGGGCTATCTCTTCGTCCTCGCGATACCGTTTCCGTGGTTGCAACTTCTTGCCACCGCCGTTTTGGCCGTGCTTCCGCGAAGACGGGATAGCCTGTCGGTGCCACCTGAAGATGGTTCCGACATTCGCCACATCATGGAGGGTCTGTTCGCCGGTGTGGCGATAATCGTCCTGGCAGTACTGATCTCGGCAGTGACCTTCGGTGCATACGGATGGGGGCTTTTCGTCGGCACTCCACTGATCGTTGGGCTCACCACCGCTTATCTTGCGAACCGCCGCTTATTATTGTCGGCCGGGAAGACCACCAACCTCGTCATAGCCGCAGCAGCGCTCGGCAGCCTGGCGTTGATCATGTTCGCGCTAGAAGGCCTGGTCTGCGTGATCCTCGTGTCGCCGCTAGGAGCTTTTGCTGCCGCCATTGGAGGATGGGTCGGCCGTGAAATCGCGATCAAGCGCCATCACGGCGGCAAGTCGCTATACTGTATCGCGCTTTTGCCTTTGGCATTCGCCGCGGAGGCCGCGACACCTCCCGCCGCGCTGATCATGTCGAGTGAAAGCCTGGAAATTGCAGCGCCGCCTGAGCGCGTTTGGGAAGCCACCATCGCGCCGGGCCGAATCGATGTTCCGGCGAACGCGGTAGCGCGAGCTGGCCTCGCTTATCCCCTCGGCAGTCGCATTCGAGGGAGCGGCGTCGGTGCGATCCGGCTCGGCCTGTTTTCGACAGGAACGGCGATCGAGCGAGTGACCGAATGGAAGCCAGGCAAAAGGCTGACCTTCGAGGTTCTGCAGCAGCCGCCCGCAATGGAGGAGATGAGCCCTTACCGGCGCGTCCATGCACCGCATGTCCACGGCTATTTCGAAACTGGAGAGACGCGGTTCGAAATGCATGGGCTCGCGAACGGGAAGACGCGGCTAATGATTACGGCCGCACATCGCCTTCGGATCGACCCATTGCCTTATTGGGAGCCGATCGCCCGTTGGGCCATCCGCGAAAACTGCCGGCGCGTGCTGGAAGATATTCGCCTGAAGGCGGAGGCTCGCGACTAAGGCCGGCTCCGCCGAATAATGCGGCCCGTCGCCGCATCCACATCGACCCAGATCACGCGGCCGTTCTGCATGAACTTGAGGCGATAGGTTTCGCCGTTGAATTCAGGTCCGAGATAGTCGGCGCCGGGCATGAAGGGCATTACGCGCCGTTCGATGTTCGGGAGCGGCATCGAGCGGCCATCGCGGGTGGCGCGGAAGGCGCGGTCCTGGTCGCGCGGGGTGTCGCGCGCGCCCTGGTCGCGCTGCGGGTCCGCAAGCGCGGGGCTGGCGAGAAGGCCCGCGGCAATCGCCGGGGCAAGAAGGGTACGGAACAGGTTCATGCGAATCTCTGGCCAGGCTTTTAGCACAAGCCATTGAATGTCCTATGAATGCGCTGTTTCGGCCGGCTTCAGGCAGGGCCGGTTCACGGTAACTGCCCATTGCGTGGGGATGCGGGCGGGACGGCCGAACGTTAAACCGTTGCTGTTGAAGGACAAAATCTCCCGCCAGCTAACGCAGGTTAGAAGGCCAAACACGGTTTGTTCGGTAAAATGGTTGCGGGTTCAACAGCTTATAGCTGTTTTCGGGGGTTCACGTGCAACAGTCCAACACATCGGAATTTTATCGTTTGCGGGAGCGTGCCGAGCGTGCGGCCGCAAAGCGTGCCAGCTGCGAGGCGGCGCGGCGGACGCACCAGGAGATGGCACAGGCCTATGCCGACCGCCTGAGTGGCGAGTAGCGGCACTTGCCCTCACCGGCTGCCGTGCTAGCAGCCGTTCAGGAGGACGGACCTTGGGCTTATCGGGCGACGATGAGCGGCTGCTGGAGTCGATCGGCTCCAGCCCGGTCGCCAATGTGATCACCAATCCGCGGGTTGCGGACAATCCGATCATCGCCGCCAATCCCGCCTTCGTCGCGCTGACCGGCTATGCGGAAAGCGAGATTGTCGGCCGCAACTGCCGCTTCCTTGCGGGCGAGAAGACCGAGCCGTGGATTACCGACCGGATTACGGCCGCGATCCGTGATCGCCGCACAGTGCTGGTGGATATCCTCAACTATCGGCGGGACGGAACGCCATTCCGCAATGGCGTGATGGTTACGCCTTTGTTTGGCGAGGACGGCGAGCTGGCCTTCTTCCTCGGGTCGCAGGTTGATCTCGGAGTGGACGCTCCGGCCCTGTTCAACAGCCGGCGCGCGCGGGCCACGGAGCTGATCCAGCAGCTGCCAAGGCGCCAGTGCGAAGTGCTGACGGGCGTCGCGCGGGGGCTGCTCAACAAGCAGATCGCCCACCAGCTCGGCATTTCCGAAAAGACCGTGAAGATGCACCGCGCGTTGTTGCTGGAGCGGCTGAATGTGAACACGAGCGCGGAGGCGATCCGACTCGCGGTGGAGGCCGGCCTCTAGTCCAAAGGCCGTATGGCCCGTCGCCGGAGGAGGGCCTAGCTCTTCTCAACAATGCCGGCCGCCTTGTGCCCCCTTCCTCCCGCGGCCGGCAAATCTTTCAAGGAGACGCGGTATGCGTGCAATCAATCTCATCACCCTCGTACTGCTGATCGTCGGTGGCCTGAACTGGGGGCTCGTCGGACTGTTCGACTTCGATCTGGTGGCGGCGATTTTCGGCGAGGGCTCGTTGCTCAGCCGGATCGTCTATGTGCTCGTTGGGGCTTCGGCGCTGTGGCAGCTGATCCCTTTGTTCAAGGGCTTCGGCGAAGGCGAAACGCGCGCCCAGCACGGTTAAAGTGCTGCGGCAGGAAATTCATGGGCGGTGGCGTCAGCGCGTGCTGCGCTGGGGCGCCGCCTGGTTCGCGGCCGTGTTCGTGCTGGTCGTGACGATCAATGATTTGACGCGCTAGCAAGGGCCTGTGCGACGATGGCTTCGAAGGCTTCTCCGGACGGAAAGCCGGCCGCGATCCATGCATCTTCGATCGCGCGCAGGGTGCGGGCGACGACAGGTCCTTCGGTGAGGCCGCGTTTGATGAGCGCTCCGCCGGAAATCGGGAGCTTTGGTACGGGCCAGCCCTCGATCGAGGCTGCGTCGCGCGCGTTTCCCGACATCAGCAGACGGTCGACTGCGGTTTCGATGCCGAGGCGGTAAGCGAGGGCCTGGGCCCCGCTCTCGGCGGTGGAAGCGGCGTTTGCGAGCCTCTTGCGCGCGGCATTCGAAAGCTTCAGCCGCGCCGCAACTTTTTCCACCGTGGTGGGGTCGCGGGGAAGCAAGGCTGCAAGGTGGCGCAGCGGATGCGCGGCGATGCCGGCCTCTTTCTCGGCGGCTATGAGTGCGGAGAGTCGCGCCACCGCGTCGGGTCCAATCTCCGGCAACACGGGCTTGAGGATGCCCTGGTTCAGCATCAAGGCGACCGTTGCGGCTGGGTCCGGCAGGCCGAGCAATTTGAGCAGTTCGTCGGCGATCCGCTCGCGGGAGAGAGCCATGAGGTCGTTGGCGCGCCGAGTGCAAGCGTCCAGCGCCGCCTGATCGGGACTGCCGCCGCCGAACCGCGCGTGGAAGCGGAAGAAGCGGAGGATGCGCAGATGATCCTCCGCGATGCGCTGGAGCGGGTCGCCGATGAAGCGCACCGTGCGCGTCTCGAGATCGGCGAGGCCGCCGAAATAGTCGAAGATTTCGCCGCTCAGCGGGTCGGCGCTGAGCGCGTTGATGGTGAAGTCACGGCGCGCGGCGTCTTCCTTCCAGTCGTCGGTGAAGGCGACGGTCGCGCGCCGGCCGTCCGTCGATACGTCCCGGCGGAGAGTCGTCACCTCCACGACCTGGCTCTTGCTCACCGCGGTGATGGTGCCGTGCTCGATCCCGGTCGGTACCGCCTTGATGCCCGCGGCTTCGAGGCGGCGAACCACCTCCTGCGGGTGCAGGCGGGTGGCCAGATCGACATCGCTGCCCTGAAGCCCGAGCAATTCGTCGCGCACGGCCCCGCCGACGTAGCGGCTGAGGCCCTCATTGGCGCCGAGCGCATCGAGGAGTTTGGCCATTCCCGGCCGTTTGCGCCAGCGCTGCGCGTCGAACCTCACAGCCATCGCAGCCGCCGCGACAGGTTGACGATCATTGCCGCCGTGGCTCCCCAGATCCGCCGTTCGCCCCACATGATCTCGTAATAGGTCCGCTGCCGCCCGTCGAACATGACGCTCTGCCGCACATGGTTGGCGGGATCAATGAGGTGGGCAAGCGGCGCTTCGAACCAGTCGGCGACTTCGTGCTCGTGCGGGGACAAGGGCAGGTCCGGAGGGATCACCGCGACAACGGGCGTGACCGAGTAATTGGTAATGGTGCGATAGGGCTCAATCGTCCCGACAACCTCGACGAGGGAGGGCTCCAGACCAATCTCCTCCCACGCTTCGCGCAGCGCGGCGGCGACAGCATCTTCGCCCGGATCGACGCGGCCGCCGGGAAAGGCGACCTGACCGGCATGCGTGCGCAGATTCTCGCGGCGGACGGTGAGGATCACTCCGGGATCGGTCCGGCCGGTGATCGCGACCAGGACCGCCGCGGGCGTGCCGTCGCTTTTCGCCTCGGCAATGTCACCGGTGAGGAGCGGGGCTGACGGGGGACGCGCCAGGGCAGCCCGAATGGGCTCAAACAGGTTCACTCGGGCGCCGCAAGCGGGAAGAAGGTGCCGCAACTCCATAGGCCGAGCGGCTGATGAGCTTCGGTGATCGCCAGTTCCGCAAGCTCGTAATATACCGGGCGGGAGATCTCGGCTTCCAGCCCGTGACGGACGAGGAGGCGCGGTGAGCGCTCGTCCTCAGACGGTTTCAGCGGATGGTGGGAATCGAGGAACACGATGTCGCCGCTGTCGAGCCGAAATGCGATCTTGCGTTCCTTGCCTTCGCCCTCGGACTGCAGTTCGATCGCTCGGAAGGGCGTCGAATCGATGTCGATGGTGAGTTTCTCGACCGGCGTGACAAGCACGTGGCTGCCGTCCGGCTCCCGCCGCAATATGGTCGCGAACAGGCGAGCCATTGCCGCACGCTTGATCGGCCGGCCGTCGTGAAGCCAGCGTCCGTCGCTTGTGATCCGCATCCCGCTGTGGCCGCAGTGTGGAGGATCCCAGCTTTCGACGGGCGGATGCTTCCGCTCTTCGGCGAGGCGCTGAAGCTCGGCCAGCGGCATTCCGCGAAGCTCGAGGGGAGGGCGGCTTTCGGGCATTCCCACGCTCTGTCATTGCGGCGGGCGCGAAGCAATCCGGCCTTGCGCCAGTTGGAATGGTCCGTCAGGGGTTCCCCGCAATGACGGCACCACGCACCGCAATCGTGACCGGCGCGGGCAAGCGCGTCGGCGCGGCGATCGCCGCCGGGCTGATTGCCGACGGCTGGACCGTGCTCGCGCATGTCCATCACGCCGACGGTGCGGTGCCTCCGGGAGCGGTGAAGGTCGTCGCCGACCTCACCGACCCCTCGTGCCCGGACCGGATTTTCGGGGCGGCCAGCGGGCTTCCGCCGATTGGACTGCTCGTCAACAATGCAGCACGATTCGCGTTTGATTCGCTCGCGGATTTCAGTCCGGACGAGTTTGACGCGCATATGGCCGTCAATGTCCGCGCGCCGCTGCTGCTGACCGAGCGGATGGGACGCGACCATCAGGGCGGCGATGCGCTGATCGTCAACATACTCGATTCCAAGGTCGCGGCCCCGAATCCGGACTTTCTTAGCTACACGGTTTCGAAACAGGCGCTTGGCGGAGCCACGGAGCTCGCAGCACAGGCACTGGCTGCGAAAGGCATTAGAGTGAACGCCGTCGCGCCGGCCTTGATGCTCCAGTCGCCCGGGCAGAGCGATGAGAATTTCCGCGCCATGCGTTCCGCCAATCCGCTCGGCCGCGGCGTCGAACCCGCCGATGTGCTTGGCGCAATCCGTTATCTCGTTGATGCGCGGACCGTGACCGGCCAGTGCATCGTGCTCGACGGCGGCCAGCGCTTCATGCGGCTCGACCGCGACGTTCAGTTCCTGGAGGGCCAATGACTTTGAAGCCGCTCGAAGGGCTTGTGCCCGAATCGATCAAGGTGCGTACCTCCAAGATCCTGCTCGAGGCGCTGGAGGTGGATACCGACATCGGTTTCCACGACTTCGAGGTCGGCAAGCCGCAGCGCTTGCTGATCACCGTCGAGATCTGGCTCGATGACCTGGCAGCGCCGGTGAACGATGATCCGGCGGGTGCCTGGGACTATGATTATCTCCGGTCCGAGGTTCGCGCCCTCGCCGCCGAGCGCCGCTACAATCTCCAGGAGACGCTCGCGCATCGCATTTTCGAGCGATTCGCGGCGCTTCATGGCGTCAAGGCGTTGCGAGTCGCGACGGCCAAGCCCGATATCTATCCCGATGCCCGTGGAGTGGGCGTGGAGATCGCATCCTTCTAGCCCGCTTGCGCTTTGAAAACGCATTCGCTTCGCAACTTGGAACAAAACCCATTGCGCGGCCTTTGTGGCACCTATAAGGAAGCGCGCTGTCGTGCGATGATATGTTGATACATCGCATGGTCGTCCAGACCCAAGGCGAGCGTCCGAACCGCCAGTCTGGCCCGCCGTTCATGGCGGACGTGTCGAGGGGAGAAGTGCCGCTTAATGTCGTACGCAAATCGCAAGGAGATGAGCAGCAACCGGACCGGGGCGATCATTATCGTCGCGCTCATCCATGTCGCACTGGGCTATGTGCTGGTCTCCGGCCTGGCCTTTAGTGCGGCGAAGAAGGTTGTTGCAGACCTCAAGACTTTTGATGTGAACGAGCCGCCGCCTCCTCCGGAAGAGAAGCCACCGCCCGAACAGCCGCAGCAGCAGACTCCGCCGCCGCCCATCGCGGCGCCGCCGCCGCTGGTGCGGACCACGCCAATGGAATCGCCGGTGCAGGCGACTCCGAATCCGCCACCGTTCGTTCCGACGTACACAGCGCCTCCGGCCCCGCCGGCTCCGCCCGCGCCGCCGCCCGCGCCGCGTCGGGTTGAACCGCGCAGCGTCACCGGCAGCCTTCAGGGCCTCATCCGCGATTCCGATTATCCGGAAAGCTCGATCGAGAAAGAGGAGGCGGGAACCGTCAACGTCAGCCTGACGATCGGGCCAAGCGGACGCGTGTCCAACTGCTCGGTGACGGGGTCGAGTGGATCGCGCACGCTAGACTCTGCCACCTGCCGCATTCTTTCGGCACGCGCCCGCTACGAACCGGCGCAGGATTCCAGCGGCAACCCGGTCAGCGCGTCCATCTCCGGAAAAGTCACCTGGCGCCTGCAATAGACAGCGCGCCTTCGCAAATTTTAACAGGAAAGTAGACAATCATGGCAACTCCAGCGGGCTCCGCCCAAAACTATGGCTTACAGCAGGCGCTCCAAGAAGGCGGCCCCATCACCTGGTCGGTGTTCATCATCCTCGTGGTGATGTCGATCGGCACCTTCTACATCCTGTTCACCAAATTGATGCAACAGCAGAAGATCATCAGTCAGGGCCGCAAGGTGCGATCCGCCTTCTGGAACTCGCCGAATTTGCGCGACTCCGCAAGCAAGCTGGAGCAGCGCAGCGCCTATCGCGCGATCGTCGATGACGCGCTGACGGCGCAGGAGCAGCATGACAAGCTCGACGATCCGATTGACAGGCATGACTGGGTGTCGAACAGCCTCGCCCGCAGCAACGGCGCCATCATGGCCCGTCTTGGCGAAGGTCTCGCCTTTCTCGCGACCGTCGGTTCGACCGCACCGTTCGTTGGTCTGTTCGGGACCGTCATCGGCATCTATCGCGCGTTGATCAAGCTTGGCTCGTCGGGCGGCACGCCGGGCATTGACAAGGTCGCCGGCCCGGTCGGTGAAGCTCTGATCATGACCGCGCTCGGGCTGATCGTCGCCGTTCCGGCGGTGCTTGCCTACAACTGGCTCGTCCGCCGCAACAAGTCGATCCAGGAAGACCTTGCGGCCTTCACGAACGATCTCAACGGCTACATGTCGTCGAGCGGCAAGGTGAAGCCGCGCCTCGGCGGTTCGGCGGTTAGCGGCAGCACGCAGACCCGCACCGCCGGCGCACCGACGCAGCCGGGCAGCGAGCCACTGCGCACCGGCCGCACCGCCACGGCGACCCAAGCCAATCCGGAGTAATCGCGACCAGACGGGCCGGATGTTCCGGTCCGCCTTTCGCGGCCTCTAGCAAGGATAGTTCAGTCCAATGTCAATGAGCGTAGGCAAGGATTCGGGCGAAGAAGACGCCCCGATTTCCGACATCAACACGACGCCGCTCGTGGACGTGATGCTGGTGTTGCTGATCATCTTCCTGATCACGGTTCCAGTCGTGCTTCAGACAGTCCCGGTGAAGCTTCCGGAGGTCACCTTCGAGCCAACCACCACCAAGCCGGAGAACGTCAATCTGTCCGTCAAGGGTGACGGCGCCGGCGGGTGCGAAGTCTATTGGGGTCTGCAGAAGATGAACAGCCAGGAGCTGATCGACAAGGCCGTGCAGAAGCTGAAGGACGAGATCAAGCGCGTCGGCGGTGAAGCCAATATCACCGAGGACAATATGCCCGAAGCACACATTCGCGGTGACGTCGATACTCCGTACAAGTGCATCGGCGGCACGATCTACACCATGCAGCGCGCAGGTTTTGCTCGGGTCGGGTTCATCTCGAACCCGGACGCGAACGCGACGCCAACGCGCCTGTAACAGGAGTATCAGTCGCCATGGCGATGCAGACCACGACCGCCAATTCCGAGGGCGAGCCGATGATGGACATCAACACGACGCCGTTGATCGACGTCATGCTGGTGCTCCTCATCATGTTCATCATCACCATCCCGGTCCAGACCCACGCGGTGAAGCTGGACCTTCCGCAGAACTCGAACAGCCCGCCACCGCCGGTCGATCCGATCAAGAACAAGGTCGTGATCTTGGCCAACGGATCGATCCTGTGGAACGGCACCCCTGTGAACGAAACGCAGCTGCGGCAGTATCTTGACGTGTCGCAACAGATGAACCCGCTACCCGAGCTGCATCTGCAACCGGAGCCGACCGCACGCTATGAATCGGTCGACCGGGTGCTCGCGATCACCAAGCAGGCCAAGGTTGAGAAAATGGGCTTCGTCGGCAACGAGCAATACGCGACCTTCTAGTCGCGAGGCGGGACTTTACGAATACGGGGCGGCTCGCGAGAGCTGCCCCTTTTTTGTTTGCATGCGTGCCGCTCGTATGAGATGATGTATCATCTTGCAGGAGAGGCGCGATGGCCATTGCAATCCGTTCGAACGACATGCAGCCGATGATGGAGATGAACACGACGCCGCTGATCGACGTGATGCTGGTGCTGCTGATCATGTTCATCGTCACCATTCCAATTCAGTCGCACGCGGTGAAGCTCGACTTGCCGCATGGCGACAGCGACATTGTTGACCGAACCAAGAACAAGATCGTCATCACGCAAGCCGGCGCGATCCTGTGGAACGGATCGCCCACCAGTATGGACAGGCTGAGGCGCGACCTTGCAGCGACACAGCGCATGAACCCGCAGCCTGAGTTGCAGCTGCAACCCGAAGCGCTGGCGCGCTATGCACTGGTTGACCAAGTGCTCGCCGAGACCAAGCGCGCCAATGTCACGGCCATGGGATTCGTCGGGAACGAGCGTTACGCGCAGTTCTGATTGTGCCCGAGTGAAGCGGCCACTGGCGCTGGAGCAAGCGGCATGCCATTGCTCCCGCCGGAATGACTGAAGCCAGCAATTTCGCGGTCGTGATCCTGGCCGCCGGACAGGGCACGCGCATGCGGTCCGACACGCACAAGGTGCTCCACCCGATCGCCCGCCGCCCGATGCTCCTGCACTTGCTCGATCGCGTGCAAAGGCTCGGGGCCCGAAAGATCGTCGTCGTCCTCGGCAAGGGCCGCGAGCAGGTCGAGGCGGCGCTGACGGGAACCGACGTTCAGACCGCCCACCAGGCCGAGCAGAAAGGCACGGGCCACGCCGTACAGCAGGCGGCGAAAGCCCTCGAAGGCTTTTCCGGGCCGGTCCTGATTCTGTACGGCGATACGCCCTTCGTCGAAGCCGCGACTCTTTCATCCATGCTCGAATGGCTCGATGGCGAGGGCGAGCCCGGAGTCGTCGTGCTCGGTTCCTGCCCCGCCGATCCGATGGCCTATGGCCGCATTATCGCCGTCGGCGACCGCATCCTGAAAATGGTCGAATATAAGGATGCGACGGAGGAGGAGCGCGCCGTCCGCCTTTGTAACAGCGGGATGATGGCAGTCGGTGCTGCCGATCTGTGGCGCTGGCTGGAGAAGGTCGGCAACAGCAATGCTGCGGGCGAATATTATCTGCCCGACATCGTCAACATCGCGGCCGCGGAGGGCCGGCAGGCGGTGGTGATCGAGGGCGACCCGTATGAGACTGCCGGCGTCAATAGCCGCGCCGAGCTCGCCCATCTCGAGCTGGAGTGGCAGCGTCGCCGCCGCGAGCAAGCGCTTAATGACGGCGCAACCCTGATCGACCCGGAGAGTGTCTGGTTCGCGTTCGACACCAGACTCGGACGCGACGTCACGGTCGAGCCGCATGTGGTGTTCGGTCCGGCGGTCGAGGTCGCCGACGGAGCGACAATCCACGCGTTCAGCCATATCGAGGGCGCGACGATCGGATCTCGCGCAAGCATCGGCCCGTTCGCGCGCATTCGCCCGGGGACCGTCCTCGGCGAGAGATCGAAGGTCGGCAATTTCGTCGAGATCAAGAAGACCAATGTCGGCCGCGGCGCCAAGGTCAATCATTTGACCTATGTCGGCGACGCGGACGTGGGCGAGGGGGCCAACATCGGCGCCGGCACGATTACCTGCAATTATGACGGATTCGGCAAGTATCGCACGACAATCGGAGCCGGCGCTTTCATAGGATCGAACAGCGCCCTGGTCGCGCCAGTTAGCGTCGGCGATGGCGCGATCGTCGCTGCCGGTTCGGTCATTACTCGCGACGTGGAGGCCGACAGCCTGGCGGTCGCCCGCGGCGAGCAACATGGGATCGCCGGCTGGGCCGCCCGGTTCCGGGAGAAGATGGCAGCGAAGATCAAATAGAAGAGCGGCCTCTCCTTCGGCCCCGGAGCGACACCCGACTCGTGGCGGGAGACGAGCCGAGCCAACCCCCGGGATCGGCCTTCGCTTAGCTTACTGCCTTCTTCGCCTTCTGCTCTTCTATGAAGCGAAGTTCGCCCTTGGCTTTCTGATCGTCGGGATCCAGCTTCAGGCATTCCTCGAACTTGGCCGTCGCTTCGTCGAACTTCCCCATTTCGATCAATACGAAGCCCATTCCGCGCAACGCGCGTCGCAGGTCGAAGTTCTTGATGTCGTCCGGCGAATATACTCGCGCGTCTTCCGCCGTTTCCGCGAACAGGGCGTAAGCCTTGCCCCACTCCCTTGCCGCCTTGTAACTTTCGGCCAGCTCACCCTTATAGTGAGCATTGTGGGGCGCCATCGCGACCGCTCGTTCGATCCATCGCCGCGATTCTTCCCGCTGGCCCAGGTCGAACAGTGCATAGCCCTTGAAGAACAAGGCGTCGCACCAGGTGTCGCCGACCGCGACCGCGCTTCGGCCACGGGCAGCGCTTTCGGCCATGTACATGAGCGTTTCCGCTGGTCCCCTCGCGCAATAGACCTGGATCGCCGGATCGGCGTGCCGGGCCTGATTTGCGGCGATCACCGCGTCGAGCAACGGGATCGCTTCTTTCGGCTTGCCTGACATGACCATCTGCAAGGCGCGGTCAAACTGCGCCTTTTCCGTCACTTCGGCCTTCGGCGTTTCCGCCAACGCCGGGACCGTGGGCCCGGCGAGACTCAATATTGCGAACAATGAGAGAGAGTTGCGCATTCCGATATCCCTTCCCCCGAGCAATTTCAGTTTCGGGGGGGCGTACGCACTTTGCAAGTCCGTCTTTCCAGCCCGTGCCGTTTCCGGCATTGGCGGGTGAAGTTGGAGTAGCCGAACAGATGTGCGGAATTGTCGGAATCGTTGGTGAACGCAGCGTCGCTCGGCGGCTGTTCGACGGGCTGAAGCGGCTCGAATATCGCGGCTATGACAGCGCCGGTATCTGCACCATCGACGATGGACAGCTGGATCGCCGCCGGGCGGAGGGCAAGCTGGAGAACCTCGGCGCGGAGCTGGAGGCCCATCCGCTGGGCGGAAGCATCGGGATCGCCCACACGCGCTGGGCGACTCATGGAGCGCCGACCGTCGGCAACGCCCATCCCCACATCGCCGGGCGCGTGGCGCTGGTGCACAACGGGATCATCGAGAATTTCAAGCCGCTGCGTGACGAACTGATCGCCGACGGCCGCACCTTCCTCAGTGAAACCGACAGCGAAGTGGTCGCGCATCTGGTCGCGCGAGAAGTGGAGCGTGGTGCCAATCCACAGGACGCGGTGGCAACCGTGCTCCCGCGCCTGCACGGGGCCTTCGCCATCGCCTTCCTGTTCCAGGACGATCCCGACATGATCATCGGGGCGCGGATGGGGGCGCCGCTCACCGTCGGTTATGGCGACGGCGAGAATTATCTTGGGTCCGACGCGCTGGCGTTGGCGCCGCTTACGCAGCGGATCGCCTATCTCGACGAGGGCGATTGGGTGGTCGTGCGTCGCGGGAGCGTGCAAATCTACGACCGCGCCAACAATCCGGTCGAAAGGGGGATCGTTCAGTCGGGCGCTTCGTCCGCGCCGATCGAGAAGGGCAATTATGCCCATTACATGCTCAAAGAGATCCACGAGCAGCCGCTCGTCGTCGCGCAAACGCTCCAGAGCTATGTTCGGCCGTTCGAAGGACAGGTGGCTTTGCCTGACGCCGGTCTGGACCTCGCTGGCATCCACCGCGTCACGATCGTCGCCTGCGGAACCAGCTTCTACGCCGGCATGGTCGCCAAATATTGGTTCGAGCAATTCGCGCGCGTGCCCGTCGACATCGATGTCGCGTCGGAGTTCCGCTATCGCCAGCCAGTGCTCGAGCCGGGCGGGCTGGCACTGTTCATCAGCCAGTCCGGGGAGACGGCCGACACGCTGGCTGCACTAAGACATGCGCGCGCGGAGCAGCAGCGGATCGCGGTTGTCGTGAACGTGCCGACCAGCTCGATGGCGCGCGAGGCCGACCTGCTGCTTCCAACGCACGCGGGGCCGGAGATCGGCGTCGCCTCCACCAAGGCGTTCACCTGCCAGCTTGCGGTGCTTGCGGCCTTGGCAGCGAACCTCGCGCGGGCGAAGGGGCGGCTCACGCCGGAAGTCGAGAAAGAGATCGTCGATCATCTTCAGCAAGCACCGGCGGCGTTGAACGCAGCACTCGGCCATGAAGAGGAGATTGCTGCCATGGCGCACCTCGTGGCACCGGCGCGCGACGTGCTCTACCTCGGCCGCGGGCCCGATTATCCAATGGCGCTCGAAGGCGCGCTCAAGCTGAAGGAGATCAGCTATATCCACGCGGAGGGTTATGCGGCGGGCGAAATGAAGCATGGCCCGATCGCCCTCATCGACGACGCCGTGCCGGTGATCGTGATCGCTCCTTCAGGGCCGCTGTTCGAGAAGACCGTTAGCAACATGCAGGAAGTGCGTGCCCGCGGCGGCAAGATCGTGCTGATCAGCGACGCCAAGGGGCTCGCGCAGGCGGGCGAGGGCTGCATGGCAACCATAGAAATGCCAGAGGTCCACCCGCTGATTGCACCGCTGGTCTATGCGGTCCCGGTCCAGCTGCTCGCCTATCATGTGGCGGTGGCGAAAGGGACGGACGTCGATCAGCCGCGCAACCTGGCGAAGAGCGTTACGGTCGAGTGACCGTGCCTACCGGGCTGCGGTTGTTGCGAGCTTGTTGCTGACGATGCGGGCCTGCTGGAGCCTCGCGGGCGTCAGATAGGCCTGTGCCAAGGCCTGTAGCTCGGCGGGGGTAATTGCCTGGACGAGCGCCTTTTGCCGGCGGACGCGGTCGAGCCGTGCGGGATCGCTCTGCGCCTTGGCGAGGACGCCCAGCCAGAACCCGTTCTCGCGGCGGGATCGATCAATACCTTCGAGTGAAGGCGCGCGCGCGCGGGCGAGCAGGTCGGCATCGATCGGCTTTTCGCGCAGCTTTGCTGCGGCCTCCGCAATCGCCTTCTCGACCTCGTCGGTCTTGTCCGGAGCGACGACAGCGCTCGCAGACAGATAACCGAAACCGGTGAAGACGTCGGACATGCTGCTGTCGACGGCCACGCCGTAGCTGTCGCCGAGCTGTTCGCGAACGCTTTCGGTCAGCATCAGCTTGAGCACGTCGGCGAGCACGTCGAGTCCGACCTCCTTGCGAAAGTCATGGTCGTCATCGGTCGGCCAGAAAGCCGCGACCATTGCCTGGTCGGCCGGACCCTCGTGCCTGAGCAGGATGGGTGAGCGGTCTTGGCGGAAGCTCACGCGTCGTGCGGCAGCGGCCGGGGGTGACTCGAGCTTGCGCGTCGGAAGCGCCCCGAAGCTCGCGGCCACCGCGGCAATCGCGCTTGTCTCATCGAGATCACCGACCATCGTGATTTCGATCGGAGCCGAAGCGATGACCGGCTTCAGGGCCGCGCGCGCCTCCGCGAAGTTGCGGCTTGCAAGCACCGCGCCGCTCGGAACGCCGAATCGCTGGTCGCCATTTGCGAGCAAAATCGGCAGGCGGGCGCCGGCCACCGAAGCCGCCTGAGCGTCGACCTGCTTCTCGAACACCGGCACGATATTGGCCCACTGGCTGGCGGCTTCCGGCCGGAAACCCGGATCGGTCAGATAGGCCGCGCTCAGCTTCATCTGAAGCGCGAGGTCCGCAGCTGTCGTGGCTCCGGCGGCGAGGAAGGCGTCGTCGTCGAGCCCTGAACCGAGACCGACGACCTTGCCGGCGGTCAGCTGCTTGAGTTCCTCAAGGCTGTGCTTTCTCAACGCACCCAGCGAGGATGTGGAGGAGATCATCAGGCCGAGGCCGGGTTTGTCGAGCGGCAGGTCGAGCTGACCATTGCCCATGCGCACCACGAAGCGGATGCGCGCTTGCTCGAAGTCGGTCTTCTTGAGGTTCAGGCGGACATTGTTGGCAAAACGGACCGTGCGCACGTCGAGATCGGCAATGCGTTTGTCCTCGGCGATGGTGCCCGGCCGCCCGAAGCTGTCGTAAGCGAAGGCGCGGGCGGTCATGTCCTTCCAGGGGGAAAGCGCCACCCTGCGGCTGCTTGTGAGGGCGGCCGCAACCTGCTCGGGCGCGATATTCTCTTTCGCGCTGACGTGGACCAGTGGCGCGCTGCCCGTCCACAGCTCGCGGAAGGCAGAATTGACCTGATCGACCGTGATGGTCGGCAGAAGCTTTCCGAAATTCTGGTAACGGAAGGCTGGCGTCGTCACGAAATCATGTTCGTCGGCGACGCTGAGCAAGACCGCCGCGAGCGCGGCGCTGTTGCGGGTATTGGCCTGCTCGGCGTCGGTTCGAAGCGCGGCATCTACATTGGCGAGTTCGCTCTTCAACTCGGCGGCGGTGAAGCCGTATTGAAGCGCGCGGCGGACCTCCTGTTCCGTGGTCTTGAGCGCTTCCTTCCATGCGCCGTCTTTTGCAATCACTTGCATCCTCGTCTGCAGGCCGGCGTCCCTTTGTTGCTCGACCGCCATGCCTCCGCCGAGAACCGCCGAGCCGGGAACGTTCGACAGCCGCTGGATACGCTGGTTGAGCAGGTCGACGGCAAACCCACGGATCATCTTCCGCCGACGCTCGGCGAGCGTGTCCGCCGGATCATCCCACGGCCTGCTGACGGTATAGATGACCCCGGCCGCGACGGCCGGATCGGTGAAGGTGTCGAACGCCGCCGGCCGCTTGACGTCGATCGTTCCGCGGGGCAGCGGCGCTCCCGCCGGGCCGCTGGCTTTCCAGTCGCCGAAGCTCTTGCCGATACGCGCTTCGATCTCCGCCGGATCGGCATCCCCGACGAAAATCAAAGTGGCGTTTTCGGGACGATAATAGCGGCGGTACAAGTCGCGGATTTCGTCGGCCCTGGCGGTCTTCAGCACCTCCTCCGTGCCGATCGGCAGGCGCTTGCCGTACGGCGTGCCAGGCTGCTGGAATCCGATCACGTCGACGGCCTGGCGGAGCTGGAAACTTTCGCGGGCGCGCTTCTCGCCCAGGATCACCCCGCGCTCGCGGTCGACCGCGGCGGGATCGAACTTCACTTCGCTTGCCACCTCGCGCAGCAGGAACATTGCAGTGTCGAGATGCTCGGTATCGGCTTTGGGTACATCGAGCATGTAGGTGGTCGAATCGAACCCGGTCACGGCATTGGTGTCGGGGCCAAACGCGAGACCCTGACGCTGCAGGATCTTGATCATGTCGCCTTCGGGCACATGGGTGGTGCCGTTGAAGGCCATATGCTCGATGAAGTGGGCAAGGCCCTGCTCGCGGTCGGACTCGGCGATCGAGCCGAAGCCGAAGCGAAGACGCATCGAGGCGGCCCCTTTCGGAGTGGCGTTGCGCCTGATCGCAAATTTCATGCCGTTGGGCAGCGTGCCGTAGCGGATCGCCGGATCGGGCGTAACGTCGGTATAGGGGATGCCCCAGCCATTGGCGGCCGGCGAATCGGCGGCCGGTGCCGGTACGGTCGAAAGGCCCAGCACAAGCGCGAGCGCGATCGCCGCCGCGCAATCGCGGAGCCTCTTGGTGCCAGTCACAAGTCTTTGAACAATCACAAAAGTTTCCCCGCCGGAGAATCGGCTCGGGCAAGGTAGGGATGGCTGCAAAGGAGGCAAGCCCGTTGTCGATCAACGGACCTGCCTGCCTTGCGCGTGCGCCTCAGGTTGCCGGAGTCTCTTCCGGACCGCGATAGGCGCGGCCTGATGAATTCCAGCCGAACCGCACGGCGGTCCGGCGGAACAGCCAATAGCCGAACATGCCGATGACCAGCCATGGGAGGAGCGTAGCGACAGCGATGATCAGGAAGCCGATCACGCTCAGAAGGTTGTAGCCCGCGCGAGCGAACGCGTCCTTCAGCGGCGCCGGTTCGTCCATTCCGGGGATCGCTTCCCCCGAGCCATAGTAAAAGGCCATGGGCGTCTTCGCGAGCGACTCCTCGTCGGCGTCCTTCTGCTCGCCGAGGCTGCGGATTTGCGATCGGATGGACGAAGCTTCGGACAAGAGCCTGTCGCGCACGACGCTCGACAGGCCGGAACGCGCCAGCTCGCGATTGACGCGGTCGAGCTCGTCCTGGAGTTCGGCGCGGCTGCGGTTGGCGCGCTGGATCGAGGCGCCGGCGTCGACGCCGCTGATCTGTTGATCGACGAGCATGCCCTTTACGTCCGTGATGACCTTGGTCGCGTCCTTGCCGAACGCGCGGGCGATGGCCGGATCGAGCTTGAGCTCGAGCGAGGCGCTGACGTCCTTTTCGTTGACCAGGCTGTAGCGCATGCCGGTGATCCGGCATCGCGTGACGCCAAGCTTTTCGCACATTGCGGCGTGGGCTTCCTGCGCAGCCTGGATACGCGCGTTCGGCAGGCGGTAGGCGTAGCGGTAGTTGAACGCTACGCCGGGGGCAGCGCTTACTGCAATGTTCGGACCGCTCGCGTCCGCGGCAGCCTCTTCGCGGACCATGGGCGCGGGAGCGACGACCGGCGGTGGAGCTGCCGGCGAAGCTTGAGGGTATGACGCCGGTGGCGGCGGCTCTGACGCGTCGAAAGTCTTCAGCTCTTCAGACGTGCGTTTGGGTTGTTGCGGTGAACAGCCGGCGATCAGCACAGCCGATACGAGTATTGCTTTGCGCATTTGGCGACTCCCTCTCCAAGGAGTCGTCAAGTTACACTATTACATGACTAGGGCAATAGAACGTCAGGCGAGCCCTGCGCGCTTGCGGCGCTGCGACGGCGAGTTGACGCTCCAGGGAGCGGCCCACTGGATTCGGTTGAGCGTTTCAAATCCGGCCCGCAGCCCGCCGATGAAGGCCGCGAAGCCGCGGTCGATGCCGTTGTTCAAATCGGCGCGTCCGGACTGATAATTGCGGTCGAACATTTCATCCACCATGATCGGGTTCCTTCCTTCGCTCATCCGCGAGCGCTCAAAGCGCGGGCGGATATCCATCGCCGAGATCGGCGGCCGGGTGCAGCGTGCGTTCGACGGCGGCAAGGCGCCGCTCGGGGCTTAAATTCCGCCAGGCGCGATATGCGGCCGCGCCGCTGCCCGCCTGTGTTTCGGCAATCGTCCGCTGTTCGAGACCATAAGCCATGGCCGCGTTCCTTCCTGTTTCGATCTCTCGTTTTCCGCCGGCGGTGCGGGCTGGGGAGGGGAGTGCCAATTCACCGCCGGCGGTGATGCCCATTTAGGTGCAGCAACTCCGTTCCGCCAATCAAACGCTTTGCAGAAACGATAAGTTGTGCTTATACCCTAGACAAGCTTGGGTGCTTTCAGATCAAGGGAAGAATGATGCGCCGACTGCCGCCGCTTGCCTCCGTCCGGGCGTTCGAAGCTGCTGCCCGAACCGAGAATTTTACTGCTGCCGCGGCCGAGCTCGGGATGACTCAGGCGGCTGTGTCGTACCAGGTGAAAAGCCTCGAGGAACGGCTCGGAGCGGCGCTATTCCTGCGTGAGCGCGGACGGGCGCGACTGACTCCGCTGGGGCAGCGCCTCCTTCCCAAGCTCACGCAAGCTTTCGACACGATCGAGGCGGCCTTCGCGAGCCACAAAGCGGAAGACGAGGGGCTGCTGACGGTCACGACCACGCATACGTTCGCGAACACCTGGTTGGCGTGGCGGCTTGGCGGGTTCCAGATGCAACATCCCGACCTTGCTGTGCGCATGACGACCAGCAATGCGGTGGTCGATCTTCACTCTGGCGAAGCCGACATCGCTATTCGGGCCGGCACTGGAACGTGGGAAGGGCTGGAAACGCACAAGCTGATCGAGGTTGATTTCACCCCGATGGCAAGCCCGGCCTGCGTCGAGAAATATGAAGCCGAACTCGGCCGCAAGCTGCAGCCCGCCGATCTCGTAAAGCTGCCGCTGATCGGGCCACATGACGATTGGTGGAGCCTCTGGCTGCGCACTGCCGGAGTGCCTCCGGACCAGCATCGGCCGCGTCGCGGGATCCGCCTCGACAATCAGGCGAACGAGGGACATGCGGCGATGGCCGGGCAGGGGGTCGCGCTGCTCACGCCGTTCCTGTGGAAGGGCGATTTGGCAAATGGGCGATTGTGCCGGCTGTTCGATCTCACCGCGACGGCCGGATACGCCTATTGGCTCGCCTTCCCGCCGGAGCGGCGGATGCTGCCCAAGGTCAAGCGCTTCCGCGAATGGCTGATGCCGGAGCTGGTCGAATAAGCGGCTCGCCTGTCCAAGTTCGAACTCTGAACATATCTTTAGCGTTTCCTTTGTGGCCTGGCCGAACTTTGCCAAGTTTGCTGTGCTCATGGGTTTTCGCGGTCCTCCTCGCCGCCCAGGTCGAACTCGTCGTCGATCCCCTCAAGCGCGATTGCCAGCCGCTCGGCGGGATCCTCCGCGGAGTCGAGCTGGCGACGGAGCGGGGCGAACGTCGGCTGCTGCATCTTCGCGGCAAGCCGTCGCTCGCGGCGGGCGAGCAGGAACATCGTCAGCCGTTCATCGAAATGGCGCCATTCGCCGACCTGCTCGCCCTTGTGGAAGACTGGCCGCGCCACGCCCTTGAGCGAGCGCGCCAGCGCGCCTTCATCGACGCGATGTTCCACATATTCGACAGCCGCCTCCCACGCGTCGCGGAATGCCGAGCCGCGATCGCTGAGCCGAAACGCATAAGCCGAGGTGTCGGACATTCCGACCCGCCGGCACGCTTCGTCGACGCAAGCGGTCTCCGCGAGCGCCTCGACAAAGGCAATCTGCCGCGCCGCCGTCCAACCGTCGTGGCGCCGGGAGACATGGGTCGGGGTAAAAGGAAAAAGGCCTGGTTCGCTGCGTTTGTTTTCCATGAACCATATAGGAACATAGAATAGGGGCAGTAGGAAAGTGTTTTCGGTCCGAAGCGCTGCGGTTCTTGCGGAATGTCGTGAGATCATGCCACGTGTGGCTTATGCCCGAACTTAGCGCAGAGACCGTATCGCTCCTCCAGGATTTGGCGTGTCAGCCCGGACATGACGAGGTTAAGGCCGGGTTTCGCGAGCTGCTGGTCACGGAGTTCGGAGTCGAGCGAGCAGACCTCAACTTCGAGAAGCGCGCGCCGGTCATTCGGGGGCGTCTCGATGCGTTGATCGGGCGTACGGTGTTCGAAGCGAAACGCAATCTCGACAAGGAGATAGACGACGTTCTCCGGCGCATGCCGGACTATCTCGCCGACCGCCAGCGCGAGGAAGGGCAACCATTCGTCGGAATCGCGTCCGATGGGCGCAAGTGGCAGGTCTATGAGCTGGTCGGCGGCGAGCTGGCCATGATCAAGGAGACGATCCTCGATCCGGACAAGGGCGAAGCGTTTCTGGCGTGGCTGGACGGAGTGATCGCCCTCAAGGCGTCACTGTCGCCGGACGCGCTGACGGTTCGTGCCGAACTCGGCCAGGACTCCGTCGCCTATCGGCGCGTCGATCGGGAGCTCCGGTCGCTTTGGACCCGTCTCCGGGCCCATCCGGCCGAACTGCTCAAGCGCCAGCTTTGGGGCGAACTGCTCAAGCTGGTTTACGGCCGGGAGATCGAGGGGGACGCTCTGTGGTTCCAGCACACCTATCTGGTTATCGTCGCCAAGTGCGTCGCCTTGGCGGTAATGGACCTGGCGGAGGACGATCCGAGGCGGATGCTTTCGGGCGAGGCGTTTGCGGACGCAGGGATTCTCGGAGCGGTTGAAAGCGACTTTTTCGACTGGGTAGTGGCCGATCCGGAGGGTGAAGCGCTGGTCAGAAGGATCATGGCGCATGTCCGCCGCTTCCGCCTGCGCGAGGTGGAAAGCGACGTTCTCAAAATTCTCTATGAATCGCTGATCGACCGCGACGAGCGCCATGGGCTGGGCGAATATTATACGCCGGACTGGCTGGCCGCGAAGGTGGTGCGGCACGCCGTGGACCGCCCGCTCGAGCAGAAGGTTCTCGATCCAGCCTGCGGCTCCGGCACCTTCCTGTTCCACGCCGTGCGGGGCGTTCTCGGTGAAGCCGAAGAAGCTGGCATGGCTCCGGCGCAACGCGCAGGTGAGGCCTGTACGCTGGTGGCGGGCACCGACATTCACCCGGTCGCGGTAATCATCGCGCGCGTCACCTATCTGCTCGCCCTCGCCCCAGCGCTTGGCGCCCGTTCCGGCCAGCTGTCGGTGCCGGTGTTCCTCGGCGATGCGATGCAGCTATCCGTCGATCCCTACATGATCACCCAAAAGCTAGTGATCAGGGTTCCCGCGCCGCCGGCCGGGCAAAGTGAGAGTGGCGTGGTGGACCAACGCGGGCGCGAGCAGCTCGACTTCCCGGACACCTTCTGCCGCGATCCTGGCCTGTTCGACAAAGCGATCGAGCGGATGCGCAGGGGCTCGGAGGCGGACATGTCGTGCGAGCAAATGGAAGCCGCGCTGACGCGCATCACCGAGCAGCATTACAAAGCGGACATCACGCCGGAGCAGGCGCTGGCCGTGACCGACCTCGGCAAGACCTATGTCACATTCGACCGGCTCCGGCGCGAGGGCCGGGACACGATCTGGGCCTATGTCGCGCGTAATCTGTCGCGCCCGCTCGCTTTCTCCAGCGGCGGCGGGTGGGCCAATGTGCTGGTCGGCAATCCGCCGTGGGTTGCGTACCGGCACATGAGCGCGGACCTGCAGGTGCGGTTCAAGGAACTTGCCAAGGGCGAGAAGGTGTATGTCGGCGGCAAGTTCGGCACACAGAACGATTTGAGCGCGCTGTTCACCGTGCGCGCATCGCACCTTTATTTGCGTCCTGCCGGGCGGCTCGCCGTCGTGTTGCCGCTTGCAGCCATGTCGCGAGGACAGTTTGAGAAATTCCGATCAGGAAGGTTCGGGTCGTACAATATCGCGTGGGAAGAAGCCTGGACGATGGACGACAGTGTCGTGCCGCTTTTTCCGGTGCCATCCTGCGTGGTGTTCGGACGCAAGCGCGCGATTGGAAAGGCAATGCCCAGTAAGGTGCGCGCTTACTCTGGTTGGCTTCCAATGCGGGATGCCTCGGAAGAGATTGCGAACCGCCGGTTAGAGGTTGTCGAAGGAGCAGCGGCACCGCAGGTTGGGGATTTCATTGGCGGGTCTGCATACCGAGAGAAATTCAGACAAGGAGCGACCTTAGTTCCAAGAATGCTTTGCTTAGTGGAGAGGAAGCCCATGGGGCGCTTGGGCGCTGACCCTGCGGCACCCGTTGTCTTCAGTCGTCGCAGCGCTTTGGAGAAACGTCCTTGGAAAGATGTCGAGGGCGTAGAAAGTCAGGTTGAGGCGACGTTCCTGCGCACGGTGTTGTTAGGAGAAAGCGTTCTTCCGTATCGACTTGCCGAAACATTCGAGGGTGTGATTCCAGTTACCGGAGACGGTGTGGTTCTGAGCGCCAAATTAGCAGCCGGTGAGAAAAGGAACCATGAGAAGCTGGCGGGTTGGATGAGCAAGGCGGAAGCCATCTGGAACCGGCATTCGGCAACGGGCAAAATGGATTTAATCGACCGCTGGAACTTCCAGCGAGGGCTAACGAACCAAATGCCTATTGCTCCGATCAGAATTCTCTACGCAGCCTCAGGAACTTTGCCAGCAGCTATGGTGCTTAGAGACGATCATGCCGTGATCGAGCACAAGCTATATTGGGCTGCTGCTGCAGGTGAGAACGAGGCTCAATACCTGAGCGTGGTTCTGAACAGTGAGACTGCTCGGGGAAGGGCAGAAGGCTACCAGTCCCGTGGTCAATTTGGCGCACGTGATTTCGACAAGGTCATTTTCAACCTTCCGATCCCGGTGTTCTCGGAAAAAGAAGCACTTCACGGCGACCTCGCCGAAGCAGGCGCGCGCGCCGAGCAGGTCGCCCTGCTCGTCGAACTCAAAGAGGGCGAAAAATTTCAGCGGGCGCGCAGGCGGGTGCGCGATGCGCTGATCGACGACGGGATCGCCGGGGAAATCGAGAAACTTGTGGAAAAGCTGCTCGGGCCGGTTTGACGCCATGCCCCGGGGGTATAGTTTAGACCGATGCGGCGATACGACAGCCCCACCCCCGACCCCTTCCCTGAAGGGGAGGGGAGAAAGATATGATGGACGATCCGCGCCAGCCCGACATGTTCGGCCATTTGCCCTCGCAGGGTGCGCTATTCGATGCGCCGGCGGTCGCGGTCAGCAAGACCGTTCAGCATACGCCCGAGAGCATTCGTGCGCTGATGCATGAATTGCTGGAAACCGCGCGCGGAGCGACCGCGACGCCGTGGCCGCTGCGCAAGACGCGCACGCATATGGTGATGTTTCCCTACATGGCCGAATGGCTACCGAAGGATGAGGGCGAGCAATTGCTGCTGGAGTTCAGGGCGGAAATGCAGCGGCTCGGCCACGACCAGCCGCCGCCTCTGAACCTCGATTAGGGTCGAAGGCGAACTCTCGGGTTCGCTTTTCGTCGGAAGAAAAAGGCCCCGCGATTGCTCGCGAGGCCTTTCGGTGTTTGAGTTAGGGGGACAGGCCCTCACCCTCCCGCTGCTATGCAGCGGGGCCCTCCCTCTCCCGCGAGCGGGAGAGGGTGATCGGGTCTAGTCTTCCTTGTCGCCCGTCAGGAACGCCGGGGCGAATTCCGGAGCGGGGGTGTTCTCGCCGCCTTCGTTGCGCTCGCGACGCGGGCCGCGATCACCGCGGTCGCCGCCTTCGCGACGCGGGCCACGGTCTCCGCCGCCATCGCGACGGGGACCACGATCGCGTCCGCCGCCGCCGTCGCGACGCGGGCCGCGATCGCGGTCGCCGCGGGGACGGTCGCCGCCTTCACGCGGTTCGCGCGGGGGGCGGCTGTCTTCCAGCTCGGCGCCGGTTTCCTGATCGACTACGCGCATCGACAGGCGAACCTTGCCTCGGCTGTCGACCTCGAGCAGCTTGACCTTGACGTCCTGGCCTTCGCTCAACACGTCGCGGACATTCTCGACCCGCTCGTTGCGGATTTCCGACACGTGGACGAGGCCGTCCTTGCCCG
>JBDSMG010000025.1:0-2556 GCA_039915925.1 Sphingomicrobium sp.
GCCGAGGACCAGCTGACCGCGATGTACGATCCGGTGGTCCAGCTCAAATCGGGCGGTTACCTGGTGATCAACCCGACCGAGGCGCTGGTCTCGATCGACATCAACTCGGGCCGCTCGACCAAGGAACACGGGATCGAGGCGACCGCGCTCAAGACCAACATGGAAGCCGCCGCCGAGATCGCCCGTCAGCTGCGCCTGCGCGACATGGCCGGGCTGGTGGTGATCGATTTCATCGACATGGAATACGGTGCCAACGTCCGCAAGGTCGAGAAGTGCATGAAGGACGCGCTGCGCAACGATCGGGCGCGGATTCAGATCGGGCGCATTTCGGGCTTCGGGCTGATGGAAATGAGCCGTCAGCGCTTGCGCACCGGGGTGCTCGAGGCGACCACGCGGGGCTGCCCGCATTGCGACGGCACAGGCCTGGTCCGCACCGCATCGAGCGCGGGGCTTTCCGCGCTGCGGATGATCGAGGACGAAGCCGCCAAGGGCAAGGGGATGGTGATCTCGCTGTTCGCCAGCCAGGAAGCAGCAGTCTATCTGCTCAACGCCAAGCGGCTCGATCTCGGCGCGATAGAGGAACTTTACGGGGTGCGCGTCGAAGTGCTGCCCGAGGGTGAGAACGAAGGCGCCAAGATGCGCGTCGCCTCGTCCGGCCCGCGCCCGACCCACGTGCCGACGTTCGCGCCGATCGCCGAACCCGAAGCCGATGACCTCGACGACGAGGAAATCGACACCGCCGAGGACGAAGAGCAGGACGACCGCGAGGATCGCGACGAGGACGGCGACGGCGAACGCAGCGAGCGTGGCGGTGGCGACCGCGATCGCAACAAGCGCCGCCGCCGTCGTGGCGGGCGTGGTCGCGAGCGCGGCGACGAACGCGGCGAGGAAACTCCGCGTGCTCTCGCAGCCGATGACGCTGGCGACGAAGGCGAGCCTACCGGAGCCGCAGAACCCGCTGGCGAGGCCGCCGAAGGCGAGGACGATGGCAGCGATGGTCCGCGCAAGCGCCGCCGCCGCAGCCGTCGCCGTCGTGGTGGCCGTGGCCGTAGCGAAGGTGAGGCTGGCGAAGCCGGTGAAGAAGGCGAAGCGCTCGATGGCGAGGCTGTCGAAGGCGACGCAGTTGCGGCAGTAGCCGAACAACTCGCCGACGACATCGCCGTCGTGGCCGATCCCGAGGCTCCCGCGAAGCCCAAACGCCGCAGCCGCGCCCGCAAGGCGGACGTCGAGGCGGTAGAGGCCCCGGCCGAAGCCGTCGCCGAGTCGGTCGCTGAAGCCGAAGCCGAAGCTCCGGCCAAGCCTGCCCGCCGATCGCGGCGCAAGGCCGAGCCGGCCGCCGAGCTCGAAGCCGAAGTGCCGGTCAAGGTCGAGGCTGTCGAGCCGGAAGCGGCAGAAGCGGCACCTGCCAGGAAGCCCCGCGCCCGCAAGGCCGCAGCCGCCAAGGCCGACACCGCGCCCGAAACCGCAACCCAGCCCGATCCGGAAGCAGCCACGCTCGAACCGGCGGGGCAGGATAATCCCGACGAACCGCGTCGCGGCGGCTGGTGGCAGCGCACGTTCGGATAGTAACCGCCGACAAACCGATCCCGATTGTGCTGAGCTTGTCGAAGCACCGTTCTTGTTCTTGAGGCTGCGCGCTGCGGCACCAAGGCAAGGACGACCCTTCGACAGGTTCAGGGCAAACGGGTTTTGGGGGTCGGGTGGAGTTTAAGTCCGGACCCAGTAACGCCCCATCTCCCCACGCAGTTCGATTGTCCCCGCCGACCCCACCGGCTCGCTCGCCCCGTCGGTCAGAAACGCGACCATCGCAGCGTCGGCCACATCGACATGCGCCAAAGTCCGCGCGCCAGTGGGAGACCTCGCGACAATCACCCCGCCGCGCGGTTGCCCGTCGCGCCCATAGAACACGGTGTAGCTCTCGACCGTGGCAGTCCCGGCATAGGTCTCGTCGAGCGGGGGCACCGCTCCGCGCAGGCCATCGGCTTCGGCCTGATAGTCATAGACTTGGGGAAACAAGGCCGCCGCCACCGGCTTGCTCGACAGCACGATGCAGTGGTTGTCGGTCGCGAATCCGCCGTTGGCGAACAGGAAGCCGTTGCCGCCGCCTGCGCGCAACTTGCCCACCATCGCCGCGACCGCGTGGCTCATGTAGTTTCCGATCGGCCCGCCGCCGAAAGTCAGCCCACCAAACACTGTAGCGGGCTTCTCCAGAGGCCAGTCAAGGATGCGCCGCGCCATCTTGGGGACGCAGGGGAAACACGAGTACAGTTCAGCGAAGGCGAAGTCCGGGCCGCTCATCGCGTTGATTTCGAGCGTCCGGCGAATCGCAGTTTCCATACTGACCGAACCGGAGAAGTCGTCGCGCGCAAGAATGCTCGCGGGTTCCTTGGCCGCAGCACCCATCCCGACGTAGATCAGTCGATCCTCGGCGATCCCGCGCCGCCGCGCTTCGGCAAGGCTGGCGACGATGAACCCGGCGCCCTGGTTGACCGACGAATTGGCGACGGTCAGCTTGGTGTAGGGAAATGCGATCGGGCGGTTGTTGCCGTCGACAGT
>JBDSMG010000028.1:0-112126 GCA_039915925.1 Sphingomicrobium sp.
GCAGATTCCCACGCGTTACGCACCCGTGCGCCACTAGACCCGAAGGTCTCGTTCGACTTGCATGTGTTAGGCATGCCGCCAGCGTTCGTTCTGAGCCAGAATCAAACTCTCAAGTTGATGTACGACAAGCTCGGGCGGAATAAGCCCAAGCAAGCCGGCATCTCTGGGAGCCATTCCTGCACAAATATACAAACTGGTGTGTTTGCGTATTGAGACATTTGCTTCCTCAACCCGGGCAAGCCCGAGCCGAAGTCACATTAAGGAACGGCATAAATTTGACCGATCATCCGACGCCCAGAGGCCGTCAGAGACCGGGCCGCCGCCCACATGTCCCTTCATCTAAACCGACAATGTCAAAGAGCCGACGCGTCTCATCGCCCGGTTTTTTGGGTCCGGGCATCGGCTGTACCGACGAAGAAGAGGCGCGAAACGGAGGCTGTCCCCATAAGGGGCCGCCACCGCCGCTGTGCCCGCCATATATGTTTGGCGGATTTTCCAGTCAACAACCTTTTGCATTTTTGTTGCAGCGGCTGTTTCCGGAAGCTCCTGAGCGCCGGTGTCCGGCGCCCTATCGCTGAGCTTCATATACGCAAGCGGTTCGCCGCCTTCAAGCCCGGAAGCCGCTGATAAGACACTAATTGTTCAGACGGGCGTCGAACTGCCGTCAGACCGCCTGGATGTAGCTGCGCATCGCCTGGGCTTCCATCTCGATCTGCTCCATCCGGTGCTTCACCAGGTCTCCGATCGATGCGATTCCGACGAGTTGGCCGTTGTGCTCGACCGGCAAGTGGCGAATCCGCCGCTCGGTCATGAGTGCCAGCGCCGACAGGACCGGAGTCGTCGGATCGGCGGTGATCACGTCCGACGTCATCACGCGCGAAACCGGCCAATCGAGAACGTCGGAGCCGTGAGTGCGCAGGCAATAGATGACGTCGCGTTCGGACATGATCCCGACAATCGCGCCGCTGTCGACTACGACCAGCGCACCGATCCGATGCTCGCCAAGCCGGTCGATCGCTTCGCGGACGCTCTCGCTGCCGCCGATGGTCAGCACGTTGCTGCCCTTGTCCTTCAGGACCACTGCAAGGTTCATGGAGCCTCTCCTTCCCTTCACCCGAGTCGCTGAAGCTTGATCGTCTCACGCGCTGCGGCCAAAGGGAAGCCATGCGGCGACCCGACCCCGTACCGAGCCCGCGCCGGTCGCTGATCGAGCGCTTCTGGCGGATCATGCGGCTGATGGCTCTACTGTCGATCGTCATCGCGGCGATTGCCGTTCTGCTCGTCGCGCGTGGCGACGAGACGATGCACATTCACATGCTGATCGCGACCGCGCTGGGCGTCGGCCTGACCGTGTTGCTGGGAACGGCACTGATGACGCTGACCTTCCTGAGCTCAAAAAGCGGGCACGACGAACAGACGCGCACCCACAACGAGGATCAAGACCAATGACCAATCTCGAGCGCGTTCCGATTCTGCGCGTGGTTCCCGGCCCAAGCGACATCAATGCCAACGGCCACATTTTCGGCGGTTGGGTCTTGAGCCAGATGGACATCGCCGGCGGCATCGTCGCCGCCCAGCGCGCCAACGGGCCGGTCGCGACCGTTGCGATCGAGCGGATGGAATTCATTCAACCAATCAACCTGCGCGACCTGATTTCGGTATTCGCCCACGTCGAGCGCGTCGGCCGCACATCGATGGGCGTGCGGATCGAAGTCATCGCCCACCGCGACCGCGGAGCGACGGAGGTGAAGGTGACCGAAGGATTGTTCACCTTCGTCGCGCTCGACGAAAACCATCGGCCGCGGGCGGTGGACGGCTAGTCCTGCCTAGTCTCGTAGCGCAGTTCGCGGGTCGAATTGGCCGGCACACTAACCCGCCAAATCCACTTGCCGTCCTCCCGAACGACCTTTCCGCCGGTGAAGCCCGACAGACGCTGTTCGGTGCTGCCGAGCTCGGCTTCGTAAACGACCGGGCGGGGAAGCGCGTTGGCGACCGTCAGGGCCAGCCGCGCTATCTCCTTGCGCCGTTCCAACGTTTTGAGTTCGACATTGACGTTGGTCGGAGCGCTCAGTTCGACCTCGACCTTCTCGCCGACTGCTTTGTCCCCGGTCGACCCCTCGCCGACGAGCAAAGCCCGTCCGCGCCACTCTTCGTACAGGGCGAAGCCGCCGGCGGGGAGCGGAAGGCCAAGGCCAAGGTCCCTGCGGTTCACGGCCTTGACCACGAGCACGGTCGAATAGAGGTCGCCGCCCGACATCTTGCTGCGATAAAGCAGGTCGACCGGCACGTTCGCCTGCTCGATCATCGCGACCTGCTTCTGGCTTCGGGCCGCGACCGTCACCGGCTCAGGAATGCGATAGAGCTTGAGATCGCCAAGCTCCTCCTGCTCGGCCTTCATTCGGACCCCCGTGACGACGATATCATCCCCGCCTCGTTCAGGCATGGGCGGGGGCGGCGCGGCCACCCTGTTGAGGCTCTCCGCAATCGATTGATCGGGAAAGCCTCCAATGTTCCTGGTATGCAACCCGCTTGTCGTCGTGCTCTGCGGCCAGCAGCGCAGGCGCAGCGGCGTGGCCCGGGCCGGATTCCTCCGCCGCATATCCTCGGTGTTCAGCCGGCCGGCGACCGCATTGGTTGAAGCATTGCGAAAGCTGGTCGGGTCGCCATTGGCCAGCGTGACCCATGCGAACAAATCAACATGGCGCCCGTCCGGGCGAAGGGTCGCGACATAATTGGCGCGCCAGTCGAACCCCGTGGCGAGGTAGGACAGAGTCACCACGGCGCTCGCGGGGCGGTCGCTGTGCGTCCGGACGGAGAGAGTCGGCTTGTCGGAAAGGCTGGCCGGGACCTCCGGATAGATGAGGGTCTCGTTGATTCCGGTGCAGCGAAGCGCCTCGAACCCCTCCTTGGTTTGCAGCACGACCGCGCCATCCGGCCCCGAGCGGATGATCGCTTCCTGCTGAGTGACCTTGCCCGTTGCCTTGGACGTCCGCTGCAGTTGAACCCGTCGGCCAAGATAGCGGCCGAGCAGACTGCCCGGCGACAGCAGGTCCGCGTCCTGATTCTTCTCGACCACGCCGTCGGGAAGCCCGCTGACGATCGCGCTTTCCGGGATGATTCCACCGGCCACCCCTTCGAAGCGAATTTCCGAATCGCCTTCCGGAATTGCGACGGTCCGCCGTTCCGAAATGAGCGCGAAACCTTCGAGCCAATCCAGATTCCACTCATTCGCATCGCTCGAACCGGGCGAGCGATAGACCGTCACGCCCACCGAATCCGGCCGCGGCGACGTGATGCTCGTCTGACCTGCGGCCTGGGACGCGGCCATCAGCAGCAGAAGCGATGCGATCGGCCGCACCGCGCGCCTCAGTAACGCGTGTCGAAGGTGGCGGTGACGGCCGCTTCCCCGTTGGCGGGCACGGTCACGTGCCACAGCGCCTCGTCCGCGCTCAGCCGTTCCGATTTCTGGCTTTCGTCGGTGATTCGCGAATCGCCCCACAGTCCCGACTGGGTGAGGTCGACGACCACCGACCTCGGCGTCGCGTTGGACAGTGTGTAGCGCATCCGGCTGCGCCAGCGAGAATCGCCCAGGCGCGTGCGCTCTTCCACCACCGGCCGCACCTTCACGTCAAACGCTTCGCCAGTCTTGAGACCGAGCCGCGACCCCATCGGCGTGTGTCCGATCGAATGTTCGCCGATGAACTGTGCGTTGCCGCGCGCGTCCCGCATGTACACGCGTACGATGCCCGCGGGCAGCGCATCGCCGAGTCCCTGGTCGCGCGAGGTCGAGAATCGCAGGATCGTATCCGCGCTCTGCGGCTGATCGGCCGTTGCAAGCCAGCCGACGCGATATTCATAGGCCTTGGCCGCGGGCGTTCCGGAAACGTCGAGGAAACTGACCTGCTTGGTCTGCTTGTCGGCGATCGTCGTGCGTTCCTTCAGCGGATAAAGGTAGAAATCGGCCAAGCGCGGACGCGGGGCAGTCTGCGTGCCCGCCTCGCGCATCGGCGGCGGCGGGGGCGGAGGAGGCGCATAGCGATCATAGCGGCTCTGGGCCTGCGCCACTCGCCCGGCCACCAACAGCGTGTAAGCGCGCGTGTAGGCGGTGCCGCTGTTATTCGTCAGCGTGATCCACCCCTGCACATCCATCTTGCCGGCGGTTTCATCGAACAAAGCGACGTAATCGGCCTTCCACGCGAGCCCGGGGGTCAAATAGGTCAAACGCACCGGCCGTGTTCCGCCGCGATCGCTTTGCACCGTGACCGAGAGGGTCGGGCGCGCTCGCAGGTTTTCCGGCACCTTGTCGAAGATCACGCGCACCGGAAGACCGTCATCGCGCAGCACTTCGATGCGGTCACCGATGCGCACCACGACGCCTTCATTGGCGGCAAGGACCAAGGCTCGCTCGCGCACTTCGGCGCCATTCGCGGGATTGGTGCGTACCAGCGTAACGGTTTCGCCGACCGCCTTTTCCATCATCGCCGATGGAGAGAGCAGGTCGAAGTCGAAATTCTGCTCGACGACCCCGAGGTCCGGCGCCGCTAGCGAGACCGTCTCCGGCCGGATCTGCGCCGATACGTCACGAAATTCCTGATGCGAACGCCCGGCGGGTATGGCCAGCTGCCGAACGTCCTGCACCAGTGCAAGATTGTCGTTGTAAATCGTTACCGACACATCGCCTTGCGCGGTCTGCGAGGGAAGTGGAATGGCGGATTGCGACAGGGCAGCCGAGGCACAGCACAGCGCAGAAGACAGAAGAACCCAAGACCGCATCGACAACCTCCCCAACGCCAGGATGGAAGTTGTTACATTATATCCTATGCGTCAAGTCGTTGTTTGCGGACATGAAAAAGGCCCCTCGCGCGAACGAGGGGCCTTCTTGAACTGAGAAACTGGCGGTCAGGCAGCGGGCGCGATATCGCCTTCGTCTGCCGCCGGGCGTGGTCGACGAAGCCGCCGGCGCGGTGTCGCCGGCTCCTCATCCGTAACATCCGCAGTGTTCACACCAATTGCGGGCGGGAGCACGTCAAAGGGAAGAGTTTCGGCATTGCCGCCGCCATTCAGCTGCGGCGGTTCGGGACGCTCGTTCCGTTCTGGACGCTCGCTTCGCTCTTCGCCATTTTCGTCGCGAGCATAGCGGCGCGGCCGGTCGCGTTGCGGACGATCAGCACGCTCACTGCGTTCGGGGCGCGGTTGACGCTCCGGCCGGTCCTGACGCTCGGGGCGGTCCTGACGCTCCGGGCGTTGCTGGACCTCCTCGTCGGAGCCCTGCTCGCCATCGCCGTCGAACTGGTCCTCGTCGCTGCCGTCGTCGTCGAACTCGTCGCCGCGTTGCGGGCGCTGGTCCTCGAAGCGCGCGCGACTTTCACCGAGCACGCGAAAATAATGGTCGGCGTATTGCAGATAATATTCAGTCTGCACACGATCGCCCGCAAGCTGCGCGTCGCGCGCCATGCTCTTGTACTTTTCAAGAAGCTGTGCCGCATTCCCGCGCTGCCGGTTGTCCTGACGATTACCGTCCGGCCTCCCGCCAATATTCTGAGGCCGCTGTCCCCCGCGACCGCGCCTGCGGCCGCCTTGACGATTATTGATCAAATCCAACTTCCTTCGCTTAGAAGAAGCTTCCCCTTGGCCTTAAGCAGGCGGAGCGGCGACACCGGAAAAATACGGTGTGCGCGGCCCTGACCCTTTCGTTCCGGTCTGCGCGTCCTTGCGCTTCGTGAACGGCCGATTGCATCGGGGGTGGGGACGGGGGTCGCTCAGCTTTTTCGAAGGGAGCGGGACCCGGCCCTGCATTCAGGATGTAATGGGCCGAACGGTGAATGCCAAGCAAATTCGTTCAAACCCAGGTTAACAGGACAGTGCGGTCGCGTCCGCCGAGATCTTTGGCGATCGTTGCCTGGAGCCCGTCGCGCGCGAGCAGAGCCGATGCTGCGTCTGCCTGATCGAAGCCGATCTCCAGCGCGGCAAGCCCGCCGGCAGCAAGCAGCGGCGGCAACTGCTCGGCAAGAATGCGATAATTGTCGAGCCCATCGGCTCCGGCAAACAAGGCCTCGTGCGGCTCATGATCGGCGACTCCAGGACCAAGTTCCGCATTTTCCGCCACATAGGGGGGATTGCAAAGGATCAGGTCGAACCGTCCCCGAACGCCCTGCGCCCAATTGCCGAGCCGGAATTCCGCGCGGCCGTCGACACCCACGCGCCGTGCGTTGGCGGCGGCGTAGGACATTGCGTGCCGGGAGACATCGACGCCCAGACCGGTCGCACTCGGCCAGACGTCAAGCGCCGCGAGAAGCAGCGTGCCGGGGCCCGTGCCGAGATCGAGGATTCGGGCCGGTCCGGCGGTGCCTTCGAAATGTTCGATGGCTGACGTGATCAGCACCTCGCTGTCCGGCCGCGGGACGAGGACGCCCGGACCGACGTGCAGCTCGATATTCCAAAAGGCCCGTCGTCCAGTGAGATAGGCGACCGGCTCGCCCGCTACGCGACGCTCGATCATCCGCCAGAACCGCTCGGGCACGGGACGGTCGGGCGGCGACAGCAGCAACCGATCACGATCGATGCCAAGCGCATCGGCAAGCAGCACTTCGGCATCGAGACGCGCGGTGTCGCTGGTTGAACCGAGCTTTCGCGCCGCGTCCGCAAGCGCGCGGGAGATCAGCTTCACGCCTCTTCGAGGCCCGCAAGGCGCTCGGCCTCATCCTCCGCGATCAACGCAGTGACGAGCTCGTCCAACCCCGGTCCCTCCAAAATCGCGTCCAGCTTGTGAAGCGTGAGGTTTATCCGGTGATCCGTGACCCGTCCTTGCGGGAAGTTATAAGTGCGGATGCGCTCCGACCGGTCGCCGGAACCGACCATCGATTTGCGGGCGCCCGCGCGTTCGCTTGCAAGCCGCTCGCGCTCCAGTTCGAACAGCCGGGTCCGCAGCACCTTCAGCGCTTTCGCCTTGTTCTTGTGCTGTGACTTCTCGTCCTGCTGAATGACGACCAGGCCCGACGGGATGTGCGTGATGCGGACTGCACTGTCCGTCGTATTGACCGACTGTCCGCCAGGGCCGGACGAGCGATAGACGTCGATCCTGAGATCCTTCTCGTCGATCTGGACGTCGACTTCCTCGGCTTCGGGAAGCACCGCCACGGTCGCTGCCGAAGTGTGGATTCTCCCGCCGCTCTCCGTCGCCGGAACGCGCTGGACGCGATGGACTCCGCTTTCGAATTTCAGCCGCGCGAACACGCCGGCACCGTTGATCGATGCGACAGCTTCCTTGTAACCTCCCACGTCCGAGGCCGAGGCGGAGATCAGTTCGAACCGCCAGCCCTGCTCCTCGGCATAGCGCTGGTACATGCGCAGCAGGTCGCCTGCGAACAGTGCGGCCTCGTCGCCGCCGGTGCCGGCGCGGAGTTCAAGCATCGCGGCGCGCTCGTCCGCGGAGTCGCGTGGCAGCAGCTGAACCGCAAGCGCGCGCTCGGCCTCGGGCAGCCTGGTTTCAATACTGTGCAGTTCGTCCGACGCCATTTGCCGAAGCTCGTCGTCGGCATCGCGGGTCATCGACAGCAGGCTCTCGCGTTCGGCCCGCAGCCGCCGAACTTCGCGAGCAGCCGCGGCAACCGGTTCAACCGCAGCATATTCCTTCGACAGCCGCACGAACTCCTCGGGCGCAAGGTCTCCGCCAGACATCGCCTTTGAAAGCTCATGCTTCCGCGCCTCGATCGACGCGATCCGCTCGGACGAGATGCGCGTCATAGTGGTCTGCCGCTATCTCCGCGGCCAGCAAAACCGCCCTCAGCGGCGACTTTCTCCGCGACACGATGAAACTGTTCCTGCTCGACCATTAGCAACAGGTCAACATCGCAAGCCGCGACCGGCAAATCTGACTGTTCGCCAGTTCTGAGGTTCTTAATTTTCAGCACGCGCCGGGAAAGCTCTTCGTCGCCGTAGATTATTGCAAAGGCAGCACCGGAACCGTCGGCCTTTTGCATCCGCCTCTTGACGTTGCCCCTGAAGGAGAAATCGACCGACGCTCCACCTTCGCGCATGTAAGCCGCCAACTTCGGTGTGAACTCTTCAGCTTGAGGCCCAACCGGTATGAGAATGGCATCCGGTCGCGCCGGCTCACGCGCATCGATCATCATCGCCAGCCGCTCAATGCCGGCTGCCCATCCGACCGCAGGCGTATGCGGCCCGCCCAAATTCTCGATCAGGCCGTCGTAGCGGCCGCCGCCCAATACGGTGCCTTGCGCGCCAAGGCGATCCGTGACGAACTCGAAGGCAGTGTGGCGGTAGTAGTCTAGGCCGCGAACAAGGCTTGCCGTCCGGGTCCATTCAACCCCGGAAACATCGAGGCCAGCGGTCACGGCCGCAAAGAAGTCGGATGCTTCCGTCGTGAGATAATCGTCGATCGCCGGCGCGTTCGCTGCAATCGCCTTGTCGCGCGCATCCTTGCTGTCGAGGATACGCAGTGGGTTGCGGTCGAGCCGTTCGCGGCTGTCCTCCGAAAGCTCACCCGCGTGCGCCGAGAAATAATCGATCAACGCGGCCCGCCATGCGGCCCTCGTTTCGGGATCGCCGAGGGTGTTGAGCTGGAGCGTTACGCCCTCGGAAATACCGAGTTCCTTCAACAGCAGATCGGCGAAGCATAGTATTTCCACGTCGGCAGCCGGCTCCGCCGCTCCGATGATCTCCGCGTCCAGCTGGTGGAACTGCCGGAATCGCCCCTTCTGCGGGCGTTCGTAGCGGAACGCCGGACCATGCGCCGCAACCTTCAGCGGTGCATATTGCTGCCAGCCTTCCGATAAATATGCACGCGCAATCCCGGCCGTGAACTCGGGCCGCAGCGTGACGCTGTCGCCGCCGCGGTCATCGAACGTGTACATCTCCTTCGAGACCACGTCCGTCGTTTCCCCAAGCGAGCGCGAGAAGACGGCGGTCGGCTCCAGCACCGGCACTTCAACCCGCTTAAACCCGAACAGGCGGCGAACGCGGTCAAACGTCTGCACGACGGCATGCATCCGGTCGGCTTCCTCGCCGACCAGACTCTGCATTCCCCGGATCGGTTGAATAGTGTTCTGCGCCATCCCTGCCGGAGCGCACTAGCGGGACAGGAGCGGAAACGCTAGGCGGGCGCCATGCGTATTCTCCTTTGCACTGCTGCGTTTATGCTCGCAGCTTCACCGGTGCAGGCAATCCCGAATTCAGCGCCCCAGCCGCTTCCGATTGTCGACACCATTCCAGCGGCCCGGGACGTGGCTTATCCTGGCACGATCAGGCTCGACGTCGACGCAAGCGACACGCGGCAAGGCGTGATGCGGGTCCGGGAGGTCATCCCGGTCGCATCGTCGGGCACGATGACTTTTTTGCTGCCGAAATGGCTGCCCGGGCATCACGGTCCCGATGGTGCGATCGACAAGATTGCCGGCCTGGAATTCTTCGCCAACGGCCAGAAGCTGAACTGGCGGCGCGATCCGGTCGAAGTCTTCGGCTTTCAAGTCGACGTTCCGCCCGGTGCTTCCACGGTCGAAGCGCGATTCAGCTTCCTTTCCGCTACCCAGCCTAACCAGGGCCGGATCGTCGTCACTCCGGACATCGTCAATGTCCAATGGGAGTCGGTCTCGCTCTACCCGGCCGGCTATTACACGCGCCGCATTCCGGTGGCCGCATCCCTGACCGTGCCGCAGGGCTGGCAGGCGGCAACCGCGCTTCGCCCCGCCGGTGGAGCCACCGCTGCCGGCAATCGCGTCGCCTATGGCGAAGTCAGCTACGAAACGCTGGTGGACTCGCCGGTCATGGCGGGCCGCTATCTGCGCAAGGATGACCTCGGCCACAACGTGACGCTGAACAGCCTCGCCGAGGACCCGAAGGAGCTGAAGATCCCGGCCGACGTGCTCGCAAAGCACCGCAACATGGTCGATCAGGCGATCAAGACCTTCGGCGCGCGACACTTCGACCATTACGACTTCCTCAATGCCGTCAGCGAGAATATCGGCGGCATCGGGCTCGAGCATCACCGAAGCACCGAGATATCGACCGACCCGGGCTATTTCACCGATTACAAGAACCATTTGCTCGACCGGAACGTCTTCCCGCACGAATTCACGCACAGCTGGGATGGCAAGTTCCGCCGCCCGGCCGATCAAGTCGTGCCCGACTATCGCACGCCGCTGCGGAACAGCCTACTCTGGGTCTACGAAGGCCAGACCCAGTTCTGGGGCTATGTGCTTGAAGCCCGCTCCGGCATGAGCAGCAAAGAGGATGTTCTCGCCGGGATTGCGCGCGCCGCGGCCGGACTCGACAATATGCGTGGACGCCTTTGGCGGCCATTGCTCGACACGACGAACGATCCGATCGTCCAGAATCGCCAGGCCGAACCCTGGGGCAATTTCCAGCGCAACGAGGATTATTACAACGAAGGCATGATGATCTGGATCGAGGCCGATGCGATCATCCGGCAGGGCACCGGCAACAAGCGTGGCATGGATGATTTTGCCCGTGCGTTCTTCGGAGTGCGCGACGGCGATTGGGGCGAACTCCCTTACACGCGCGAGGACGTGGTCCGCACTCTACAGTCGATCTACCCCTACAATTGGGCCGGCTTCATCCACGGCCGTGTCGATATCCCCACCGCGAAGCCTCCGCTCAGCGGCTTTACGCGGTCGGGCTATGAACTGCGCTACACGGACGAGCCGACGGCATCGTCGGTCGCCCGCGCGAAGCTCGGCGGGTATGACGACTTCATCTACTCGCTCGGCTTCAACGTCGCGAAGGGACGCATCACGACGGTCCAGTGGGGCTCGCCGGCGTTCGACGCGGGGTTGAAGATCGGTGACGAAATCATCGCCGTTGCAGACCGGACCTATTCGGGCGACCGCCTGAAAACGGCCGTCACGGACGCGAAGAACGGCCAGCCCATTCACCTTACCGTGAAAAGCGGCGATTACGTCCGGACGATCGATCTTAAATACACAGGCGGACTGCGCTACCCGCGCTTCGTCAAAGTCGGCAAGGGCAAGGGCCCACTCGACCTGCTTCTGGAGCCGCGATGAACCTCGAACTAGTACCGGCAGGCAGCAACCCGCCGGAAAGCGTCAATGTCGTCATCGAAGTTCCGATCGGCGGTGAGCCCGTCAAATATGAACTCGACAAGACCTCTGGTGCGATCTTCGTCGACCGCATCCTGCACACGTCGATGCGTTACCCGGCCAATTACGGATTCATTCCGCATACGCTGGGCGAGGACGGCGATCCGCTCGACTGCCTGGTGATGGCGCGCTGGCCGTTCATGCCGGGCTGCGTCGTCCGCGCGCGGCCGATCGCGGTGCTGTTCCTGGAGGACGAAGCCGGCGGCGACGAGAAATTGCTCGCCGTCCCGGAAATCTCGACGTCACCTTATTATACGGACGTCAGCGAGGGCGATCATCTGCCGCCGATCGTGCTCGACCAGATCGCCCACTTCTTCACGCATTATAAGGACTTGGAACCCGAGAAGTGGACGCGAGTCGGTCATTGGGGCGGCCGCGAGGACGCGCTGAGGGTGATCCGCGAAGGACTGGAGCGCGCGAAAAAGTCCTAATTGGCCGGGCGCGCTCCGCCGCCGTCCGAGCCTCGGCCCGCGCCGCCCTGACCGCCGCCGAATCCACCTTGCCCGCCTCGGCGGAAGAATGCCGCCGGGATGAACAGTTTGCGGATCGATAGGCGGATCGTGCGGCCGCGGGGGTCTTCCAGGTCCGGCTGGTAATTGACGGGCACGAACCCGGCGGCATCACGGACCCGCTGCCGCGCGTCGAAAATGTTGTCGATCGACAACCGCAGCTGCGTGCCGCGCAGCCACGGGTGCTTGGTCACGAGATCGAACCGCTCTCCCGCGTTGAGGAAGAAGCTGGCGTTGACCTTGGTGAGCGGCGAGAAGCTAAGATGCCCGGACTTGCCGCCGTTGACCTCGCTTCCGCTCAGCCAGTTCAGCGAGAAACGCGCGCCGAGGCCGTTGTTGAAGTACCCGCCGTTGGCCTCGATCTGATGCCGTGATCGGCCCGAGCCCGCGTCGGCAACTTCGCCGTTTAGATAATCGAGCACCGGAAGCCCGGGCGCGATCCGCACCTCGTCCTTGAACAGCCATGTGTGGAACACCGACAAGGTCAGCCGGCCGCCTTGCCGGCCGCCGCCGAACGGCCCACCACCGCCGCCGCTTCGGCCGCCGCCCTGACCACCGCCGCCGAAGCCGCCCTGGCCGCCGGTCCCGCCGCCTTGTGCGCCCTGGCCGCCTTGGCCTCCCTGCCCTCCAGGCCCGCTAGGCCCGCCGCCATTGCGCTGACCCAACTGTCGGAAGATATCGATTTGAGCCTGCGTCGGCCGCGCCGAGGTCAGCGGTTTCGTAAAGTTGAACCCCCAGCGTAACTGCGACTGCTCCGAACTGTCGAAGTTCACCGGGCGAAGGTCGACTCCGGTCAGCACGAGGCACGTAAGCGACGGGTCGTCCGGGCACGGCTGCGGAGTCCGCTGGAAGCGCTTCGAAAACGCCTTTTCTATTGCAGCGGTCGGCCCGGGGAAGCTCGACACCGGATTGCTCGTGCGTGTGTGAACATAATCGGCGCGCAGATCGAGGTCGATCTTGGACCACGGATGGGCGGTGCCGCCGAACTTGATCACCTTGCGGACGTTCGAGCGCAAATCTGGATTGCCGCCCGTCACCGCTTCAACGAGTGCATCCCGACCCGTCACGAAGTCGAACACGCGCGTGTTCGGCGTGGAAATGTACGGATTGCCAAGTTGGCCAAGCGTCGGCGCGCCCTCATCACGGGTATAGGAAGCGATCAGGTTGAAACGGTCGAACGGTGACCAGAACGCGCCGCCGCCAATCGTCGTCAAAGTCCCGAAGTCGCTCAGATGATCGACTTCGGCATTGGCGTTCAGCGAAAGATTGCCGATCGCGCCCAGGAACTCGCCGCGGCGCGAAATCGGAAGGTCCACGTTGATCGCGGAGGTGGCTTGCTGCCGGTCGAGGTCCGTCGGCGTGACTTCGCCGAACCGCGACGCCCTGCTGTGGATCGAAAACGTGTCGCCGCCGGCGCGGATCGTGACGTTCGCCATGCCAGCCGGCAGGCTAACCAGCGGGCCGTTGAGCACAGCGTCGAGCGCGCCGTTGCGGTTCACTGAGCGGGCGTGGTCGGTGATGGGGCCGAGGACGTTATTCCTCTCGCGCTCGGTGTCCGTCTCCGCGCGCGAGATGTCGTAGGTGCCGGTCAGCGACCAGCGCCAGCGATCCTTCTGCCCGTTGAAGGCCGTGCCGACATGGCCCGACAGATTGTTCGTATCCCGGATCAGGGGATCGCCGACGTTGGTGCGAGACGGCCCGAGCAGTGAGCGACCGTCCGAATATTCGACCTGCCCATCGAAAGTCGAGGAGACATCGCCGAACAAGGTGCGGTTGATCGTCCCGCCCGTCCGCGCCAGCCGCCGCGATCCGATCAAGGTGCGGAATGGCCGCGGATCCACATTACCCTGTGTCGCCGGATCGTAGGAAATGTTGCGCTCGCTCTCCAGGACTGAATTTGAGTCTTCGACATGGGCATTGATCGACGTGCGCCCGTTCTGACCGATCATCAGGCGGGTCACGTCGCCCTGCCCGCTTCGATAGTCACCGCCGGCCGCGAGGCCTCCTTCAGCCTGCGCGGTGGTCGATCGAAAGCGCGGGCGAAGGACGATGTTCACCACCCGCTGGTCGGCTCGATAGCCGTATTTCAGAGCGACCTCCTCGGGCAGGATGTCGAGCCGAAGGATGGCTTCGGGCGGAAGATCGCGGATTTCGCGAAAGCCGGAGATGCGCTTGCCATTGAGCAGGATGACGGGTCCGCCGCCGCGTCCGCGCGCGCTCGCCGTTTGCGGAGCGATTGCGTCGAGGACTTCGGAGATCGAGGTCGCCCCGAGCGCCCGAATGTCGCGCGAGTTGAGGGTGTTTTCCGGCGGGATGTTGCCAATGACAGCGTTGGGATCGCGGCGGCCGACCACGACGATCTCTTCGGAGTCTTCCGAATCCTCGCCGCCCTCGGCGGTCGGCTGCGCCGCTGGCCGAGCGTTCGGCCCTTGCGCCGGTGCAGCGATCGGAGCTTGCTGGGGCGTGACCGTCACCGGCGCGGGTACAACCTGCTTGCCGGGCTGGTCGGTTGGCGCCGGAACTGCGGTTTGGGCGAATGCCGGAGTGGCCAGCACGGTGCCGGCGAGCAGCGCGGCGGCGGACAGTCGGAAGTTGGTCATCGTGCTCCGCGCTTGCAGCCTCTTGATGAACGCTGGATTACAGCGTCCGGCCGTTCTACGAACGGCAGTGGAATCAGCTGGTTAGCGGCAGTTGAAGCTGCTGCCAACGTCTCACAAGCAGGAACGGCGGTTCAGATGTTAAAGATCCGACTCGGAGTTTCGATCATCTGCGCGACGCTGGCAGGCTGCGTTTCTCCGGTCGCGGACCGCGTCTCCGAACCCCTCCTGCCGCCGGACGTCGGCTATGCGGCACCCGGTCCAAGCGCCTACGGGGCCGCCGAGAGTGCCACGATTGCCGCGATCGAGCGCGTGCAGCGGACCGACTCCGCGACCGGCTCCGTCATTGCGCTCGATCCCACAGCCATCGAACAGGCGCGGCGTGTAGACTCGTCGCCTGTGAAGAGTGCGCTCGTCGGCCAACCGGTTCTGATCAAGGACAATATCGAAACGGCCGGCCCGCTTCCAACCACTGCGGGCAGCCTCGCCCTCGTCAACAATGTCACCAACCGCGACGCGCCGCTGGTCGTCCGCCTGAGAAGCGCCGGTGCGGTGATCCTCGGCAAGACCAACCTAAGCGAATGGGCGAACATCCGCTCGTCCCGCTCGATCTCGGGCTGGAGCGCGGTCGGCGGGCAGACGCGCAATCCCTATGCACTCGACCGCAATCCTTGCGGTTCCTCGAGCGGAAGCGGCGCGGCCGTTGCCGCCGGGCTCGTGCGCCTCGCGATCGGAACCGAAACCGATGGCTCGATCACCTGCCCGGCGGCCATCAACGGCATCGTCGGGTTGAAGCCGACGGTGGGGCTAGTGAGCCGCACGCATATCATTCCGATCAGCGCGAGCCAGGACACGGCGGGTCCGATGACAGCGACGGTCCGCGAGGCGGCAGCGCTGCTCGCGGCCATTGCCGGCGGCGACCCGGCCGATCCCGCAACACGCGAAGCCGACACTCACAAGCGCAACTATGAAGCCGGTCTCGACGCCAACGCCCTGCGCGGCAAGCGCATCGGCGTGATGCGGTTTGCAGCCGGCTTCGGCACCGACGCGCAGTTCGAAATGGCGCTTGCAGTCTTGCGCTCTCAGGGCGCGACGCTGGTGGACATCAAGACGTTTGACGACAAGGCGATCGGTGAGAATGAACTCACCGTTCTCCTCACCGAACTCAAGTCCGGCATGGCCGACTATCTCCGGTCCAGCCCGGCACCGATCCCGGCCCGGTCCCTCGCCGATGTCATCGCGTTCAATAAAGCGCATGCCGCGCAGGAAATGCCGCTGTTCGGGCAGGAGCTGTTCGAGCGGGCCCAGGCCACCAAAGGCGTCGACGATCCGGCCTACCGCAAGGCACGCCGGCTCAGCTTCCGCGCGGCAGGGCCGAACGGAATCGACCGGATGCTCAGGGAACATAAGGTCGTCGCGTTGGTCGCCCCGACGATGCCGCCGGCATGGAAGATCGACGCGGTGAACGGCGACCAGATCTCCGGCGGGGGAACTGCCGGCACGCTCGCCGCGGTTGCGGGCTACCCGCACCTGACGGTTCCGATGGGAATGGTCAAAGGCTTGCCTGTGGGCCTAAGCTTCGTTGGACCCAAGTGGAGCGAGGCCCTGCTGCTGTCGCTCGGCTATGCCTATGAGCAAGCGCGGGCGCCAATGCCGCCGCCGACCTTCCTCCACTCGCTCGAGGAAGCTTCGCAGATTGCTCCATATCTGAAGCGCTAGGCCGTAAGGCGCAGCGCCGCGATCGCTCCGACGATCGCCAAGATCAGCAGCAGGCGCACGGTCGTCGCCGGCTCGTGGAACCACAACATGCCCACGATCACCGTCCCGACCGCCCCAATGCCGCCCCACACCGCATAAGCCGTGCCCATCGGAATATTGCGCGACGCGAGTTCCAGCAGTCCCATGCTGACGGTTACCGACCCGAGGAAGGCAAGCGTCCACGGCAAGTTCCGGAAGCCGTCGACGAATCGCAGCGAGGTGGTGAAACCGACCTCGAACAGGCCGCCGACGATCAGATAGAACCACGCCATCAGGGCCCCGCCTCCAGTGCCGGGCTCGCATCTTCGGGTTTGCGCGCGGCGACGAAGCAACCGCACACGATCAGCGCGGCGCCACATATCGTCAGCACCGCCAGCGGCTCGCCGAACACGAGCCAGCCGAACAAGGCTGCCCACAAGAACGCCGTATACTCGGTCGCCGCAAGATAGCTGGCCTGGGCGCGTGCATAGGCCCAGGACAGGAGCAGCATGGAGGCCAGCGCAAGGGCCGCTGCGAACAACAGCCACGGCCAGTGGCGCGCCTGGGGCAGGTCCGCGCCGACGAACAATGCCACGAGCACCAGCAGCCCGGTCACGGTGAGGTTCTGGAAGAAAGTGATCTCCACCGGTTTTGCCACCAGCGATTGCCGGCGCATCAGGATGATGTTCATCGCGTAAAGGGCAGCCGATCCGACGATGGCAAGGCTGCCCATCAACGCCATGGGGCCGAGATCGGCGTGCGACTGGCCGAAGAAGATGATCGCCATGCCGCCTACAGCGAGCAAGGATCCGGCGATCGTCCTTGGCCCAATCTGTTCGTGCAAGATGAGGGAGGCGAGATAGAGCGCGATCACCGGCGAGATAAAGGCGAGCGCGATCGCCTGCGCGAGCGGCACACGCGCGATGCCCCAGAAGAAGAGGTACCCCATCGCCGTTGAAAGCACTCCGCGGACGATATGGATCTTCATGACCTCACGCGTCGGCCAGCGCTCCCGGCCAGGCAGATACAGCGTCGCCGACATGACCAGTCCCGCCAGGTTGCGCCACAACATGGTCGCGAACGTTCCGATCGCGAGCACCATGCCCTTCATCACCGCGTCCATCCCCGAGAAAAGGGCGATGCCGAGCGCGCAGGCCGCGAAGACGAACAATGGAGGATGACGCGCGGGCTGCATCGCCGCCCCTTAGCCCGTTGCCCGCGCTAGCGCAGCACCATCGTGTCGCCGCGGATTTCGACGGTTCCGAATTGCGAAAGGAAGCTCTGGCCGAGCAAGGACCGATCGCCGCCTTCGATGACGGCCGCGCGCGTTGCCCGCACCTCCTTGAGGCCGAGATTGACCCGGTCGAGCGTCACGAACTGGCCGCGCAATTCGCCGCCAGCGCCCATCCCGACGACCTGTTCGGACGACGGATCGAGCGCAATCGAGGCCCGCTGCGCGTCCTCATGGGTGAGCGCGATGCCCGTTGCGCCGGTGTCGACCAGGAAGTGGACGGGCGTGCCGTTGACCTGCGCGTCCGCGTAGAAATGACCATCCTCCTCGCGCTGCAGAGTGATCATGCCGGATCCGACATCGACAGCGCTGTCGACCCTGGCTTCACGTGCGTCAGATTGTGGAACCGTCCAGGCGTGGTCCGACGATGTCGAACTGCTGGCAGCGACCTTCCGGCCGGCGGGCATCAAAGCACCGACGAACACGCAGCCGAAAAGCAGGAGGGCGGCCAGCTTGTACACGTTTCCAGATTATGCCGGCGCGGTGAAGACTTCGCTAAAGCGCGCGATCAGTGGCTATCGCGGGGCAGGCCTTCGGTCTCGTTGATGCGCTGATATTTCTCCGCGCCCTCAAGGATCGCGCCGCTTTCCAGCTGGCCGACAAGCGCGCGCTGGATTTCCTGCCATGGAGTCTGCGACTTCGGATATTTGTAACCGCCGTCAGCTTCGAGCTCGCGGCGACGGTTCGCGATTTCCTCGTCGGAGATGAGGATGTCGGCGCTGCCCTTGCGGAGGTCGATCCGCACTCGGTCGCCCGTGCGCAGCAAGGCAAGGCCGCCGCCAGCAGCCGCTTCCGGCGATGCGTTCAGGATAGACGGCGATCCCGACGTTCCCGACTGCCGCCCGTCCCCGATGCACGGGAGCGAGGTGATGCCCTGTTTGATCAGATAATCGGGCGCGCGCATGTTCACGACTTCCGCCGCGCCCGGATAGCCGACCGGGCCAGCTCCGCGCATCACGAGCAATGTTCGGTCCGTAATCCCAAGCGCCGGATCGTCGATCCGGTGGTGGTAATCCTCCGGCCCGTCGAACACCACGACCGATCCTTCGAATGCGTCCGGATCGTTCGGGTCCGACAGATAGCGGTCGCGGAATTCGACCGAAATGACGCTCGTCTTCATGATCGCCGAAGTGAACAGATTGCCGCGCAGGACGAGGAAGCCCGCGCGGTCCATCAGCGGGCGATCGAACGGGCGGATCACCTCTTCATTCTCGATCGCGACGCTTCGGCAATTGTCGCCGATCGTCTTGCCGTTCACCGTCATCGCATTTTCGCGGATCAGCCCGTGCTGAATCATCTGGCCCACGACCGCCGGAACCCCGCCGGCGCGATAATAATCCTCGCCGAGATACTCGCCGGCCGGCTGCAGGTTCACCAGTAACGGAACGTCCAAACCCGTGCGCTGCCAGTCGTCGATCTCAAGCTCAACGCCCATATGACGGGCCACCGCCTGAAGATGGATCGGCGCATTGGTCGATCCCCCGATCGCGGAGTTGACGACGATGGCGTTGAGGAATGCATCGCGAGTCATGATGTCCGATGGCTTCAGGTCTTCGCGGACCATTTCGACAATGCGCAGGCCGGTGCGATACGCGTTCTCCTGACGGTCGCGATAGGGCGCCGGGATCGCCGCCGAGCCCGGGAGTGACATGCCGAGCACTTCCGTCAGACTGTTCATCGTGGTCGCGGTGCCCATCGTGTTGCAGAAGCCCGTCGAGGGTGCGGAGGACGCCACCAGCCGGATGAACTCGGCATCGTCGATCTCGCCCGCGGCGAGCAATTGCCGCGCCTTCCACACGATCGTCCCGGAACCGGTGCGCTCGCCCTTGTGCCAGCCGTTGAGCATCGGGCCGACCGACAAAGCGATGGCGGGAATATTCACCGTCGCCGCGCCCATCAGGCAGGCCGGCGTCGTCTTGTCGCAGCCGATCGTCAGCACGACGCCATCGATCGGATACCCGAACACCGACTCGACCAGCGTCAGATAGGTGAGGTTGCGATCGAGGCCCGGGGTTGGGCGCTTACCCGTTTCCTGGATGTTGTGGATCGGAAATTCGATGGCGATTCCGCCGGCTTCGCGGATTCCTTCGCGCACGCGCTGTGCAAGCACCAGATGGTGGCGATTGCACGGCGCAAGATCGCTTCCGGTCTGCGCGATCCCGATGATCGGCTTGCCGCCTTGAAGCTCGTCGATGGTGAGGCCGTAATTGAGATAACGTTCGAGGTAGAGCGCGGTCATGTCGACATTGTCGGGATTGTCGAACCATGCGCGGGAACGGAGCTTGGGAGTATCTGTCATGGCAAGCGAGCTATTCTCAAAAGCCGCCGCTTGCAACGGAACAGGCGGTCGATCGCGAACTTTTGTATGACTTTTCGTGGACGGACCCGGATCACAGCTGTTTGCCCCCCTCTACGGCTCCCACCCTCTACAGCTCCGGGTGCGTCAGCGCCTGATAGACCAGCAGGCGGCCCATATTGTTCGGATGATCCGGCTCCCAATAGTCGAAGCGCTGCACCATCCCGACCGCGATCACGTCATTGGTCGGGTCGATCCAGAACCAGGTCCCGGCCGCCCCGCCCCAGGAGAAGGTGCCCTTGCCCGCGATGCTTCCAGCGGCGGCGGGATCGTTGAGCACTTCGAAATCGAGGCCGAAGCTCCGCGTTGCATTGAACCCGCCGGCACCCTTGTCGAGAGCATCCTTCGGCTCGTGGTTTGTTGCCATCAGCGCGACCGTCGCGGGCGCAAGAATTCGCACGCCGTCGAGCTCGCCGCCGTTAAGCAGCATCTGGCAGAAACGGGCATAGTCCATCGTCGTCGAGTATAGCCCGGCGCCGCCGGATTCGAACCCGACGGGCTGTGACGGATCGGGTCGGGGCCAGCCGAACACCGTCGGTGCATCCTGCAGCCGCCCATCCTTCATCCCGTTGTAGAGACCGGCAAGGCGGCCGAGCTTCTCGGTCGACACGTTGAAGCCGGTGTCGTTCATCTTCAGCGGTCTGAAAATCCGGTCGCGCAGGAAATCGCCGAATTTCTGCCCGGAAATGCGCTCCACCAGCGCGCCCTGGATGTCGGCCGCAATGGAATATTCGAAGCTCGTGCCAGCCTGGTAAACCAGAGGGAGCTTCGCGGCCCGCCGGATGAACTCGTCCATGTTCGCCGAGGTCAGGGCGGCGTTTGCACGATAGATTTTGTCGGCCTGGCTGTCATTCGAAAGCCCGTAACCGTAGCCGGCCGTATGGCTCATCAGCTGGCGGATGGTCGGCGGCTTCTTCGCATCCTCGAACGTCGCATTGCCCTGTGCATCGGTGCCGGTTAGCACCTTCAGATTCTTGAACTCGGGCAGGAAGCGCGTGACCGGGTCATCGAGCCGGAACTTGCCTTCCTCGAAGAGCATCATCAGCGCCACGCCGGTGACAGGCTTCGACATCGAATAGATGCGGAAGATGGTGTCCATCGTCATCGGCGGACCGTCCACGGTCTTGCGACCATAGGTCTTCGCTTGGACGATCTTGCCGTGGCGGGCGACCAACGTGGTCAGCCCGGCGAGCTTGCTGTTGTCGACAAAGTCCTGGACGTAATTTTCCAAGCGCTTCAGCCGCTCGCTGTCGAACCCGACATCTTCAGGCCGCGTCGCACGGACCAGCGCGTGAGGCTTGAAATGTGGCTGCTGCGGCGCCGGCATCTGAGCCGAGGCGGCGCCGCTCGCGGCGAAGGTGAGCAGTGGCAGTAACAGCGCCGCTTTCACTCGACCCTTTATCGCGGTCCTCCTCATTTCTCCTCGACGTAGACGATGCCGCCGAGCCCGCCCTGCGAACCGTTCACATTCTCGACCAGTACCGACATAGCGCGTTCGCCTTCGCCGCCGGGAATTGGAACGGTCAGGCGACCGGGTACGGCGCTCGTCTTGGTGCCGACCTTCTTGCCGTCGAGCCAAACTTCGGCCGGTCCGGTGATGCTCGCAAAGACGAGATTGCCGCCGCGCTGACGGACCGTCTTGCGGGGCGTGAACTTGCCGCGGAACAGGCTCCATCGACCCTGGCCGTTCGGCTGGATCTCGCCGGGACTCACCCAGGGCCAGCTGTTCATATCATTGTCGGCGATGCGGATGGTGGGGTCGATCGGCTGGTCGCTGTTGCGTGATTGCCGGATGCCCTGCACCGTCAGGATGGGCTTTGCGCTTTCCAGCTGCGGACGCGACTTCGCGGGCAGCAGGCGCACAGCGGATCGCGCTGACTTAAGTCCCGGCGAACTCGCCGTCAGGATGAGTGCCCCGGCGTTGTCATCGGCCCGTACGATGACCTGCGCGAGGCCGTTGAACAGGCTCCGCCGATTACCTTTCTCGGGCTCGTGGCTGTTGGGGTCGCCGTTTCCAAGGCCAATGATCGTGCCACCGGAAATCGCGAACTCGACGGGCAGGTTCGCCGTCGGCACATGCCGCCCTTTGGCGTCCACCGCGCTCACGGTGAACGGCTGCGCATCTTCGCCATCGGCGGCCATCGCCGCGCGATCCGGCGTCAGGCGCAGCGCAACCGGTACGCCGGTCGTCTCCACCGCCGCACGCAGCACTTCACGTCCGCCGCGATAGCCCACCGCCTCAAGCCGACCTGGCGCGTACGGAACCTCCCATGTCGGCATCACGAACCGGTCGACTGCCTGCTCCCCGACCGTCTTGCCGTTGAGCAAAAGCCGCACGCGATCGAGGTTCGTTAGCGCCATGACCTTGATCGGCTGGCCTTCTCTCCCGGCCCAATTCCAATGCGGCACGAGATCGAGCAAGGGGCGGTCGTCGACCCACTGCGCGCGGTGCAGGTAGAAAGCCATCTTCGAGAAACCGCACAGATCCATGATCCCGAACAGGCTTGACTGGGTAGGCCATTCAAACGGAGTCGGCTCGCCGTGATAGTCGAAGCCGGTCCAGACAAAGGTGCCGGCGACGAAAGGCCGGGTTGCGACATTCTTCCACGACTCCCGGTGCGTCTCGCCCCAATCAGCGCGGTTTGTGTCGTAAGACCCTATTACGTGAGCGGGTTTGTCGTTTTCGTATGCGCCGCGCGTCATAAAGCTGCTGGTGTCTTCCGAGCTTGTCATCGGCTTCGTCGGATTCGCCGCATGGTAGCGATCGAAGATGTTCTGCTGATAGTTGAAGCCCACCACATCGACGGCGTGACTGACATTGCTTGCCGTGAACATCCCGCTGTTCATCGCGGCAGTGACCGGCCGCTGGTCATCCAGCTCTTTGACGGCATCCACCATTCTGCGGACCATTTCAAAGCCCTGCGGCGTGCCTTGTATCGGTTCTTCGTTGAACACGGACCACAGAATGACGCTTGGCCGGTTGCGGTCGCGGCGCACGAGCCAGGTGAGCTGGTTCATGTAATCCGGACTGACGTTGAACAGGCGGTTCTCATCCATGACGAGAATGCCGAGCCGATCGCACAGGTCGAGCACTTCGACTGCGGGAGCGTTATGCGAGAAGCGGATGGCGTTGCTGCCGAGCTCCTTTAGACGGCGGATGCGCCATTCCCACATTGCGTCGGGAACCGCGACTCCGACGCCGGCATGATCCTGGTGATTGCAGGTCCCTTTGATCTTCAGCGGCTGCCCGTTGAGGAAGAAGCCGAGCTTCGGATCGAAGCGGAATGTACGGAAGCCGAGCTCGACGCGTCGTTCGTCCGCTTGCTTGCCGCCTTGGAACAGACGCGTTCGGAGCTGATAGAGGTTTGGGCTGTCCACAGACCACAAAGCGGGGTTTGCAACAGCAAGGGTGACGCGCGCTTCGCTCTGGTCGAGCGGAGTAATCGTCGCGCTGCCGCGCCCGCTCGCGACCACGTGGCCAGATGCGTCGGTGAGAACGGCCTCGATTTCGGCCTCGGCTGCTTGCTCTCCGATGTTGTTGAGTGTCGCCACGACGGGCACGGTCCAGCCATCCGGCCCTTGCCGTGGGTCCGCATAGATGCCGTCGGTGATGATGTGGACCGGCGAGCGCTTCACCACCCACACATGGCGGTAGATGCCAGCGCCTTCGTACCACCAGCCTTCCATCTTTTCCGCATCGACGCGAACAACGAGGGTGTTCAGCCCATCCCCAAAGCGGGCCATCGAACTGACATCGACATAGATCGAGTTGTAGCCGCTCCAATTGTGCGAAACGACGTTGCCGTTGAACCAGACGGTCGCGTTGGTCGCGATACCGCCGAACTGGATCTCAATATATTTTCCGCGATCAGCCTCGTCGAAGCGGATCGTCCGACGGTACCAGCCGAAGCCGCGGGCCCTATACGCCTGACTGACGTTCTCCTTGGGATCGGGCAACTGCCCGGCGGCCCAATCGTGCGGAAGAGTGATTTCGGACCAGTCGCTGTCGTCATAACTGACTGCGGCCGCCCCTTGCGCCGCCCCGGCCTTGGCGCTGTCGTACGTCCAGCCATGTCCGAGGATCTTCGGCGGCGGTATGTCGCCGAGGTGGAAACGCCAGCCCTTTTCGAGCAGCACCCGGCCCGGCTCGGCATCGAAGACCGGCAGCGCCATTGCGTTCCGCGTCGGCGGCATCGGAAAGTCGGACTCACCGTGACCTCTGGCGGAGGCCGACACAGTCGACGCACGGGCCTCGAGGGCGGGAAGAACGGCGACCGCAGCTGTGGTCGCAAGAAAGTCGCGGCGGTTCATACCCCTCCGATTTGTATGAGTTTCTTAGCTCTCTGTGCCGCCTCCACGCACTTCGTCAAGCAGCGGCCGCGAGGCCTCCATCAAGCCGGTACGCGCGCCTGACGAGATTGTAGGTGAGGTCCTGTGCCAGTTCCGCCGCTTCCCAATCGAGCAGCCGCCCTTCGGCAACCAGCCTCGCGAGGAAGCCGCAGTCGACACGACGCGCGACATCGTGCCGCGCCGGGATCGACAGAAAGGCGCGAGTGTCGTCGTTGAATCCGACGGTATTATAGAAGCCGGCCGTTTCGGTCGTCATCTCGCGGAAGCGGCGCATGCCTTCGGGTGAGTCATGGAACCACCAGGGCGGGCCCAGCTTCAGGCACGGATAATGACCTGCCAACGGGGCCAACTCCCGCGCATAAGCCGTTTCGTCGAGCGTGAAGAGGATGATCGACAGCCGCGGCTCGTTGCCGAAGCGGTCGAGCAGAGGCTTGAGCGCTTCGACATAATCGGTGTGCGTCGGAATGTCGGCGCCCTTGTCGCGCCCGTACGCCCCATGCAGCCAGCGATTGTGGTTGCGGAACGAGCCCGGATGGATCTGCATCACCATCCCGTCCTCGACGCTCATCGCCGCCATTTCGGTTAGCATGTGCGCCCGGAACAGCTCCGCATCGGCGGGCGTCCACGAGCCGCCGATGATGCGTTTGAACAGCGCCTCGATTTCGTGCGGCTCAAGATTGGCTGTCCTCGCCGTCGGATGACCGTGGTCGGTTGCGGTTGCCCCTGCCGCACGGAAGTCGGCGCGGCGCTTGCGGTGGGCGGCGAGGTAGCCGCTCCAGCTGCGCACGTCCTCACCCGTGAGTTCGGCAAGCCGCGCGAGCGCCGGTTTGAAATCGTCATGCTCGGCATCGATCACCGCATCCGGGCGATAGGTCGTGACCACATTCCCCTTCCACCCGGACGCGTGGATAGTCGCGTGATGGTCGAGGCTTTCATGTGGCCCTTCGGTGGTCGCCAGCAGCTCGATGTTGAAGCGGTCGAACAAGGCGCGAGGCCGGAATGCGCCGCTCGCAAGCGCTTCGCCTATCCGGTCGAAATAGAGGTCGGCAGTCGCCGGCTCGAGTGCCACGTCGATCCCGAACACCGTTCCGAACACATGGTCGAGCCACATGCGCGACGGTGTCCCGCGGAAGAGGTAATAATGCGCCGCGAACAACCGCCATGCCTCGCGCGGGTCGGCTGATGATGGGCCGTTTCGGCTCGGCACCCCGAGCCGGTCCAGCGGCACGCCCTGGCTGTACAGCATGCGATAGAGATAATGGTCCGGTGCAAGCAGCAATTCGGTTGCATTGCTCCACGGAGCATTGGTCGCGAACCACGCCGGGTCGGTGTGGCCATGCGGACTGACGATCGGCAGGCTCGCAACTTGAGCATAAAGATCACGTGCGATCGCCCGCGTGCCCGGCTCGGCCGGCAACAGGCGGTCGGGATCGAGGATCAGCGGCTTCGTCATCATGCCTTCCAGTTCATCATCTCAACGTACGAGTAGAGCGCGTGGCCCCTCGCTTCGCAATTGCGCCCAGGCTGACGCGACGCTTCGACGAAAGCCGTCATCACCTGCAACAACCTGCCTGAATATCGGGCCGAGCGCGAGGAATGCTTCGACCGGTTGCGCGGCCCGGCTCGCCACGATCAATACGTCGGCCATCGGATCGACAATTTCCTCGCCTTCCGAAGCGCGCTTGTCGATGAACAACATCCAGGCGGCAATCGGCACTGCCAAGCGCTCGACCGAACGCCCGGCGGCAAGCGCGTCCGCGACCGTGTCGAGCAACCGGTAGGGCAGCTTCTGCGAACCGTCCCAGGCGATTTGCGAGAGCTTGTGGTGGATCGCCGGATTGCGGAAGCGCTGGAAAATTTCGCCGGCATAGGCCTGCAAGTCGATCGGTGAAGGCTGAAGGCTGCCGATGATGTCTTCGCGAACGAGCCGCTCGATGAAGCCTGCAAGCTGCGAGTCGCCCATCGCGTCGGCGACGGTTTCATGACCGAGCAGCGACCCGATGTAGGCAAGACTCGAATGCGCGCCGTTGAGGATGCGCAGCTTCGCACGCTCCCACGCGCCCACATCCTTCGCAAGCACGACTCCCGCCGACGCAAAATCTGGCGCGCCATCGGGAAGCACGTCTTCGATGATCCATTGCGTGAACGCCTCGCGGCTGACGGGGATGCCATCCTCGGACCCGGCCGCCTCGCGCACCAGGGCTCTCAGCCGGTCGTCGGTCGCCGGCGTAATCGAGTCCACCATCGTGTCGGGAAAACGAACCTCGGCTTCGATCCAGCGCGCGAGTTTGGGATCAAGCCGCCCGGCGAATGCCGCGACCGCGCGACCGAGCTTCTTGCCGTTCGAAACCATGTTGTCGCAGCAGATCGGCGTGAATGGCGCGATCCCTGAAGCGCGCCGCTCGCGAAGCCCAAGCGCAAGCCAGCCGACAATGCTGACCGGATCGTCCGGGGATGCGAGGTCGTGAACGATATCGGGATGATTAAAATCGAGGCTCCCGTCGCCGGCAAGGCAATAGCCCTTCTCGGTCACGGTGCTGGTGACGATCCGCACAGCTGGATCGCCGAGCAATGCCCGCACCGCCGCACCTTCGCCCGGTCCGATGAAGCGATTGTGCGCACCGATCGTGCGATAACTTGGTTTGGCATCGAGGATGGCAAGTGTGTACAGCCCGTCCTGCTTGCGAAGGCCTTCGACCGTGCCCGCCGACCGCAGCGACACCGCCGCGATGCCCCAACGCGGATCCTCATTCAGCAACCGGTCGATATAATGGGCCTGATGCGCGCGGTGGAACGCGCCGGGCCCGAAATGGACAATGCCGGTCGTCAGCCGCTCACGATAGGCGGGTGCCTGCAATTTCAAAGCTCCTCAGTCGTAGGCAGCGATGGTGCTGCGGTCGATATCCGCGATGCTAGTGCAGCCGGTCAGCGCCATCGCGACCCGCATTTCCGCTTCCACCAATTGCAGCATGTGCGCGACGCCCGCCTGACCGCGCGCGGCAAGTGCATAGGCCCAGATGCGGCCGAGCAATACGCCCCTCGCTCCAAGCGCCAGCAGCCGCACCACGTCGAGCCCCGAACGCACGCCGCCATCAGCCAGCACGGTCAGCCGATCTCCCACGGCGTCGGCGATCGGCGGAAGCGCACGCGCACTCGACAGCACGCCATCAAGCTGCCGCCCGCCATGGTTCGACACGACGATGCCGTCTGCCCCAAGCTCCGCCGCCGAGCGCGCATCCTCGACGTCGAGAATGCCCTTGATGATCAGCGGCCCCTTCCATTCGGACCGGATGAAATCGAGGTCCTTCCAGGTGACCGTCGGGTCGAAATTGTTGCGCATCCAGGCGAAGAAATCCTCGAGACCGCTATTCTTGCCGAGCACCGGCGCGACATTGCCGAGCTGGTGCGGCCGGCCGCGGACTCCCACGTCCCACGCCCAGTCCGGCTTCGTCGCGGCCTGGAAGAAGCGCCGGAGCGCGCCGCCGAAACCGGGCGCGCCAGCGAGTCCCGAGCGATAGTCGCGATAGCGCGTACCCGGCACCGGCATATCGACGGTGAAAACGAGCGCTGAACATTGCGCCGCCGCTGCCTTCGCGAGCAGATCGCGCATGAAGCCGCGGTCGCGGATCATGTAGAGCTGGAACCAGATCGGCTTGGTCGTCCCGCGAACGACTTCGCCGAGGTCGCAGGCCGACACCGTCGAGAGGCAGAAGGGCACGCCCGCCGCTTCCGCCGCGCGCGCCGCCTGCACTTCACCGCGCCGCGCGTTCATGCCCGCAAGGCCGATCGGCGCCAGCGCCACCGGCAGCGCGAGCTGCTGCCCGAACAGCTCCGACTTCAGCTCGATCGACGAAATGTCGCGAAGCACCCGCTGGCGCAGCGCGACCCGCTCGAGATCGGAGATGTTCCGGCGAAGCGTCACTTCGGCATAGGAACCGCCGTCGATATATTCGAACAGGAAGCGCGGCAGCCGCCGGCGCGCGAGTTCGCGGTAATCGAGTGCGGAAGCGGCTTTCATCGGCGGCTAGGCTGTAGCCGTCAATTTCTCATCCTCAAGCGCATTCGTCGGCTTCGAGCCCCACAGCGCATAGAACAGCACATAAGCTTCGCACGCAGCGGTGATTAGGAACGCCCAGTTGATCCCGTAAATATCGGCGACCTTGCCATTCAGGGCCACCAGTGCGCCGCCGGCAATTGAAAGGATCAGCCACCCGGAACCATCCTCGGTCAGCGGGCCGAGGCCACGGATCGCCAGCGCGAAGATGGTCGGGAACATGATCGAGGTGGCAAGGCCGACCAGGATCAGCGAGTACATGGCAATCGGTCCCTGCAGCAGCGTCGCACCCAGCGCGAAGAGGACTCCTGCGGCCGCGAACACGGCGAGCACCTTTTCGGGCGCAAAGGCCCGCATCAGGAAGGCTCCAGCGAAGCGGCCGACCATCATCCCGCCCCAGAAGAAAGTGAGGTAGAAAGCGGCCTGCTCGTGGGTGATGTTGGCGACGGTCGGTTGCGATGCGAAGTTGATGAAGAGCGTTCCACCGACGCTGATCTCCGCCCAGACACACGCCGCTATTGCGCCGCAGCCGAAGATGAGGTTGCGGTGGTTGAACAGCGACAGATGCTTGCGCTCCTCGGCCGCGATGCGGCGAGTCGATTCACCGAGCTCAGGCAGCTTGGCGCGAGCAATCATGATGGCCAGCACAGCAAGGACCCCGGCAACAATCATGTAAGGCAGTTCCGTCGCTTGGGCATCGGCCATGCGCTGCGCATGGCTAAGCTGTGTGCCTTCGGCCGACGTACCACCGGTGGTGCGGTGGAGGATCAGATATTTGCCGAAGATAATCGCAAGCACGTCGCCGGTCGTGTTGAAGGCCTGGACCAGCGTAAGCCGCGATTCGGAAGTCTCCGGCGGGCCGATAACCGCGACATAAGGGTTGGCTGCGACCTGCAGCAGCGCGATCCCGCACGCGACGGTGAACATGGCGATCAGGGTCACCCAATAGGATGGGAGGCTCGCGGCCAGCACCATTCCCAGCGAGCCGACGGTCATTACGCAAAGCCCGAGCGTGAGCGCCTTCTTGTACCCGATCCGCTCGATCACCTTCGCTGCCGGGATCGAGGCAATCAGATAGCCGATGAACCAGACCGACTCGATCATGGTGGTCTGAAAATAGCTAAGCTCAAACACACTTCTCAGGTGTGGGAGCAGCGTGCCATTGATGACGCTTATAAAGCCCCACATGAAGAACAGGGTCGTCAGCAGCACCAGTGCCGCACGGTAGTGCGGCGCGGCTCCTGAGGATGTTGAACTTACCTGCCCGCCTTCAACCGGAGCTACAGCCATCTACACTCTCCATCTTTGATCGATCGGGCTGTTGCCCTTGTTGTTTTTGTCCGACTATATTCCTGCGACTGCGCCGTCAACGAACGGTGGGAGTTTGGAGGGAATATTATGACGATCACCAGAGCACTTCCGATCCTGGCAGGCGCCGTGCTTCTCGCAGCGGCGAACCCGGCGCACGCGGTCACTGTCCAGCGGACCAGCTTCGGAAAGCTCTCCAACGGCACGCAGATCGACGCCGTCACTTTGACCAACGCGCGCGGCGTGTCGGCTCGCATCATCACCTGGGGCGCGACCTTGCAGTCGCTCATCGCTCCGGACCGCGCCGGCCGCCGCGCCGATGTCGCGCTCGGCTTCGCCAATGCCGCCGCCTACGAGGATCACGGAAGCTATTTCGGAGCATCGGTCGGCCGCTTCGCCAACCGCATCGCTGACGGCCGCTTCAGCCTCGACGGCAAGACCTACCAGCTCGAAAAGAACAACAATGGCGTCACCGCCCTCCACGGCGGCGTCAAGGGCTTCGACAAGCAGGTCTGGAAGGTGCTCAACGTCCAGGCTGGGCCAGTCGCGAGCGTGACGATGGGGCTCACCAGCCCCAATGGCGACCAGGGCTACCCCGGAACGCTGACGGTCAGCGTGACCTATACGCTCGACGAAAAGAACGATCTCAAGGTCGATTATCGCGCCCGCACGGACCGGCCGACGATCGTCAATCTGACCAGCCACGGCCTGTACAATATGGCCGGCGAAGGCTCGGCGAACGACGCAATGGGCAATCGCCTGACTATCTTCGCCGACCGGTTCACGCCGGTCGATGCCAAGCTGATCCCGACCGGAGTTCTCGCGCCCGTGGCGGGCACGCCGTTCGATTTCCGCACTCCCCATTTGGTGAAGGAACGTGCGCGCGACGCTCGCCATCCGCAGATCGTGCTCGGCCGCGGCTACGATCACAATTATGTGCTGCGCGGAGCGGCCGGTGTGCTGCGCCTTGCCGCACGCCTGGAAGATCCGGCCTCCGGCCGACGCATGGACATCCTCAGCGACCAGCCGGGCATCCAGCTTTATTCCGGCAATTTCATCGATGGAACGACGGTCGGGAAATCAGGCAAGGTCTACCGCATGGGCGATGGCATAGCGCTCGAGCCGCAGCACTTTCCGGACTCGCCCAACAAGTCTGCCTTTGCGTCGGTTCGGCTCGACCCGGGCCAGGAGTATCGCAACGTGATGGTGTTCCGTCTCGGCGTTTCGCCGCGATGACCGGCCCGGTTGTGCTGACGTTCGCGCTGGCGCTAATGTAGCGGCCATGGCCAAGGGGGACGAGGATTTCGGCGTCGTGCGCCGAATCGACGGAAAGCCGCTGCGAATCCACGGAACCGTTGCGCGCGATCTCGGCATCAGCATCGTGTCGGGCGAATATCTGCCCGGCGCGATCCTCGATAATGAGGTGACGGCCAGCGAAGAGCTGAAGGTATCGCGAACTGCCTATCGCGAAGCCGTGCGAATCCTGAGCGCCAAGGGCCTGGTCGAGGCGCGCCCGAAGATCGGCACGCGGGTCAGCCCGCGCAAGAACTGGCATCTGCTCGACCCGGATGTACTGTACTGGATGTTCCAGCGCGAACCGGACGAGCAGTTGCTCGCAAGCCTGTTCGAGCTGCGCCGGATCATCGAACCGGAAGGCGCGGCCTTGGCCGCCGAACGGCGCAGCGACGAGCATTTGCGGATCATGGAGCGCGCGCTTCAGGACATGCGCACGCACACGCTTGCGACCGAAGCTGGCCGGGCCGCCGACCAGCTGTTCCACTCGACCATGCTCGACGCGACCGGCAACGCCTTTCTCGCCTCATTGACCAGCGGAGTCGAAGCGGCGGTGTCGTGGACGACGGAGTTCAAGCAGCGCAAAGCTCCGTTGCAGCGCGACGCGCTCCCAGACCATATCAAGGTCTTCGAGGCGGTCAGCGCAGCCGATGCGGTAGCCGCGCGCGCGGCGATGGTCGAACTGGTCGATCAGGCCTTCGTCGACACGACTGGCGCCGGCAAGGATACTGCCGCCGCCTGATCTCACGCGACTAGACCGACCAGCCGCCGTCGATCAGGTGGATTGCACCGGTGGTGAAGGCGGATTCGTCCGAAGCTAGATAGAGCACGAGCGCCGCAATCTCCTCCGGCCTGCCGAGCCGTCCCATCGGCTGCCGAGCGTTGAATTCGGCCCGTGCCTTTTCGTAATCGCCAGTGTCGCGAAGCCGCTGCTGAAGCGACGGCGTATCGACGGTTCCCGGGCAGATCGCGTTGCAGCGGACGCCCTTGCCGACGAAATCGAGCGCGACGGATTTGGTCATCCCGATCACCGCGGCCTTCGACGCGCCATAAGCGAAGCGGTTCGGAACGGCGATCACCGAACTCGCGACGGACGACATGTTGATGATCGATCCGCCGCCCCGTTCGATCATGCCCGGAAGCACCGCCTTGATCGTGCGGTACATGGCGGTGACGTTGAGATCGAAGGACAAGGTCCAGTCCTTCTCGTCGCAATCGAGGATGTTGCCGTTGGCCACCACGCCTGCGCAGTTGAACAGCACGTCGATCTGGCCAATATCGGCGAACGTGGTTTCGATCTCAGCCGCATCGAGCACGTTCAGCCTGCGCGTGCGGCATTGATCGAGCCCGGCCAAGGCAGCCGCGTTGACGTCCGTCGCCCAGACGATTGCGCCTTCCGAAGCGAACAACTCGGCCGTCGCGCGGCCGATGCCCTGCCCTGCGGCGGTGATCAGCGCCGTCTTGCCGGCAAGCCGTCCGCTCATCGCGTGCTCTCCGCAACCGGTGCGTCAGCGCGCACAAGGCCATCTTCCTTGAGTGCCGACCAATAATCTTCAGGAATGCGCGTTTCGAACAAGCTGATCGTATCCTCCACCTCTGCAATGCTGGACTGTCCAGGGATTACCGATGCGACCCGTGGATGAAAGAGCGGAAACTGCAATGCGGCTGCGGCGAGCTTGACGCCATGGCGCTCGCTGACCTCCTCGAGCCGCCGTACGCGCTCGACGATATGCTCGGGGGCGGGTTCGTAATTGTAATGGAGGGTGTGCCCGCTCTTCGTCCCGTGGGCCAGGATCCCGCTGTTGTAGGGCCCTCCGATCACGACCGACACTTGCCGGCGCGCGCATTCGGGCAGGAAGCTGTCGAGCGCCGTCTGCTCCAGCAAGGTGTAGCGACCGGCGAGCAGGAATACGTCGAATTCACCTTCCCGCATCGCGTCCTCGCAGATTTGCCATTCGTTCGCACCGAGCCCGATCGCTCCGACCTGTCCGCCGTCGCGAAGCTCGCGCATGGCGCGGTAACCGCCCTCCATGAAGCTTGCGAAATGAAGCTCGTGATCGGCGCCGTGAGTCATTCGCCCGAGATCATGCGCGTAGAGGATGTCGATGCGGTCGCGCCGGAGCCGCTTCCGGCTCTCCTCCCACGAACGCATCACTGCATCATAGCTATAGTCGAACTTCGGTTCGAACGGCGCGGCGTCGACGAAGCCGTGGCGCTCGCCTTTGGCATCATCAACAGGAACCAGAAGCCGCCCGACCTTGCTGGAAATCACGACCCTCTGGTCGGGATCGAGTTCCTCAAGAGCGGCGCCAAGCCGGCTCTCACTGAGGCCGAAGCCATAGTGCGGCGCCGTGTCGATGTAGGTGAGCTCATGCCGAAGCGCGGTCGCAACCGTGTCGCGCGCCTGCTCGTCGGACACTTTCCGGTACAAATTGCCCAATGTCGCCGCTCCGAACCCGAGCGGCGGCACCCGCACGTTGCTGCGGCCCAGTTGCGTCGAATTGCTCATCACCGGATTCCGTAGAAGTTCGCGGCGGTCCCGCCAAACAAGGCGGCGCGGCCCGCCTCATCGAAACCGGTAAGCTCGCCAGTCAGCTCGAACCATTCCGAATAGTCTCCGGCAAGCAGGATGACCGGCCAGTCGCTGCCCCACATCAGGCGGTCGGGTCCGAACGTGTCGGCGAGGTGCTCGACATAAGGTTTCAGCTCGCCGCGGCTTTGGGCAGGCGCCATTTCGGTGAAAAGCCCGGATAGCTTGCACGTGACGTTCGGCAGCTCGGCAAGCCGCGCCATCTCCTCCCGCCAGGGATCCAGTTGCTCCTCCGCAATCGGCGGCTTGGCGCCATGATCGATCACGATCGGAAGCTCGGGCCAGCGCTTCGCGAAGACGCGCAGGTGCGGAAGGTGGCGCGTGAAGACGAGCGCATCGAACCGCAGGCCGTGGCTGACCATTGCCGCGATTGCGGGATCGAGCGCGGGATCGGCGATCCAGTCGTCCTCGGGCAGGTTCTGAAGCATCGGCCGAAGCCCCGTGAGCTTCGGATGGGCGGCCAGTGTCGCGATCCGGTCGCGAGCGTCCGGTGCCTTCAACTCGGCCCAGCCGACGACCGCCTTGACCGACGGCGCAGCGTCCGCAAGCGCAAGCAGCCAGTCGGTGTCCGCGTCACACGGCTGCGACTGGACGAGGACCGATCCGCTTACCCCGACCGACCCGGCGGCGTCCGCCCAGTCCTGCGGTCCGAAGTCTCGGTAAATGCGCGCCAGATCCGCCGTCGGCCACTCATGGCCGTTCTGCCCGATGCGCCAATAGTGCTGGTGCGCGTCGATCAGCACGACACGATGGCTTTGATCACTCCCGCGGACGGTTCCAGCCAGCCAGGGAAAGCCTCAGGCAGTTCGGAAAGCCGCGCGCTATGCGTGTGGAGCGCATCGGTCGGCACGAGCCCGTCACGCATTGCTTGTGCGACGAACTCGAAATCCTCCGCCGTCGCGTTGCGGCTGCCCATCAGTGTAGTTTCGCGCTTGTGAAATTCGGGGTCGGAAAAGCTGATGTCGGCCGACACGATCGACACCAGAACATAAGTGCCGCCGTGCCCGACATAAAGAAAACCGGCTTCCATCGCCTTCGGATTGCCGGTGGCGTCGAACACGACGTCGAAGAAGTCGCCGCCGGTGCGCAGCGCAAGTTCGTCACGGGTGGACGGTCCGACCGCGAACGTCGCGTCGACACCGATCCTGTCGCGGCAAAAAGCGAGCCGATCCTCGCGCCCGTCGATCGCCGTCACGTCGGCACCGCAGAGCTTCGCGAACAGAGCGACGGCAATGCCGATCGGGCCAGCGCCGACGACGAGCACCTTGTCGCCCTTGGCCGGCGCGCCGCGCCGAACCGCGTGCGCGCCGATGGCGAGGAATTCGATCATCGCGGCCTGGTCGAGCGTCAGCCCGTCCGCCTTCTTTACGAATCGCTCGGGTACACTGAGATACTCGGCAAGGCCGCCGTCGCGGTGCACGCCGAGAACGCCAATGTTCGCGCAGCAATTCTCCTTGCCCCTGCGGCAGGCGACGCACGTTCCGCAGGCGATGTAGGGGATGATATAGACCGGATCGCCGGGCTTCAGGTCGCAGGCAGGCGGCGCTTCCGCGACCTCACCCGAAAGCTCATGTCCCATCACGCGCGGATAGGAGAGGAACGGCTGGTTGCCGCAATAGATATGCATGTCCGTGCCGCACACGCCGATGCGCCGGATACGCACCAGCACTTCGCCCTCGCCCCGCTCGGGCTTCGGACGTTGTTCGAGCTTCAACGCGCCGGGTTCGGCGCAAACGACAACGTCCATCAATGCCCCCCCGCGCCTGCCGTGTTGAGCTCGGCCGCGCGGCGCACGCTCGACAAAGCGTAAACGGCGATCACCACGAAGCAGGTCGCCGGCACGAGCATCGCCATGTTGATCGAATGGTAGGTCGAAACCGCGCCCATCAGCGGCGTCAGCACGGCTCCGCCGATAATCGCCATCACGATGAGCGACGCTCCGGTCTGGGTGTAAGGCCCGAGATCCTTCACGCCGAGCGCGAAAATGGTCGGGAACATAATCGACATGAAGAAGCTGAGCGCCGTCAAGGCGATCAACCCGGTCTTCCCCGGCATAAAGACCGCAACCAGCGCGAGCACAACATTGATCACGGCATAGACCGCCATCAGCCGCGCCGGGTTGAAGCGGCTCATCAGTGCCGAGCCGACGAACCGGCCAACGGTGAAGGTCACAAGCGCGGCAATCACCCAGTCCGCCGCGGCCTTTTCGTCTACTCCGGCAGTGCCTTGCGCGTAACGAATCGTGTAGCTCCACACACCGACCTGCGCGCCGACGTAGAAAAACTGGGCGAGGACCGCGAATAGCAGATGCTTTTTCCGGAAAACGCCGCCCAGCGCTTCGCCCCAGCGGAGCTGGTCGTGATCGTCCTGGACGCGGCGCGTGGCTGCCTCCGGAAAGCGGGTGAAGGCGACCAGCGCGGCCCAGGCAAGCACGAACAGGCCGATTGCGATATAGGGCGGAACCGTGCGGAGGATCTCGCTCGAATAGAAACTATGCTGGTCGGTGGCGGACATGCCAGCCAGCTGCGCCTCGTCGCGCTCGATGCCGGACAGGATGAAGACCTTGCCGATGTACAGGCCGACGATCGACCCGACCGGGTTGAACGATTGCGCCAGGTTCAGCCGCTGCTCCGACTTGGCGGGATCGCCAAGCACCGTCACGAGCGGGTTAGCTGCAGTCTCCAGGAACGCCAGGCCGCTGGCGATCACGAACAGTGCGGCGAGGAACATGCCGTAGGTCGCCGACTGCGCAGCCGGGTAGAAGAGCAAAGCGCCAATGCCGTAAAGCACGAGCCCGACGACCACGGCCCGCTTGTAGCCGTAGCGCCGCATCAGCAGGCCAGCCGGGATCGCGAGCAGGAAATAGCCCATATAGAAGGCAGACTGCACGAAGCCGGTCTGCAAGTCGGTGAGGATGAACGCCTTTTTGAACTGCTTGATCAGAATGTCGTTGAGGTTGTTGGCCATCCCCCACAGGAAAAACAGGCTGGTAATCAGCAGCAGCGGCAAAATCGCGCTGCGCACGGCCCGGTTCACGGTCATTCTTGCGTCCCCTCCGTTCGCCAGTTCTCGGCGTTTAATCAGACATAAGCATAGAGTAAGCGGACCGGTAAACCCTTCGCCCTCGACGTCAGGGTTGATCCGATAGTGCGTAAATACGCTCCATCGCGACCCACTTTTCGCCGGGCGCCGCCCAAGGGAGCGGGCGCTGGAACTCCCACATCAGTTTTTCCCAGGCCTGCACGTCCGGGTCCGCTGAATCCGCTTCCGCCTTCGCCGCCGGATCGAAATCCAGGCCCACTTCCATGACCATGAAAAGGCGCGGGCCGGTCAGCCAAATCTCGAGCTCGCGAATGTCGGCGGCGCGGATCGACCGGTTCACCGGCGCCGGCGGGCCGCCCGGCCAATGCCAATGCTTGTAGCGCTCGATCAGGTCAGGGTCGTCGGCAAGATCCAGGGCGAAACACAATCGCCGCGTCCCGCTCACATCCACGCTCCGAGATTCCACGGCACGAATTCATTGTCGCCGAACCCGAGCGTTTCCGATTTGCTCGGCTGCCCGGACGCGATCGCGAGGATACGCTGGTAGATCGCCTCGCCCATTTCGCTAATCGATGCACCGTCGAGGATCGGCGAACAGTCGATGTCCATATCCTCGCTCATCCATGCGGCGAGCTTCGCGTTCGAAGCCAGCTTGATGCAGGGGGCCGGTTTCGACCCGAACACCGAACCCCGGCCGGTCGTGAAGGCCAGGATGTTCGCCCCTGCGGCAATCTGGCCGGTCGCCGAACAGGGATCGAACCCTGGCGAGTCCATGAACACCAGCCCTTTGGACCGCACGTGTTCGGCATAAAGCAGCACGTCCGCCAGCGGCGATGATCCGGCCTTCGCGACCGCGCCGAGCGACTTTTCGAAGATCGTCGTCAGCCCGCCGGCCTTGTTGCCCGGCGAGGGATTGTTGTTGAGCTCGGCCCCGTGCTTCGCGGCATATTGGTCCCACCAGGACAGGCGCGCGAGCAGCTTGTTGGCGACCTCCTTCGACACGGCCCGACGCAGCAGCAAATGCTCCGCGCCCGAAATCTCGGGAGTTTCCGACAGGATGGCGGTGCCGCCGTTCGCAACCACCAGGTCGGCCGCAGCTCCCAGAGCGGGGTTGGCGGTCACTCCGGACCAGCTGTCCGATCCGCCGCATTGGAGGCCGAGGATCAGGTTCGAAGCCGATACGGTAGAGCGGCGATCCGCCTGCGCTTCCTCGATCAGCTCGCGGACGAGCTGCTGGCCGTACTCGATCGCCTTGAGCGTTCCGCCGGCTTCCTGGATCGTCATCGTCCGCAGGCGCGGACCGGCGTTGAGGCCGAAGCGGTCGAGCAAGTCGCCGATCTGCGCGACTTCGCAGCCCAGGCCGATGATCAGCACTCCGGCGAAATTGGGATGGATCGTATAGCCCGCGAGCGTCCGCTCGAGCGTCTCGATCCCCTCGCCGGTCTTGGCCATGCCGCAGCCGCTCGAATGCGTGAAGGCTGCGACCCCGTCGACACCGGCGAAACTCTGCCCCGTGAAACTGTCGGCGATCCGCTTTGCGACCGTCGCCGAGCAGTTCACGCTGGTGATGATGCCGATATAGTTGCGTGTACCGATGCGGCCGTCGGGGCGCACGATCCCCTCGAACGTCGCCGGGTTGTTCGACAGCTGCACGGGCCCGGCACGACCGAACTGAACCTCGCGCTCCGCTTCACCGACGTCGAGATTATGGTCGTGCACATGGGCGCCACGGGCGATGTCCGTGCTAGCGACACCGATTACCTGACCATATTTATGAACGGGCGCGCCCGCGGCGATATCGCGCGTTGCGAGCTTGTGCCCGGACGGGATGGCCTCGCGAGTGGTCGTGCCGAGCACGTCCACACCCGCCTCGACCTGGTCGAGCAGGACCGCAACATCGTCGGCCGGATTGAGCTTCAATGCGAGGGTCATGCGAGAAAGACCGCTATGCCACAGGCCGAAACGCTTCTGGGATTATTTTCCATATGTAGGAGAGTTCATCTGCTAGCGCTAACGGTTCGTACTTCCGTCAAGCGGCATTGAATAGTCCGATAGGCAACGGCGAAACATGGCGCTACGATACCGCACTTTCATGGGTGCGACCAGCTTTGATTTACGAAAGCGTGACAGGGAAAACATCTCAATGGCAAATTTGTTCCGAGCGCAGCTGCTGTGCGCTTCGCTCCTCGCCGCCTGCTTTCCTGCTCCCGCTACGGCGCAGGCGCTCGGCGCGATCGAGGATTCGAGCGCCGAGTTCCAGAAGGTCGAGAACACTTACTTCGTCGCGGACAATCTCACCTCGTTCAACCCGGCGAACGGAGCCGGCCTGATCGAGTGGAAGCGGTATCGCCGCAAGACCACGTACAGCTTCCTGAAGGTCGACCAGGCCCTTGCGCCCGACACGCAGAACGAGGAATTCCCGACGGAATATGACGCGGCGCCGCGGACGCCCTTCCAGCTCGACTTCGTTTCGCCACGCACGGTCCGCGTCCGTTTCAGCACCAGCACCGATCCGATCCGCAATGCCCCATCGCTGATGCTCGCCGGGCCGGTTCCGAAGGACGGCTCCTGGAAGGCCGAGCAGACCGACAAGGGCGTGACCTATCGCAGCGCCTACGGTTCGGTCACGATCGTCAAGGCGCCGTTCGCGATCGAGTTCCGCGATGCCGCCGGCAAGCTCTTGACCAGCACCCAGAACAAGGCAGAGCATGGCAGCTTCGCCGGCCCGCTCGGCTTGACGTTCGTCCGCCGAATGAGCGACCTTGGCCGCGAAGTCGCGCTCCCGCTGCGCATGAGCCACGACGAGGGCATCTACGGCTTCGGCGAGTCCTTCACCCGCCTCAACAAACGCGGGCAGAAGGTCGACCTGTTCATGCGCGACGCGATGGGTGTGCAGACGCCGATGATGTACAAGCCGGTGCCGATGTTCCTGAGCAGCCAGGGCTATGGCGTCTTCCTGCACTCGTCGGCCCCCATCACGATGGATGTCGGCCGCACCTACGACCAGAGCAACGTCGCCTATATCAACGATCCGAACCTCGACATGTTCGTATTCCTTGGCGAGCCGAAGGACGTGCTCACCGAATATACTGGAATCACCGGCCGAAGCCCGGTCCCGCCACTCTGGTCGTTCGGCTTCTGGATGAGCCGCATCACCTATAATAGCGAGGACCAGGTGCGCGGCGTTGCCGCCAAGCTTCGTCAGTACAAACTGCCCACCGACGTCATTCATCTCGATACCGGCTGGTTCGAATATGACTGGCGCAACGATTACAAATTCTCGACCAGCCGCTTCCGCGATCCCGCCAAGATGATGACCGATCTCAAGAAGGACGGGTTCCGCATCAGCCTTTGGCAACTGCCCTATTTCGGGCGGAAGAACGCGCTCTACAACGAAATCGTCGCCAAGGGCCTGGCGGTGAAGAATGCGGCGGGCGAGGTGCCCGACGAGGACGCGACGCTGGACTTCAGCAATCCGGCGACCGTCGTCTGGTATCAGGACAAATTGCGCGATTTGCTCAAAATGGGCGCATCAGTCATCAAGGTCGACTTCGGCGAAGGCGCTCCGATCAACGGCGTCTATGCGTCGGGCAACACCGGTAGGCTCGAGCACAATCTCTATCCGGTCCGCTACAACAAGGCCGCGTGGGACGTCACCAAACAGACCACGGGCGACGGCATCATCTGGGCGCGCGCCGCCTGGGCCGGAAGCCAGCGCTACCCGCTCCACTGGGGCGGCGACGCCGAGAACACCAACTCTGCTATGGCGGCCGAACTCCGCGGGGGGCTTTCCTTCGGTCTCTCCGGCTTCACTTACTGGAGCCACGATGTCGGCGGCTTCGTCAACAAGGCGCCGCGCGACCTCTATCGCCGCTGGATGGCGATGGGGGTCCTGACCTCGCACACTCGTGCGCACGGCGCTCCGCCGCGCGAGCCATGGGAATATGATTCTGCGCTGACCGACGATTTCCGTCGCGCGTTGAACCTCAAATATTCGCTGATGCCATACATCTACGGGCAGGCCGTGGAGTCCTCGGCGAAGGGCCACCCGATGCTGCGGTCGCTCTTCTTCGAATATCCGAACGATCCGGGCGCGTGGGCAGTGGACGACGAATATATGTTCGGGTCGAAGCTGCTCGTCGCGCCGCTGTTCGAGGACGGCGCCACTGGCCGCCGCATCTATCTGCCGGCCGGCGACTGGATCGACTACCAGACCGGCAAGGCCTATCGCGGCGGCGGCTGGCATCAGGTTCAGGCGGGGCAGATTCCCGTGGTCCTGATGGTCCGCAACAACAGCGTGATCCCGCACGTCGCGGTCGCACAGAGCACCGACCGCATCGACTGGAAGAACGTCGAGCTGCGCGTGTTCAGCACCAACGGCGCCACTGCGACGGGCGAGATTGCCTTGCCAGACGGCCCCGTGCGGACGCTCACTGTCGAGAATGGCGTGCTTCGGGACGATCCCTATGCCGGCAAGGTGCGCTGGACGATCGTTCCGGCGAGCGTCACCCAGTGAGTTGAACTAGCCCTCGTCGCGCAGGGTCAGATAATCCCCGGACATGTCGACGTGATCGACATTGGCGAGGAACGTCTGGCCGAGCAGCGAAATGTTGGAGTCGGCGAGCACTACGGCTCGAACATGTTCGACCTTGATGCCCTCGACTTCAACGGAGTCGAGCACCACGTCCTGACCGCGAACCGCGCCGCCCGCGCCTTCGCCGACGACCTCGAATTTGGCGGGATCGACATCCACGCCGAGCCTGCGGGCATCCTCGATCGTCAGCGCAACGATCGAAGCGCCGGTATCGACGATGAACTCGACCGACCCTTTGCCGTTGATATTGGCGTCGGTGAAGAAGTGGCCGGTCGAACCGCGCGTCAACACGACTTCATGCTTGCCGCCGACGGCAGCAGCAACGGGCGTTCGCGCCGGCGACTTCGCGCCAGGCCACATAAATCCAGCCAGCAGCCCGACGGCCACGACGACAGCAAGCAAGCGTCCCATTCGGAACCGCTAGCAATAACCGGTTAGAAAAGGCTTACGCGGCTTCTGCCGCCATCTTGCTCGCTTCAATCTCCGCGGCCTTGGCTTCGACCAGCCGCACGATATGCTCGACCATGTCGTCGTCAGCCACATGGTGGTCGGTGACGCCGGACAGGTAGACCATATGCTTGCCGTTGCCGCCGCCGGTGATTCCGATGTCGGTCTCGCGCGCTTCGCCGGGTCCGTTGACGACGCAGCCGAGCACCGACAGCGACATCGGCGTGCGGATATGCTGGAGCCGTTGCTCGAGCTTTTCAACCGTGCGGATGACGTCGAAGCCCTGGCGCGCGCAGGACGGGCAGGACACGACACGAACCCCGCGATTGCGGATTCCGAGGCTTTTCAGGAGCTCGTAACCGACGCGGACTTCCTCCTCGGGCTCCGCGGAGAGCGAGACCCGGATCGTGTCGCCTATGCCGGCCCACAGCAATGCCCCCATTCCGATCGACGATTTGACCGTGCCGCCGATGAGGCCGCCGGCTTCGGTGATCCCGAGGTGAAGTGGACAATCGACCGTGTCGGCGAGCGCCTGATAGGCTGCAACGGCCAGGAACAGGTCCGACGCTTTGACTGCGACCTTGTAGTTCTGGAAGCCGTGATCCTCGAGAATCCGAATGTGGTCGAGCGCGCTTTCGACCAAGGCCGCGGGGCACGGTTCGCCATATTTTTCGAGCAAATCCTTTTCGAGGCTGCCGGCATTGACCCCGATGCGGATCGCGCAGCCATTGGCGCGCGCTGCCGCCACGACTTCCTTGACCCGCTCGGCCGAGCCGATGTTGCCGGGGTTGATGCGCAGGCACGCAGCCCCCGCGTCGGCGGCTTCGAGCGCGCGCTTGTAGTGGAAGTGGATGTCGGCGACGATCGGCACATTGGCGGCAAGGACGATCTGGCGGAGCGCGGCGGTGCTTTCAACGTCCGGGCAGGACACCCGGATGATGTCGGCCCCGGCTTCCTCGCAGCGGCGGATCTGGGCGATGGTCGCCGCGGCGTCGGAGGTCGGCGTATTGGTCATGGTCTGGACCGTAACCGGTGCATCGCCGCCGACGGCGACATCGCCGACCATGATCTGACGCGACTTGCGCCGCTCGATGGTGCGCCAGGGACGGATGGAGGACATGGCGCTCATATAGGCCCGTCCGCGCTCTCAATCAAAGTTGGGTCACGGCAAAGGTCACAAAGGCCACGTTCGAGTGGGTGGGGAGGGGGGTTTGTCAACTTTGTCAACTTTGCCCGCTTGGCGACGATCAAGCGGCTGTAGAAGAACGGCTTTCTTGCCCTGGCGACGGACATCGGGCGACCATGACAATGCCCGGCTGCGAGCGGGAGGTGTGACTTTGCGATTGGCCGCCCGGTCCATTTCAAGCTGTCAAAGAACAGTCCCGACGCTTTCAAATGCAATCCAATTTGGCAAGGCTAGTCGCGGCTCCCCCACCGCCAGCGCCAGCCACCCCGGGTCGTCTTGACGACGATCACAATGAACAGCACGGTAAGCGGCACGAAGATCGCGACGCCTGCCGCCGGACGGTTCGAGAGATATTGGCCCGCAGCAACGACAAAGGCGACGAACCCGACGGTAAGGGCCCAGCCTTGCCATGCGATCGGTACAGCGCTGTACGTTCCCGGCGTCTGCGCGAACCATTCGGGTCCGTCACTCATCCTTCTTCTCCTTGCGCGCTCGCCACCGACTAGGCCTTGGCGTAGCTTTCGAGAAAGCCGCAGCGCCCGCAACGCCAGGTCTGAATGTCTCGCTGGGCGCGATCGCCGATCTTGAGTCCCATCCACATGCTTTTCTCCGGCGCGCCTTCAATCCATTTCGCCACGGCACGGCCGCCGGCTTGCGTGATATCCAGGATATAGCCTTCGACCATAGAGCCCTGGCATTTGGGACAGCTGTTCGATCGCACTTCAATCCTCCGCTTTCTTCGGCGGCCGCCCGCGCTTGCGCGGTTCCGGGTCGCCCAACTTGATTCCTCTGGCCTTCAACGCTTCCCTCAGCAGGCACTCCACTTGCGCATTCACACTCCTGAGGTCGCAAGCCGCCGCGCGTTCGACCGCCGCCCACAGGGCGGGATCGACGCGCAGCGGGAAGGCCTTGCGATCGGCCATTACTGATAGAGCGTACCAGTGTTGACGACGGGCTGGGTGTCGCGCTCGCCGCACAGCACGACCATCAGGTTGGACACCATCGCCGCGCGGCGTTCGTCATCCAGCTCGACGACATTCTTCTCCGACAGCATGGCCAAGGCCATTTCGACCATCCCGACGGCCCCTTCGACCAGGGTCTTGCGGGCGGCGACGACCGCTTGCGCTTGCTGGCGGCGAAGCATCGCGCCGGCGATTTCCTGCGCATAAGCGAGGTGGGTGAACCCGCATTCGTCGACGGTGATTCCCGCGACGGCGAGGCGCGCGATCAGCTCGCCGCGAAGCTCGGTTCCGACCTGGTCGTGGTTTCCGCGCAGCGTGACCTCGAGATGTTCGAAATCATCATACGGGTAGCGCGAGCCGATGGTCCGGATCGCGGCCTCGACCTGCACCCGAACGAACTGGTCGTAATCGACAACGTCGTACAGGGCCTGCGCTGTATCGATGACGCGCCAGACAATCTGTGCCGCCATCTCGATCGGGTTGCCGCGCAGATCGTTGACCTTGATGCGGTCGGAAATGAAATTGTTGGAGCGAACCGAGACCTTCTTGCGCCCCATCCACGGCCACACCCAGCGCAGGCCGGTCACCCGGTCGGTGCCGCGATAGGCGCCGAACAAGGTGATCGCGACCGCCTGGTTCGGCTGGAGCATGTAGAAGCCGGCGATGATGAAGATGAACAGCAGCGGCCCGGCGATCACGGACGCAATCGACAATATGTCGACGCGATCGTGAATCAGACTGATCACGCCGAACGCCTGAAGCGCCGCCACCAGCAGCAAGCCGACGATCATCGCATAGCCGCTGAACGTCTGCGCCGCCCGCTCGCGGCTCGACGTGAGTGCAATCACATGGTCATTGTCCATCCGGACCTCCCGTTTAATCTGATATCATATTAATATCTATTGCATGAGAGTCAAGAAAGTCCGCTCGATCTGCTAGGCTGGCATTCGGAGGAGTGCTTATGCGACTGTTATCGTTGTTGTTTGGAGCCTTACTGATGAGCACTCACGCCAATGCCGCACCCGGACAATGGAAGCTCGTCATTCACGGAGGCGCCGGGGCGATCGAGCGGGCGAAGCACAAGCCGGAAAAGGAGGCCGCAGTCCGCGCAGGACTGGATCGGGCGCTGAGCGCGGGCGAGAAGGTGCTTTCGTCGGGCGGGAAGGCGCTCGACGCGGTCGAAGCCGTGATTCGCATGCTCGAGGACGATCCCAACTTCAATGCCGGCAAGGGGGCGGTGCTGACCGAGGACGGCCACGCCGAGCTCGATGCCTCGATCATGGACGGAAGCACGCGAGCGGCCGGTGCGGTCGCGGGGGTGACTGCGACAAAGAATCCGATCAGCCTTGCGCGGGCGGTGATGGAGAAGAGCCCGCACGTGATGCTCGCGTCGGCGGGCGCCGACCGTTTCTCGCGCGAGCAGGGGCTGGAGCAGGCGAGCCATGACTATTTCATCCTTCCCGAGCGCAGGAAGCAGCTGGAAGAGATGAAGGCCAAGAAGCTCGGCGCACTTACGATCGAATATAAATATGGCACCGTCGGCGCGGTTGCGCTCGACAGCGCTGGCCATGTCGCCGCGGGAACTTCGACCGGCGGAATGATGGGCAAGAAGTGGGGCCGGGTTGGCGACAGCCCGATCATCGGCGCCGGCACCTATGCCGACGACCGCGGCTGCGCCGTCTCGGCCACGGGCTGGGGGGAATATTTCATCCGCGCCGGCGTCGCGCACGAGATTTGCGCTCGGGTGCGGCTGAAGGGCGAGAGCGCGCAGGTCGCGGCGGACAAGGTGCTTGGCGAAGTGAAGGCGCTCGGCGGCGATGGCGGCGTGATCGTTGTGACGCCCAAGGGTGAAGCCGTCTTCTCGTTCAACAGCAAGGGCATGTACCGCGGCATGGTAGACGCCAAGGGGCGCAAGGTCGCGCTCTATTCGGCGGCGGAAGAGCGGTAGGGCAGCGCCGAGCGGAGTTGCTGGAGCTCTTCGAGAACGGCTGCCCGCTCCTGTTCGAGGAAGTCGGCCACCGCCGCGCGGAAGCTCGGGTTGGGGATGAAATGGGTTGAGCGGGTGATCACCGGCTCATAGCCGCGCGCCAGCTTGTGCTCGCCCTGCGCGCCCGCCTGAACCGAGCTCAGGCCGTGCCTGATCGCCCATTCGATCGCGCGGTAATAGCAAAGCTCGAAGTGGAGGAAGGGCATTTCCTCGGTCGTTCCCCAATAGCGGCCGTACAGCGTGTCCGCGCCGATCAGGTTGAGCGCTCCGGCGATCGCGCGGCCTTCGAAGCAGGCGAACATCAGCAGCACCCGGTCGCCGAGCCGCTGCCCGAGCAGGTCGAAGAAGCTGCGGGTGAGATAAGGCTGCCCCCATTTGCGGCTGCCGGTGTCCTGATAAAAGGCCCACATCGCGTCCCAGTCCTCCGGCTCTATTTCCGAGCCGCGAAGGGTGCGGAACTCAAGGCCCTCCTGAGCCGCCGCGCGCTCCTTGCGGATCGCCTTGCGCTTGCGGCTGTTGAGCGCGGCGAGGAAATCGTCGAAGCTTGCGTAGCCGCGATTGTGCCAGTGATACTGGTTGCCGAAGCGGGTCAGCCAGCCGCGCCGCTCGCACTGCGCCGCGCCGACCTCGTCGATGAAGGTGATGTGCGCCGACGATAGCCCGTTCTGCCCGACCAGTGCCTCCGCCCCGGCGAGCAGCTGCTGCGGCGCGGAGCCGAGCAAGCGCGGCCCCGGCACCGGCGTGAACGGCACCGCGATCTGCAGCTTGGGATAATAGTTGCCGCCCGCGCCCTGCCAGGCGTCGGCCCAGCCGTGGTCGAACACATATTCGCCCTGGCTGTGGCTCTTGAGATAGGCAGGGGCCGCAGCGGCGAGGCGGCCTTCCCGCTCCACCAGCAAAGGTGCGGGCGACCAGCCGCTGCCTGGCCCGACACTGCCGGACTCTTCGAGGATCGAGAGGAAGGCGTGGCCGAGGAACGGATCGCCGGAGGAGAGCGCGTCCCAGTCGGCGGCCGGGAGCGAGCCGACGCCGGGTGCTATTCGAACGATGATCTCGGCGTCGCGGTCGGCCATTCCGCCTCAACGCCTCAAGCGGTGGATTAAGTTCAGCTTTTCACCGCGACGATGGCGTCGACCTCGACCGCGACTCCAAGCGGGAGGACGACCACGCCGACCGCGCTGCGGGCATGCTTGCCGGCCGCGCCGAAGACTTGGCTCATCAGCTCGGACGCGCCGTTGGCGACCTTCGGCTGGTCGACGAAGTCCGGTGTGCTGTTGACGAACACGCCGAGCTTGACGACGCGCTCCACGCGGTCGAGCGAGCCCAGCGCCGCCTTGATCTGCGCGAGCAGCATGATTCCGCAGCGGTGGGCCGCGGCGATCCCGGCGTCGACGTCCATGTCCTCGCCGAGCCGCCCTTTGATCAGGCTGCCGTCCTCCGCGAAGCTGATCTGGCCGGAGATGTGCAGCATTCCGCCGATCTCGACAGCGGGGACGTAGGCGGCGACGGGCGCCGCGGGCTGGGGCAGGGTGATGCCGAGTTCGGCAAGGCGCTGATCGATGCTCATGGTGTGCCGGTGCACATCGCGCTTCTCACAGTCAACCACTCGAACGAGAACGGTTGTGGCTTCAGCCGCTCCTGTGCACCGCGAAGCCGGCCCAGCTCTGGTTCACCGGCATGATCTCGAGCGCGTTGATGTTCACGTGGGCTGGCAAGTTCGCGAGCCACCAGATCTGCTCGGCGATGTCCCCGCCGGTCAGCGGGTCCATGTTTCCGTAGAGCTTGTCGGAGGCTTCCTGGCTTCCGGTGCGGACGATGGTGAACTCGGTTTCGACCATGCCGGGATCGATCGAGGTGACCCGGACGCCCGTGCCTTCAAGATCGCAGCGCAGGTCGAGCGAGAATTGGCGGACGAAGGCCTTGCTCCCGCCATACACCGAGCCGCCCTTATAGGGGTAGGTGGCCGCGACGGAGGACAGGTTCACGACCAGGGCGCGGCGCTCGATCAGCTTTGGAAGCAGGGCCCGGGTCAGCGCGACCAGGCCGGTGATGTTGGTTGCGATGACGCTGTCGAGCACCGCCCAGTCGGCCTCCTGCGGGGACTGCTGCGGCGGTGCAAAACCGGCATTGTTGAGGAGCACATCGATGTCGCCCCACGGAGCTTCAAGCCGGGCGAGCGATTCCACCGCCTCGAGGTCGCGCATGTCGATTTCGAGCGGAAGGAAGGAGTCGCCGAGCTCGTCGGCCAGGCTCCGCAGCCGGTCGCCGCGGCGGCCGGTTCCGACCACGCGCCAGCCCGCACCCGCGAACCTGCGCGCAGCCGCGAGGCCGATTCCGGAGGTCGCGCCGGTGATCAGGATCGTGTTCATGCCTGCTCCTCGAACTTGGCCAGAATCCATTCGCATGCGCTCGGCCAGTCGTCGATCCGGGCATGGGCTTTCGGGGCGGGCGGCACCCATTTGGCGAGCTTGGGCTCCGCGATCATATGCAGCCGCCAGACCTCCGGCGCATACTCAGCGACCGAGGCGTGGTGGATCGGCAGGTCGTCGACGAAGACGATCGCGCCGGCGTCGTGCCGCTCGGCGAGCTCGCGCACCGGCGGGCCCTTGCCGCCCTGGTTGCAGACCACTTCATGCTCGATCCCATGCCCCGCCAGCTGGTCGACCCGCCAGCCGTGAGCATGGTCGCCGAGGTTGGTGAGGATGACGATGTCGGCAACCTGGCCGATCCGCCCGAGCGCCTCCAGCGCGCCGGGGACCAGCGTCTGCCGGTGCATCTGTTCGCGGAAGAAACGGTCGAGGTAGGGCCAAACCTCGTCGGTGGGCAGCACTTCACCGGTCGACTTGCGGCTGAGCGCGCCCGCGAAGTCCGGCCGTTCGACATCGAAGCTTATGTCATGCTCCTCGTCGAGCCAGTCGCCGAAGTGCGACACCATGTGCAGAAGCACTTCATCGCAGTCGCTGATCAAAAGCGGGCGGCTCATGCTTCGAGCGCCTCGCGGGCGCGCACGAGCTGTTCGGGCGGCACGCCAACCTGCTCCGCAACGGACAGGAGATCTGGCTCATAGGCTTCGAGGAAGGCAAGCAGGCCGATCAGCAAGGCAGGTTCACCCGCGCGGCGGCGAAGCTCATCTGTCTCGATTCCGGACACATCCAGGAACCTCCGCGCGCGCCGTTCGTCGGAAAGGGTCGCAGCAAGCGCTGCCAGCGCGAGCGCATAAGGGTCATTTGTCCTGTCGGGCATGATGGCCTAGGCTCGGCTGGCGTAACGAGTGAGGTAGTAGGATTGGCAAGAATTTTGATCGTCGAGGACAACGCCCTCAACATCAAATTGTTCTGCGATTTGCTGGCTGCACATGGCCATCGCCCTGAAGCCGTTACCGACAGCAGGCAAGCATTGGATGCAGCCCGCGCGTTCGAACCTGAGCTTGTGATCACCGATATTCAGCTGCCCCACCTGAGCGGGCTCGAGCTGATCCGACAATTGCGGGCGGACGAGAAATTGTCGGAAGTGCCGGTGATGGCGGTGACGGCTTACTCGGCTGCGGGCGACGAGGATCGAATCCGCGCGGCCGGCGCACAGGCCTATGTGTCGAAGCCGATTTCGGTTGTGCGATTCGTCCAGCAGGTCAATGCGCTGCTGAACGTCGAAGGGCTTGAGACGATCGGCCACGCCTGAACGGTCAGCGGGATCGCTCCCGCGGCACGCTCACTTGATCTTGGCTTCCTTGAACTCGACGTGCTTGCGCACGACCGGGTCGTACTTGCGGAACGACATCTTCTCGGTCTGATTGCGCGGGTTCTTCTTCGTCACATAGAAGAAGCCGGTGTCGGCGGTGCTGACGAGCTTGATCTTGACGGTTGCCGGCTTGGCCATCGCGAGAAATCCTGAATGTCACAAAAAAGAAGAGCGGCCTGCCGCCGCTCGATCGGTGCGCTCTCTGACCCCGCGAGCCTTTTTTGTCAAGCAGGCCGCCGCCGTAACAACCCCTTAACCTTGATGAGAGAAGCTGCGTTCAGGAGCAGGAGAAGAATCATGGCAAGCGACTCGCTGGCATCGGCACGGGCCCAGATCGGCCGCTGTGTCGCCGAAGTGCGGGAACGCGGGCCGCGACTCTCCCCGCTCGACCTTCATTTACGCATGGACCAGATCCGTCAGATCGCGGTTGTGAACGGCATGGGTACCCTTGCCGAGCTCGCCCATTGCTCGGCGCAGATGGCGCTGCTTCCGGGCCACCGCGTCGCGGTCCGCAGCTGCCTCGAACATGTCGACGAGGCGATGGACAGCCGTTCGTCCGGCGACATCACGGCGATTTTGGCGGCGCTGGCGGTTCGGCTTCACTAATTGGATACTCCCTGTCGCGCGGCGATGGGGAGGAGCTAGTTGTGCGCCTCGCGCATTGTGATCGGCGATGCGCGCTTTCTCCCAGCTGCTGGACGCCCTCGTCTACACCCGCTCGCGCAACGCAAAGCTGAAGCTGATCGGCGATTATCTCCGCCGCACGCCGGACCCGGACCGCGGAATCGCGTTGGCCGCACTTACGGGTTGCCTCGACATCCCGACCGTCAAGCATGCCGCGGTGCGCGCGATCGCGGAGGAGCGCATCGACCCCGTCCTGCTCTACATGAGCCGCGACTATGTCGGCGACATGGCCGAGACGGTGTCGCTGCTGTGGCCGGCGCCGGAAGGAGAGCCGCCCGAGATCGACGACGGCACCATTAGCATTTCGGAAGCCGTCGATCGCCTGCGCGCGGCGAGCCGCATGGACGGGCCGCGCGTGCTTGCATCGATGCTCGACCATCTCGATGCATCCGGGCGATTCGCCTTGCTCAAGCTCGCGACCGGCGAGCTTCGCGTGGGCATCAACGCCCGGCTCGCCAAGCAGGCGCTGGCCAATGCGTTCGCGCTCGAAGTCGAGGCGGTCGAGGAGGTGTGGCACGGGCTGCGACCGCCCTTCACCGAATTGTTCGACTGGGCGGAAGGGCGCGGCGAGCAGCCGAGTGCGAAGGACATTCCGGTGTTCCGGCCGTTCATGCTCGCCCATCCGCTGGAGGACGCGAAACTGTCGCTCGACGAATATGCGGCGGAGTGGAAATGGGACGGGATCCGCGTTCAACTGGTCCATGCCGGCGGCGAGACCCGCCTCTACAGCCGCACCGGCGACGACATCTCGGGCAGCTTTCCCGATGTCGCCGAGGCATTCCGCGAGCCGGGCGTGCTCGACGGCGAGCTGCTGGTGCGCGGCAGCGATCAGGGCAGCGCGGATCACGGCGGCGGCGCGGCAAGCTTCAACGCGCTTCAGCAAAGGCTCGGCCGCAAGATCGTGAGCGGGAAGATGCGCCAGGACTATCCTGCGTTCGTACGGCTCTACGACATCCTCTACGATGGCGACGCGGACCTGCGCCCAATGCCCTGGACTGAGAGGCGGGAGCGGCTCCAGGCCTTCATCGCGCGGCTCGATGCCGGACGTTTCGACCTGTCGCAGCTGATCGACGCGGAGAGCTTCGAGCAGCTGGAGGAGCTTCGCGCCAATGCCCGCGACGCCAGCATCGAGGGCATGATGCTCAAGCGCCGCGACAGCCCCTATGTCGCCGGGCGGCGCACCGGCCTGTGGTATAAATGGAAGCGCGATCCGCTCATTGCCGATTGCGTGCTGATGTACGCCCAGCGCGGCTCGGGCAAACGATCAAGCTATTACAGCGACTATACGTTCGGCTGCTGGGCAGAGGACGGCGAGCTGCTGCCCGTCGGCAAGGCCTATTTCGGCTTCACCGACGAGGAACTGAAGTGGATCGACCGCTGGGTCCGCGGCCACACCGTCCAGCGCTTCGGACCCGTTCGAGAGGTGGAGAAGAGCCTGGTGCTGGAAGTCGCCTTCGACTCGGTCCACCTCAGCAAACGGCACAAGTCCGGACTCGCCATGCGTTTTCCACGCGTGAGCCGGATCCGGACCGATAAGCCGGCCGAGGAGGCTGATCGGGTCGAAACGCTGCAGGGGATGGTCAGCTGAGTGCGAGCGACCTGATATGGCATCCGGCAATCGTGGTTTTCGACCCATTGCCGGCAGCCGCGCACTGATGGCAGTGCCGGTCAGCCGCGATCCAAGGCCTGGATCCTTAGCTTGGCCGCATCCATGATCTCGCGGCGCTGGTGATCGTCCAAATCGGGGTCGGTGGGTGCGAGCTCAATCGTGCGGGCACTGGCGCGGCGAGCGTCGGCCTTGCGGTTGGTCGCGAGATAGCAATCAGCCAAACTATCCTGAGCATTGGCAGATTGCGGATGCGCCCAGACAACAATCTCGAACAATATCAGCGATCCGGCGGGATCCGTGGAGAGCGCGCTGTAGCCACTGCTGTTAAACAGCTGCTGGTCGATGCAGCTACCGGGCGGCAAAGCTCGGCAGGCGTTTTTAATGAGCGATTGCAGTGCCGGTAGCCCTTGCTGAGTGCCGATCTGGATGGCCTCGCTCGGGCTGGGGATTGCGGGCGCCGATGCGACCTGGCGAAAGGTTGCACCCGGAATGTTCGACAGGCTGAAATCCGTCAGAGTATCAGACGCCCCAGCTAGGTGCGTATTGAGGAAGGCGAGGACAATTCGCGCCGCATTCTCATATCCGATCCGGCCCGTTCCCCGGGTCCAACCAGTTCCATCATACTGCCGGTCCGCTGGAATGCCGTAGCGGTCCGCCATTATTGCAAAAGACGTAAAGTCGCTGTGGTGGATATTCGAAAGGGTCGCGACCGTCAGATCGGAATGTGAAAAGGCAAGGATTGGTGACAGGTCGAGTTCGGCGGACTGACTGCCTTCTGCCCGGCGCAAGTCCAACAGGACAGCGCGCATTTCACGAGGGCCATAGCCAAACGCCTTGGTAAGGACTTCACCGGAGCCCTTGAACCCGTAAGTCCCGTCAAGGCCAATTGCAGCCGATACGTTCGCATTACGGTTGGCGAAGAGGGTGGCGATGACGGCCCCCAGGCTGTGACCCGCGACGACGAGTTTCGCGCAATTCGCGTTCGCCGTGGCGCAGATCAGGGGCGTGGCGAACTCAAGATCTCGCACGTTGGCTTCAATGCTCTGGCTGGATCGCGATTGATCCGGCTGCCTTTCGTCGCGGCCCAACAACGATATGCTCGCGACGACGTAGCGATGCGACGCGAGGTATTCCGCCAATACGAAATTCGCGTTGATGTCCGCTCCCAGGCCACCCACAAGCAGAACGAGTGGGTATTTGTGGTGCTTCGGCGTGGCCAGGCTGCGAGCCGCTACCGGGTCGGCAAGAAGCGATGCAAGTACTGCCTTTGGGAAGTCGCCTAGGGCCTCGCCACTGCGCCTGCCGGCGAGATCTCCTAGGGTTTTGAAGTTCGGCGGTGTCGTCTGATGGACATAGTCGCCGTAAAGCATCGCCTTCCCGCTATGTGCGACTGCGGGATACCATAGGTTGATCTGAAGCGGGCGACCTTCGAGATCCGGTCTGAACGGTGCACCATAAGAGCGCGTTTGACGCCACGGACGGGATTTGTCGTGAACGAAAATCGTCCTGAACCCGACCGCTTCCGTACCAGGCTTGAGACTGCCCCATGAATCCACTCGAGCCGTGGCAGCGCCGGCATCGGTAAGCGAGCAGGCCAGGAAAAGCAGGACGAACCCACCCATCCGCATCATCGTTGGAAGCTTGCTCAGCATTCGAAAACTCTCCTGCCCGAAAGGCAAAGCGCATGCGCAATTTACAGAGAGCTACATTTGTAGCGGGACGCAAGCTAAATGTGCGGCATCTTCCAACGTCCGAATCCGACGCGCCTTTGGGCCGAATTTCGTGGAAAAAAGCGCCTGCCGGACGTGCCGGCAGGCGCCTTTAGTATCGCTAGTCCGCTCGAATGTTCGAGCAGGGATTATTCCTGAGGCGGGCTCAGGTTCACCGCTGCATATTTGCCGCGGCGATCGACTTCGATCTCGAACTCCAGCTTGTCGCCTTCGTTGAGGGTTGGCATTCCGGCGCGCTCGACGGCACTGATGTGCACGAACGCATCCGGCTGTCCGTCATCGCGCTGGATGAAGCCGAAGCCCTTCATCGCGTTGAAGAACTTCACCGTTCCGCTGGCCTTTTCGCCGGTCAGCTGACGTTGCGGACCACTGCGGTCGCCGCCGCCGCCACCGAAGCCGCCCTCGCGCGGAGCGGCTGCGCCGCCACCACTGCGTTCCACGGCCATCGGCTCGCCGTCGATGCGCAGGTTGGTCGCCGAGATGCGGCCGCCGCGATCGACGAGCGTGAACTCGAGCGGCTGGCCGTCGGCAAGGTCGGTGAGACCCGCCTGCTCGACCGCCGAAATGTGCACGAACACATCCTCGCCGCCGTCTTCACGGACGATGAAGCCGAAGCCCTTTTGCGGATTGAAGAACTTTACGACGCCCTTGCCTTCGCCAACGACTTGGGGCGGCATTCCACCACCCGCGCCGCCGCCGGCGCCACCGCCACGGAAACCGCCGCCGCCAGCACCGCCGCCGCGGAATCCACCGCCGCCACCGCCGCCGCCGCCGAAGCCGCCACGGTCACCGCCGTAACCACCACCGCCGCCGCCGCCGTAGCCGCTGCGAGGAGCACCCCCGCCGCCGAAGCCGCCTCGGTCACCGAAATTACCGCCGCCGCCACCGAAGCGGTCGCCGCCGCTGCTAAAACTCGGTTCATCACCACCGAAACTGTCGCGCTTGTCCCTGCCGCGACCGCCGCGCTCGCCTTTGCGCCCTCTATCGAAACCCATGCCCGTCCAAACTTCCTTGTGCCCGCAATCCAAAACTAACCAACGCGCTGGGCCCAAAGGCGCAACCGGTTGCGGCGCGATTCTCCTCACGCACGGTTCATCGCTTACAGGAAAAAAGAGGGCCGCTCTAGTGATTCGATTCCCCGGGGCTGGCAAGGGGGTAGGCAGAGCGACTAGATTGCACTCTGCAACTGGAAACAAGACTAAGCGAAGGCGCACGAATGGCGATCCATTTCCACGAAGAAGACCTGCCCGCCGACGTGCGGTTTGCCGACGGTCCGATCGCCGTCGACACCGAGGCGATGGGGTTGATCGCCGGCCGCGACCGCCTGTGCCTCGTGCAGCTGTCGGACGGGAAGGGTGACGAGCATCTCGTCCGCTTCTCGCGCGGCAGCCGGTTCGAGGCGCCGAACCTCAAGGCGCTGCTGGCGGACCCCAACCGGCTCAAGCTCTATCATTTCGCGCGCTTCGACATCGGCATCATGCGCGCCTATCTCGGCTTCATGGCGGCACCGCTTTACTGCACGCGCACCGCGTCGCGCCTGATCCGAACCTATACCGACCGCCACGGCCTGAAGGATCTCGTCCGCGAACTGCTCGGCATCGAAATCTCGAAGCAGCAGCAGACCAGCGACTGGGGGGCGCCCGAGATCAACGACGCCCAGCGCGAATATGCGGCAAGCGACGTCCGCTATCTTCACGCGCTCAAGGAGAAGCTCGACGAGCGGCTTGCCCGCGAAGAGCGGACCGAACTTGCGCAAGCCTGCTTCGACTTCCTTCCGACGCGCGCGATGCTCGACCTTGCCGGCTGGCCGGAGCAGGACATCTTCGCTCATGACGGGTAGATAGCCGCGTGTCCGAAGCCGCATCGCGCGAGCGAGCATTTCGCCGCACCTGGGCCATTCCCGGAAGCCGGCACGACCGCCTCGTTCGCTTTACGAAGGTTGCGCTGCCGTCGGCGGTTGGCGTGCTGCTGGCCTTCCTCGCGCTCGCTCCGTTCGACAAGCGCGGCGACGTCAGCTTCATCCTCGACAAGAACAAGGTGGAGAATGCACCCGACCGGATGCGGGTTGAGACAGCTCGCTACGTCGGGGAGGACAATCACGGGCAGAAATTCGCCATCGTCGCCGAGCAGGCCGTACAGCGCAGCTCCACAATTCCGATCGTCGATTTGCGCGGAATGCTTGCGCGGCTCGGGCTTGCCCGGGGGCCCGTAACGATCGCCGCCAACGCGGGCCGCTACAATCTCGACCAGCAGAAGGTCGCGGTCGACGGTCCGGTGCGGGTGGTCGGCCCGGAGGGCTACAAGCTCGAAACGCGCGATGTGAACGTCGATTTGAAGACTCAGCAGGTCACCAGCACCGGCCGCATAAACGGGCAGATGAAGCTCGGCCAGTTCACTGCGGGACGAATGCGGGCCGACCTCAACGAGCATAAGGTGGTGCTGGATGGGGGCGCTCGCTTGAAAATCGTGCAAGGCGCGGTCAGATGAGACGCATGCGCCGGACCCTCCTTCTGCTGACCGCCACGCTCGCGCTGGCCGGATCGGCGCTTCACGCGCAGGGCAAGCCGCCGGTATCGGCGCTGAAGGGCCATGACAGCAATGCGCCGGTCGACGTGACCGCCGAGCGGATCGAGGTCCAGGAACGGGCCGATCGGGCGATCTTCGCCGGCAAGGTGCATGTCACCCAGGCCGACCTGACGCTCGATGCCGAACGGCTGACAGTCGCTTATTCGACCGCCGGCGGAGTGCAGATCCAGCGCCTCGACGCCAGCGGCGGAGTGGTCGTAAAGAGCGCGTCCGAAACCGCGCGCGGCGACTTCGGCATCTACGATCTCGACCGCAAGCTCATCACCTTGATCGGCTCCGTACAGCTCGACCGCGCGGACTCGCGCGTGACCGGGTCGCGGCTGGTGATCGACCTCGACAGCGGCCGCGCGGTGATCGACGGCGGCGGACCGGGTATCGGCCAGAGCGGCGGGCGCGTGACCGGGCATTTCACGGTTCCGAAGCGCAGCCGCTGAGCCTGGCGTGGACCTCACCCAGACCTTCCCCGAACCGGTCGCCGAAGTCGCAACCGCCACGCGCGGGCTCGCGGTCCGATCGATCGCCAAGGCCTACGATCGGCGCGCGGTGCTTCACGACGTATCGCTGACCGTGTCACGCGGCGAAGTGGTCGGGCTGCTTGGGCCGAACGGCGCCGGCAAGACCACCTGCTTCTACTCGGTGATGGGGCTGGTGAAGCCGGACAGCGGGCGCATCCTGCTGGACGAGCAGGACATTACCGACCTTCCGATGTACCGGCGCGCGATCCTCGGGCTGGGCTATCTTCCGCAGGAAACCTCGATCTTCCGCGGCATGACGGTCGAGGAGAATATCCTCGCGGTGCTGGAGGTTGCGGAGCCGGACCGGGCTGCGCGCCGTGCGCGGCTCGAGCAATTGCTCGGCGAGTTCGGGCTGGTCGGCCTTCGCGAATCGCCGGCGATGGCGCTATCCGGCGGCGAGCGGCGCCGTTGCGAGATCGCGCGCGCGCTTGCGGCGGACCCTTCGATCATGCTGCTCGACGAACCGTTCGCGGGCATCGACCCGATCTCGATCGCCGACATCCGCGACCTCGTCAAAGAGCTCAAGAAGCGCGACATCGGGGTGCTGATCACGGACCATAATGTCCGCGAGACGCTCGATATCGTCGACCGCGCCTGCATCATCTACGACGGGCAGGTCCTGTTCCAGGGTACGCCGCAGGCTCTCGTCGCAGACCAGGAGGTCCGGCGGCTCTACCTGGGCGAAAGCTTCGCGCTCTAGGAGCGCCGACCGTCATGGGGCTCGGCCCGCGCCTCGACATCCGCCAGTCCCAGTCGCTGGTCCTCACGCCGCAGCTGACGCAGGCGATCAAGCTCCTGCAACTTAGCAACCTCGAGCTGGACGCCTTCATCGAGGAGGAGTTGTCGAAAAACCCGCTGCTGGAATCCCTTGGCGGCGAGGATCAGGGCGGAGGCGACGGCGATGTCGAGGTGGCGGCAATCGCGTCCGGGGACGATTTCGAGGATGCGCCGGAGGATCCCGGCGCCGACGACCTGATCAGCGGCAAGGCGGACAGCGACGACCGCCCGCTCGACATGGACTGGCAGGCCGAGGCGCTGGAGACGGACTCTTACTCCGATGTCGTTACCAGCTCGGGCGGAGACGAGGCGTTCGATTTCGACCGGCTTCAATATGCCTCAAGTTCGCTCGCCGAGCATTTGCACGACCAGCTGCATGGCGCGTCCGGCCCGGTCGGCGACACGGCCCGGATGATCTGCGAGATGCTCGACGAAACCGGCTATCTGACGGTGCCGCTGAGCGACATTGCAGGCAGCGCAGGCGCACCGCTGAAGATCGTCGAGCACGCACTGGCGATGGTCCAGTCGCTCGAGCCCCCGGGGATCGGCGCGCGCAGCCTGGGCGAATGCCTCGCGCTGCAGGCGAAGGCGGTCGACCGCTACGATCCGGCGATGGCGCGGCTGATCGACAATCTCGACCTGCTGTCCAAGGGGCGGCTGAGCGACCTCAAACGGATCTGCGGAGTCGACGACGAAGACCTTGCCGACATGATCCGCGAGCTTCGCGCCTATGATCCCAAGCCCGGCTGCATTTTTTCCTCGGCGGCGGCGGACGGCGTTACTCCAGACGTGTTCGTGCGCCGGACCAAACAAGGCTTCGCGGTCGAGCTCAACGGCGCGACGCTTCCGCGGCTGCTGGTCAACCGGCGATACTATCAGGAGCTGAAGTCGGGCCCGCAGGACAAGGCGGCGAAGGCGTGGCTGAGCGAATGCCTGGCAAGCGCGGGCTGGCTGGTGAAGGCGCTCGACCAGCGCGCGCGAACCATCGTCAAGACCGTGTCCGAGATCGTGAAGCGGCAGGAAGGTTTTTTCGAGCATGGCGTGGCCGCGATGAAGCCGCTGACCCTGCGTGAGGTCGCCGAGGCGATCGAGATGCATGAATCGACCGTAAGCCGCGTTACGTCGAACAAATATCTGATGTGCGACCGCGGGCTTTACGAGCTCAAATATTTCTTCAGCTCCGGCGTCGGCGGCGGCGAGGACGGTGGGGAAGCGGCATCGGCGGAAGCGGTGAAGGCCGCGATCCGGGACGTCATCTCGGCCGAAACCGACATCGTCAGCGACGACATCATCGCCACCATGCTGAAGGACAAGGGCTTCGACGTGGCCCGCCGCACGGTGGTCAAGTATCGCGAGGCAATGGGGATCGGTTCCTCGATCCAGCGGCGGCGGCAGCGGAAGATGGTGGGGGGATAGGCTAAGCGGCATCGTTCGTCCTGAGCGGAGCCTCGCGAAGAGAGGCATAGTCGAAGGGCGTCGGCGCTGCCGCCCTTCGACTGCGCGCTTTGCGCTCCGCTCAGGACGAACGAGTTTCGCGTTACCCCGTCAACCGCGCCCAGATCGGCAGATGATCCGATGCCCGCCGCGCGGCGTGGCTCATGTGCACGCCCGCCGCCTCGATGCTCAGCGCGCGGTCGACGATGATACGGTCGAGGCAGGCGACCGGGTGGCGCGAGTGGAAGCTCGGTCCGGTCTGCGCGATCTGAAATTCGCCGCGCACCTCGCGCAGGCAGCCGCCCTCGCTGCGCCATTCGTTGGTGTCGCCCATCATTACGGTCGGCATCCTTTGCGGGCGGGCGGCAATGGCATCGAGGATCGCCCGCATCTGGCGCCGCCGCCACAGGCCGGACAGGTCGAGGTGCAGACCCACTATACGGATCGGCCGGTCGTGGATCAGCAACTCGGCCAGTACGGCGCCGCGCGGTTCGAGCGTCGGAAGCTCGAGTGCGGCCACTTCGAGCACGCCCACCTCGCGCTTCACCAGGATGGCATTGCCGTGCCAGCCGATATTGCGGGTGTTGATCTTCATCCACTGCTCGGCCCTGGCGCCGCCTGGCAGCCGCTCGAGGTGCCGCTTGTGGCGCACCCCGAGATGCACCGCCTTGTAGACGCCATGCGTGTCGATCAGTTCATGCGGGACCGCGGACCCACGCCCGCCGAAACGCTTGTCTGCTTCCTGCAACGCGATCACGTCCGCATCGATCTCGTGGAGCACGTCAAGCACCCGCTGCGGGTCGCGCCGCCGGTCAGTGCCGATCGCCTTGCGCATATTGTAGGAAGCGACGGTGATGGTCGGCAAACTGGTCACGGTGCCGCCAACAACAGCAATAGGAGCACGGTTCCTTAGACGTCCAAATTCGCGACGCTTAGGGCGTTCTCCTGGATGAACTCGCGGCGCGGTTCGACGACGTCTCCCATCAGGCGGGTGAAGATTTCGTCGGCGACGTCGGCTTGGGTGACCTCGACGCGCAGAAGCGAGCGGTTGCCCGGATCGAGCGTGGTTTCCCACAATTGCTCGGCGTTCATTTCGCCGAGGCCCTTGTAGCGCTGGATCGACAGGCCCTTGCGCCCGGCGGCGAGCACGGCGTCGAGGAGTTCGGACGGGCGAGAAACGGCTACGGGCTTACCCTTGGTGTCGGCTTCGGTTTGCTCCCCCTCTCCGTTCGTGTCGAGCGAAGTCGAGATACCATGCTCCGAGTCGCGTCCCTCGACTTCGCTCGGCACGAACGGGGTCGGGGCGCTTCCCTTTTTGAGCGTGCGCAAGGTCGATGGGCCCGAATAAGCGGGCAATTGTTCCGCCGCCAACGCGTGCAGCTTGCGGGCTTCGGCCGAGATCAGGAAGCTCGGTTCGATGATGTAGGCGTCCGTGACTCCGCGCCAGACGCGGCGGAGCAGATAGCCGCCTTCCGCCGCGATTTCGCCCGACCACACGGCTTCGAGATCGGCCGCGCCGAGCCAGGCGGCAACCTTCGTCGAGGCAGCGGCGCGGGCGCCGTCCTTGAGCGCCGGGTCGAGCGCGCCGTTGATTGCCAGCGCCTCGACCAGGGTCGGGTCATATTTGCGCGGTGCGTAGCGCATCAAAGTCCGCACACGCCGGGCGTGATCGACGAGGGCCTTGAGGTCGGCGCCGCTGCGCTGGCCGTCCGGTCCTTCGAGGACGAGCCCGTCGAGCCCGGCGTCCACAAGATAATCGTCGAGCTTGGCATCGTCCTTGAGATAGACTTCGGACCGGCCGCGCGCGACCTTGTAGAGCGGCGGCTGGGCGATGTAGAGGTGCCCGCCATCGATCAATTCCGGCATCTGGCGGTAGAAGAAGGTCAGCAGGAGCGTGCGGATGTGGGCGCCGTCGACGTCGGCGTCGGTCATGATCACGATCTTGTGATAGCGCAGCTTTTCGAGATCGAAGCCGGTGCGGTCGAGCCCGGTTGCAATGCCGGCGCCGAGCGCCTGGATGATCGTCCCGACTTCCTTCGACGACAGCATGCGGTCCATCCGCGCGCGTTCGACGTTGAGGATCTTGCCCTTCAGCGGCAGGATCGCCTGGTTGTGGCGGTTGCGGCCCTGCTTTGCGGAGCCGCCGGCGCTGTCGCCCTCGACCAGGAAGAGTTCGCACTTGGTCGGGTCGCGTTCCTGACAATCGGCGAGCTTGCCGGGCAATGAAGCGACGCCCATCACCGACTTGCGGGTCGCTTCGCGCGCCTTGCGGGCCGCCTCGCGGGCAGCGGCGGCATCGATCGTCTTTTGAATGATCGAGCGCGCGTTGGCCGGATTTTCCTCCAGCCATTCGGCCATCTTGTCGCTCATCAGGCTTTCGAGCGGCTGGCGCACTTCAGAGCTGACGAGCTTGTCCTTGGTCTGGCTGCTGAACTTGGGGTCGGGAAGCTTGACCGAGACGATCGCGGTCAGCCCTTCGCGCATGTCGTCGCCGGTCAGCGTCACCTTCTCCTTCTTCAGGAGGCCGCTCTTTTCCGCATAATTGTTGAGCGTGCGGGTCAGCGCGGCGCGGAAGGCGGCCATGTGGGTGCCGCCGTCGCGCTGTGGGATGTTGTTGGTGAACGGCAGGACATTTTCGTAATAGCTGTCGTTCCATTCGAGCGCGACGTCGATGCCGATGCCGTCGCGGACCGCGGAAATGGCAATCGGCTCCGGGAACAAAGGCGTCTTGGTGCGGTCGAGATATTTGACGAAAGCAGCAATCCCGCCCTCGTAATAAAGCTCGTGCTCGACCCGCTCGTCGTGGCGCGCGTCGGCCAGGATGACGCGCACGCCTGAGTTGAGGAACGCCAGCTCGCGATAGCGATGCTCGAGCTTTTCGAAGTCGAACTCGACGATCTTGAAGGTTTCGGGGCTCGGCAGGAAAGTAATCTTCGTCCCCTTCTTGCCCTCCGGGACCGTTCCGACCATTTTGAGCGGCGCGACCGCGTCGCCGCGAGCGAAGCGCATGTAATGCTCCTCGCCGTCGCGCCAGATGGTGAGATCGAGCCATTCGGACAGAGCGTTGACGACGCTCACCCCGACGCCGTGGAGACCACCCGAAACCTTGTACGCATTGTCTTCGGACGTATTCTCGAACTTACCGCCGGCGTGGAGCTGGGTCATGATGACCTCGGCCGCCGACACGCCTTCCTCGGCGTGGATGCCGGTCGGAATGCCGCGGCCATTGTCCTCGACCGTGACCGATCCGTCGGGGTTGAGCTGGATCAGGATGCGGTCGCAATGGCCGGCGAGCGCCTCGTCGATGGCATTGTCCGACACCTCGAACACCATGTGGTGCAGGCCCGATCCGTCATCGGTGTCGCCGATGTACATGCCGGGCCGTTTGCGCACCGCGTCGAGGCCCTTCAGGACCTTGATCGAGTCCGCGCCATATTCATTCTGATTGGGGTCTTCTGCCATGGGTTCGCTATAGGGGCTGAGCCGAGGAAGTCACGCGCGCATAGGCGTGCGCGCGCGTGAGTCGGGGGCGCCTCCCCGAGGGGAGGCGCCGCTCCTATTGCGTCACAATGAAGGGCAATTGGGTGTTGCCGCCGCCGCCCATGTAGGTGGGCAGCTTGCCGTCCCACTTCTCGATCGCGCGCTGGCGAAGAATCTCGGGATTGGCGCGAAGCGCGTTTCCTTCGATCTGCGAGGCTTTGGCCTTGCCTTCGGCTTGGGCGATCGCCGAGTCGGCATTGGCGCGAACGGTGGCTACGTTGGCCTGCGCAGCGAGTGCCGCCTGCTCGTTGGCGATCTTGGTGTTGATCTGTTCCAGCACCTGTTGCGGCACGCGGATGTTCGACGCCCAATAGAGCTGTTCGACATGGAGGCCGTAGGGCTCGAAATAGTGCGACGTGTCCTGAAGGACCTGAGCGATCAGCGCGCCTTTCTTTGGTCCGTAAATCTCCTCCACGCCAAGCTTCGAGGCTTCCTCGACAAGGGCGCTGCGAACCGCGTTGCGCAGTGGGCCGCCGACGATTCCCGCCATGTCCGTCCGGTATTTCTGGAACAGGATCGGCGCGTGAACCGGGTCCACGCGATAGGCGACCGACACATCGGCGGAGAGGTTCAGGCCGTTGCGGTCCTGGAAGTTGAAGCCTTCGTCGACCTGCGTTTGTTCGTTGGGATTGGACGTCCAGGCGTAGGTCGAGGTGTAGACCGGATATTCGTAGATGTTGGTGCCGAACGGCGTGAAATACCAGCCGACGCCGAGCGCATGGTCGGACACGCCGGCCGCGCTGCCGAAATTGCTGACCTTGATGCCGACATGGCCCGGTTCGACCCGGCTGCACGAGGTTGTGAACAGGAAGATGACGAGGATCGGAAGTGCGACCAGCAGTCCAATCCGGCCCGGGCGAAACGACGCCAAGCTATTCATTGTTATGGTCCTCAATCAGGGTCCGCAGCTCGCGCGTCAGCACGGCACCGCCGAGATAGCCGCCGGTCAGGCCGACGATCGCAAGGACGGCGGCACCGGCATTCGCAAGATCGCTGTGCAGGTTGAACAGGGTCGGGACCACGAACAGGAAGCAGGCGATCTCCGCAAGGAGAAGCGCGCCGCACCGCAACCCGAAGCCGACAAGCCACAAGTCGAGCGATTTCATTTTTGCTGTGTTGCCCCAGACTCCCAAAGCGGGGAGTCGCAGTCCGCCGGAATGGCGAACGGCCTAAATTATCCGAAGTCGAAAGTAGCGGTCAACAAGAATCGGCGCGCAGTCCAGCAGAGCAGGCGGGCATTTGCCGTTCTGCTCTGCTGCTCGTCTTGGACGTTATCGAAAAACGTCTTAGCCGTTACTCGCACGGAACGCCGGGCGGCTGCCGCGGCCGCGCCGGTTGCCCGACGGCCTGCCGCCGTCGCCGCGATGTGCCGGATGCCCGCTCGGACGATGGCCGCCGCGCGGCTGCGGGCGACGCTGCTGTTGCGGCTGACGCTCGGGCGTGGCGGGCTTGAGGCGACGCATTGCCTCGACCGCTGCGCGGAGGCCTTCCGGAAGCGGCTCGATCGCGAGCTTCTGGCGGGTCAGCTTCTCGATATCCTTGAGATTGCCGCGCTCGTCGTCCGAGCAATAGGCAATGGCAATGCCGTCCGCTCCGGCGCGCGCGGTGCGGCCAATGCGGTGGACATATTGTTCCGGAACGTCGGGCAGGTCGTAATTGATGACATGGCTGACGCCCGGGATGTCGATCCCGCGCGCGGCAATGTCGGTCGCCACCAGCACGGTGACTTCACCGGTCTTGAACAGGCCGATCGCCCGCTCGCGCTGCGCCTGGCTCTTGTTGCCGTGGATTGCGTTGGCGTTGACGCCGGCCGCATTGAGCATGCGGACGATCTTGTCCGCGCCATGCTTGGTGCGGCTGAAGACGAGGGCGCGCTCGATCTCGGTCGATTGGAAGAATAGCGTCAGCAGCGCGGTCTTTTCCGCCTGATTGACGTAGTGCATCCGCTGCTCGACGCGCTGGACCGTGCTGGACACCGGAGTGACGGACACTTCGGCGGGGTTCTTGAGATATTGATCGGCGAGCTGCTTGATCGTCTTCGGCATGGTGGCCGAGAAGAACAGGGTCTGGCGCTTGGCGGGCACGATGTTCACGATCCGCTTCAGCGCATGGATGAAGCCGAGGTCGAGCATCTGGTCGGCCTCGTCAAGGACGAGGATTTCGATCTCGCGCAGGTTGATCGCGCGCTGATCGACCAGGTCGAGCAGGCGGCCGGGCGTGGCGACGAGCACGTCGAGGCCGCGAGCGACGGTGCGGATGCTCTTGCCGTTGGGAACGCCGCCGTAAATGGCGCCGACCGAGAGGCGGATGTGCTTGGCGTAGGCCGCTGCGCTGTCGGCGATCTGCGCCGCGAGCTCACGCGTCGGTGCGAGCACCAGCATGCGCACCTGGCCCGGCTTCGGGATGCGCTGGGCAGCCGCGAGCCGATCGAGCGAGGGCAACATGAAGGCGGCGGTCTTGCCGGTGCCGGTCTGGGCAATGCCGAGCAGGTCGCGGCCGGTGAGGACCGTCGGAATGGCCTGCGCCTGGATCGGCGTCGGAATGCTGTAATTCTTGGCGGCAAGCGCCTGCAGGAGCTGCTTCGAGAGCCCAAGTTGTTCGAACGTCATTTAATACTTCCACATATTCATGGCGCGCCGGACACGCCAAAAGGCGCCCGGCGAGCGGGAGAAAAGAACCCCGCGTGATGTGGAGAACTTGAAAACGAGACGCGGGCCGGTTCGCTTGTGGAAGCGAAACTCGATCACGCCGCTTGTCTGAGGCGCCTCGTGTTGCAGTGCGATATAGAGGGAAAGTGTGAAATGTCCAGCGCCCGCTAGACTGGCGTGATCCGCCCCGGCTCGACATGAAAGCGCGATGCGGTGCCGATGCCTTCAAACAGCGCCGGTTCGGTGCCCGTCATCCACACCTGCCCGCGGCCTTGCAGCCGGGCGAACAGCGCCGCGCGGCGGTGCGGGTCGAGGTGGGCGGCGACTTCGTCCAGAAGCAGGATCGGGGGCGCGCCACGGCGGTCGGTGGCCAGCTCGGCGTGGGCGAGGATGATTCCGAGCAGCAGCGCCTTCTGTTCGCCGGTCGAGCAGCGGGCGGCGGGCATCTGCTTGGCGCGGTGGGTGACGGCGAGTTCCTGCCGGTGCGGGCCGATTGTGGCGCGTCCGGCGGCGGCATCGCGGCCGCGGTTGGCGCGCAATTGCGCCGCGAGGTCGCCGCCGTCCCAGCCTTCGAGCGCGATGGAGGCGCGGGCGAACTGGTCGTCCGGCGTGGCTGCAAGCCGCTCGTCGAGAGCGGCTACGGCGCGCTCGCGTGCTACGGCAAGCGCCGCGCCATGCTCGGCCATTCCCGCTTCCAGCGCCGTCAGCCAGGAGGGATCGGCTCCGTCCGGCTCGGCAAGCAATTTGTTGCGCGCGCGCATCGCCGCTTCGTAGCGCGCTGCGTGGTGCGCATGGCCCGGCTGCAGCGCGAGGACGAGCCGGTCGAGGAAGCGCCTGCGATCCCCCGCGCTGCCCGCGAACAACCGGTCCATCGCGGGCGTGAGCCACAGGATCGAAAGCCACTCGCTTAAGGAGTTCACCGATGCCGGAGCGCCGTTGATGCGCACCTGACGGCGTTCTGGAGCGGTCGGCAGAGTGCCGGTGCCGATCTGCACCTCCCCCTCCCGCTTGCGGGAGGGGGTCGGGGGGAGGGTCTGAGTGTGTTGAGCCTCGACAGGCCCTCCCCCAGCCCCTCCCGCAAGCGGGAGGGGAGATAGAGTAGCCGCCACCGCAAACCCACCATCCCCACCAATCCGCGCGATCTCCGAAAGCGGAGCCCCACGCAGCCCCCGCCCGGGCGTCAGCAGCGACACCGCCTCAAGCACGTTGGTTTTCCCCGCACCATTCTCGCCCGAAAGCAGGACGAAGCCCGGCTGCACGTCGATCTGCGCGGACGCATAGGACCGCAATTCGGTTAAGGTGAGACGCGAGAGGTGCACGGCGACCTCTCAATGCGAGCAGCCGCGCAACGAAGCAATCGACCTTTCTAGAATGCGGTCGAAGCCCTCAAACTCTCATGGGCATGAGAACATACAAGGCGTTCGACTTGTCGTTCTCGCGCAGCAGCGTCGGCGCGGCGGCGTCGGCGAGGTGCACTTCGACGCTGTCGCCTTCGATCTCGTGGAGGATGTCCATCAAATAGCGGGCGTTGAAGCCGATCTCCATCTGGTCCGAGCCATAGTCGGCGGCGATCTCCTCGGTGGCGAGGCCGTTTTCCGGGCTGGTGACCGACAAGGTGATCTTGTCGCGATCGACGCTCATCTTGACCGCGCGGGTCTTCTCGCTGGCGATGGTCGAGACCCGGTCGACGCCCTGCATAAAGCTTTTCGGGTCGAGCTTGAGCAGCTTGTCGTTCGCGGTCGGGATCACCCGGTTATAATCGGGGAAGGTGCCGTCGATCAGCTTGCTCGTGAGCACCGCGCTGCCGAGGCCGAAGCGGACCTTGGTGGGCGACAGCGATACCTCGACCGTGCCTTCGACCTCGTCGAGCAGCTTGCGCAATTCGGCAACGCATTTGCGCGGAACGATCACGTCCGGCATCCCGTCGGCGCCGTCCGGCTTGGGGACCGTGACGCGCGCAAGCCGGTGGCCGTCCGTGGCCGCCGCCTTCAGCTGGTCGTCCGAAATGTGGAGGAAGATGCCCATCAGATAATAGCGAGTCTCCTCGCTGGAAATGGCAAAGCGGGTCTTGTCGATGATCTGGCGGAGCGTCGCCGCCGGCAGTTCGAAGCGCGTCGGCAAATCGCCCTCGGCGATGACCGGGAAGTCATCGCGCGGAAGCGTCGACAGGTTGAAGCGGGCGCGGCCGGCATTGACCTGCATCTTGCCGTCGGCCGCGCTCAGCTCGACCTGGCTGCCTTCGGGAAGCTTGCGGACGATGTCGAAGAAAGTGTGCGCGGAAACGGTGGTGGCGCCCGGCTGAGTGACGTTGGCGGGGACGCTTTCATCGACCTGAAGGTCGAGGTCGGTTGCCATCAGGCGGATCGAACCGTCCTCGCTGGCGTCGATCAGCACGTTGGAGAGGATGGGAATGGTGTTGCGCCGTTCCACCACCGACTGGACGTGGCTCAGGCTCTTGAGGAGTGTCGCCCGTTCAATCGTCGCCTTCATGACTGCCCTGCCCCGCTGACCGCTTTGGAGCCGTTATAGCGAGCCGAACGCCCCTTGCCAGTGGCACTTGAGCGAAGTCGCGACGAATTTGTGGGTTATCGGCGCTCGGGCGGGCTGAGGACCGCGTCGATGTGGTGGACGACGCCGTTGGAATATTTGTCGTCGGCCTGGCCGATGGTCGCGCGCTGCCCCTTGCCGTCGGTCAGCACGATCTTGCCGCCGTCGCGCTCGGCGGTCAGCGTCCCGCCGCCCATGGTCGCGAGGACCGCCTTGCCCTTGCTGTTGTCGATCGCCTTGCCGATGTCGTCCGCCAGAACCACTCCGGGCAGGATGTGGTAGGTCAACAGACCGGTGGCCTGAGCGCGTGCTTCGGGCTTCGCGAGATCGCCCAACGTGCCGGCAGGCAGCTTGTCGAACGCCGCATCGTCCGGGACGAGCACAGTATAGCTGTCATGCCCGGCCAGCGTCTGGTCCAGCCCCGCGACCTTCGCGGCCGTCATGAAGCGCCCGTTCTGCGGGAGCCCTGCGGCAATCGTCTTCGAATTCACTCCATCTTTCGCGCCGGCGGACTGCGCGCTGCTCGTGCTGTTGCCGTCATCCTTTCCGCCACATCCCGCCAAGGCGAGTAGGGCGAGACTGATTACAAGCGTGCGCGCAGGTCCGGGCATTGCGATCTCCAAACGTTGTGAATGCGAAATGGCGCGGCGGGGATTGAGTTCCCTCGCGGCGCCATCGCAGGTTTCAAAACTGTTCGTCAGACGATTGCGTCGATCACCGCCGTGATCAGCTGCGTCGTCGGATCGACCTGATAGATATTGCCGTTCGCGTAGCGGTACATCGCATCCGGCGTGTCGGAATATTCATCGCGGTACTGATAGGGCACGTTGTAGGCGCTGTAGCCCATCGGCAGTTGCTGACCGATGCCAAGGCCCGAGCCCCCCGTCAGCAACGACGCAACGGAGGTGATCAGGTTGCTGCCCCGGTCGACCTGATAGATCGCGCCCGGCGCATAGCGATAATATGAGTCGCCATTGTCCGCATAGACGTCGCGATACTGGTACGGCAGGTTGTAGTAGCTGTAGCCGGACGGCATCATGTCGCCCACGCCATAGCCGTAGCCATAGGCCGGGATGATGTTGTCGATCAGCCCGCTTCGCCGGTCGATGTCGTACACATAGCCGTTGTTGTAGCGATAATAATCGGAGGGCGAGTCCTGATAGAAGGACTGGTAGGCCGACGGCATGGAATAATTGTTGTTGTCATAGCCGTAGGGGAATTGCTGGCCGACCGTATAGCCGCCGCCGAACAAGGGCAGCAGCGAATTGACCAGGTTCGACCTGCGGTCGACCTGGTACAGGTAGCCGTCGCCGTAACGGTAATAATGGTCGTCATCATCGCGATAAAGATCGCGGAGCCCATCCGGCAGGTAGCGAGAGGCATAAGCGGCCGGAAGCAACGAGCCGATCAGCTTTTTCGCCTGACCCGGAGGCAGGCAGCCATTGTTCTTCATCGCGAGGCCCGGAGGGCAGCCGTTGGCAAGGCCGCGCGCCTGCGCCCAGCGGTCTTTGTCATCCCATCGGCGAACGTCGTTGCCGGCGAATGCACGCGCGTCGACCCTGTGGTTCTGGCGAACGAAATCACGGGCCATGTCGCGATTGCCGTGCGCCTTGGCGTGATCACGGCCATGCTGCTCGACGTGAGCCACGCGCATCGCTCCGCGCGACTGCGCCTTGGCTCCGTGACCACCGTCATGACGATCGAAGGCAAATGCGTGACCGCCGCCGTGACGCTCGGACTTCTGTCCGCCTCCGCCGCGCGCCTGGAACATCGGTCGGCCGCCTTGCGCTTCGAACGCGTGACCGCCACCATGCTTGCCGCCCCCAACGGAAGGGCCTCCACCATTGCCGCCACCGTGTCCGCCGCCAGGGCCGCCCATCGCGGGCGCTTCGCCAACGCCCTGACCGCCGCCATGGCCGCCACCGTTTCCGCCACCGGGCTTGGCTACAGCCGGCGCTGCGATCGCGAGCGCGGCAACGCCCGCGGCGAGGAACAGCTGTTTCATTGAAAATCTCCTTGGCTCAACCCGTTCAACGGCCGGTCATCGTCGCCGTTCCACCTGTTGCCGGGTCAGCCGAGCATCCTACCGCACCACGGTGAACCTCAGTTTTCGCGATCGTTCATCTTCAGGTCGCCCGAGAGGCGCCGCGCGGCGAGGAGGTAGATCAGTGCGCTGAGCAGATAGAAGCCGAGTGCGTACAGGATCGAATAGCGTAGCGAATCAACGCCGCGGGCCGCCTTCATCGCGTCCGACAACCAGCCCAGCGCGAAGGTGCCGCCGGCGATTCCGACCAGATTATTGATGAACAGGAATGTCGCCGAAGCGGTCGCGCGCAGTTGCGGCGCGACGATCATCTGTACCGCCGACACGACCGGCCCGAGCCAGGCGAGGCTGAGCATCTGTGCGATCGCGAACAGCAGCCAGGCAAGCGGAAGGCTTTGCGCAAACATGCCAAGCGCGAACAGAGGAACGGCGGTGAGGAAGCAGAATGCCGGGATCAGCGCATAAGCGGCCGGCCGGCTCGGGCCCGCCCGGTCTCCAACCCAGCCACCTGCCCATGTGCCTGCAAGCCCGCCCACCAGCACGATCGATCCGTAGAACCAGCCGACCTGGTCGATCGGCAGGGCGAAGCTGCGGTTGAAGAAGCTCGGAAGCCAGAAGATCAGGCCGTAGCCGGGGATCGATCCCGCCGCGGCCGCGAGGGAAAGGAGCCAGAAGCTGGGCGTTTGGGCGAGTGCGCCCAAGGCTTTGGTTGCCGACGGCGGGGCTTCCGCAGGACGCGCATCGCGCACGAACAACCCGATCAGCAGCGCTACCGGCAATCCCGCAAGCCCGACGACCACAAAGGCCAGCCGCCACGACAATGAAGCCGCAAGCGCTCCGCCGAACATGATCCCGAGCGCCGATCCGATCGGCACTCCGAAGGAGAAGATGGCAAGCGCCCGCGCCCGTTGCGACTGCGGATAATGGCTCGAGATCAGCGCGTAGGAGGGGGCAATTCCACCCGCTTCGCCCACCGCAACGCCCATGCGCGCCGCGATGAGGTGCGCATAGCTATGCACCAGACCGCATGCAGCGGTGAACAGGCTCCAGACGGTCACCGCGGCGGCGATGATCCCGGCCCTGCCCCGGCGATCGGCAAGCCACGCCACCGGAACGGCGGCTGCCGCATAGACGATTCCGAAGGCCACGCCGAGACTCCCGAGGGCAGTGTCGCTGAGGCTGAACTCGGTGCGGATCGGCACCGCGAGAACGCCGATGATGTTGCGATCGACGAAGTTGAAGATGTAGGCGAGCAGAAGCAGCAGCAGGGTACGGTTGCGCGTCAGCATCGCCGCCCGCCGTTGCACGAGCGCAACGATCCCGCAAGCGGTCCGAAGTGGCTAGCCGCGCTTGCGCCCGAACACTGGCCGGGCGCCGGGCACGCCGGCAAGGGGGCTGCCCGGCCGTATCGGTGGCGCGGGCGGCGGCGAGCCTTGGCCGGGATCGCGCGCGCGCACTTCGAAGCGGCCGCCGATCCCCTCGGCCATCGCCCGCTTCTGCCGCCATTCGCTGATCAGTTCGCTCTTGTCGCCATCCTCCGACGGCATGAGGTCGACGGGCGCCGAGCGGTCGTCAAACACCCGCTCCGGAGGGACATAATCCTCCGCGACGAAATTATATTCGCGGAACATCAATGGCTCGAGCTCGCACAGGGGAACGTCGCCTTCCTCCGCCTCCCGGTGAAGCACGCGATAGGAGAGGCTGCGATCCTCCGGCCCGAACGTGTCGCCATCCGGAATCACATAGCCGTTCTTCGTCGTCGCGACGGCCAGGAAGGCGAGGATGGTCTGATAATTGGCGGCCCAGGGCAGTATGCTCGGTTCGATCAGGATTTCGCGGCCGATGAAGTGGCGTGCTCCGAACGTGCGGATGCCGATCTTTGCCTTGCCGTCCTGGTCCGTGGCGTTCCCGAACAGGTACGGGTGAATATGCAGCGGACCGGGGGTGTCGCCCTGGGCGCAGGTCTCGAAATTCTCGCCCGGGATCAGCTGATTGCTCTGCGTCCAGTGCACCGCCTGCGGCGGCTGCTCGTCGCAGATGATTCGGGAGATGAGGGCACAGACCTCGAGCCGCCGCTGAAATTCGGGAAGCGACTGCCCCTCCATCCGATAATCGATTTTGTTCAGGAACTTCATGATGTCAGGGCTGAGCCCGCTGCCGAGTGCACCGTGCGAGACGTTGACGAGAATGTGGGAGCGGTTGGTCATGAGCCGCTGGCGCACGTCGGGGAACAGCACCCCCGTAATCGTGGAGGACAAAGTCTGCTGGAAGACTTCGGGGTTGGTGGGGCCATCGACATATTCGAGCGTGACCATCAGCTCGCCGCCGCCGAACAGGCGATAGAAGATGTTCGACTTCGCTTCGACCACGTTGAACGGAATGCCGGTGCGGGCCTGTTCGATCCGCATGAAGGTTCGCATGGCGCTGTCGAGGCAGGCCACCCTTCGGTCGAACAAGAGCGCTGCCTGGATATCGCTCGGGAACTGCATTGCGCGGCTTTCAACGGTCGTCGGTGGGCCACCCGTACAGCCGGGCAGTGATCAAATGATGAATCGAGCTAACGGAGCTCCCGCAACAAGCCGGCGAGGCGCTCCACATCCGCTTCATCGTGATAGAGGCCAAAGCCGATCCGGAGCACCTCGCCGCGCACGTCGGTGATGCAGTTGCGGGCTTTGAGCTCGGCGCGCCAGCGCTGGGCGTGCGGGCTTCGGAAGGCGAGGAAGCGCGCGTGGTCGGCTCCGTCGAGCGGGTTGAGAAGCTCAGCGTCGGCGAGCGCGGTTCCCGGCAGCGCCGCGAGGACCTGCTGCTGCAGGCCAACGATCATGGCCGAGATGCGTGCCGTATCGAGCCCGTTCTCCGTCAGCATGCGCTGGACCGCATTGAAGCGGTAGAGGCCCGAAGCGTCGAAGGTCGCGCCGAGGAAGCGGCGGGCATCGGGCGCATAGCCGACCTGGCCCGGCGCAAGGCTGAGATCTTCAAACTCCGCATACCAGCCGGTGATCGGCGGGCGCGGGCCGAAGCCGGGCGGTGCGTGGAGGAAGGCGCAGCCTTCACCGGCCATCGCATATTTGTAGCCGCCGCCGAGGTAGAAAGCGGAGGATGCCGAATTTTCGCCGAACGGACGATCGATGGCCATGAAGGCGTGATAGCCGTCGATAACGACCCAGGGCCCGTCCGCTTTGCCGAGTTGGCCAATATCTTCGACCGCGGCGAACGTCCGTCCGCTGCCGAACAGCAGTTGGCTTACGAAGATCAGGTCGTGAGCACCGGCCCGCGCGGCCCCGAGGAAGCGCTCTGTGAAGGTGTCGAAGGGTTCCGTATCGATTTCAGTGAGGCTGGCGTCGCCGGCTTCCACCCAGCGGGCGAACTGGCGGCGCGCGCTGTGGAATTCGCCGGAGCTGGTGAGGACGCGCAGAGGCCCGCCGCGGCGCGGGGCAGCGGCGACGAGGCTGATCAGGAACGTGTGCGTGCTCGGGGCGAAGACGATGCAGTCCGGCATGTCCGTGCCAAGCTCGCGTGCGACATGGCGCTGCGCTTCGGGCCAGACCTCGCCCATGATCCTGTCCCACTTGGAGTCCGCGAGAGTGGCGGCGTCGAGCCAGCAGTCGCGCTGGCCTGCGAAGCTGGCGTCGGGCCAGAGGTGATGACTGTGGGCGGCGAAGTGCAGGCGGTCCGGGTCGGCGCCGAGGCTCTCCGAAAAGAGCGGCTTGAAGGTCAAAGCTCGGTTCTCAGCGACCACAATTCGGGGAAGACCCGCTTCGCCAGGGTCGAGCGGAGGTAAGCGGCGCCGGCCGAGCCGCCGGTCCCGCGCTTGTTGCCGATGATCCGCTCCACGGTGAGGACATGCTTGTGGCGCCATGACGCCAGGGCATCGTCGATATCGACCAGTTTCTCGGCGAGCTGATAGAGTTCGAACCAGCGGTCGGCATCGCGGTAGACCTGCAGCCATGCTTCGGCGAGCGCCGCATCGGACCGGTCGCCGAGTTCGAAGCCGGCGCGCTCGAGGGCGCTCACGGCCTCGTCGCGGAGGCTTGGTTCCTCGAGTGCGGCGCGCAGGGCGGCGTGCGGCCGCCCGTCGCTCGGATAATGATTGAGGAAGGCGGGGTCCTTGAGGCCGAGCCGATATTCCAGCTCGCGGAACTGGGCGGACTGAAAGCCCGACGACGTGCCGAGCACGTGACGGAAGGCGGTGTAATCGACCGGGGTCAAAGTCGCGAGCACGTCCCAGGACAAGGTCATCACCGACTGGATTCGGCTGATCCGGGCGAGCGACTTGTAGGCCGGAGCGAACTTGTCCTCGCGCAGCAGACTTGTGGCGAGCGCAAGCTCGTGCAGCATCTGCTTCAGCCACAATTCCTTGGTCTGGTGGATGACGATGAACAGCATCTCGTCGTGAAGCGTCGACAAGGGGTGCTGGGCCGACAGCAATTCGTCGAGCGACAGATAATCGGAATAAGTGATTCCGGCGGGAGTCGCGGTCATGCCGCAGTCTTAGGCCAGGTGCCCGGCGGGTGAAAGCCGGGCAGAGTGCGGCTAGCGGCCGGGCGTGCTGCTTCCGCCGCCCGGGGTCATGCCCGAACCGACCGTGCCGATATTGCCGAACAGCTCGTCAAAGAAGCCGCGCTTGCGGCCGAGGGTCGGCGTCTCCTTGCCGTAGGGATCGATCGACGCGATCAGTTCCTTGCCGGTCTTGTTCACGGCGGCGACGTTGCCGGCAGGATCGAAGCGGACATGGAGCACCGTCTGCTTGACCACATGCGGCGAGCGGAAGGCGAGCGTCTGGGTATCCGCCGAAACATAATACCAGTCGTTCTGGTCGAACTCGCCGGTGAAGCTCGGCCGCCCAAGCGTCTTCGCAACCGAATCCTTGTTGTCGACGCCGACCTGGATGCCCGAGGCAAGTTCCGTGTCGATCACCGCGCCGCGATGAGCGCGGACGCCGGCGCAACCCGCGACCATGGTGGCGGCAAGAGCGGCCGTTGCGAGCTTGAACAGCGCGGACTTCATTCGACGGGAACCTCTTCCTTGATTGCTGCACTTCCGCACGTCTCTTGCGCGGCAGCCGCCTGGCCTCAATATGCCGTCGCAGTGCAGAGGCGCAAGCCTTGCGGCCAAGAAGGCGACCAAGCGATCCCTATGCTCCGATTCCTGTTCCCACGATTAACGCCGGCCGAACCGCGCGGAAGAGCCTTGTTCACCGCCATCGTTCGCGAGGCGCGGGAGCCCGCCTGGTACCGTGACCTGGGCGTTTCGGACACGATCGACGGGCGTTTTGCGGTGCTTTCGACGCTGACGGCCCTGGTGGAGCTGCGGCTGGAGCAAGGCGGCGAGCCGCTGCAGGGCGCGAGCGCGGCGCTGACCGAGCGCTTCGTCGAGACGATGGACGCCGAGCACCGCCAGCTTGGGTTGGGCGACCCGACGCTTGGCAAGGTGGTGCGCAAGCTGGTCGGAGCGCTTGCGCGGCGAGTCGCGCTGTGGAGGCCGGCGGTCGCCGGCACCGACTGGGCGGCGGCGGCCGGCGAAATGCTTGAAAGTTGCGATCCCGCCAAGGCCGGCGAGCGCCTGCGGGGCTTTTGGGCCAGGCTCCAGGCGACGGCGGACGGCGATCTCATCGAAGGACGGCTGGCATGATGGAGGATTTCGCACACCGGCTGACGCTTGACCGGATCCGCGATGGCGAACGGCTCGACCTTGTCGCCGACGACGAGGAAAGGAAAACGATCGCGGACCGTCTCGGGCTCGACAATCTCGAACGGCTCGAAGCGCATGCGAGCGTCAGCCGCGACGGCGACCGGATTCGCGCCCGCGGCCGGCTTGCCGCTGCGCTCAACCAGCGCTGCGTCGTCACCGGCGATCCGGTGCCGGCGCATGTCGACGAGGCGTTCGAGATATTGTTCACGCCGGAACCCGAGGTTGGGGGCGACGAGGAGATCGAGCTCGGCGCCGAGGATTGCGACGTCATCTTCCACGACGGGGCGTCGATCGACCTTGGCGCGGCGATTGCCGACACGCTCGCGCTCAGCCTCAATCCCTATCCGCGCAGCGCCAGCGCCGAAGCGGCGCTGAAGGAAGCCGGAGTTCTCAGCGAGGAAGAAGCCGGGCCGTTCGCCGCGCTTGCGAAGTTGAAGCGGCAGATGGGCGGCGACGAATCTTAAAACGGAACGTCGTCATCCAGATCCGTGTCGAACGCCGCGGGTTGCGGGCGTGACTGGGGTTTGGAAGAGCCGCCACCGCCGCCGAAGCCTGAACCATATTCGTCACCGCCGCCGAGGTCGCGGCCGCCGCCGGCACCGCCTTCACGCGAGTCGAGCAGCACCAGCGTGCTGTTGAAATTTTGAAGCACGACCTCGGTCGAATATTTTTCCTGACCCGAAGCGTCGTTCCATTTGCGGGTCTGGATCTGGCCTTCGAGATAGACCTTCGAGCCCTTGCGGAGATAATTTTTCGCAACCTTGCCGAGCGCCTCGTTGAAGATCACGACGCGATGCCATTCGGTGCGTTCCTGGCGCTGGCCATCGCGGCCCTTCCAGCTTTCGGAGGTGGCGACGCGCAGGTTCACCACTTCGCCGCCATTGTTGAGCGAGCGCGCCTCCGGGTCTGCACCCAGATTGCCGACCAGAATCACCTTGTTCACGCCCGCCATCGCCGTCTCCTGTATTTGAGCTCAGCTATAACCCGAGCGCGACCGCCGTCCAGTAGGTCAAACCGGCCGCGGCATAAGCGAGCGCGAATAGATAACCGACCATCACGAGCGGCCACTTCCAGCCGTTCGTCTCGCGACGGGTGACGGCGATCGTCGAGATGCACTGCGGTGCAAACACGAACCAGGCGAGGAAGGCCAGCGCGGTCGGCAATGACCAGCGCTTCGCGAGCGTTTCCTGCAGGCTTGCGGCGCCTCGCTCGTCGGTCGAATCGATGGAATAGACCGTGGCAATGGCACTCACCGCAACCTCCCGCGCCGCCATCGCCGGGAGCAGGGCCATGGCAATGTCGTGATTGAAGCCGATCGGGCGCACCACGACCTCGATCCCGCTGGCGATCTTGCCCGCGATCGATACCTCGCTCTGCTTCTCGCCGGGCCCTGCCTGTGGCACGCTGGTGAGCGCCCAGAGCACCACGGTCGTGCCGAGGATGATCGTGCCGGCACGCTTCAGGAAGATGAGCGCCCGCTGCACGAGCCCGAGCGCCACGTCCTTCACGCTTGGCATCTGATATTTGGGCAATTCCATCATGAAACCGCCGCCGCCGCCCTTCAGGAGCCCGCGACGAAGAACAAGCGCGGCTAGCCAGGCACCAAGTATGCCGGCGATGTAGAGCCCGAACATCGTGAGCCCCTGCAAGCCGACCAGCGGCGCGACCTTCCGGTTGGGGATAAGCGCGGCGATGATCAACGTGTAGACGGGCAGCCGCGCCGAACAGGTCATCAGCGGGGCGACGAGGATGGTGGTCAGGCGGTCCTTCGGATCGTCGATCGTCCGCGTCGCCATGATTCCCGGGACCGCGCAGGCGAAGCTTGACAGCAAGGGAATGAAAGCGCGCCCCGACAGGCCCGCTCCGTGCATCAATTTATCCATCAGGAAAGCCGCGCGGACCATGTAGCCGCTGCCTTCGAGCAACAGGATGAAGAGGAACAGGATCAGGATCTGCGGCAGGAAAGTGATGACCGCGCCGACGCCTCCGATCACTCCGTCGACGATCAGCGAGCGCAATGCGCCGGACGGAAGAACATGCGTGGCGAGCTGCGCCAGCCATGCGACGCCTGCTCCGATCCAGGCTTTCGGGATTTCGGCCCAGGCGAAGACCGCCTGGAACATCACGAACATGATCAGCGCGAGGATGATCGGACCGGCGACGGGATGCAGAAGCACAGCGTCGAGACGGTGGGTCCAGCGCCGGACGGGCGTCTCGCGGACCACGGCGGCCGTTGCGATTTCCCGGGCCTTCCGCTGCAAGTGCAGAAGGTCACCGGAAACGTCCGGCATCGGCCGACGGACCGGGCCGTCGAGCAAGGCATCCAGCGCCTGGTTGAGGTCGGCAACGCCACGACGCCGAACCGCGACGGTTTCGACCACCGGAACTCCGAGCGACTTCGAAAGCGCCCGCGAGTCGAGCTCGAGCCCGTCGCGGGTGGCGAGATCGATCATGTTCAGCGCAACCACGGTGGGAAGCCCTAGCTCGATCAGCTGCAGCGCGAAGCGGAGGTGGTTGTCGAGGTTGGAGGCGTCGAGCACGATCAGCAAAGCGTCGGGCTGGCGTTCGCCCTTCTGCCGGCCGAGCAGAACGTCGCGGGTGACCGCTTCGTCCGGGCTTGCCGGGTCGAGGCTGTAGGCGCCGGGAAGATCGACCAGCTCGACCGGCCGCCCGTCGCCAAGCACGAGGCGGCCTGACTTCCGTTCGACGGTGACGCCGGGATAATTGCCGACCTTCTGCCGAGCGCCGGTCAGCGCGTTGAACAAAGCGCTCTTGCCGGCATTGGGACTGCCGGCGACCGCGACGAGCGGAAGCGGATTCATCAGCTTTGGGGCGTGACGCGGATGGCCCGTGCGTGGGCGCGGCGGATTGCCACCGTCATTCGGCCGACGCGGATCGCGACCGGATCGCGGCCGAACGGGCCGAGGTGCAGCGCTTCAACGGCAATGCCGTCATCGAACCCGAAATGCTTCAGCCGGCACGCCTCGGCATGGTCGAGGGAGTCCCAGTCGATCGCCGCGATCAGAGCCCGCTTGCCGAGCGGTAGCTGATCGAGCGTCAGTACTTCGGTCTTGAAGGGCGCGTTCATTTGCGAGTGATTATCATTAACGGGAAGGAATTTCCAGTGGCGCGCTCAGCGTGGCGGATAGCGCAACCGTCCAAGGAAGCGCGAGACGCTGAGGCGCTGATCCGAGCTGCGCCATTGCGCCTTCCATTTCTCGAACTTCATCACATCGTCGATTCGGCGGTCGAGGAACGCCGCGGTCTCGGCAAAGCCCTCGCTGCGGTCGTCGAGCCACACTAGCATGGTCGAGGCATAGACCGCGCCGAGCGTCATGCGCTTGGTGTAATGATTGAAGTCGGTGCTGGTGTCGCCTGCGATCCGCCACATCAGGTCGGCGGACCTCCACGAGACGCGCAAGCCGAGCGGAACGTTCTGCGGCATGGCGAGGATCGCGAGTCCGCGGCGAACGGCTTCTCGCGCCGGCTCCATGATTTGCAGCCGTTGCCAGACGAGTTCGCGGATCTTCTCCCGGATCTTCATGCCGGCAAGCCGCTCCTCAGTGAAATGATCCTCAAGCGCGCGGTCGACGCCCTGGATGTAGATGTCGATCAGGCTCGCCTGCCTCTTCGGCATCGCCAGCCGCGCCTGGGCACGGTCGATTGCGAGCCGGTCGGCGGCGCTGTCTACGGCGGCCATGCCCCAGCCGTCGAACACGGCATTTTCGCCTACGGCCAAAGCCAGCTGCCGGCGCAGTCGTTCGAGGGGGCTGGGAGTGTCCATGTCGCTCAACTGGTCTCCCCAACGCCTGTGCGCAAGTCCCGTTGCGGCCACCGCACGAGCACAAGTGCCGCCGCAATCGCCGCGGCGCCGAGCCAGTCGAGCGCGGACAGCCGCTCATCGTAGAAAATCCAGCCAATGGCGGCGCCGATCGCGGGCTGCGTCAGCAATGCGAGGCCGACGACCAGCGGCGAGAAGGTGCGGATCGAGTAGATCAGCAGTCCCTGGCCGATCACCTGGCTGCTGACGGCGATGATCAGCAACGGAGTCCAGTCGTGCGGCCAGATCTGCTCACCAAGGGCGAAGCTGATTGGAAGCAGGAGCAAGGTGCTGACGAGGCTGGCGATCAGCAGCGCCGGCAGCGGCTTTAGCTCGGTGCGCGCACGTTCCATGAAGATGAGATAGCCGGCGTAGAGCAGGCCCGCGGCGAGTGCGAGCAGGTCGCCGTGGAGGTTGCGCACCGAAAGCTCCGCGCTTCCCGCCATCAGCATCGTGCACCCCGCCGCCGCGAGGATGAGCGCGACCGCCTGCACTCGCGATGGCCAGCGGCGCGTCAACCACAGACCCCAGGCGGCGAACCCGAAGCTTGCGAAATTGCCGAACAAGGTGGCGTTGCCGAGCTTGGTCATGCGGATTCCGACGTTCCACATGGCAAGGTCGGCCGAGTAGAACAAAGCGGCGAGCGCGATTGCGCCGATCAGTGCGGCCCTCGGCCAGTGCGGCCGCTGACCCGCGGCGTGTGCAATCAGGAATAGCAATGGCAAAGCGAGGGCGAGCCGCCAGAAACCAACCGCCACCGCGCCGACATCGGCCAGCCGCACCAGCCACGGGCCGCAGGCAAGCGCGACATTGCCGAGCAGAAGCGCGGGAAAGGCGAGCGGGTGGGGCTTGCGCTCGCTCAGCTGCCGTAATTCTCTCTGAGGTCGAGCAGCGCCAGCGCGGCGCGCACCGAATCGCCGCCCTTGTCGCCCTGCTCGGGATCGGCGCGGACGATTGCCTGCGCTTCGTTCTCGACGGTCAAAATGCCGTTGCCGATCGGGAAGCCCTGCAGTGACAGGTCCATGATCGCGCGCGCGCTTTCATTGGCGACGATCTCGAAATGGTAGGTCTCGCCGCGGATGATCACGCCCAGGGCTACGAAGGCGCAGAAGCGGCCGCTGCGGGCGGCGAGCGCGATCGCGCTGGGCACCTCGAGCGCTCCGGGGACGGTGATCGTCTCGTGCGAATGGCCCGCCGCCTCGGCCGCGCGGCGGGCGCCCGCGAGCAGCATATCGTTGAGATGGCCGTAGAAGCGCGCTTCCACGAGGAGGATCGTTGCCATGTTTCAATTGCTCCGGACGATCGGCCGTTCCTCGACGATGCTGAGGCCATAGCCCGACAGCGCGACCGGCGATTGGTGGGTGTTGGTGAGCAGGATCATTTCATGGATGTTGAGCGCGGCGAGTATCTGCGCGCCGATGCCGTAATTGCGCAGGCCTTCGCCGCTTTCGGCGCCCTTGCCCGAACGTACGTCGGTCACGCGCGACAAGGCGCTCGGCATCGCCGGGTGAAGCGCGACGACGACGCCTGAACCGGCCTCCTCGATCATCCGCATCGCGCCCTGCAGATTGCCCGAGCGCGGACTGTCCTCGCCCAGCATGTCGGCAAAAATATCGACGCTGTGCATGCGCACCAGCGCGGGCTTTTCCGGGTCGATGTGACCGTGGACCAGTGCAAGCTGCTCGCCGCCAGTCGCCTTGTCGCGGAATACGTGGCCCTGCCAGGCGGCGCCCCCGCGCACCGTGAAACTGGTCGAAGCGACGCGCTCGACCAGATGGTCCTTCTTCAGGCGATAGGCGATCAGCTCGCGGATGGTGCCGATCTTGAGGCCGTGGCGTCGGGCGAACTGCTTGAGGTCGTCGAGCCGGGCCATGGTGCCGTCCTCGCGCATGATCTCGCAAATCACGCCCGAGGGGTTGAGCCCCGCCAGACGCGCTACGTCGACAGCGGCTTCAGTATGGCCGGCGCGGACCAGCACGCCCCCGGGTCGCGCTACGAGCGGGAAGATATGGCCGGGCGAGACGAGCGAATCCGGACCGTTGGCGGAATCGATTGCAACCGCCACGGTCCGCGCCCGGTCGGCCGCGCTGATCCCGGTCGAAATGCCCTCGCGCGCCTCGATCGAGACGGTGAAAGCGGTCTCGTTGCGGCTGCGGTTGTTGCTTGCCATCGGCTGCAGGCCGAGCGCGTCGACCCGCTCCTTGGTGAGGGCGAGGCAGATCAGCCCACGGCCGTGCCGGGCCATGAAGTTGATCGCGTCCGGAGTGGCCATCTGCGCCGGGATGACGAGGTCGCCCTCATTCTCGCGATCCTCATCGTCGACGAGGACGAACATGCGGCCGTTGCGCGCCTCGTCGATGATCGCTTCGGCACCGACAAGCACTTCGCCCTCCGCGCTCTGTAGCAGCTTCTCGAGCCGCATTAGAGTGTCGGCGGTCGGGTTCCAGTCGGCGGCGCCGAGCTTGCGAAGGCTGTTCGGGTGAAGGCCTGCGGCACGAGCGAGACCGGCCCGGGTGACCTCGCCAGTTGCAATGACGGCGTTGATTCGGTCGATGAGATTGCTGCTCATGCGGCGCCAATATCACATTACAATGTGATTTAAAGTGCCTTCTTGCGCGGTTCTAATGTGATCTCGCGGACATCATCCGATCGAGATAGCGGGCGAGCACGTCGATCTCCACATTGGCCTGTCGGCCTTGGGCGATCGCGCCGAGCGTGGTGTTGGCCGCCGTGTGCGGGATAACGTTCACTGAAAAGTGCGTGGTCCCGTCGGCGTCGCGCAGGTCGTTGACGGTCAGCGACACGCCATCGATAGCGATCGAGCCCTTGGGAGCGATCGACCGGCCGATTTCCGACGGAACGGAAAAGCCGATCCGAACCGATCCGCCTTCCGGGCAAGTGCCCACGACCTGCGCGATCCCATCGACATGGCCGGTCACGATATGGCCGCCGAGCTCGTCGCCGACGCGGAGCGAGCGTTCGAGGTTGAGCCTGGTGCCTTCGCTCCAGCTGGATTCGGCTGTGCGCGAGACGGTTTCACCGGACACGTCGACCGCAAACCAGTCATCGCCCTTGTCGACAACGGTCAGGCACACGCCGGAACAGGCGATCGAAGCACCGAGATCGACCGTGTTGAGATCGTAACCGGTCCCGATCACCAGCCGCAGATCGCCGCGTTGCTCCACGCTGCGGACGGTACCGACGTCGGTGATGATCCCGGTGAACATGTCCGCCGCTTAAGCCGCCCGAACCCGCTCGTAAACTTCGAGCCGGTCGACGCCGAGTGCGCGTCCGTCGCTGACCTGCCAGCGGTCGTGGGCATCGGCGATGGCGTCGAGGCCGATATAGCCGACCGACGACTTGCCTTCGCCGACGATGATCGGCGCGCGGTAGTTCAGGATTCGGTCGACGAGGTCGGCGCTCAGGAATGCCGTCGCGGTTGCGGACCCACCCTCGACGAGCAGGTCGTTGACGTCATGAAGTCCGAACACATCTTGCGGAGAATGCAGCGTTTCCCAGCCGTCGACCGCTTCTCCGCGAGTCAGCAATGCGCGGCGTGGCGATCGTTCCTCAAGCCCGGGCAGGCGAACGTCGAGGCGGGGCGCATCGGCGAGATAGGTGCCGCGTCCGACCAGGATCATGTCCGATTGGGCGCGTTCGAGATGGACGTGGGCGCGGGCGTCCTCACCGGTGATCCATTTCGATTCACCGGAGGGCAGCGCGATCTTGCCGTCGATCGACAGCGCAAGCTTGAGCGTCACGCGCGGACGGCCGAGCCGCTTGCGTGTGAGCCAGCCGGACATCGATCGTTCGGCAGCTTCAGACAGAGCGCCGACATTGACCGCGATTCCCGCGCTTCTGAGCCGTTCGAACCCCCGGCCGGCGGTGCGCGGGTCCGGATCCTCGATTGCCGCCACGACTCGCTCCGGCCTGGCGGCGATCAGCAGGCCCGTGCAGTCCGGGCCGCGTTCGCTCTCGTGCGCGCACGGCTCGAGCGTGACAAAGACGCTGGCGCCGCGTGCACATTCGCCGGCTTCGGCGAGGGCCAGGGCTTCGGCATGCGGACGCCCGCCGTCGGCCGTCGCTCCACGACCGAGAATTTCGCCAGTGTCGGAAACGATGACGCAGCCGACGTTGGGATTGGGTGCGGTTCGGCCGCGCGCGCCTTCGCCGAGTGCCGCCGCTTCGGCCATGAAGTCCGCGTCTTTATTCAATCCCGAGCTGCTTCCCGAGGCGCTGGAACTGCCGCTGCCGTTCCTTCATCCCTGCCTCGCGCGCCGCCTGGTCCTTTTTCTGGTCGGCGATGATCTGCGCGTCGGTGCGCTTCGAATCCCACTGTTTCACGTAGATGAGCGTCGGTTCCGGAGCCATGTTGATGTGCGAATCGATAAAGAATTCAAAGACGATGATCGCCGTCGCGATAATCGCGAACAGTGCGCCGAGGCGCTGCTCGCGGCTGCTGCTGTGGCGCAGATAATTGCGGAGGTCCGCGATGGCGGCCTTGGGGCTGACTGGGCGGGGAAAGATTGCCATGGGCTGGAAGATAGGCCGGGAGCGCACTTCCTTCCAGCCCCGGAAGCCTAGCCGTCCAGCTCAAAGCGCAGCGTGATCTGCGTCGACGACGGCACCGGATTGCCGTCGACGGTCGCCGGCTTGTATCTCCAGCGGGCCAGGAGATGCTTGCGCGCCGCCTCGAAGAAGGCGCGGTCGACCACTCCGATCGGCTGCACGCCGACGACCCGGCCGTTGTCGTCGATCTGAAGCTGGAGCCGAAGGGCGGCCTCCTGCTGCGAGTCGAGTTTGGACGGCGGATAGGGCGGCTTGAGCGCTGATTCCGGCGTGGCGAGGCGCGGGCCGATGCGCACCGGGTCGGCGACGATCGGGCGGAATGGCGGGAAGTCGATCGGAATGTCGTTTCCGGCAAGCTGCGTCCCAGGCGTGATTGGCACGTCGGTGTTGTCCACATCCGTCGGCTGACCCGTGGATGTCTCGATGATTTTCTTCGGTTGATCGAGCACCGACTTCGACCGCACAGCGCGCTGCGTCTGCACCGGGTTCGGTGGTGGAGGCTCCGGCTGCTTGATGAAATCGACGTAGATGGGCTTGAACGGAGGCGCGTGATCGATCGCCATCTTCATGGTCATGGCGACGGCGATCACCGCGACATGCGCGCCGATGATCATCAGCATGGTGGATGGGGAGGACCTGCGTTCGCCGATCCGCTGGCGGCTTTCTGCATATGCAAGCATTTCAACCCTCCTTCGTTCGAGTCGATAGAGGAATGTTACATCATATCATTTCAACGGCAAGTAAATTAGCTGCTGCACCGCAGCATGACGGATACTCACGCTTCGGTGGCCGCTTTCAATCGGGCCAGGGCGCGATCTTTGCCCATGCGCTCGACAAGCCCGCTCATCTCCGGCCCGTGCTCTCGGCCGGTCAGCGCCAGGCGCAGCGGCAGGAACAGCGCCTTGCCCTTCCGGCCGGTCGATTGCTTGAGTTCGTCGGTCAGCGCGCGCCAGGGTTCGGCGCTCCAGTCGAGGCCGTCGGCGACGCGCACAGCCTCCACCAAGAGCGGTCGGTCCTCCTCTGCGATCTCCGGTGAGCCAATGTCACCGTTCACGACAGTCAGCCAGTCCGCGAACTCGTTGAGATGGCTGAGATTAGCGCGGAGCAGCAGCCAGTCCTGCTCGCTCGCGCCGTCCGCAAGCCGATCCGCGACGACCGCAAAGTCGGTCATGTGCAGCAGCCGGGCATTGATCAGCTCGACGTCGTGAAGATCGAAATGCGCGGGCGCACGCCCGAAATGCGCGAAGTCGAAGCTTGCGGCGATCTCCTCCAGGCCAGCGAACGGCTCCACCGGCTGCGATGTGCCGAGCCGCGCGAGCACCGACAACAGGGCCATCGGCTCCGGTCCGGCCGAGCGGATCTCCTCCACTCCGAGGGAACCGAGCCGCTTCGACAGCTTTCCCTCTGCGGCGACCAGCAGCGCCTCGTGCGCGAATTCCGGCACCTTCGCTCCGAGCGCTTCGAACATCTGGATCTGCGCGGCGCTGTTCGACACATGGTCCTCGCCCCGGACGATGTGAGTCACGTCAAGATCTGCGTCGTCGATCACGCTCGGCAGCAAATAAAGCCAGCTGCCGTCCTCGCGCCGGACGACCGGGTCCGACAACAGTTTGGGGTCGAACTTCTGCTCGCCGCGAATCAAATCGTTCCAGACGATCGGCCGGTCATGGTCGAGCCTGAAGCGCCAATGCGGCTCGCGGCCCTCCAGCGCGGGTGCGTCCGAAGGCTTGCGTTCATAGACCGGCGGAAGTCCGCGCCCGAGCAGCACCTTGCGGCGAAGCTCCAGCTCCTCCTGCGTTTCATAGCAGGCATAGACGCGCCCCGCGGCCTTGAGCCGCTCGAACTCGCGTTCGTACAGCTCGAACCGCTCCGACTGCCGAGCGACCGCGTCCGGCCGGAGCCCGAGCCAGTCGAGATCGTCGCGGATCGCCTGGTCGAACCCAGCGGTCGACCGCGCGCGGTCCGTATCGTCGATCCGCAGCAGGAATCGCCCGTCATGCTTCAGGGCGAACAGGGCATTGTGAAGCGCCGTCCGGATGTTGCCGACATGAAGCCGGCCCGTAGGCGAAGGGGCGAAGCGGGTGGTGACGGTCATTTGCCAGTCCGGAAGGCGTTGCTGATCGGATAGCGGCGGTCGCGACCGAAGTTGCGGGTGCCGATCTTCACGCCGGGCGGGGCCTGCCGGCGCTTATATTCGGCGGTGAGCAGCTTGCGTTCGATCTCCGCGACGATGGCAATGTCGGCGCCGGTTGCGTCCGCGACTTCCTTCACCGACAATTCCTTCTCCACCAGCCCTTCCAGCATGCGGTCGAGCAGTGCGTAAGGGGGCAGGCTGTCCTCGTCCTTCTGGTCCGGACGAAGCTCCGCGCTCGGCGGCTTGGTGATCACGCGCTGTGGCATTACCGGTCCATCGGGCCCAAGCGCGCCTTCCGGCTTCACCCGGTTGCGCCAGCGCGACAGCGCGAACACCGTCGTCTTGTACGCGTCCTTCAGCACGGAATAGCCGCCGGCCATGTCGCCGTAGAGCGTCGCATAGCCGACCGACATCTCGCTCTTGTTGCCGGTCGTCAGCAGCATGTGGCCGAAGCGGTTGCTCAGCGCCATCAGCGTGACCATCCGGAGGCGCGCCTGGATATTCTCCTCGGCAAGGCCGGGCTGCGTGCCCGCGAACACCTCCGCCAGCATGTCGTCGAGAGCCGAAACGGCAGGAGCAATCGTGACGACGTCATGGCGGCAGCCGAGCAGGCGCGCGCTCTCCCGCGCATCCTCAAGACTCTCGCTGCCGGTATATTTGGAGGGCATCATCACGCCCCAGACCTTGTCGGGGCCGAGTGCATCGACCGCCACCGCCGCCGAAAGCGCGCTGTCGATGCCGCCGGAAAGACCGAGAATCACGCCGGGGAAGCCATTGCGGCTGACATAATCGCGCAGGCCCACCATCATCGCGCGGTAGATATCGGCGGGGAATGGATCGAGCTGGTGGCTCTCGCGCGTCGAGCAGCGCCAGCCGTCCGGCCCTCGCTCCCACTCGGTGAGCAGCAGCTGCTCGTCCCAGTCGGCCATTTGCACGACGAGCTCGCCGTCCGGATGCATGACGAAGGACGAGCCGTCGAACACGATCTCGTCTTGGCCGCCCACGCGATTGAGATAGATCATCGGCAATCCGGTCCCGATCACGCGCGACCGCACCAGCCGCTGGCGGAGATCGTCCTTGTCGAGCTCGTACGGGCTGCCGTTCGGGACCAGCAGCATTTCCGCGCCGGCGCCCGCCAAATGCGCACTCACCCGCTCCAGCCAGATGTCCTCGCAGATCGGCACGCCCAGCTTCACCCCGCGAAAGTCGATCGGCTGGGCTAGCGGGCCGGAGGCGAACACGCGCTTTTCGTCGAACGTGCCGTAATTGGGCAGCTCCCGCTTGAGGCTGCGGCCGACCACGCGTCCACCCTCGGCAAGGATCACCGCATTATAGTTGGAGCCGCCTTCGTTGATGATGGTCCCGAACAGGATCGCGGGTCCGGGTGAAGCCGTGGCGTCGACCAGCCGCTCGGCCGCCTCCATTGTCCGCCGAACGAACTCCGGCTTCAGCACCAGATCCTCGGGCGGATAGCCGGTCAGCTGAAGCTCCGGCACCAGCAGCAGGTCGGCGCCCGCGGCTCTGTCGCGAACGGCAAGGATGCCGGCCGCGTTCGCGTCGAGGTCGCCGACCCGCTGGTTCATCTGGGCGAGCGCAATAGTCAGGCGGTCAGTCATGGGCTCCGCTTTAGCGTTGAAGCTCTTCCTCGCAAGTTTAGCGGCTCCCGCTTTACGGAGCCCCGCTCGGGTGGCTAAGGCGGCTACAACGCCGCACTCGGGGTTTGGGGCCGATCACCATGAAATTGCTCACTGCCAACAGCAACCTGCCGCTGGCGCGCTCCATCTCCGACTATCTGCAGATCCCGCTGACCAAGGCCAGCGTTCGCCGCTTCGCCGACGAGGAAATCTTCGTCGAGATCAACGAGAATGTCCGCGGCGAGGACGTGTTCGTGATCCAGTCGACCAGCTATCCGGCCAACGACCATCTGATGGAGCTGCTGATCTGCATCGATGCGCTGCGCCGCGCCTCGGCCAAGCGAATCACGGCAGTGCTTCCTTATTTCGGCTATGCGCGGCAGGACCGGAAGCCCGGCCCGCGCACGCCCATATCCGCCAAGCTGGTCGCCAACCTGATCACCGTCGCGGGCGCCAGCCGGGTGCTGTCCGTCGACCTCCACGCCGGGCAGATCCAGGGATTCTTCGATATCCCGACCGACAATCTGTTCGCCTCTCCGGTGATCGCCGCGGACATTCAGGCGCGACTGTCGAATCGCGATCTTACGGTCGTCTCGCCCGATGTCGGCGGCGTGGTGCGTGCGCGCAGCCTTGCCAAGCGGCTCAACAACGCTCCGCTCGCGATCGTCGACAAGCGCCGCGAGCGCGCCGGCGAATCCGAAGTCATGAACATCATCGGCGAAGTCAGCGGCCAGACCTGCATCCTCATTGACGACATCGTCGATTCGGCCGGCACGCTCTGCAACGCCGCCGCGGCGCTCAAACAGCAGGGCGCGGTCGAAGTCTTCGCTTATTGCACCCACGGAGTCCTGTCTGGTGCCGCCGGAGCGCGCGTGGCCGCCTCCGAACTGTCCGAGCTCGTCGTCACCGATTCGATCCACAGCGGCGAGCCGGACGCAAAGGACGGCAAGATCCGCCGCCTCACGATCGCGCCTTTGCTCGCCGAAGCCATGCGCCGAATCGCCGACGAAAGCTCGGTCTCGAGCTTGTTTGATTAAGCCTGCCGAATTTCCGCACCGGATAGCAATCAGCTTTAAGCTCAGCGCATCGTGTTGACGAGTTCTCGGAGCATCGAGGCGACGTCCTCATTTTTGTCTTGATCTGCTGTCAGCCCCATCCACTCGCTCTCTACCTTCGTCAGGAAGTCCGCCACCTCACTATCTGGAGCAGCGCGATTAAGCATCTCCAGAACGGGACCGACGTAGCGATCGTACTCGTCGGCAGCCATGCCCCGAACTCCAATCGGGTCCCAAGCCCAGTGCAGCACGATTTGAACCATGCGAAGCTTCGGAGTGGGCGTGACGAAGTCTTGCATGAGCGCAGAGTAGGCTTTGCGCGAATGTCCGCAATGGGCGAAAGCGGACGTAGGCGGCGACCGTTCCTAAACGCGAACTTCTACAGTTACATGCGTTCTCCTCTTGGCGGAGGAAAAGCATGCCCACTGTCCTCATCACCGCCGCCAATGTGGGCATTGGGCTGGAGCTGACCCGCACGTCCATCGCGCGCAGTGCTTCCGTCTAGGGCGCCGCCCCCATCTGCTGCACCATTTCGGCGACCAGCGGCTTCATGTGGAAGACTTCGGGGCGGATCTGCACTTCGCCCCCCGCCTCGACGACCGCCTGTTCCGTGATCGGGCCGACCGCCGCGATTCGGGTCGAGGCCAGCGCCTTGCCAAGCTCGGCGCGAAGGCCACGTCGTTCGGCAACCTCGATCAGCCGCTGGACCTGCGATTGCGAGGTGAAGGCGATCAGATCGATCTCACCCGCGGCCATTTTGCGGATGACCTCGACAACCGCCCCGTCGCTTTCGTCCGCGGCATAAACATAGGGGGTGACCGGGTCATAGCCGAAACCATGTTGCCGGCAGGCATCGGCCAGGCGGTCTTCGGGCGCGTCCGGATAGACCTGAAAGCCGATCGTCCCACGAGCCTCGAGGCCCGCGATCAGCGCGATCAAGCCGTCGGTGGTCGGCTGACCCGCCTTCGTGATCCAGTCGCCGCAGCCGAGCTTGCGGAGCGCGCCCAGCGGCTTCGGTCCGCGCACCAACTTGGGCAGGCGCGCAAAGGCTTCAAGGACAGCGTCTTTCGCCCCGATCTCCTCCGCCCGGTCAACGATCCGGACAACCCCTTCGCCGGTGTAGAAGGCAAGCAGGTCGTGGCCACCGGCCGTCAGCCGGCCGATCCAGGCGTCGAGCGCCTTATTGTCCTCAAGCGGGCGCACCCGGACCAGCGGACAGCGGATGATCTCGGCCCCGTGCGCCGCGATCATGTCCGAAAACATGTCGAGTGCACGGCTTTCCGGAACCGCCACCGTCCGGCCGCGTAGCGCGCCATCTTCACCCGATAGCCCCATATGCCTTGTCCTTCCGCAATGCCGCTTTAATCTGTCTGGCGAGCGAACTCACCCGTCGAATTGAGAAAGGCGCGCATTGCCCACCGTGTTAATCACTGGCGCGAACCGCGGCATCGGGCTGGAACTCACACGGCAATACGCGGCGGATGGATGGGACGTTACCGCGACTGCACGCGAACCGTCTGCCGAACTCAACGATCTGGGCGTCGCCGTCGAGCTGCTCGATATGCGCGAGATGGATGCGGTCGCGCGGTTCGGCGAAAGGATCGACAGGCCGCTCGACCTGCTGATCGCCAATGCAGGCACCTACGGCCCGCAGTCGGTGCACACCGCCATGGACGCCACCGGCTGGTCGGAGGCGTTCGCCGTCAACAGCATCGCGCCGTTCCTGCTCGCGCAATCAGTGCTTCCCCACGTCACCCAATCGGGCGGCAAGCTGGTCGCGATCAGCACCAAGATGGGCAGCATCGAGGACAACAGCTCCGGCGGCTACATCGCCTACCGCTCGTCCAAGGCCGCGCTCAACATGGCGTGGCGCAGCCTTGCGATCGACAATCCTTCCGTCGTCGCGGCCCTGCTCCACCCCGGCTGGGTCAAGACTCGCATGGGCGGAAGCCACGCGCCGCTGACGGTCGAGACCAGCGCGACGGCGTTGCGCAAGACCATCGCCGGCCTCAGCGCCGCCGAGTCGAGCGGCTTCTTCAATTACGATGGATCGCCGCTGCCCTGGTGAGGGCGGAGCGGGTTGCCAAATCCCCCTCTCCCCTCTAAGGGCACGCTCTTTCCAGATCGTTGGAAAAGTGAACCGCCCGGCCAGTTAGGGCTGCCGTGGCTGTTCTGAAACGTCGCCGCTCGCTTGCCGAGCGGCACACACAGGAGACGAAAATGCCCAAGCTCAAGACCAAGAGCGGCGTCAAAAAGCGCTTCACGCTCACGGCCTCAGGCAAGCTCAAGCACGGCGTCGCCGGCAAGCGCCACCGCCTGATCAGCCACAATAGCAAATATATCCGCCAGAACCGCGGTACCGAGGTCCTTGCCGACGCCGATACGGCGCGGGTGAAGGCCTGGGCGCCCTACGGCCTCAAGTAAGGAGTAGCGGGACATGGCACGCGTCAAGCGCGGCGTAACCACGCGCGCAAAGCACAAGCGGATCCTGGAAAATGCGAAGGGCTATTACGGCCGTCGCAAGAACACGATCCGCATCGCCCGGCAGGCCGTCGAGAAGGCCGGCCAGTACGCCTATCGCGACCGCAAGGTGAAGAAGCGGAGCTTCCGCGCCCTGTGGATCCAGCGCATCAACGCCGCGGTCCGCGCGGAAGGCCTCACCTACGGCCAGTTCATCCACGCGCTGAAGCTTGCCAACATCGATCTCGACCGGAAGGTCCTGGCCGACATCGCAATGCACGAAGGCGAAGCGTTCAGCGCCATCATCGCCCAGGCGAAGGCCGCGCTGCCTAAGGAAGAAAAGCAAGCCGCTTAAGCTGGGTTGCAAAGACTATAGGTGGGCGCCGCAGGGAAACCTTCGGCGCCCATTTTTATGTGCGGGTGGATGGCCACCATTCGCCATCTTTGCATTTTGCGTCGCAGCGCGGCTAGAGCCGCGGGACCATGACTTCCGACCTTATCCAGCAGATCGATGCGGCCACCGACCTTGCAGCACTCGACCAGCTGCGCGTGGCGGCGCTCGGCAAGTCGGGCAGCATCACAGCTATGCTGAAATCGCTCGGCGGGATGGACCCGGAGACGCGGGGAAAAGAGGGTCCAAAAATCCATGCCCTGCGCGAGCAGTTTGCATCCGCACTGGCCGATCGCAAGGCATCGCTCGAGGCGGCAGATCTCGACCGCCGCCTTGCCACCGAACGGGTCGATCTCACGCTTCCAGCTGCGGATTGCCCGAGCGGTTCGGTTCACCCCGTCAGCCAGGTCATGGACGAGCTTGCCGAAATCTTCGCCGCCCTCGGCTTTTCCGTCGCCGAAGGGCCGGAGATCGAGGAGCAATGGTATAATTTCACCGCGCTCAACATGCCGGAGAGCCATCCGGCGCGGGCGATGCACGACACATTCTACTGCGAGCCGCGGAGCGAAGGCGAGGAGCCGCGCGTGCTTCGCACCCATACGTCGCCGGTGCAGATCCGCACGATGCAGAACGTTCCGCCGCCGATCCGCATCATCGCGCCCGGCCGCGTCTATCGCTCCGACAGCGACGCCACCCACACGCCGATGTTCCATCAGGTCGAGGGGCTGGTGATCGACCGCGGCATCCACATGGGCCATCTCAAGTGGACGCTCGAGACCTTCCTCAAGGCCTATTTCGAGCGCGACGACATCGTCCTGCGCCTGCGCCCGTCTTACTTCCCCTTCACCGAGCCCTCCGCCGAAGTCGATGTCGGCTGGTCGATGGAGAAAGGCCGCCGCGTCGTGGGCGGATCGGAAGGGTGGATGGAAGTGCTCGGCAGCGGAATGGTCCACCCGCGCGTCATCGCCAATTGCGGGCTCAACCCCGATGAGTGGCAGGGCTTCGCCTTCGGCACGGGCGTCGACCGCCTCGCAATGCTCAAATATGGAATGAACGACCTGCGCGCCTTCTTCGACGGTGATATCCGTTGGTTGAAGCATTACGGTTTCCGGGCGCTCGACGTGCCCACGCTGTCGGCGGGAGTTGGGGCGTGAGAGGCTCTTGGTCCGCGGCGTCCCCGTTCGTCCCGAGCGAAGTCGAGGGACCTTTCTGGCAACCTGTCTCGACTTCGCTCGACACGAGCGGATCAGTCGAGCGCAAGCGCGAGGGGGGAATATGAAATTCACCCTTTCGTGGCTGAAGGATCATCTCGAAACTGAGGCGACGGCCGAGCAGATCGCCGAAAAGCTGACCGCGATTGGTCTCGAGGTCGAGGACGTCTCCAATCCTGCCGAAGCGCTTGCGCCGTTCAAGGTCGCGAAGGTGCTGACGGCCGAGCGCCACCCGCAGGCCGACAAGCTGCAGGTGCTGACGGTCGATGCCGGCGACGGGCCGCTGCAGGTCGTCTGCGGCGCACCCAACGCCCGCGCCGGAATGGTCGGCGTGTTCGGGCCGCCGGGCGCCTACGTGCCCGGCTCCGACATGACGCTGAAGGTCGCGGAGATCCGCGGCGTCGAGAGCAACGGCATGATGTGCTCGGTGCGCGAGCTGGAGCTTGGCGAGGAGCATGACGGCATCATCGAGCTTGCCGAAGATGCTCCTGTCGGCGCCAGCTTCGCGGCCTTGGCCGGACTCGACGATCCCGTGTTCGACGTTGCGATCACGCCCAACCGGCAGGATTGCATGGGCGTGCGCGGAATCGCCCGCGACCTCGCCGCAGCCGGGATCGGCATGCTCAAGCCGCTTGGAGTGCCGCAGATCGAGGGCAGCGAGCCCTGTCCCGTGTCGATCCGTATTGACGATCCCGAAGGCTGCCCGGCTTTCCACGGGCGCGCGATCCGCGGTGTTCGCAATGGCGCCAGCCCCAAATGGATGCAGCGCCGCCTCAAGGCCGCAGGCCAGCGCCCGATCTCCGCGCTGGTCGACATTACCAATTATGTGATGCTCGACCACGGCCGTCCGAGCCATGCCTATGACACGGCAAAGCTTTCCGGCGGGTTGACCGCCCGCCTCGCCCGCGAAGGCGAGACGGTGCTCGCGCTCAATGGCAAGGAATATGAACTCCCCGGCTTCGTCACCGTCATCGCCGATGACGCCAAGGTGCACGACATCGGCGGAATCATGGGCGGCGAGGAATCGGGCGTTTCCGAAGGCACCACCGACGTGATGCTGGAAGTCGCTTACTTCACGCCCGAGCGCATCGCGCGTTCCGGACAGGCGCTCGCTATTACCAGCGATGCCCGCAGCCGCTTCGAGCGCGGAGTCGATCCCGGCTTCCTTGAGGACGGGTTGGAAATCCTGACCGGCCTGATCCTCGACATCTGCGGGGGAGAGGCTTCGGCGGTGATCCGCGCCGGCCAACCGCCGCTCGAGCCGAAGCTGGTGCCCTTCGACCCGGCACGCACTCACGCGCTCGGCGGGCTTGACGTACCCGAGCAGCGCCAGCGCGCGATCCTGTCGAGCCTCGGGTTCGAAGCGCAAGGCGACGCCATGCGCGTTCCGAGCTGGCGGCGCGACGTGGATGGACCCGCCGACCTGGTCGAAGAGATCGTCCGCATCGAGGGGCTGTACGGCATCCCATCGACACCACTCCCACGCCGTGACGGAGTGGCGCTTCCGACCGCAAGCCGGGCTCAGCTGGTCGAGCGCCGCGCCCGCCGCACGGCGGCCGCACGCGGACTCGACGAAGCGGTCACCTGGAGCTTCATCTCGGAAGCGCAGGCCGATGCATTCGGCGGTGGCGACTGGCGCGTCGCCAACCCGATCAGCGAGGAAATGAAGGTGATGCGGCCCTCGCTCCTGCCTGGCCTGATCGCCGCGGCCCGGCACAACATGGATCGGGGCGCGGCAACCGTGCGCCTGTTCGAGATTGGTCGCCGTTATCTCGACGAGGGCGAACGGCCGACGCTGACCCTGCTGCTCGCGGGGGAGAAGAGCCCGCGAAATTGGCAAAGCGGCAAGGCGAAAATGTTCGACGCTTACGACGCCAAGGCGGAAGCCTTTGCGCTGCTTGAGGCGGTAGGCGCGCCGGTTGCGAACCTGCAATTGTTCGCCGATGCGGGTGCGGAGTGGCACCCCGGCCGCTCGGCCAGGCTCGGCCTCGGCCCCAAGACCATCGTTGCGAGCTTCGGCGAGCTTCACCCGCGCCTGATCAAAGGGCTCGACGCACCCGCCGGAGCCGTGGCGGCGGAAATCTATCTCGACCTGATCCCCGCGCCGCGTTCGAGCAGCCGTTCCCGCTCTGCCTTTGATCCGCCCGCGCTGCAGGCCGTCACCCGCGACTTCGCCTTCTTCGTCGCGACCGATGTCACCGCCGACGCTTTGCTTCGAGCGGTCCGTGGTGCCGACAAGCAGGCGATCGTCGCCGCGCGCCTGTTCGACCGGTTCGAGTCCGCCGACGGCCTGTCGCTCGCCATCGAGGTCACGCTTCAACCAGGCGAGAAGAGTTTCACCGACGGGGAACTCGCGAGCATCGCCGGAAGGATCGTGGCGGCGGCCGAAAAGCTCGGCGCGAAGCTGCGAGGCTGAATCTTCCCGTCGCTTCAGCTACGGGAAGGGAACCATCGAACGAAGATTCGATGGTGGAGGGGCCGGCCTAATTTACCCCTCCACCGTCCTTCGGACGGTCCCCTCCCCGCGGGCCGCGCCGGCAGGGAGGAATTCAAGCACGTTGATAGCTTCGTGCACACGCCGCTCGACCTCTTCGCGCTTGAGGCCGGCGGGGATGGGGTCGCCGATCACGAAGCGGATCACTCCGGGTTGCTTGACCAGGCCGCGGCCCCACAGCCTCCCGCTGTTCACGGCGACCGGCACCACGGGAACGCCTAAGCCCCGGTAAAGCCCTGCAAAGCCTGGCCGAAGATCGGGCGTTTCTCCCGGGCGCACGCGCGTTCCCTCAGGATAGATGATGATGGGCCGCCGCGCGTCAGCCGCTTTCCGGCCAAGCGTCAGCATCTCGCGAAGCGCCTTCGCGCCCGCTTCGCGATCGACCGGAATGATGCCGTAGCAGCGCGTGATCCAGCCGAAGAGGGGAATGCGCGTCAGCTCGCGCTTGAGCACGATGACCGGAGCGTCGGCGATCAGCACCATCTCGACGGTTTCGAACATCGACTGGTGCTTGACCGCGATCAGCGCCGGTCCGGGCTGTATGCGCCCTTCGACCTCGATGCGGATGCCGAGGACGTGGCGGACCGCCCAGTGATTGAACCGCGCCCAGGCGGTCACCATTGCGCGCATCGGTCCGGTTCCGAACAGGCCGGCCGCAAGCCCGATCGCGCAGAACGCCAATGTTCCCGCGTAAAAGAGGAGCGCATAGATGAACGAGCGGACTAGCTGCATCGGTCGCGGCGCTCAGATGTCGAACCGCACCGCGATCCGGCGCAGAACATATTTGTTATATTCGCCGAACAGGGTGAGGAAGCGCGGCTCGGTCGAAACGCTGTCCGCCACGATCTGATACTTGCCGCCGAGCACGCGCCGGAACTCATAGTTCGCGCGGCGCATGTGCCAGTCGCTGGTGATCAGCCGGACCGACTTGTAACGGCCCTTGGCAAGCCAGCGCTGCGCTTCCTCGGCGTTCGAGCGGGTGTCGACGGACTCGCTGCCGAGGTCGACGCAGCAGCGCAGGATCGCGCCGCTGCCACGGATATGCTTGGCGAGGTCGGCCTTGGTCACGGACGGGTCGGCACCCGCGATCAGCATGCGGCGTGCGCCGCCGTGGCGAATGACGTCAAGCCCGCGCTCGATGCGCCCCGGACCGCCAGTGAGCACGATGGCGGCGTCGGTCGGTGCACCGGTCGCCGGTTTGCCGAGCGTCACCGCGAACAGCACAAAGCCGAGCCCGTACAGCATCAGCAGGAAGGCGAGCAGCCGCGCGATCATATCTGCCGCCGCAAGGCTGTGAGGACCGCAAGCCGTGAAACCCAGGTCGCCAAGCCGACGATCAGCAGTGGAAGCATGGCGAGGATGAGCAGGTCCTTGCCCTGAATCGACGGCACTCCGGCCAGGTCACCCGACAGCCCCGCTCCGCCCGCGACGAGCAGGAGCAGCGCGATGCCCGCGAGCAATCCTCCGGCGAGGCTCCCGACGAGCGCGTCGAGCGCGATCTTGCGCTGGAACAGGTGCGTGACCTGCACATCGGTCGCGCCGATGCCATGCATGATGTCGATGGTGGAGCGATTGGTGTCGAGCGCTCCGCGGGCGGCGAGCACCACCGTCGCCGAAGTCGCCAACCCCATCAGCAGGACGAGCGCGAGCGTCAGCCACTGCAGCGCGTGCATCGAGCGAAGTAGCGGGGCGACGGCCTCGCGGTGCGCTGCAATACGCGCGCCCGGCGCAAGGCGGGCGGCCGCTTGCTCGACCGCGCCGATGTTGGCTTCCGCTTTCGCATCGAAGTTGATGAGCGCGGGCACCGGCAGGTCCGAAGATGCTCCGGCCGGCCCCATCCACCGTTCGAGCGTTCGCCGCATTTCGGCTTCGGGCACCGCATCGGCGCGAACCACACCCCGAGCGGAGCGCACGGCCGCAAGCACCTTTGGAAGATTGGCGCCGGCGTTGGGGATCTGCACGACATAACGGCCCTGAACGCCTTGTGCGACCACGCCCGCGGCATTCGATAGCGCTAGCCCGGCCGCCGCGACGATCAGCATCGCGAACGTCATGATCGCAATTACCCACGGCGTCGGACCGCTGAACCGTCCTCCGGGAAGCAGGCGGCGCTCGGCCGCCGATGCGAACAGCCAGTCCAACATCAGGACGGCCCCGTGCCTGGCGGGTTGCGGAGCGTTCCGGTGCGGTCGACCAGAACGCCATTTTCAAGGCGAATGAGATCGGCGCCGGCGACCGAGGCGATCAGGCCGATGTCGTGCGTCGCCACCACGATCGTCGTCCCGAGACGGTTCAGCGCACCGAACAGGTGCATCAGCCGCTGCGCCATCTCCGCATCGACGTTGCCGGTTGGCTCATCGGCGACCAGCAATTCGGGCTGGCTGATGACGGCGCGGGCGATCGCCACCCGCTGCTGCTCGCCCCCCGATAGCGTTGCCGGGCGCGCACTGGCGCGGTCGGCGAGGCCGACCCAGGCCAGCATCTCGCGTACCGGCCCCTCGATCTCGGTATCGCTGCGTCCACTGATCCTCAGCGGAAGCGCGACATTGTCGAAGGCGGACAGGTGCCGGACCAGCCGGAAGTCCTGGAAGACGACGCCGATCCGGCGCCGGAAGATGGGCAGCGCATCGCGCGGCGCGTCCGTGAGATCGTCTCCGAACAGGCTGATCCGGCCGCGCGTCGGACGCTGGGCGAGATAGAGCAGCTTGAGGAGCGACGTCTTTCCGGCGCCCGACGGGCCGGTCAGGAAATAGAACTTTCCCTTCGCAAGGCGGAAGTCGAGGTCGCGCAGAACCTCGGCCCCGGTGCCGTAGCGCAATCCGACGCTATCGAATTCGACGATGGCGGACAGGCTGGAGCCCCTTGGCCGGTGACATTGCCTGCTAATCGCACAGGCCGCACCGCCTTGCCAATGGCTGCGCATTCCTGTTTACCGGATATTGAACACCGCCGCCAAACAAGGGTGCAGACGAATGATCCTCACCTGTCCGGAATGCGGAACTCAATATGTCGTCAAGGACGGCGCGATTCCTGCCGGTGGCCGCCAGGTCCGCTGCGCTTCGTGCAAGCACAGCTGGCACCAGGACCCCGCCGAGCCGCAGGAACTCGAGCTCGAGCCGGAGCAGGTTGCCGAGCCCGGGACCGTTGAACCGCCGGAAAAGGAATATTCTCCCGAGCCGGCCGCAACCCGCCAATATGAGGAGCCTGCCTCCGGCCAAGCGGAAGTGGAAGCCGAGCCGCCCGGGTTCGTGCCCATGGTCGCGACGCCGGAGCGCGTCATCGACGCGCCAGTCGAAGAGGACCTGCCCGTCGACGAAGACGTGCACGTCTGGCAGCATCAGGACAGCGCGGCTCAGGAGGACGATGATTTCGCCCCCTTCGGCCCGCGCGATCACCTGGAGGAGCGTCGGAGCAGCCCGCTGCGCGCTATACTGCTGCTCGTGCTGCTGGTGGCCGTCGCTGCCGCCGCCTTCTGGTTCCTCGCGCCGGCCGAATGGAAAGCCAAGGTTGGCCTTGCTCAGGCAGGCGAGACGCCGCTGCAATTGATGCTGACCCACAACGACCGCCAGTCGCTCGCGAGCGGGCAGGAACTGCTTACGGTGACCGGCCGCGTCATCAATCCCACCGACGAGACCCAGAGCGTCCCGCCGATCCGCGCCCAGCTACGCAGCAGCACTGGCCAAATCGTTTACAGCTGGACCATCGCTCCGCCGGCGCGCACGCTCGAGCCGCGCGCGAATGCCACGTTCAACAGCGCTGAAGTGAATGTACCGGCGGGTGGCGATCGGCTGACGATCACGCTCGGCCCGCCGCGGGCCTGAACTACTCGAACTCGACGAGGCGGGCGGGCAGCGTCTTCCCATCGACGTCGCGGATGACCGTGGCGCGCACCGGCTCGCCCTCTTCGCTGCGGTTGGCGCCGACGCGCAGCCGCGTCGCGCTGATGATGCGGATGGTCGCCTGCGCGCGGACAGTGACTCCGGCCGGGGGAGCTGGCTCTGCCGCGGCAGCGGCAATGGCGGCGAGAAGCATGAGCATCGCCACTGCGTAACGCCTGCGTCGGCAAATGGTAAAGAAAGTCTTAAGATGCCGTCCCGCAATGGGACAGCTTCACCGCCATTGCACCCCTCATGTGCCTTTGCTAGAGGCGCCGCCTTGCCAGGAGCGGCGACCGTTCGGTCGAAGCGCTTTTCATGACGTGCGGTCGTGGCGGAACTGGTAGACGCGCAGCGTTGAGGTCGCTGTGGCCGAAAGGCCGTGGAAGTTCGAGTCTTCTCGACCGCACCATAACTTTGTTGAACGCAGACAAGGGCGTACCGCGCTCTCATGAGCGCGGTACGACGCATATCGAAGTTGGCTTAGACGACTAGTTCGCGGCGATTTGGGCGATCGGACTGACCTGGATCGAGCCCATGCGAACGACCGAATGCTCGGGCGTGACCACAACCTGGCCAGGCAAATCGCGGGAAAGCCGCGCGGCGGTTGCCGAATCCTTGGCCACGGCGATGCGATATTTGCCGTAGGGCACCCGCTCGAACAGGAAGAAACCGTCGTAATCGGTCTGGGCGGTCGCGACCACCTTGCCGTTCGCGTCGAGCAGCTCGAGAGTCACGCCTTCGAAGCCCATTCCGCCATTCTTGACCAGCGCGCCTTCGACGTCGCCGCCTCCGACCAGGCCAATGTCGACCTGCGCCGGCACGCCTGGCCGTGGAGTGACGACCTGCAGTGCCTTTCGAGGCACCAGCATCGGGTCGGACAGGCTTGAGGTGTCGAGCCCAACGGCAATCGGATCGAACGCCGTCAGACCGCCCACCAGAGTGAGACCTTTTGCATCGGTGGCTTTTTCCGACGGTCGCGCGCCGGTGGTGATCAAGGCGCCTTTTTCGGCCGGTTCACCAATGTCCCAGAGGCCGTTGTCGTTGAGATCCCTGTAAACGCGAGCGCGGACCGCACCGGCACCGGCGATCGGCCGACGCGACAGCTTGAACCGGCTATTCGGATCGATCGAGAAGATCAGGTTCACGCCGGCGGCGAAGGATCTGTCCGTTGCGCCTTCCGCCGAGAGCGCGATCGCCATCGAATTGAGCCTGCGCACATGCGTGACGCGAGCCCGGCCGCGCTTTGACGCCATGTCATAGACGAGCCCGCCTTCCCAATCGATATTTTCGGACTTGGACCAATATGCCGAGAGCTCCGCGGTCCGGAACCGCGTCCGCGGCGCGATGTCGAAACTGGCCGCGCCGCTCAGGCGCACATGACCGATCCGGCCGGATCCGAGGAGGCCAAGATTGATTTCGCCCGGGTTGGGGGCACCGAAGCTCAGCAGTTGCTTGCGGTAGCGCAGGTCGGTTGCAAGGTTGAAGCGGTCGATCGTTGTGGCAAGCCTTGCAGAAGCCTCGACCTCGCGAGACCCGTCCTCAAGGCTGCGGAAATGCGCCGCGGCGTGAGTCGAAACAAGCTGCCGGCCAATACGCACCGGCGCGTCGAGCCCCATGCGCCCTTCGCGAATGGTGCGCTCCCGCCCGCCGAGCAAATGAAAGTCATTCGCAAGAAGCCCTTCAATGCTGACGTTGAGTTTCCCGAATTTGCCAAGCATTTGGGTCCTGATCGCCGTGCCGCCGCTGGTTTCACGCGCGGCGGACACCTCAACCATCGTCTTGCCGATGGACCGCCGCACCGATCCTTCGACCACAGTGACGCGCTCGTCGCCGACCAGCATCATACGTGCAAGAACGCCGGCCGAAGTACGTTCGTCCAGTCCATGCTCCACTGATATCGTGGCTTGCGACCGCGCCTCGGGAACAGCGTCGGGTGGCCGCTCAAGCGGTGCGAGGTCGCGCCCGGGCTGGTTGAACCCGGCCCAATACCAGGTCTGGCCCGGCGGGACGTTGTCCTGGCCTACGTTGACGACTTCATTGCGCGTCCGCACCTGCCCTTGCGGACCGTACATGATGATGCTGATCTCGTTCTCGCCGTACAAGAGCTGCACGTCTTCGAAGGAATAGCGCTGATCGGCCGTCGGCTTCGCGAATGCCAGCAGTTCGCCGTTGCGATAGATCTCCGCTTCCCAGCCAATCGGAAGATCGCCTTCGAACCGGGTGCGGTCGAAGGCGGCGCGGGCCATCAGCGGGCGATTGGTGACGACGGCACCGCGGCCGGTGCGCGGATTGCCGCTCAATCGGCTATCGAACGCCGCGACATCGCCGACTCCGAAGTGCGTCGCGTGCAACGGGCCGAGCAATTCGCCCTCCGGGTCGGACCTGTACGCGTGAAAGCGTGCAATGTTGGGCTTGCCTTTGTCATCGGTCGACATCTGCGCATCGTAGGATAGTCGCGCGATCTCGCCCGCAGCGAGCACCGACGAGCGCCGGTCGACCCGAACGCCATCATTCGCGCGATAGGTGGCGCCGGCGCTGACCACAAAGTCGAGCGCCGGAGCGCGCCACATGCGGTAGGGCAGTCGCACCTGCGGCAGCTCACCCAGATCGAACTTGGCCGGCTTGATCTGAGCGGCACGGCGCTTTCGCTCCATCGCCATTTCGACCGGCAATTTTGCCTCGGATTCCAGGAGGATGATCGAACCTGATGTCATCGGCTTCACACCGATGCCAAACCAGCGGCCAAGCGCCGTGCTCTGGATGCACCAGCCTTCGGGAGTTTCGCGGATCGTTCCCGGTTCGATCGTCTCGGTCTTGTCGCGATAGCGCGCCGTCATTGCACCGAAGTCGATGTTGATCTTGTTGGCTTCCTTGAATGCCCAGCCGCTGGCGGTTTTGCTGGTCAGGTCGAGCTTCATCGGCACGTCGAGCGTGGTCAGGAAGTCTCCGAACACCACGCAGGTGCCGGTCGGCGTGTCGTAAGCGCGCACGCCATCGCCCAGCTTGAGCTGGCGGATATTGACGTCAAGAAGGAACTGCTCGTCCGCATTTGCGGTCCATTTGTCGCCGATTGGCTGATTCGAAGACGCTCCGACCGCGCCGGTGAAGCCGAGCGCGGCCAAGGTCGCCAACCGCCGAAGCCATTTGGTCACCGGGCGCACGGCCCTGGCCTCTATCCCGCCCCGTCGCTCAGCGCAGAACCGTCTGCGTCTCCGCGATCGTGTGCGACCCGTCGTCGAAGGTTTCGACATATTGCACGGTCACCGGGCCGGTCAGGTCGGCCTTGGCAGACTCGCTGACCGGGATCAGCAGGTGCCGCGTTCCGATTTCCTTGTAGACGGCGACCGCGCGCTGGAGCGCGATCGGATCCTTGACGCCAGCCTTGAGAACGCGGACTTCGCCGAAGGTCGAACGCGTTCCCGAACGGCTGATGTCCATCGCAACCGCCGGCTTCCCGTCGCGCTTGTCGAGGTGAACATTCGCGATTCCGGCCTTTGCCTCGAGATTGCCGAGCCGTACGATGACCGGAATCGTCACACCGTAGACAGGCGTCAGGCTGAAGCTGAGGCCCTTCGGCGGTTCGTCCGATGCCGCAGCTACCGGAGTAGCCGGCGGGATCGCGCGGAACAGCATGTGGACGCGATACTCGCCATCGGGCAGCCCCTGCGGTGGCCTGGCCGAAATGCGGATCGACTGCGGCTGATGCGGCGGCAGCGTCACCCGGCGAGGCGCATAGGCGATCATCTCCTGCGTTTTCTTGTCCTCGTCCGTGGGCTGAGCGACCTCGATCAGCTGACCATCGGGGGTCATCCGCCGGAACTCGACCGAAATCCGGTAAGTCGCGGGCTGATCGCCGATATTATTCAAAATGACCTCCGCTCCGCGGCGGCCGTCGAGTACGATCCGGGTCGGAGCGACCAACAGGTCGCCGATGCCGGCGGATGCCGGGGTCGATAGAAGCGCCGCTGCGGCGAAGGCTGCGGCCGAGATTTTCGTGACGATCGTCATGTGCGGTCCCCATTGCTCCGTTTCGGAGAAGTCACGCCGGTTTGGCTGCGAATGGTTTATTTTCGGTCAACTATGGCTGTTGATTGCAATAAAAAGGGGCCGTCGTTGCCGACGGCCCCCATCCACCCGCTGCTCAAGGCAGCGTAACCCCTCCCGAAACTTTAGTAGTTTACGGTGACGTTGAACGTTCCGGTGTATTGGCCGTCGGTCGTCGTCGAATCCACGCTGATCGCGCCGCCGAGCGAGAATGTGTAGCCGGCCGCCCCCGAGTTACCGAGGTTGACAGTGCCCGGGCTGTCGACCGTCAGCAACAGCGACTTCGTATTATCGTTGGCATTCACCATTGTGACGTTGCCGGTGTTGATGATGACATCGGCATTGTTCGTGCCCGTGATCTTGTACTTCGCGACCTTCGTCGCACCGGAGCAGGTCACGTTGGCGTTGGGGCAGGTGAACACGCCCGCCTTGGTGATTCCGACAGCAGCACCGCTCCAGGCGCCCGTGCCCGAAAGCAACACGGTGCCGAGGTCGAGGTCCTGCACCCACAGCAACGTCAGCGGCTTGACGATCCTGACGGTGCCGGTCGCATTCTTGTCGGGGTTGACCGCGAGAGCCGGGCTTGCGCCAGCTACGAGAGCAACGGCGGCAGCGGTCAGACGAAAGAGTTTGGTCATCGAAAGTGTCCCCACTTATCTAATCTGGTTGGCGCCCCGAGCAGATCGACGGGACGTCCGTGACGCTTCCATTAACCTTCCGAGGTTACTTCTTCGCTCAGGGTTAAGGTTAACAGCGCGTTCGTATTTGGGCTGAATCGGAGTGATTTAGAGATAGTCAACGGTGATCGGGAGCTCGCCGCGATAGCCGCCGTCCGCGTCGCCCTTGAGCTCGAGCCGCCCGCCGAAATGAAAAGTCAAATTGCCTGCGGCGTCGAGTCGCGCGAGCGAGGGTAGATCGCTCGCGATCTGCTCGACGCGAATTTCGCCGCCCGAGACGGAGTGAAGGACCACCATCCGCGGGAGCTCGACGCGGACGGACCGGTTCGGCATGCCCCGAACGGAGACGGTCCCGACCATGGCGCGCCCGCCAACGTCGCTCAGTGTTCCTGTCGCCATTCGGGTTCCGTCCGGGCGCAGCGTCGCACTCCCGTCGCCCGCGCCCATCACGATCACCGAATCGAAATCGAGCCGCGTTTCAACGCGCACCTCGAGCGCCCCGACGTTGGTCTCGACCGGCATTTCCGTTGTCGGCTTGTCGCACAGCCGGCATTGCGCCGCAGCGCTGGAAGGCGACGCGAGCAGTAGGACGAAGCCCATGAGGCCGCCTGCAAGGAGCGCAATTGGGCTCATCATGCGCTTGTCTATTGGGCGAAGGCTAAAGCCGGGTTAATCCAAGGCTAACGTCGGCGGCGTCAGGAGTACGGCCATGAGCAAGGTTGAAATCAGCGACGACGAGTGGCGCGCACGGCTGGCGCCCGAGCAATATCGGATTTTGCGCCAGGCGGGAACGGAACCGCCGTGGACGGGCGAGCTCCTTGCCGAGAAAGGAAAGGGCGAGTTCCGCTGCGCCGGATGCGGCGAACCCTTGTTCGACAGCGACAGCAAGTTCGAAAGCGGCAGCGGCTGGCCCAGCTTTACGCGTCCGAAAGCGGACGGCGCGGTCGACGAACATCGCGACACCGCCCACGGCATGGCCCGCGTCGAAGTGCGATGCGCCAAATGCGAGGGCCACCTGGGCCATGTTTTTCCGGACGGGCCCGGGCCGGAGGGCCTGCGCTATTGCATCAACTCGGCCGCTCTCGCGTTCGAGCCCGCGGACGACAAACAGTAATGCTATTGTCGCCGGGCGTCTGACTTTCTATTCGTCCGAACAACGATGGCCCGCGTTCCCGATGCAGCACCCGCCAAGCGGCGCCTCGTAAGCGTTCTGAAGGTGATGCTTTACGCGGGCGTACTAGGGCTGCTCGCGCTCATCGTCGCGGTCGCGGTCGCGATGGCGCGACTCCCAAGCTACGAGCAGCTGACCAAGCGCAGCGACCTTGGCCAGATGATCCGAATGCGTTCCGCCAATGGGACGGTGCTGGTCTCGCTCGGGCCCAGTTTCGGGCGCTGGCTGCGTTACGACGAAATCCCGCCGCAGATGCGTGCCGCGATGATCGCTGTCGAGGACAAAAGGTTCCGCAGCCATATCGGCGTCGATCCCATCGCCTTGATGCGCATCGCCAGGTTCGCGATCACGAACGCCGGCAGCGGCCGCCGCCTGCAGGGCGCGTCGACGATCACGCAGCAGCTGGCGAAGAACGTCTTCCTGACCAACAGCTATTCGATCGGCCGCAAGATCAAGGAAGGCGTGCTCGCGATCGCGATCGAGCGGAAGTTCTCGAAGAATCAGATCCTCGAAATGTATCTCAACCGCGTCTACTTCGGCGGTGGCGCCTATGGCATCGACGCTGCGTCGAGGCGCTTTTTCGGCCATGGCGCCGATCATCTCACCTTGGGCGAAGCGGCGATCATCGCCGGCCTTGTCAAGGCACCTTCGAATTACTCGCCGACGGCGGATGCCGAGGCGTCCCGGCGCCGTTCGCGTGTCGTGCTTGATACGATGGTCGAGAACGGCTTCGTAAGTGCCGAGCAGGCGGCCGCGGTCGATCCGGCAACCATCCGCCTGCAGCCGACAACTCGGCAGAACAGCGTCCGCTACTTCACCGACTGGGCGATGCCGCAGCTCGATACATTGATCGACGAAACCAGCGAGCCGATCGACGTCTGGACCACCCTCGATCCCGGCATGCAAGCCGTTGCCGACAAGGCCATCGCCGCCAACGCACCCAAAGGAGCGCAAGGCGCTTTGGTCTCGCTCGACCGCGACGGCGCCGTGCGCGCCATGGTTGGCGGGCGCGACTATGTCGACTCGCTCTACAATCGCGCAACCCAGGCGCAGCGCCAGCCCGGATCGGCATTCAAGCTGTTCGTCTATCTGACCGCGCTCGAATCGGGGATGAAGCCGACCGACACGTTGGTGGACGAGCCGGTGACGATCGACGGCTGGACCCCCCGCAATTCGACCCGCACCAATCTTGGCCCCGTCACACTGCGCGAAGCCTTCTCGCGGTCGATCAACACGATCAGCGCCAAGATCGGACAGCAGGTCGGCTTTTCGACCATCGCCGACATGGCCCGCCGTTTCGGGATCACCGGCCAGATTTCCACCTATCCGTCGATGGTTCTGGGGACGAGCGACGTTCGCCTGATCGACATGACTCGCGCTTTCGCGTCCGTCGCCAACAAGGGTATTGCCGTCACGCCCTATGCCATCCGCAAGGTAGTCGCGACGGACGGGCGGGTTCTCTACCAGCACGAGCAAATCGAGCAGCGTGTGCTCGTCGCGCCTTGGGTAGCGGCCGAGATGACGGACCTGCTGCAATCGGCCGTGCTGACGGGCACGGGACGCGCCGCGCAGATTGGGCGGCCCGTCGCGGGCAAGACCGGTACCACCAGCTCCAACAAGGACGGCTGGTTCATCGGCTTCTCCAGCGGCCTCACGACGGGCGTGTGGATGGGCCGCGACGATGCCAGGCCGATCCCCGGCCTGCAGGGCGCAACCGCGCCAGCGCACGCCTTCCACGACTTCATGGTCAGGGCGGTCGCCAACCGGCCGGTCGAGCAGTTCGATACGCAAGTGCCGATGCCCGACTGGGAACTCGACCCCGAAGAAGAAATGTGGGGCGCTCCGCTCGGCGACAATGGCATGCAGCCGATGGTCGATGCCGACGGCAATCCGATCGAAGGCGCCGGAAATCCTCCGCAACAGGACGGCGTTCAGCAATATCCCGATGGCACGGTTCCGGGGCAACAGCCCCTCGATCAGGGCTTCGGCGCCCAACAGCCGCAGCGGCTTCCGCAGCCGCAACCGAACCAACCGAACCAACCGGTCCAGCGTCTGCCGGCTACGCCGCCACCCCGATCAGAGCCCGCGCCCGAGCCGCTTGAGCCGGTGACCGCTCCGCCGCAGTGACGCCTTGGCGGCACTCACGCCGGGCCCGAACAACTCTGCCTCCAGCGCCTTGAACCGGGGCCCATGGTCGAGATGGGCAAGATGCGCGACTTCATGCGCCACCACATATCGGCGCGCGTCCGGCTCGGCCAGGATCAGCCGCCAGCTGTAGCGAATCCGTCCGTCCGCCGTGCAACTGCCCCAGCGCGTATCGGCGTCACCGACGGACACGGCGCGGACGGTAAGATTGCCCTTCGCCGCATATTCGGCCGTTTCTCTCGACAGAGTTTCGAGCGCCTGCGTCTTCAAGAACCGCTCGATCCTGCGCGCAAAACCATCGCGCGGCCCGCCGCAACGAAGCTCATCGGAATCGAGCACCGGCGTGCGCGGCGTTCCCTCATCCCAGATCAAGCGCACTTCCCGCCCGTCTAGCGGGATTAGCGCACCCGGCACGAACGGCTCGCCCTCGGCTGCGGCGGCGATCTGTGCCTCGACCCACGCCCGCTGCTCCGCTGCCCACGCAAGCGCGCTTCGCCGGCTGGTGCGTACCGGGCAGGTGAGCTTCAGCACCCCGCGCTTTTCGTCGTAGCGCAGCCTCAACCGGCGGGCGTTGCGCATTGGCCGGATGTCGACGGGCACGGGCAGTCCGTCATGGACCGCAAGCGAGCTAAAGCGCGCGTTCGACCACATGATATTCAAGCTCGCCGGCATCCTCTTCGCTGACGGTCCAGCCGCGCGTGGATTGCCCGGCCTCGTGCACCGTCTCGCGGCTGCCGCTGACCAGATAATGCCATTCGGGCAGCGGCTGGCCATCGGCGCGCAGGCGATAAGCGCAGGTGTCCGGAAGCCAGTCGAGCTTGTCGAGCTTGCTGCGGTCGAGCTTCACGCAATCGTCGACGATCGCCTTGCGATGCTTGTAGTCGGTGCACTGGCCGTTACGCCGGTCGAGCAATTTGCACGCGACATTGGTCGGATAGAGGATGCCGGTCTCCTCGTCCTCCAGCTTGTGGAGGCAGCAGCGGCCGCAGCCGTCGCACAAAGCTTCCCACTGCCCGCGGTCGAGCTGGGAAAGCGGACGTGTCCAGAAGGGTGCGTCATCGTTCATGACAAAGGCAGCCATGCTTTGCTAACAGGGCGGGATCAAGGCGGGGACCTGAAATGATTATGAAAATGTCGAAACTTGCGCTGCTTGCCGTGTGTATGGCCGGAACGGCGGTCCCCGCGTTCGGGCAGGCGCTTGGCTTCGACGGAATCAATTTCGTGAAGGCGGTTCGCGAAAAGGACGGCGACAAGGCGCTCCCGCTGCAGACCAGCCGGCCCAATGTCGTCAATGCCCGCGACACCAACGGCGACACGCCGCTGACCATCACGATCGGTCGCCGCGACGACACCTGGACTTATTGGCTGCTCGACAAGGGCGCGAACCCCGACCTGCCCGGCCGCAACGGCGACACTCCGCTGATCATTGCCGCGCGCGTTGGATTCATCGAGGCGGCCGAGCAGTTGCTCGCGCGCGATGCCAAGATCGACGCGGCCAACGGCTCGGGCGAGACCGCGCTGATCGTCGCCGTCCAGCAGCGGCAGCGCGACATCGCCAAGCTGCTGCTCGACAATGGCGCGGATCCCGACAAGCACGACCATGCCGCCGGCTATTCGGCGCGGGAATATGCCAAAAGGGACGTGCGCAGCCGCGACATATTGGCGCTGATCGAAGCCGCGAAAAAACCCGCCGCTCCGGTGAAGAAGGTCGAAAACGCCAACGACTTCAAGCTTTAGGGCTTATTGCCCCTCGCCCAGCGTCGGGTCGATCTGCGCCGACAGCCGCCGTGCCGCTCGCCGTGCGAACCGCAGCAATTCCGCTTTGCGCCGTGCCGGGGCAAGCGGCCGCTCGATGGCTTCCCGCATCACCGCCGCGTCGTAGCGGTCGGCAACGATCAGCCCCGCCTCACCAGGGAGATAGCGGTCTTCCTGAAGGATCATCGCCAGCGTCGGCGGCACCGCCCAGAAGAAGCGGTCGCAATAATCGAGATAGTCCGTCCATTTGCAGTCACCGACCAGATCGGCCTTGGCGACCTTGATCTCGACGATGGTCAGCAGCCCCTTGGGATCGATCGCCATCATGTCGGCCCGCCGTCCGTTCGGCAGAGGCACTTCGCACATCGCGAACAGGTCGCGCCGGCAGAACAGCCGCGTTACCCCGCGCGCGACCTCACCGGCGATCGGCGGCGCATCGCGAAAGCAGGACGAATCGGCGGCGAGATCCATCGCGCCGGATTAGAACAAAAGGCAAACGGAGCCAATCCGGCGAACTAAGCCGCCGCGCCCGGCCGTTTAGCGATAGAAGATGTGGTTGCCGATCGAGGCGACGCGCTTGAGGTGCCATCCCGGCGACACTCGGCGGGCGTGGAAGAACAGAGCATTGCTTGCCGGGGATTCGTGCAGCCCCTGGTCGACGATCTTGGCGACGGCCACGGCGGTTTGCCACTGGCGGCCGGACCGCGGAACGCTCGGAAGCGAGCGGCCGCGGACGAACGAGAATTGGCTGCGCTGGAACAGCACGCCGCAATAGGATGGCGGGAAGCGGCCCTTCGACTTGGCGCGGTTGGCGATGACCTCGCCGACCGCAAGCTGACCGGCCAGCGGCTCGCTCTTCGATTCGAAATAGATGCCGACGGCCAGGCATTCAACCTCGCGGCTGCCCGGATCGGAGCTGCGGAGCTGGGCGACCATCGAGCCGAGATTGCCGGACGGGCGCACTGCCGGAGCTTCGGATTGCTGTTCCTCGTCGGGAGTGGTCTGGATTTCGGGCGGTGTCGATTCGATCACCAGCGGCTGCGGCGTGACCACTTCGGGAACCGACGCGCTGACCATCGGCAGCAACGGCTCGGGAGTGGGTCCGGCAATGGCCGGCGCAACCGAGGTGGCGCTGAGCGTTGCAACAATCAGCAACGCTGAACGGATCGAATTGAACATGAAAACCGCTAAACATGCGGTGAACCGCCTACAGGAAGGCCCCTGTTACGCGCGGAATACGTCCCGCTGGCCCCTTGGGTGGTTCCCCGTCTCGCGTGGCATTCCCGCCGGTTTTTTCCGGTCGAGGTAATGCCCCCCGCTCTTGTGTTGAAGCAGCTTTCACCCCGGCGGCGGGCGGGGTCAACCCGACATGCTCGTTTCAGCGATGAATCGTTCCGGTTCCGCGATGTCCAGTTCGATTTGCCACAAATCCGGGTCGAACCGTGCCTGGGTCGCGAGGAATTCCGAGATTTCGGCGGAACCCGCCGATTGTTTCGGCCCCACCGGATTCCACTTGTATTCTCCTGAACTTAGCTCGAGCTGTCGCTGCAAGCAGGCGACATGCTGCCCGCGGCTGCTGATCACAAGCAGCAAGGCGCCGCGTTCCGAATCGCCTCTTCGAAGGAGCGTCGCATGGTCTCCGTTGGCCTGAGCCTGGCGGATCAGCGCGGACGCTTCGACGGCAGCATTGATCCGCTCGTCGCTCACTTTGGACCGGCGAAGCCCGTTTCAGGCGGCGTCGCGCTCATCGGCTCCGATCAGCACCGCGGCCAGCGCATCACGGCTGCGCGCGCCGCGCATCTTTTCGAGGATATGGTCGTGCCGCGTCACCCGGCTGATCGCCGCCAGCGCCTTCAAATGTTCGCCGCCCGCGCCGAGCGGCGACAAAAGTAGAAACACCAGGTCGACCGGCCGATCGTCGATTGCCTTGTAGTCGATCGGCTCCGCAAGCCGCGCGAACAGGCAGTGAATTTTATCCAGGCCGTCGATCTTGCCGTGCGGGATCGCGACCCCGCTGCCGAAGCCGGTCGATCCCAGCCGTTCGCGCTCGGTCACGCTGGCGAGGATGGCCGCCGCATCGAGTTTGAGCCGCTGGGCGGCCAGATTCGAGATCTGCTGAAGCAACGACCTCTTGTTTCCGGCCGACAGGTTCGTCCGGATCGATTCGAAATCGACGAAATCGGGCAGCTGCACTAACGATCAGCCGGCGGTCGGTTCGACCCAGCCGATCGTGCCGTCTTCGCGCCGATAGACCATATTATATTCGCTGGTCGCGGAGTTGCGGAACATCAGCGCGTTGGTGTGACGAAGGTCCATCAACATCACGGCATCGGAGACGCTCGCTTCGGGAATGTCGACGCGGGTTTCGGCGACGATCAAAGGTGCATCGGGCGCTTCGTCCTGATCGTCGTCATTGCGCGCCGAAAAGACGGTATAGGCGGCATTGGCGACATAGCTTGCCGGCTCGGCCTTATGTTCCTTGAGGCGCTTGGTGTAGCGGCGCAGCTGCGTTTCAATGCGGTCGGCCGCTCCGTTGAACGCCATCACCGCTTCGGCGGCCTTGTGCGAGGCCTTCAGCACCACACCCTGCGCGACCGGCGCGACGATGTCGCAGGTGAAATCATTGTTCGGGCCACGGCCAAAAGTGACGTTGGCGCCGACAGCCCGGGAGAAATGCTTTTCGGTGATTTCCGCAATTCTGCTGGCGGCATGCTCGCGCAAAGATTCCCCTGTGTCGACCTGATGGCCCGAAACCGTAACGTCCACTTTGCGAAGCTCCTTCTGACGGGGCGGGGCTCTGAACCCGCATAGAGTGCCCGTCAACCGGCTTCGGCGAAGCGTCCCCACAGCGGGTTGGCGAGCTTCGAGATAAACGCGCGGTGACGCTCAAGTTCCTCCACGGCTGCATGGTGCGGACGCGGGACGCGTGGCTCGCGGACCGTGACCGTCCCGTTTTTCGGAGCCATTCCGGAGTCTTCGGTGTCGGCGACCAGGCCCAGCCCGATCTGGCGGCCACCGGTTAGTTCGACATAGACCTGCGCCAACAATTGCGCGTCGAGCAGCGCGCCATGCTTTACGCGCTGGCTGCGGTCGACCCCGAAGCGGGTGCACAATGCATCAAGACTGTGTTTCGCGCCCGGATGTCTCGTACGCGCCATCACGAGCGTATCGATCATCCGGCTGTGGCAAACACTCGGTCGGCTGCAGAGCGTCAGCTCGTGGTTGAGGAAGCCGAAGTCGAAGCTGGCATTGTGCGCAACCAGGGGCGCGTCGCCGATAAACTCAAGCAGCTCGTCCGCGCGCTCGTGAAATCTGGGCTTGTCCGACAGGAAGATGGTGCTGAGCCCGTGAACCGCCTCCGCCTCGCTCGGCATCGACCGTTCGGGGTTGAAATAAGCGTGGAAGTGGCGGCCGGTCTCGACCCGGTTGAACATCTCGACGCAGCCGATTTCGACCAGCCGGTCGCCGCCGGCCGGGCTGAGACCCGTGGTTTCGGTGTCGAAGATAATCTCGCGCATCGCTTTTCTATCTGCCTGCGGAGAGTCCGAGACAAGCCAATATGTCGCGCACCTGGGCCTCCGTTGTGGATAGATCGCCGCCGGTGTCGATAACGAAATCGGCGCGCGCACGCTTGTCTTCATCGCCCATCTGGCGCTCGAGAATGGCGTCGAGCTTGCCTTGCGTCATGCCATCGCGGGCAAGCGCGC